>NZ_JBTXLU010000001.1:0-780050 GCF_054871745.1 Enterococcus sp. LJL98 | reverse complement strand
AAGTGCAGTGATGTACGGAGCGGACTGATACTAATCGTTCGAGGACTTAACCAAAGTTCTTAAAATAGTCTTGGTAAGACGCAATGATTTCTTCAAATCCAGTTTTGAGTGAGCAATGTTTACTCAATAATTAAATAGTGTGGTGGCGATAGCGAGAAGGATACACCTGTACCCATGCCGAACACAGAAGTTAAGCTTCTTAGCGCCGATTGTAGTGAAGGGTTTCCCTTTGTGAGAGCAGGACGTCGCCACGCTGTTGTATCTTATTCCGGCATAGCTCAGTTGGTAGTAGCGCATGACTGTTAATCATGATGTCGTAGGTTCGAGTCCTACTGCCGGAGTCTTAATCGAAGAACATTCTAAATGGATGTTCTTTTTTGTTACAATCAAGTATTGGAGGAGAGAAACTTGAAGAAGAAATATCTTTTATTTGATTTAGATGGAACAATTATTGAACCAAGTCAAGGAATCTACCAATCAGTGAATTATGCAATGAGTAAATTAGGTCGAGAAAGGCTATTAGAAGAGACTTTAAGAACATTTATAGGGCCACCATTAGAGGATTCCTTTATGGGCTTAGGGATGAATATAAGCGAAGCACAAGAAGCAATTTCTTATTATCGTGAATATTATCGGGAAAAAGGAATATTACAATTGAATGCTTATCCCGGAATCAAAACTGTGTTACAGGAGTTAGCGAAAAAGAGTCAACTTTATTTGGCTACATCAAAACCAGAGCCTTTTGCTGAACATATTTTAGAACACTTAGAATATACGCAGTATTTTACTGGAATCTATGGCGCTAATTTGTCAGGAACTCGTTCAAAAAAAGCAGATGTCATTAAAAGAGTATTTGAGCAGTCGAAAATTGCAGATTATGATCAAGTAGTGATGATCGGTGATCGAAAGCATGATATTATTGGTGCAAAAGAAAATGGGATTGATAGTATCGGCGTTTTATATGGATTTGGTTCAGAATTAGAGTTGAAGGAAGCAGGCGCAACAGAGTTAGTAGAAAGTGTTCAGGATCTTTTAAGTCTACTAAGTTAAATATAACAAATTATTTTCAATTAGTTACTTGACTTTTTAACAGAAATTAGGTATCCTAGGTCTTGTGCTAATTGAACATTTGCCGCCTTAGCTCAGCTGGTAGAGCACCACCATGGTAAGGTGGGGGTCGTCGGTTCAAGTCCGACAGGTGGCTTTAAAAATCAATGATTGATTTTTAAATAACGTTACCTTATAATTGAATGATTCGTTTAGAAAGTTCAATTTTGAGGATGAATGAGATACATATTCCGGCATAGCTCAGTTGGTAGTAGCGCATGACTGTTAATCATGATGTCGTAGGTTCGAGTCCTACTGCCGGAGTAAAAAAGAAGTTTTTTCAATTTTGAAAAAACTTCTTTTTTTGTTTTATTTTAACTTTTGATACAATTCAATCGTTTTCGCTTCGATCTTATTTGTATAATAATAATCGGCGTCCGCTGTTTGAATCCATAAAATCGGTTTTGAATGATAGTCAACATAGAGATATAGCGTGTGTTGGTTGCTGCTAAAACGTCCGATTGCATAATTATCAGTAGCTGTACCAAAGGTTTTTATTAATGGAGTCGGTAAACGGTCGACTAATTGAATTGCCTTAATGTCTTCTAATGGAATCGTTTGCCTCTTAGCTAAAGGAGCAGAGAGTTGAATTGCTTGCTCGTGAATCGACAGTTGTAGAGGATTCTTTGTGAAATCGTACAAATAACTTGGAATGAGAGTGAAAAAGATTGTCACGATTAACAACAAGGTCACCACGCCCATGATCACTTGTCCTGAGCGCCGTCCGAGATTGATTCCAAGATTCATCCCGATTCGATCGGGAACAAAGAGTTTTGGGTCGTCTGGATTGATATAAACACCGTAGCGCCAATAAGCATCTTCTCCATTATAACGATACTCGGATTGTTGCATTAATAGAGTATCTTGTTTTTTTCGGAGCAAGTAGAGATAGCCGATGATAAAAAAAACAAATCCCAGTAAGCTTGCGATAAAAAGTGTCGTTAGGACAATTGCGAATATACCAGCTGCTTCCATCATAAAAATGGGTAAAAACAAAAGCGGTAGCATCCACCAATTCGTTAAAACAAGGAGGAAAGACCAGTGATGTTTGGTTAGATCATTGAGCTGTTTATTTGTTTGAGGGTGATTGGTTAAGCTTTTAGCGGGAATTCTTCCGACGTAGTGGTACATGTATAGCATCATTAGAAAGAAACCAGTATGACAAAGGAATAAAAGAATGCTCGTTTGAAGATCTGTTACTTTAAAGGTATACCAAGCTAAAGGGAATGTCGGTAAAAAAGCAAGATACAACCAATAGCTAGCCACCATCTTTTGATTTTTTTCTAAGACAAGTTTGGTATCGATTCGTTTTGGTTCAATTTCAAGCTGCCAATGCTCGTTAGTTACTAGTTCTTTCATTCGGTGAATATAAAAAATCTTACACAAATACATGGCTCCCAAACTGCTGAATAAAAGCAACCAAAATATAGTGAGTTGAATAGAGTCATAGGAAGTAAACAGTAGTGATGTACTGCTAAGGCTAAAAAAAGCACCTAATAGGAATAAAGTATGTCGATATTTTTTACACAAAGCCCGAACAAAAGGATGGCCAAGAGATTCTTTCGGTAATGTATTTTCTAGGATGACTTGCTGGTGAGGACGGGCCGCCAAACTTAAAGTGAAAATTTGAATTCCATAAGTGAAGATTAATAAAGCAATTAATAGTACATTCATTTCTTATCCCTCTCTTTTTCAAAATTCGCCAACACTTTTTTTACATCCAATAAAATCGTCTCTGTGTCTTCTTGGTGTAAAAAACCATCAGCTAAAATCAATGTTAATTTTTCTAAATAGTTTTCCTTTTTTAATGGATCAAAAGGTCGAGGGAAAGTGATTGTTGTCCCCTTCCTACGATCCGTCTGCAAGTAGCCATCTGTTTTTAATCGAGCATACGCTTTTGAGATTGTCATCGGATTGATCCCTAACTCATCACTCAATTGTCGAATGGAAGGTAATTGTTCTCCTGGAAATAGTTTTTGGGTGGCAATCCCAAGAATGATTTGTTGTTGAATTTGCTTATAGATCGGGAGTTCCCTTTGTTCATCGATATCAAAAATCATTTTTCTCACCTCTTTGTATCAGTAATTATAATACAAAAAGATCGGAAAAGAAAGGAAAAGAGGATTGTGTTTCTAAAATGAGAAGAGTAGAATAAGCAGTATCAAAGAAAAAGGAGTCTCAAATATGTCTGAAATCACAATGTCGTTAACAGAAAGATTTGCTCAAAGTTTTGTCGATAACCAAAAGAAAGTAACATCCCAGCGCAGCGTCGTGAAAAATGGAATTAAAGCCTCAGCAGAAGACATGCAAGCAACCGTAAATAATGTGCCAGTCTTTTCAATTGATCTTGAAACCGGAAAAGTTTCGAACCAAGCACAGTCCGGTCGCTGCTGGATGTTTGCCGCTTTAAATACGTTTCGTCATAAAATGTTACATGATTTTAAGTTAAAAGAATTTGAACTTTCTCAAAATTATACTTTTTTTTGGGATAAGTATGAAAAAGCCAATTACTTCTATGAGAATATTTTACAAACGGCTAATGAAGATTTGACAAGTCGAAAGGTGGCCTTTTTACTTCAAACACCTCAGCAAGATGGTGGCCAGTGGGATATGATTGTCTCAATCTTTCAAAAATATGGTGCCGTCCCTAAATCTGTGATGCCAGAAAGCTATAATTCCAGCCATTCTTCTGAAATCAATCATTATTTAAATAAAAAATTACGAAAAGATGCGATTCTTTTACGTCGTTTGGTTGCGGAAGGAAAAAGTCGAGAAGAAATTCAAGTGATAAAAGAAAGTTTCCTTGAAGAAATTTATCACTTTCTCGCGATGTCCTTAGGTAACCCACCGACGACATTTGATTTTGAGTATCGTGATGAAGAAAAAAACTATCACCTTGATCGTCAGTTGACACCCCAAAGCTTTTATGCGAAATATATTGGAGTGAACTTAGATGACTATGTTAGCGTGATTAATGCGCCTACTGCCGACAAACCATTCAATCAATCCTATACGGTTGAAATGTTAGGAAACGTCGTAGGAGGCAAAGAGGTGCGTTATTTAAACGTTGAGATGGAAACCTTTAAAGCTCTTGCAATTGCGCAACTAGAACGAGGAGAGTCTGTTTGGTTTGGTTGTGATGTTGGCCAATCATCAACGAGAGATAGTGGGATTATGGCGACAGAAGCGTTTGATGTGGACGCGCTATTTGAAATCAATTTTGAAATGACAAAAGGACAACGTTTGGATTACGGTGAAAGCTTGATGACACATGCGATGGTCTTAACTGGGGTCGATTTGATTGATGGGCTACCGACGAAATGGAAAGTTGAAAATAGCTGGGGTGAAAAAGTCGGAGAGAAAGGATTTTTTGTGGCTAGTGACGCTTGGATGGATGAATACACCTATCAAATTGTGATTCATAAAGATTTGTTAACGGTCGAACAACGTGCCGCTTTTGAGGCGACACCAACGATGTTAGCTCCTTGGGATCCAATGGGTGCTTTAGCTTAACCAAAAAAAGAAGGATGCGGGAAAATGGCAAGCAGTGTTTTCTCGCATTCACTTTAATTTGAAAGGGAAGAAAATGGGATTAACGTACGAAATGCCGCATGAAGTGGCTTATTGGGAATGTGATATGTATGGACGAATGACGATTTCAATGTTAGTAGCAGTTGCGATTGCCGCCTCAGAAAAACAAAGTAATTTATTGGAACGTGGAACAGATGCGATTCATGCGCTTGGACTTAATTGGATCATTACAGATTATGATTTAACCCTTGCACGATTACCGAGAGTCGGAGAAAAGGTACGGTTTAAAACAGAGGCAACTGCTTACAACCGTTTCTTTTGTTATCGAAGCTTCTGGGTTTTTGCTGAAGATGGCCAAGAGTTGGTGAAGATTGAAACGGTTTTTGCCTTAATGAATCAAAAGACACGAAAGATTGCTCGTGTTCAAGAGGAAATCATTGCACCCTATAAAAGTGAAAAGTTGCCTTCGATTAAACGAATGTCGAATATTTTACCAATTGAACAAGGAGAAGCACAGGCCTTTCAAATTCATTTTTTTGATTTAGATGAGAATCAGCATGTAAACAACGCGGTTTATTTTAACTGGTTATTTGCGCCATTAGGCTTCACCTTTTTAACGAATCATTTACCTAAAAAGATTCGTGTGCGATTTGAAAAAGAAATCTTATATGGCTGCCAAGTTCTGAGTTTTTTTGAAGTGAAAAAGAAGGAAGGAACCATCGAAACGCTTCATGAAATCAAAGTTGAAAATGAGATTTGTTGTCGAGCGCAAATGGAATGGGAGACCTCAGGAGATAGGGATTAAAACCTATCTCTGAGGTTTTTTTCGTTAAAATAAACTTGAGTTTTTTTCGATGGATTGGTATGATAAACATTACAAAAAAAGGCGGTGAGCGGATGATTAAAGCAATTTTTTTTGATGTGGATGGTACCTTGCTATCAAGTAATGGTCGTGTGTCAAAGCGCACGAAAAGAGCGATTATGCTAGCCCAACAGCAGGGGGTCCTATGTGGCATTTCAACTGGACGGGGTCCGAGTAGCTTGAAAAAAATCTTAAAAGACTTGGATTTGGATATGTTTGTGACGTATAACGGACAATACGTCTATACGAACGAACGTCTGATTTATGCCAGAGCATTTGAAAAAGAAGTGGTGGAAGAAATCGTGGCTTTTAGTAACAATCATTCGCGTCAAATTCTTTTTGGAGGAAAGAACCGAACAGAAGGCAGTTTAACAATGCGCATCGGTGAATCGAGTTTTGTTCGAAAATTTATTCGTTTTATTCCAAAACGTTTTCCCATTCGCCGAGTAAAATTGATTTTACAAAAATATAGCCCGAATAGACGCAGCAATCGGTATTCTCATCTAGGGATTTTAAAAGAACCGATTTATCAATGCATGATGTTTGGTGCGGATTATGAACATCAAAAATTACAGGCGGCTCTACCAAATTGTGATTTCCAGCGTTCAAATCCCTATGCGGTAGATTTGGTTCCAAAAGGTGGTTCGAAAGTGCGCGGGATGCAGTTCTTTTTGGCCGATCAAGGGATTGAACTTGCTGAAACGATGGCATTTGGTGATCACTTCAATGATATTGAAATGCTAGAAGCTGTCGGTGTGGGCATTGCAATGGGGAATGCGGAAGCAGCAACAAAAGAAAGTGCAGACTATGTCACTGACAACCATGACCAAGAGGGAATTGAAAAAGCTTTGCAATATTATGGTGTCATTCATCAAGAAGAGGAAGTGTAAATTCAAATGAAACCTTATGAGATGACAGAGGAATTTCATCGGACCTTTGATACAAGCGGGGCCTCGTCTCCAACGATTCTTTCGATTGAGCAGGCAAGTCATCGTGTCGGTTTTAAAGTGGAAGAATTAGTTGAGTTACTAGCGGCAACGAGTGCCGGAGAAGAAGAATTTGAACACGCTGTAGCAGCTATGCATCAAGCGGTTGAAGCAGCGAAAGAAAAAGTCCGAAAAAAATCAGAAAAACGATCAGACACCCTCGTTGAACAAGTGGATGCCTTGACAGACTTGCTTTATTTTACTTATGGGACGTTTTCTTTAATGGGGATCAATCCAGAACCGATGATGGCAATTGTTCATCAAGCAAATATGGGGAAACTTTTTCCAGACGGACGCCCACACTATGATCCGGTGACGAATAAAGTCTTAAAACCGCCTCATTGGGAAAAAGAATATGCACCCGAAAGGAAAATACGCCAGGCCTTGGATCAACAGATTGAGACGAAAAGGTAAGGAGAAAAATCTTTATTCATATGACAAAAAGACCTGTGACGATTGTCGCAGGCCTTTTTGTTGGGAGAAACCCCTTTCGATTTTTAATCAAAAAACGTGTAATAGAGGCTACGAATCGCATCAAATTCACGTTCCTTATGAATACCAAACATGATACTCACTTCAGAAGAACCTTGGTTAATCATTTCAATGTTAATATTTTTTCGTGCGAGTGCGGCTGTACTTTCAGCCATACTTCCTACACGATGTTTCATCCCTTCTCCAACGACAACAACTAACGAGAGGTCATGGGTGATACGTAACTCATCTGGATCGATTTCATAGGCAATTTTTCGAAGCAATTCTTCTTGAATTTCAGGTGTCAATTGGTCGGAGCGCAAAATGATTGATAAATCATCAATTCCAGATGGAATATGTTCGTAATTTAAATTGAAGTCTCGAAAAATTTCTAAGATTCGCAAGGTGAAACCAACTTCTCGGTTCATTAAGTACTTGCTTAAGTAAATCATTGAGAACCCTTCATCGCTTGCAATCCCCACGACAGGCTTCGTTAAATCGGTTCGCTCAGTTGTAATCAATGTGCCTGGGTGGCTAGGGTTATTTGTATTTTTGATAACCACGGGGATTGCCGCTTGGAAAGAAGGCATTAAAGCTTCTTCATGAAAGACAGAAAAGCCAGCATAAGCTAGTTCTCGCATTTCACGATAAGAAATTTCCTTAATCGTTTCCGGCTCATGGACATAACCTGGATGTGCTGCATAAATCCCATTCACATCGGTAAAATTTTCATAGAGACTGGCTTTGACTCCGCGAGCAACAATCGCGCCAGTGACATCCGATCCGCCACGTGAGAAGGTACAGATATCACCATTTTCGGTATAACCAAAAAAGCCTGGAATGACGAGAATTTCTTTTGTTTGCCGCCATTTTTTGATTTCGTGATAAGCTTTTGTCAAAATTTGTGCATTTTGCGGATGGCAGGAAACAATTATTCCTAGTTCTCGGGGATTAATGTAACGTGCTTTTAATCCCTCCGCTCGAAGAATACTTGCGATTAATTGGGCGTTACAATTTTCTCCAGTGGCTAGAATCGTATCTAAAAAGTAAGGATTGTCTGCAATCACCAGGTCTTTTAGCGCCTGCAGCTCATCATAAATTTTGTGGAGCTGATCGGCCGCCACTTGATAAGGGTGGGCAATTTCTTCGTAGCGTTGGTAGATATCTTCAATGAAGGCATCGATTGGTTGTTGTTTCATGCGAGCCTCATAAAGTTCAATTAGGAGATCGGTTACTTTTTTATCTTCTGTTGCACGTTTTCCGGGAGCAGAAACAACGACAAATTTGCGTTCTTTTTCTGCTGCAATGATTCGAACAACTTTCTTCACTTGTTTTGCTGTGGCAAGTGAGCTGCCACCAAATTTGATCACTTTCATTTTAATCCTCTTCCCATCAATTTTTAATATATTACCTTTAAATGCCTAATAAATCAAGTGTTTTCAGTAATTTTTAGGAAAAAATCAGCTTGATTTCCATCCGAATTTAAATAAGTAAAGGAAATTTCAAGAAATTTGATTATTTTGCTTGTTGCTAGTGCTTGCAAAACTTGTTTGTGCTATAATTTATTTTAGATGCTTTTTATTTGAAGGATGAACGATAAAAAAATAAAAACAATTTGTGTCCATCACAATGAATATGAATGCTGGAGTAAAATGGAGGAATTTTGAATGGAGAGTCAAGTAATCATCGGAATTGTCATCGCCATTATTGCCGTCGTTGCGGTTTTGTATGGGGTGGGCTTTTTCATGAGAAGGAAAAATCAAGAAAAGCTCGATTCGTTAGCCAAACGTAAAGAAACACTTTTTGATTTACCTGTGATTGAAGAAGTAGACGAAGTAAAAAAAATGCATCTAGTGGGCCAAAGCCAAAATACGTTTAGAGAGTGGAGTCAAAAATGGACGGAACTTTCGACAACGGATTTTGCAGAGTTAGAAAGTCAGATTTTTGAGGTTGAAAACTTAAATGAAACTTTCCGCTTTTTTAAAGGGCAAGCAGCTGTCAAAGAAGCAGAAGAAACAATGGATGCAATGGAAAAAGGCGTAGAAGAAATTCGTCAAGGATTAAAAGAATTGCGCGAGAGTGAAGAGCGTAACTCCTTGCAAGTCCAGCAAGCATTGGATGTTTACGAAGAATTAAAGAAAGAATTACGTGAACAGGGTAGTACTTATGGGCCGGCATATGCAGAGTTACAAAAACAAGTGAAAAACATTGAAATTGAATTTACTCAATTCGTGACGTTAAATACTTCAGGCGATCCGGTGGAAGCAAGAGAAGTTCTAGATACGGCAGAAAACCATACGTATGAATTAGAAGATCTAATGAAACGCATTCCAGTTGTTTATGAAGAGCTACATAAAATTTTTCCTGGTCAATTGAAAGAAATTGAAGAAGGATATAAAAAATTACTTGAAGCGAAATTTAAGTTTCCAGAAGCGAATTTCGAACAGGAGATTCAACGAGTGGCACGCCGTGTTGAAAACTCGATGGCAGATTTAGCGAAAGTTGAAGTTGCTGCAGTCGAAGTTGCGAACCGTGACACGACACATGAGATTGATATTTTATATACGGTGATGGAGCGAGAAATTGATGCGAAAAAATACGTCTTGAAAAATCGTCAAATCATCGAAGAATACATCAATCACTCGATGAAAAATAACCGTCAATTACTGATTGAATTGGATCACACGTCACAAAGTTATACGTTGAATCATAACGAACTCGGACGCGTACGTGGTTTCCAAACAGAAATCGATGAATTGGTTCGTCGCCATGGCATTTATTTACCTCAAATCGAAGGACATGAAATTCCGTACTCTGAAGTTCAAGCTTTTTATAAAGATGCCTATCAAATTTTAGATGATGTGGAAAATCAACAAGTCGAAATTGATGATTCGTTACGTGTTTTACGTAAAGATGAAAAAGTCGCTCAAGACAAAATTGAAGATTTCGAATTACAGTTACGTAATTTAAAACGTTTTGTTGAAAAACAACGCTTGCCTGGTTTAGCTACGGATTACTTGGAATTTTTCTTCTTAGCAACGGACCGAGTAGAAGAGTTGGGCAAAGCCTTAAATAAAATCCGTATTAATATCGAAGAAGTGAATAAACTTGTCGCTATTTGTGAAGAAGAATTACAAATTTTAGATACACGTACCAAAGAATTAGTTGATGCAGCAGCTTTAACGGAACAGTTAATGCAATATGCAAATCGTTACCGTCATTCTCATCCAGAAGTGAAAGCAGCAATTGAACATAGTCTGGTCTTGTTTAATGAAGAATATCGTTACCAAGATGCTTTAGATGAAATTGCAACCAGTCTTGAACGAGTGGAGCCAGGTGCTTTCAAACGTTTAGAAAGTTTCTATTTTAATCATCGTGACTTAGTTTAAATTTGAACTATTTTGAATTCTTGTTTCGAGAATTTCAAAATAGTTTTTTTATTGACTGACTAGAAGTTTTCAATTACTTGAAAGCGATGGGATGAATCGTTATAATGAAAAAGAATTTAAAGAGGAAGGAATTTTAAGGATGATATATTTTGATCACAGTGCAACGTCACCTATTTTTCCAGAAGTTCTAAATACCTATGTTCAAACAAGTCAGAGAATAATGGGGAATCCTTCGAGTTTACATGATTTAGGCAATCAAGCAACCCGTTTATTACAACAGGCGAGAAAGCAAATGAGCCAACTTTTAGATGTTTCAGAAAAGGAAATCTTTTTTACAAGTGGTGGGACAGAAGGGAACAATTGGGTGCTAAAAGGCACAGCATTAGAAAAGCGAACTTTTGGTAACCACCTTATCCTTTCAAGTATCGAACATCCTTCGGTAAGTGAAACCGGCAAACAATTAGAGCAGCTAGGTTTTGAAGTGAGTTTTGCCCCTGTGACGAAAGAAGGATTTGTTGATCTTGTTGCCTTAAAAAATCTCATTCGGAAAACGACCATTTTAGTTTCAGTAATGGCTGTTAATAATGAAATTGGAGCGATTCAACCGATTCATGAAATTGGTGAGCTTTTACAAGCGTATCCCAAAATTCATTTTCACGTGGATGCAGTTCAAGGGATTGGCCATGTACCAACGGAAAACTGGTTAACAAAACGGGTTGATTTTGCCACTTTTTCAGCTCATAAGTTCCATGGGCCTAAAGGGGTTGGCTTTGTCTTTTGGCGTGAAGGTCGGCGTCTGGCCCCTTTGCTAACAGGGGGCGGGCAAGAAGAGGGGAAACGAAGTGGGACCGAAAATGTTGCGGGGATTGTCGCGATGGCTCGTAGTTTACGGATGACCTTAGAAAAAAATGCAGCACACCCACAACATGTCGCACAGCTAAAAGGGTATCTTCTAGCAGCTTTAAAAAAATACGAGAAGGTAACGGTTTTTTCTCAAGAAGAAGATTTTTCCCCTCATATCTTATGTTTTGGTTTAAAAGGGATTCGAGGCGAGGTCATGGTTCATGCATTCGAGGAGAAGCAAATTTATCTTTCGACAACGAGTGCTTGTTCAAGTAAAAAACAACAAGTCGGTGGGACCTTGCATGCGATGAACATTCCAGAAGTACAGGCGACAACGGCAGTTCGAATTAGCTTAGATCAAAGTAATACCTTGGCTGAGGTCGAACAGTTTTTAATTGTTTTTAATCAATTGTATCAAAAATTTGGAAAGATTAATTAAGGAGAATGGCATTGAAGTATACAGAAATTATGGTTCGTTACGGTGAACTTTCAACCAAAGGAAAAAATCGGCGGACATTTATTGATCGCTTAGCAACGAATGTGAGAAAGAGCTTAATTGACTTTCCTGCTTTAAAAATTAAAGCGGAAAGAGATCGCATGCATTTAATTTTAAATGGTGAAGATAGTGAGCGTATGATTCCCTTATTATCAAAAGTTTTTGGAATTCAAAATTTTTCACCAAGCATTCGGGTTGAAAAAGACATCGAAGTGATTAAGCAGACAGCGCAAGCAATGATGCAGGAAATTTATACGGGAGTTGAAACGTTTAAAATTACTGCGAAACGCAGTGATCATGATTTTATTCAAGATAGCAATGAATTAAACCTAACTTTAGGGAATGCAATTTTTGATATTTTTCCCAATATCAAAGCCCAAATGAAACAACCGGATATTAATCTGCGACTAGAAATTCGTCAAGATGGGGCATATTTATCTTATGAAACTTTGCGAGGAGCAGGAGGGTTACCAGTTGGAACGGCTGGGAAAGGCATGTTGATGCTCTCTGGCGGGATTGATTCACCCGTTGCTGGCTATCTTGCAATGAAACGTGGGGTGGAGATTGAAGCCGTTCATTTTGCAAGTCCGCCTTATACGAGTGAGCAAGCCTTACAAAAAGCCAAAGATTTGACGAAAAAACTAACACCTTACGTGGGAAGCATCCAATTTATTGAAGTCCCTTTTACCGAAATACAAGAAACCATTAAAGAAAAGGTTCCCCAAGGTTACTGGATGACGATAACCCGGCGGATGATGTTACGCCTAAGCGATGAGATTCGTGCGCTGAGAAAGGGGTTAATTATTGTTAACGGAGAATCGTTAGGGCAAGTGGCTTCTCAGACCTTACAGAGTATGGTAGCGATTAATGAAGTGACACAGACGCCAATTATTCGTCCCGTTGCAACGATGGATAAATTAGAAATTATTGAACTGGCAGAAAAAATCGGAACCTATGAATTATCCATTCAACCTTTTGAAGATTGTTGCACCATTTTTGCACCACCCCAACCAAAAACGCGTCCAAGACTCGATAAAGTACAACTTTATGAAGCGCGTTTGGATGTAGAGGGGATGATTGAGCGAGCAATGGCTGGTTTGATCATTAGTGAAATTTCAGCAAGCCAAGAAGAAGACGATTTTTCTGATTTATTATAACACTTTGGCCAAGTGAAGAAAAAAGATCGATAAATAGGGGAGCAGACCTGATTTATCGACCTTTTTTATTTGTGAAGAAAAGCAGGATTTGTCTTGCGAATAAAATACTGACGTGGTACACTTTATGTGAACTTATTAACAAAGAGGTGGAAAACGTGGAAGTGAAAGAAATGAAAAAGTTGCCTAAAGCAACAGCGAAACGCTTACCACTATACCTGCGTAATTTAAAAGTACTTGAAACCAATGGAGTTGTTCGAATTAAATCAAAAGAATTTGCTGAAATCACTCAAGTTCCATCGGCAACGATTCGTCGTGATTTTTCGTACTTAGGTGAGCTAGGTCGTAGTGGTTATGGTTATGAAGTGCCTTTTTTAATAGAAGTCTTTAGTGAATTACTAGCAACAGATGAGAAAAAACGAATTGCCTTAATCGGCGTAGGAAATTTAGGGAAAGCACTGCTAAAAAACAATTTTAGAAGAAACGAAAACTTAAAAATTACTTGCATCTTTGACAATAACCCGGCATTGATTGGTACAGAGTTTGATGGCTATCCAATTTATGGCATGGATCAATTTCAAGAAATAGTGCAAGAAAATGCGATTAACGTTGCGATTACAACGGTCCCTAGTCATAGTTCGCAAGAAGCCGTCGATGTGATTGTCGAAGGCGGAATTACAGCAATTTTGAATTTTGCACCGGATCGTGTGTCTGTCCCTCCTTATGTGAATGTGCGTTACATTGATTTGACGACCGAGTTATTAACATTAATCTTTTTCGACAACGAGTACCATTATCAGACACCGATGTTAAACTTTAGCGATCGTTAGGTATTGAACGAAGCGTTTGACAATCAAAAGGGTTCATTGTAAAATGAACCAAGACGTTGAACAAGAGGAGTAGCTAAAAACTTGTTTTTTAGAGAGAAAGTCAAGTGCTGAAAGACTTTCAACAAATTTAGCGAAGGTAGCTTGGGAGTTTTTGGTTTGAAAAAAGTAAGACCAAACGTGTCGTGATCGTTAACTCACGTTTTAAGAGGTAGAAATTTTTTTCTACAATTTAGGTGGTACCGCGTAATTTACGCCCTAAGATGTTTTTACATCTTAGGGCTTTTTTATTTTTTAAGGAGGAAAAAAGATGGTAAAAAAAGAACTATCGACCAAGTATCAGCCCAATGAAGTGGAAGCGGGTCGTTATCAAGAGTGGCTAGCCAAAGATTTATTTAAACCAAGTGGGGACAAACAGGCAAAACCTTACTCGATCGTCATTCCACCCCCAAACGTTACCGGCAAATTGCATTTAGGTCATGCTTGGGATACCACGTTACAAGACATTATTATTCGTCAAAAAAGAATGCAAGGGTTTGACACGCTTTGGTTACCTGGGATGGATCATGCAGGGATTGCAACTCAGGCTCGAGTAGAAGAAAAACTACGGGAGCAAGGAATTTCGCGTCATGATTTAGGTCGTGAGAAATTTGTTGAAGAAGTTTGGAGTTGGAAAGAAGAATATGCCAGTCATATTCGTGAACAGTGGGCGAAAATGGGGTTATCATTAGACTATAGTCGTGAACGCTTTACTTTAGATGCTGGTTTGTCAGAAGCCGTCAAAAAAGTTTTTGTGACGATGTATGAAAAAAAACTCATCTATCGTGGAGAGTACATTATTAACTGGGACCCTCAAGCACGGACAGCACTATCGGATATTGAAGTGAATCATAAAGACATTGAAGGAGCTTTCTATCACATGTCTTATCCATTAGCTGACGGTACTGGCGAGGTTGAAATTGCAACAACTCGTCCCGAAACGATGCTAGGTGATACCGCGGTAGCTGTTCACCCAGAAGATGAACGCTACCAAGATTTAATTGGAAAAATGGTTGTTTTACCTTTAGTGAATAAAGAAATTCCAATAATTGCCGATGATTATGTGGACCGAGAATTTGGTACGGGTGTGGTAAAAATTACACCAGCACACGACCCAAATGACTTTGAAGTCGGGAATCGCCACGACTTGCCGCGTGTCAATGTGATGAACGATGATGGCACGATGAATGAGCTTGCAGGGAACTATACAGGGATGGATCGTTTTACTGCGCGGAAACAAATTGTGCAAGATTTAGAAGCGCTTGGTCGACTAATAAAGGTTGAAAAAATGGTTCATAGTGTCGGTCATTCAGAAAGAACTGGCGTGGTCGTTGAGCCACGTTTATCCACGCAATGGTTTGTCAATATGGCACCATTAGCCAAAGAAGCCATTGAAAATCAAGCCACCGAAAATGCCGTTGATTTTTATCCACCGCGTTTCAACCAGACCTTCTTACGTTGGATGGAAAATATTCATGATTGGGTCATTTCACGCCAATTATGGTGGGGGCACCAAATTCCCGCTTGGTATCATAAAGAGACAGGCGAAACGTATGTAGGAATGGAAGCGCCTCTTGATTCTGAAAATTGGGAGCAAGACCCAGATGTACTAGACACCTGGTTTAGTTCAGCTTTGTGGCCATTTTCAACCATGGGTTGGCCGGACGAAACAAGTGAGGATTATCAACGTTACTTCCCTAACAGCACTTTAGTAACGGGTTATGATATTATTGCTTTTTGGGTTAGTCGAATGATTTTCCAAAGTTTAGAGTTCACGGAGAAACGTCCTTTTGAAAATGTCTTGATTCACGGCTTGATTCGGGCAGAAGATGGTCGTAAGATGAGTAAATCTTTAGGAAATGGGATTGATCCCATGGAAGTGATCGATCAATATGGAGCGGATGCACTCCGTTGGTTCCTATCAAATGGTTCGTCACCTGGCCAAGATATGCGCTTTAGCTATGAAAAAATGGATGCTGCTTGGAATTTCATCAATAAGATTTGGAACGCTTCACGCTTTGTTTTAATGAATATTGAAGACTTAACGGTGGAAGAGCGAAGCCTTGAAGGAGAAAAGACGGTTGCAGATCGTTGGATTTTAAGTCGTTTAAATGAAACGATTGAACGAGTAACGCATCTATTTGATCGTTTTGAATTTGGTGAAGCGGGTCGTCAATTATATAATTTTATCTGGGATGATTTTTGTGATTGGTACATTGAGATGAGTAAAGAAACATTATACGGTGACGATGAAACGGCTAAGAGAATGAATAAAAATGTTTTAGTGCACGTTTTAGATCAAAGTTTGCGTCTGTTACATCCGATTATGCCTTTTGTGACAGAAGAAATTTGGAGTAAATTACCAAAAAATGGTGAATCTCTCGTAGTAGCCGAGTATCCAGTTGTCGAAAAAGAATGG
This sequence comes from Enterococcus sp. LJL98, assembly GCF_054871745.1. Lineage (NCBI taxonomy): Bacteria > Bacillati > Bacillota > Bacilli > Lactobacillales > Enterococcaceae > Enterococcus > Enterococcus sp. LJL98. The sequence continues at coordinate 763,926 of NZ_JBTXLU010000001.1, read as the reverse complement.
TTGGATGACGTTGCAACGACAGGAATGGAGACTTTAAAAGAGTTAATTCGTTCCGTGCGAAATATTCGCGCTGAAGTGAATACGCCATTGTCAAAAGAAATTACACTCTTAATTCAAACGCACGATGCGAAGATTGATCAATTTTTAAAAGAGAATACCAATTATATCGACCGTTTTTGTAATCCAGAAGAATTGGTCATTTCGAGTGAAATCAAAGCCCCAGAACTCGCGATGTCTGCCATGTTAACTGGAGCGACCATTTTCTTGCCATTAGCTGATTTAATCAATATCGAAGAAGAAATTCAACGTTTGAATAAAGAATTAGCGAAATGGACACAAGAAGTGAAACGTGTTCAAGGAAAATTATCAAACGAACGTTTTGTTTCAAATGCGCCTGAAGCAGTTGTTCAAGAAGAACGAGAAAAAGAAAAAGACTATTTAGAAAAACAACAGTCAACGATTGAGCGAATCGAACAATTAAATAACATTTTATAATAAAAAAATAAGAGTGATTCTAAACTTTTTAATAAGTTTAGAGTCACTCTTTTTGTCGTTAAAAAGCAAAAAAAATGTCAAAAACGTGTAGAAAATCATGGTACATTTCAGGAGGCTTCAATCAAATAAAAAAGAGGTGAGCACAATGAATGGTTCTTTTTTTTGCGGTAATCAAATGGTCAAAAACAAACACTTTACTCATTGAGAATGAAACAAAAACATAATTATTCTTTTTTGTGTTCAAACTAGGGTTATTTAATTTTAAATTCAGAACACTTTCTTTGGTTGTTCATTTGTTTTTAAGTAAAAAATGATATAACTAAATCGTTGTTGCTCATTCATTGTTACTAAATCTAAGTCGAGTGATTATTAGTAAAAGGCTTAAATCAAGAGAGAAACGACCGATATAAGAGAATAAGAAGATTGAACTAGAAAAAAAGATGAAGGAAATTTCACCGGATGTTCATTTTTAGTTTTAATTAAATTCTTTTTTGGAAATAATGTTAAAAGATGAGAAGAAGAGACTAATTTTCTTCTTCATTGGCTTGCTACTTAAAAACAATTGATCGTTGTGAAGTGTTTGAGAAAAATAATTTCAGAAAGAGTGAAGGAACAAAATGAAGAAGTTAGCTAAGAAAACAATTGTCAAATTAAGTATATTAACTGCTGTTGTCATCGGCTCAGGATTAGGAGTTTATGGCTATGCAGAATCCGTTAAAGAAGGACAGATAAAAGAACATTTAGTTAGTCAACAAAATGGCTTGGAACATTCTTTAAAAAAACTATATGAGGAAGAGTATTATCAAATTGGAACGATCGAACAAATTAAACAAACGTTGGCGATGTATGCATCAAAACTAGAAGCGATTCAAGGGAAAACGAAAACATTAACAAATGAGAATGCACAAGAAATTAAAGCCAATAGTCGAGAATTGGCTCAAGAAATTGCTGCTTTTTATGATCTAGTTAAAATTTATGAAGCGCAAAATACTTTATTTGAAGAAGAAATTTTAACCAAAGATGGCGTGAACAAAGAAGCGACATTAAAAAAAGAAGTAACATTAGAAAAAATCAATGACGTCTTTGAAACGGTGCAGGCAAATGAACAAAGTTTTCAATTAGAGGATGAAACCAAAGAAGTAATCGCATATGCCGAAACGCAATTTACGTCGAAAAAAGCAGTTGATGACTGGTTAAGAAAAAACGGAAAAAAATACAATGAGAAAAACTATCGTGGACTACAAGAATTAGTGGAACAGGTTGTCCCGCAATCGGTGAGAGAGTCGTATCAGTCTTCCGTGGTGTCCTTTAAGAAAGGATTAGATAAAAAAATTGCCGATGAAAAAGCCGCAAAAGAAAAAGCGGCAAAAGAAAAAGCCGCCCAAATCGCTCAGGCACAAACATCATCGACAAGTCAAACTGAAAACCAAGTGACCACTCAGCAATCTTCGAGCGGAGAGTCTACGAATGGAACGAATAAAAACACCAATCAACCATCTGCTTCGAATTCCACAAATATTACGGTAAACGGCAATAGCCTTTCGTCTCAAGCTGCAACGCCGGCACCAGCACCAGAACCGAGAACCGATGGCTTTAACTTTAAAGGCTATCACTTTGATTTAAGTTCTTTTTCAGGAGTAGGGGCTGTACCTCAGTGGACTCCATACATTTATCAGTGGTCAGATGATCCTTCCCATTACTTGGTTGAAAAAGCAAGTAGTGCCGGCAGCGCCATTTGGAACATTGGTGTTGGCGATACGGTAGTGATTAATGGGCAAACCTATACAGTATTTCATGTGATGCGCCATGTCGCAAATGATGACAACGCTTATGGTGTCTTGAAATCTCAAGGAGCAACCGTGACTTGGCAAACATGTGAAACAGCCGATCCAAATTCCGCTTTAGCGATTTGGTATGCCTACTAGTAAGGAAATTTTCGTGAAAAAAGACGGTTTGTTTATCGAAAATTCCGAAAAGTCAGACGCTTTAGTCGTTTGAAAAGCCTGATGTTGTTGAAAAAAAGCATTTCAAAAATTTGCATTCGAAAAGAAAAAAAGCAAACGTACAATAGGGTGTGGGCGACCGCTACTCTAGCAGACGCTTGCTTTTTTTCTATAAATAAAAAGAAGAGCCGTAGCGAAAGGAAGAGAAAGCAGTTGCCTCTTTCGGCGGAGCAAGCGACATTAGAAAGGAAATGGTGGCAGGTTCTTTCTCGAATCAGAGGAAGAATCGTCGGGGGGGAATCACAGAACAGTCATTTTAGAAGGAGAAAATCCAGTTATAATAAAGATAGAAATAAGAGGTGCTTAACTGCTAAAAATGAACGGTAAAAGTAGATATTTCTTATGTTTTTCATTTTCTTGTTATTTACATGAATTGAATCTACTCAATTCAGATAAAAAGAGTCTTTTCGATTCATTGCAATCCTTCAGATGCGAGTGAAGTTAGATGGCAAGTTGAAAGAAAGGATGAGAAAAATGAAACAGGGAAACATGACGAAACGGACACTATTTTTAGTCATTGCACTGGTCATTTCAGGGTTGGCACTCACCTTTTTTACCTATCGATTGATTACAAAAGACCTTCACTTAAAAAATCAATTGATTCGTGAAGGTGAGGCAATTGATGATTCGATTCATACACTATCAGAAGGAAAACTTTATCAAATCGTCGTCATGGATCAAACGAAAAATCATTTAGAGGGATTGGACAGACAATTAGAAAAGATAAAGACAAAATCTAAAGAAATTCCTGAAAAGCATACGAAGGAAGTCGTTGAAAGAGTAAATAAAGTTGAAGAAGAACGTGCAGATTTATATGGTTTAGTCACGATTTATCAGCTGCAGCAAACCTTATTTGAAGCAGAGATTTTAACGGAATCAGGGATAGATCTGACTGTGAAAATTAAAGACGAAGTTGACGAACAACAGATAGAATCGGTTGCCAATCAAATTGAACAAGTGGATCAGGTGAATCCATCCATGACTGAAACCGCAGAAGTCCTCGCGTTTGCAACGGAACAAATTTTAACAAAGGAATCCGTAGAAAAGTGGTTAGCGAAGAACAAAAAGAGCTACACGGATAAAAATTATCGTGCGTTGAAAAAAATGGTCGAACAAGTTGTTCCAGAATCGGTCCAAGCCCTTTATAAAGAAGATTTGACGACATTCAAGAGAACACTTGAACGACAAAAAGAAGCAGAAAAACAGCGCCAAAATACGACTCACATCACTCTCGATCGGAAGAGCGAGAATACCGAGAATACCGTGGAGCCAAATGCCCCAACAAATTCGGAAGAACCCGCTATTTCCTCTCCTTCACCAGAAACCCCCTTTGACACTTCTCCGAGAACCGATGGCTTTAACTTTAAAGGCTATCACTTTGATTTAAGTTCTTTTTCAGGAGTAGGGGCTGTACCTCAGTGGACCCCTTACATTTATCAGTGGTCAGATGACCCTTCCCATTACTTGGTTGAAAAAGCAAGTAGTGCCGGCAGTGCCATTTGGAACATTGGTATTGGCGATACGGTAGTGATTCATGGGCAAACCTATACAGTGTTTCATGTGATGCGCTATGTTGCAAATGATGACAATGCTTACGGTGTTTTAAAATCTCAAGGAGCAACCGTGACTTGGCAAACATGTGAAACAGCCGATCCAAATTCCGCTTTAGCGATTTGGTTTGCCCATTAGTTGAAGTAGAAAAGAGTGGGGAGAAAGACGTCCTCGCTCTTTTATAATGAGCCCAATGATTCAAGCAGTTACCTGAGGGAATGTATGTTTTTCATGTGACAATCCAGAAGGGTTTGGTATAATGACGAAGAGGTGATAATGTGGTAGAGACAATCGAAGAAGCCATTGAATGGATACATGGTCGTTTACCTTTTGGTATTCGACCAGGACTAGAAAGAGTAGAGGCCTTATTAGCATTGGTGGATCATCCAGAGAAGAAACTAAAAATGATTCACCTTGCAGGGACAAACGGGAAAGGTTCAACTGTCAGTTATTTAAGTCAAATGCTACAAGAAGTTGGTTTAAATGTGGGCACGTTTACTTCACCCTACATCGAAGTGTTTAACGAGCGAATCGCTTTAAATGGTCGCTATATTCCAGATGAGGATTTGCTACAGCTCGTTCAAAAATACCAACCACTTGTTGCGATCCTTGATCAACAAGAAGCGGTTAGCGGCATTACCGAATTTGAGTTACTGACGGTTATGGGGTTGGATTATTTTTACAGTCAAAAAGTGGACGTTGCCATTATTGAAGTTGGTCTAGGTGGATTACTGGATTCAACCAATGTCATCCAGCCTGTATTAACGGGAATCACAACGATTGGTTTAGACCACACAGATATACTAGGCGAAACACTGGCCGAAGTTGCTAGTCAAAAAGCTGGGATTATTAAACCAAATACGCCGCTTGTTACAGGAAATATTGTGGAAGAGGCGCGAACCGTTATTCAAGCGCGTGCGAAGACGTTAGATGCACCGATTCGACTCTATGGAGCAGACTATCAAGTAGCCAACCCCAAACCGGATCCACTTTGGGGCGAACGCTTTGATTTTTACAATGAGAGTGGGAAGTTGAAGGATTTGAAAACGCCACTTCTAGGAGCGCATCAAGTGGAAAATGCCGGCTTAGCCATCGAATTGTTTTATACTTACTGTAAGTTAAATGACTTGCCAGTCTTTCCTGAAATGATTCGAAAAGGGTTAGCTAAGACAGCGTGGCCCGCTCGGATGGAAAGGATTCAAGAAGAACCACTTGTGATTCTTGATGGCGCACATAATGTCCATGCGATGCAACGACTGGTTGAGAATATGCAAAAGACCTTTGCGAATCGCCGGATTTATATTTTGTTTTCAGCCTTAGAAACCAAAGATATTCAGCAAATGTTACAAGCCTTATGTCACATCCCTAAAAGTGAAATCGTGCTGACGACGTTTGATAATCCGCGAGCCATTCAATTAAAAAAACACTACGAAGAAACGAATCCTCTTAAAATAACGATTGCTTCTTCTTGGAAATTTGGTTTGGCAGATTTATTAGAAAAAAGTACGCCAGAAGATGTCATTTTAATTACAGGTTCTCTTTATTTTGTCTCTGAAATCCGTCAATACTTATTAAGCTTATAAAGGAGCAAAAAATGAAAAAATACCAAGGTGTGATTTTTGATTTAGATGGTTTGTTATTTGATACGGAACGTCTTTATTATCAAGCGACACAAGAGATTGCGAATCTTATGGGTATCCCTTATGATCAAAGCATTTATCATCGTTACATTGGAATCAGTGACGAAGAATTGTGGGTCGTTTACCATGACCTCTACGATGAAGATTTTGGGTCAGAAAAAGTAGATCAATTTATTGTCGCTATTTTTAATCGGAGTGTGGAAATGTTTGAAGCCGGCGAAGCAGATTTAAAAGAGGGGGTTTTGGAGTTACTGACTTTCTTAAATCAACACCAAGTCGCCAAAGTGATTGCTTCGAGTAATCAGCGACGTCTGATTGATATTTTGTTAAAAAAAGCAGGAATTATCGACGAATTCGAAACGATTTTTTCTTTTGAAGACGTGCAACGAGCAAAACCAGATCCAGAAATATTTAAAAAAGCGCACCGTTTTTTAGCTTTGCCACAAAAGGAAATATTGATTCTAGAAGATTCTAGAAACGGCGTATTGGCGGCTCATGGAGCGGGGATCGATGTGGTGATGGTTCCTGATTTAGTGTTACCTACACCAGATTTGGAAGCGAAAATTACAAAAGTTTTACCGAGTTTGTTAGAAGTCCCTCATTTTATCATAAAATAAAGGAACTCCTTTGCGTATGTTAGTTTGAAAATACGTAAAGGAGTTTTTATATGAGCGAAAAATTAATGCGGACAATCCCGAAAAGTTCTTTGCCACGAGAGAGATTGTTAGAGTATGGAGAACAAGCGCTTTCCAATCAAGAGTTATTAGCAATTTTATTGCGAACGGGTTCCGCTCCCTATAACGTGATGGAGTTGTCCGGCTTACTGCTAGCCGCTTTTCCCAGTTTATACGACTTAAAAGCAGCCTCTTTAAATGAATTACAAGAAGTTCGAGGGATTGGAGCGATTAAAGCAATTGAGCTAAAGGCAATGATGGAATTTGGGCGTCGCATCCATCAGTCACTGCAACCTAAGTACGGAAGTGTACGAACGAGTATGGATTTAGCGTATCAATTAATGGAAGAATTAAAAGACTACCAACAGGAACACTTGCTATGTTTGTATTTAAATACAAAAAACGAAATCATTCACAGACAGACGTTGTTTATTGGGTCGCTCAATCAGAGTATTGCGCATCCACGTGAAATTTTTCGCGTGGCGGTTCGCTATAGTGCCGCTCGGATTATTTGTGCGCACAATCATCCATCCGGAAATCCTGAACCTTCGATGAACGACCGACAATTTACCCGACGTTTAAAAGAATGCGGCGAGATGATGGGAATTGAATTATTGGACCATTTGGTGATTGGTGATCAGAGTTATGTGAGTTTAAGAGAAGAAGGATTTTGGGAACATTAAAAAAGAATGAATTCCAAGGTTGCAAAATATTGAACATACGTGTAGAATAGTAGATGTAATTTTGTTTCGCAAGTAGGAGTTAAAATGAAAGATTTGACCTCTATGTGTATGACGAGCAAAGCTTACGAATTATTATTGTGCATCAGCACTAGGAGGTTATATTCATGGAAAATGGAACAGTAAAATGGTTTAACGCAGAAAAAGGTTTTGGTTTTATTTCTCGCGAAGATGGTAGCGATGTATTCGTACACTTCTCAGCAATCCAAGGTGACGGATTCAAAACTTTAGAAGAAGGCCAAGCTGTAATATTTGATGTTGAAGACTCAGATCGTGGTCCTCAAGCAACAAACGTTAACAAAGCATAAGAATTTAACAAAAGAAGCGTAGATAATAATCTGCGTTTCTTTTTTTATAGCTAAAGAAAAAAGAACAAAGACGAGCTTTGATTTACGGGCTCATCTTTGTTCTTTTTATGCTTGATCGGGCGTCATTACCATTGATAAAATCATTGGATGTCTTTCGGTTTTTTCGAATAAGAAAGGTTGTAGAGCAGCAGACATTGCTTCTCTTAATTTATATTCGGTACAATTTGGTTGTTGCAAGGCTTCGCGTAAGCTATTGAATAAAACCGTCTGTCCTTCACTAATCATTTCACCGGATTCACGCATGTAAACAAATCCACGTGATAGGATATCTGGACCAGCTAAAATTTCTTTGCTTTCAATATCAACCGTTGCTACCGCGAGGACTAAACCTTCTTCTGAAAGAATCCGGCGATCTTTTAAGACGACATTGCCAATATCTCCAATGCCACTACCATCAACATAAACGTCATTTGCATTGAAATGTCCAGCAATCCGAGCGGTATCTGCTGTCAATGCCAGCAGATCGCCATTTTCCATAATGAAGCAATTTTCTTCTGGTACGCCGGTATCTTGTGCCAATTGGGTGTGAATTTTTAACATACGAAACTCACCGTGAACGGGCATAAAAAATTTCGGATTCATTAAACGTAGCATTAATTTTTGTTCTTCTTGTCCACCGTGACCAGAAGTGTGAATATTATTTAATTTCCCGTGGATGACTTCCGCGCCTGCTTCTAAAAGTAAGTTAATTAAATGGTTGACACTTTTGGTATTTCCCGGAATGGGTGAGCTTGAAAAAATGACGGTATCGTCTGGGTGAATTTGAATTTGTCGGTGTGTACCATTAGCAATCCGACTCAAAGCCGCCATTGGCTCTCCTTGTGAGCCTGTACATAAAATCATTGTTTCATTTGCAGGTAAACGATTAATTTCAGAAGCATCTACGAAGGTGCCTTTAGGAACTTTAATGTAGCCGAGGTTTTGTCCATTGACAATCGCGTTTTCCATGCTTCGTCCAAAGACTGCAATTTTTCTACCGGTTGCCACTGCTGCATCTGCGGCTTGTTGTAGGCGGAAGATGTTTGAAGCAAAGCTGGCAAAAATAACACGACCTTCAATCTTTTCAAAAATTCGGGTAATGGAAGAACCAATTGTTTTTTCAGATTTTGTAAAAGTAGGAATTTCTGCATTCGTACTATCTGATAATAGACACAAAACGCCTTCTTCTCCAATCCGCGCCATCTTATGCAAGTCGGCTGGTTCACCTACTGGAGTAAAGTCAAATTTGAAATCGCCGGTTGCCACAATGTTTCCTGAAGGTGTTTTAACAACAACACCAAGGGCTTCAGGGATACTGTGCGTCGTACGAAAGAAACTAACCGAGGTTTTACGAAAACGAATGATGCTGTCTTCGTTAATTTCATGGAGGGTAGCATCGCGCAACAAGCCATGTTCATCTAGTTTGTTTGTAATCAAGGCAAGGGCTAGCGGGCCCGCATAAATCGGAATATTCGCTTGTCGTAATAGGTAAGGAATACCACCGATATGGTCTTCGTGGCCATGGGTAATGACCAGGCCTTTTACTTTGGATAAATTTTGTACAATGTAACTGTAGTCGGAAATCACATAGTCAATCCCGAGCAATTCGTCTTCAGGAAACTTAATTCCTGCATCAATTAGGATGATCTCATCTTGGAATTGAACCCCATAACAGTTTTTCCCGATTTCACCTAAACCACCGATGCCAAAAACACCAGTTTCGTTGTTTTTTAGGGAGACTTTCATTTTAAAACTCCGTCAAAATGAAGTCAGTGTTTTCTTTTTCGTAAGCTAAGTGATTGCCTTCTAATAGTTGAAGATATTCGATATTATATGGGGTATTATCCTCAACTAATTGACGTGCAAGAACTTCTGTTTCTGCTTCAATATAAAGAGATTGTGTTTGTTCTCTTTTTGGGTTTTGATCTTTTCTCTCTTGGTAAAAAACTTTATAAATCATGTGATACTCTCCTTTATCTGCTGGGCAGTTTTTAAGGTTTGAATTTTAACGCACCAAAATGAAGGTCATCATCGTTTAGACCTTTTCAGTCAATGAAAAACTTGAATGGGCTTTTTTCAGACATTTAACGTGAGAAAAAAGAGAAAGTCTCGTCTACACTTTCTGATTGCTTCATTTTAAAAAAATTCAACCGAACGTTTCTGTATGTCCATACAGGATTTGTTTTTATTTTATCATAGAAAGCAAAAGAAGTATAGAATGGAGTTGTGTAGATGAGACAATCATCTTTGCAAGAAAAGAAGCAGACAACTTTCTGAAAAAGCTTTATCCCCTTCAAGAGTTTTGTTATAGTTAGAATAAGAGAAGAATGAAATGATTAGGGAGGTTTTTATTTGAAATTAATGTGGCGTTATGCAATGAAGCAAAAAAAATTACTATTATTTAACTTTTTTTGTGTCTTTGGTTTTATTTTAGTTGAATTGGGATTACCAACTCTACTCGCAACCATGATTGACAACGGCATTGTGCCGAAAGATATGGGCTATGTGAAACAAATGGGGATTTTGATGTTCGTGATTGTCTTGGTTGGTGTGTCTTTAAATATCCTACTAGGATTTGTGACGTCAAAAATCACAACAAATATGATTGCTGATATCAGGGACGACTTATTTGAAAAAGTGCAGGAGTATTCACATAACGAGTATGAAGAAATTGGCGTTTCTTCATTAATTACACGTGTGACCAATGACGCTTATCAAATCATGCTATTTATGCAAAATATTTTGCGGATTGGTTTTACTGCGCCGATGATGTTTATTGTCAGCTTGTATATGGTTGTCAGAACGAGTCCTTCTCTTGGGTGGTATGTACTCGGTTCATTACCCTTTTTACTAGGAGGGGTCGTGGCAATTGCTGTTTATTCTGAGCCAATTTCAAAAATGCAGCAAAAGAACTTAGACCGAATTAATGGAATTTTACGGGAGAACTTATCAGGGCTACGCGTGGTTCGTGCTTTTGTTAATGAGAAATTTGAGGAGAAGCGTTTTGAAAAAGTCAATGCGGCGTATACGACGAGTTCGAAAAGACTCTTCCGTTTGATGTCCGTGGCACAGCCGGCCTTCTTTTTCTTGTTTAATATCGTAATGGTCTTAATTATTTGGTCGGGAAGTGTTCAAATCGATGCAGGTGACTTGCAAGTCGGTGATTTAATTGCTTTTATTGAGTATATTTTCCATGCTTTATTCTCATTCATGCTATTTGCAACTGTCTTTATGATGTATCCACGTGCAGCGGTCTCAGCTGGAAGAATTCAAGAAGCGTTTGATGCCCAGCCTTTAATTAAGGACCCAGTAGATGGAATTGAAACGACTGCGACAAAAGGCGTGATCACTTTTGAAAAGGTGACATTTGCTTATCCAGGACCTTCTCAGACGCCGGTGATTCGTCAAATTAGTTTTACCGCAAACCCTGGTGAAACGGTTGCCTTTATCGGTAGTACCGGAAGCGGAAAATCGACATTGATTCAATTGATTCCGCGTTTTTATGATGTCAGTCAAGGAAGTGTCAAAATTGACGGGCATGATGTACGAGCTTATAAACTGGCTGCCCTTCGTCAAAAAATCGGCTATATTCCGCAAAAAGCCTTGCTGTTTACTGGAACAATTGCGGAGAACTTACGTTACGGAAAAGAAGACGCGACGGAAGAAGAGATGCATCGAGCATTAGCAATTGCGCAAGCCACCGATTTTGTCATGGGATTACCGGATGGACTAGACACCTTCGTATCAGAAGGGGGTAGTAATTTTTCAGGTGGTCAAAAACAACGCTTAGCAATTGCGCGTGCCGTTATTCGACAACCAGAGATCTTTATTTTTGATGATAGTTTTTCCGCGCTAGACTATGCAACCGATGCTCGTTTACGGGAGCGTTTGCGTCAAGAAACGAAAGAGTCCACGACCTTGATTGTTGCCCAACGCGTAGGAACGATTATGGATGCAGATAAAATTATTGTATTAAATGAAGGAGATGTTGTCGGTGTAGGGACGCACAAGGAGTTATTGGCAACTTGCCCAATTTATTATGATATTGCAGCATCACAATTGTCAGAGGAGGAATTAGCCAAATGAAAAACTTTTCTTCTTTTAAACGATTAGCAAATTATCTCAAACCTTATCGAATCGCCTTCTTTTTCGTCCTATTTTTTACAGTTGCTACCGTTGTTTTCAGTGGGTTACTTCCATATGTGTCTGGGTTACCAACGACGGAACTTGCGAAAAATGTTTCAGAAGGTACTGGAATTAATTTTGCTTATATTAAACAGACGCTTCTGTGGATCTTTTTCATCGGATTAGGCTATGGAATTGCCCAACTCCTCGCAGGTGTACTCATTACCAATGTGGTGCAATCGGCGATGAAAGATTTACGGCAAGATTTAGAAACAAAAATCAATCGTTTGCCTGTTTCCTATTTTGATAGAAACCAACAAGGAAATATCTTGTCGCGTGTGACAAATGATGTGGACGCAGTGAGTGGGGCGATGCAACAAGCCTTAATCGGAATTGTGAATGCGATTTTAAGTATTGCCATTGCTTTAGGGATGATGTTTTATATCAATTCGAAGATGGCTTTGTTAGCAATGATTATGATTCCCGCTTCTCTTTTGATTTCAAAAGCAATCGTAAGCAAATCGCAGCCTTATTTTAACAACATGCAAAACGCTTTAGGCGAGATGAATGGTTATGTGCAAGAAAACATGACAGGTTTTAGTGTCCTAAAAGTGTATGGGCGTGAAAAAGAAGCACTCGAAGGATTTAAACAATCGAATCATAAATTACAATATTATGGGTTTCGAGCAGCCTTTATATCAGGGTTGATGATGCCGCTTGTTCAGTTAACAGCCTACCTAGCGTACATTGTGGTCGCCGTTTTAGGAAGCTATTATGTCATTGGCGGGGTGATTGTTGTGGGGCAACTGCAAGCTTTCATTCAATACATCTGGCAAGTGAGCCAACCGATGGGGAATATTACGCAATTATCAGGTGTTTTACAAAGTGCTTCAGCTTCTGCCAAACGTGTCTTTGAAATTTTAGATGAATTAGAAGAAGTTGAAAATGAAGTTGATATTGCGTTACCAGAAGTGTTTCATGGAGAGGTCACTTTTGAAGCGGTTGATTTTGCTTATGCACCAGAAAAACCACTCATTCAAAACTTGAATTTTACTGTAAAAGCTGGGCAAACCGTTGCAATTGTCGGACCGACGGGTGCAGGAAAAACAACCTTGATTAATTTACTGATGCGCTTTTATGATGTAAATGCGGGTGCGATTAAAATTGATGGCGTCGATACGAAGAAGATGGCAAGAAGCGATGTTCGCTCGCTATTTGGTATGGTCTTACAAGACGCTTGGTTGTATGAAGGAACCATCGCTGATAATATTCGATTTGGGAAACTGGATGCAACCGATTATGAAGTGGTCGATGCAGCGAAAACGGCCAATGTCGACCATTTTATCCGCACGATGCCTGAAGGGTATGACATGTTAATTAATGCGGAGGGAGATAACGTCTCACTTGGTCAAAAACAATTGATGACAATTGCTCGAGCCGTTATTTCTGATCCGAAAATTTTAATTTTAGACGAGGCTACGAGCTCGGTTGATACACGACTGGAAGCGCTCATTCAAAAAGCAATGGACAAGGTGATGGAAGGCCGGACCAGCTTTGTGATTGCCCACCGCTTATCAACGATTCGTGATGCGGATTTAATTTTAGTGATGGATAAAGGTTCAATTATTGAACAAGGGAACCATACAACTTTATTAGCGGCGAATGGCTTTTATGCGAATCTGTATAATAGTCAATTTTCAGAAGAAGCAGAATAAGAAAAAAATGATACATGAACGGATAAAAAGAGAAAGAAGCGCATCGTCGTGCTTCGCTCCTTTTGCCGTTCATGTTTTTTGGTTAAAAGGAAGTAAGAGTCTTTTCATTTCGTGTTCTTTTTTATGAAAATGAGACCATCTCTTTTGAATATCTTGTATAATGAAGGAGAAGAGTTTCGAAGGAAGCGGGGGAATAAAACGATTGAAAAAGAAAATAAATGTTACGTTGGTGGTCCTTTGGAGTCTAGGGATTGTTTTTGGTGGAGCAAGAGATTTTCATGCGCAAACAAAGTACCAAGAAGCGACGGTCAATCAATACGGCACGATTACGTATGAACACTTTCGCATCTTAGAATCATTAGATGGGGCAAAAGCACAAGAAACTTTTGTCTCTTTAAATCAAACCTTTTTTATTTCTCGCTCGTATACTCGGGGCATTTCGACTTATTATCTGTTAGAAAATAAAGAACGCCAAGCAATGGGGTATGTTCAGGCTTCAAGTGTGACATTAGCTGGAGAACAACCCGAAGGTGTGAAGCAACCTTTAGTTCAAAGGAAAACCATTCATCACGTGGGGTATCCCATTTATGCAAACTTTGATTGGGAAGAAAAGAAACAATCAGAGGAATTGCTAGGTCAAAAAGTACGGATTAAAGGCGCCTACCATCATTTTAATGGTACCACCTATTATGAAATAGAAGATGAGCAGCAGCAACTCCTAGGGCTGCTTGATCAAAAAGCGACGGAAGAAAAACATACAGCCCAAGCAGTTTCTATAACGCCTTCTGTGGTAGACGAACCTTCCAAGTCCGTCCCAAAAGAAGAAAAAGACGAGGAAACAAAGGACTTGGTTACAAATGAAACAACGGAGACCTTGGTTCCACCGATGGAAACGAGAACTGCGACCGTTCGCTTAAGTGAAGACTTTCGCCAGCATTTGATGGGAGGGATGGCACGTGGAGCGAATGGGAGAGTCCAAAGGGACACAACGAGTTCAGTGACTGTTTCGCAGCCCTTTCAAGCGATGACCTTTAGTAGCAAACAAGCCTTTGTCGACCGGTTAGCGCAAGATGCGGTCATTTTGGGCCGTGAATACAATCTTTATCCTTCAGTGATGATTGCCCAGGCAATTTTGGAATCTGGTTATGGCGCCAGCCAATTGACGCAAGAAGCCAATAATTTTTACGGGATGAAATTTACTGTCGGTGTGGATGAAGGGAAATTTGAACGATACGAAATTGCCTCAGATGAAGTAATCAACGGCCAGCGGGTCTTGCTACCAGCTTCCTTTAGGAAATACGCGACAGCCAAAGATTCCCTGGAAGATTATGCTAAAAAAATTGCAGAAGGGGTCAATTGGGATCCGCATTTTTACCGAGGCACTTGGCGTAATGTCGCAACGACTTACCAAGAAGCGACGGAAGCTTTAACAGGGAAGTATGCAACGGATCCTCAATATGCTCAAAAATTGAATCAAATTATCGAACACTGGGACTTGACCCAATATGATTAGATAAAAAATGGAAAGAAAAAATGCTGCTTTTTTTGTAAAGGAATGAATTGTCAACAGTTGAAAAATCGGGTACGCCCTCCCTTTTTTGAAGGATTGGGAGTAGAAGATAAACAAATGCCACAAGTCCGCTTGAATTCAAGGAACTTGTGGCATTTGTTCTTTCTTATTTTGTAGTCATCACTTCGTCGACTAGACCGTATGCTTTTGCTTCTTCTGCTGACATAAAGTTGTCACGATCGGTGTCTTTTTCGATGATTTCAATCGGTTGTCCCGTGCGTTCTGCTAAAATTTTATTTAAGCGATCGCGTGTTTTTAAAATGTGGCGAGCGGCAATTTCAATTTCGGTTGCTTGTCCTTGAGCGCCACCTAACGGTTGATGAATCATTACTTCTGCATTTGGTAAAGCAAAGCGTTTGCCTTTCGTTCCGGCAGCTAGCAGGAAGCTCCCCATTGATGCAGCCATTCCCATCACGATGGTTTGTACATCGGCTTTCACAAAATTCATGGTATCAAAAATTGCTAGACCAGCTGTGACACTTCCACCAGGTGAATTGATGTATACATAGATGTCTTTTTCAGAATCTTGGGCATCAAGGAAAAGTAATTGAGCAATGATTGTATTTGCCAAATCATCGGTCACTGGACCACTTAACATAATGATGCGATCTTTTAATAAACGTGAATAGATGTCGTAGGCTCTTTCACCACGAGATGATTGTTCGATAACTGTTGGAATTAAATTCATAGGAAAAATCCTCCTTGATAGTTTTTGCTAAATTTTAACTCTAGCATATCACATTAATTGTCGATTAAATAGAGAAAACTGTCATTTAGCTAACTGAAATTATAACGGAAAGGTCAATAAAGGTCAAATGAAAAAGATTATAAAAAGCAAGAAGATATGGTAGAATGAAAGAAGGTTAAGAAAGGGAGGGAACAGCTGAAATGGCAATGTTTTTAATTGGCACAAGTGGGGTCGTCGTCGGAGCAGCATTGATGCTTATTGCTTTTTCGATTCAAATGAATTATCTCGAAAGAAAAGAAAAAAAACAACGCTTGTTGGAGCATAAGGTGAAAGAAATTGAAACATTATTGGCATTAAATAAAAAAATAATTGAAATCTTGGAAAAACGGACGATTACGATGGCTGAATATGTCAGTTTTGATGCGTTTGACGATTGTTATATTACGGTAGATGATTACATTTACTTACAATCTTTTGCTGCACATAATAGTTTTTATTTGCCAAATTATTTTTTAGATGAGTTCTTCAAACAGATTTCAACTAGAAAAGCGGTACTCTCACCGGCTGAAACCGTTTCTTTAGGCGGTTATACGTTCAAAGGTGGGCGTGTCTTGATTGAACAATTATCAGACACAATTACAGAAATGATTTATGAAAGAAAAGTACAATTGAAAAATTTAACGGATGAACCTTTGACGTTGTTTAAAAAAACACTCTAAACCTAGTGTGAAGATTTGAGGAAAAGAATGAAAAAAATAATGGTAATTGTCGGTCCGACTGCCGTAGGGAAGACGGCACTGAGTATCGAATTAGCAAAAAAATACAATGGTGAAATTATTAATGCCGATTCCATGCAAGTTTTTCGAGGACTAGATATCGGGACCGCCAAAGTTACAAAAGAGGAAGCAATGGGCGTTCCACACCACTTAATCGATCTTTATGAAATGGATCAAACCTATACCGTTGCCGATTTTCAAAAGATGGCACGTGAAAAAATTGAGGAAATTTCACAACGAGGGAAATTGCCTATCGTAGTTGGTGGAACAGGGCTTTACGTACAGGCCTTAATTTACGACTATCAATTAGGGAAACAATCAAGTCCAGAAAATTCGGAACTAAGAAAAACATATACCAAATATGGAGAAGAAAAAGGCGCTGTGGCTTTATGGGAGTTACTACAAGCACGTGATCCTCTCGCAGCTGAAAAAATTCATTTTAATAATCAACGGAAGGTTATTCGGGCGTTGGAAGTTTTTGAACTGACAGGGCAAAGTATTTTGGCACCGAAAGAAACCCCCAAAAAATTGTATGACGACTTTTTAATCGGTTTAACGACCGATCGAGCGTTACTCTATGAACGAATCAACCAACGAGTCGTTCAGATGCTCGAGAATGGTTTGCTAGAAGAGGCAAGAACTTTACTACCATTTCCAGGCACGCAGGCAGCCTTAGGAATCGGTTACCAAGAGTTTTTCCCATATTTTGAAGGGGAAGTCTCACTAGACTCGGTCATTGAAACCATTCAATTGCATTCTCGTCGCTATGCCAAACGACAATTAACATGGTTTCGTAATCGAATGGCGCCAAAGTGGTTTGATTTTATTTTAAACCCGGAATCGTTTGCGCAGTTGGAAAATCAAATCGAAGAATGGTTGAAAGGAAGTGAATGAGATGACACAAACAAAACAAGAAAAAGAACGAGTGATTATCGTTGGAGTCGAAACGGAAGAAAACTATAAATATTTTGAAGAATCAATGTTAGAACTAAAAAACTTAACGAAGACGGCTGCAGGCGAAGTTGTTTTTTCTTTAAGCCAAAAAAGACCACAGATTGATCGCAAAACAGTGGTTGGTAAAGGGAAGATGGCAGAGTTAAGTGCTTTGATTGAAGAACATGAAGCAAATTTAGTCATTTTTAATCATGAATTAACTCCAAGACAAAGTCAAAATATTGGCGATGCCTTGGGTGTACCGGTGATTGATCGCGTACAAGTGATCTTAGATATTTTTGCCATGCGCGCTCGTTCAAAAGAAGGGAAGCTTCAAGTCGAGCTTGCGCAATTAGAATACTTGTTGCCACGTTTAATGGGGCAAGGAAAGATGCTTTCTCGTCTAGGTGGAGGAATAGGTACCCGAGGGCCAGGAGAAACCAAGTTAGAAACGGATCGCCGACACATTCGTACAAAAGTGACAATCATCAAGCGAGAATTAAAAGAAGTGGAAGCCCACCGGTCACGCACCCGTCAAAAACGCCAAGACAACGAGACCTTTCAAATCGGCCTGATTGGCTACACGAATGCTGGCAAGTCAACAATTTTAAATTTGCTCACTAAGGCAGAAACTTATGAAGAAGATTTATTATTTGCGACGCTTGATCCGCTGACGAAAAAGTGGCGACTGCCAGAAGGGTTTGAAGTGACCTTAACAGATACCGTTGGTTTCATTCAAGATTTACCAACGCAATTAATTAGCGCCTTTCATTCGACGCTAGAAGAAAGTAAAAGCATGGATTTGCTCTTACATGTCGTTGATGCAAGTTCTGAAAATCGACAACAACACGAAGAAACGGTCTTGCAATTAATGGATGAACTTTCATTGAATGAAATTCCTGTTTTAACAGTCTATAATAAAGCGGACCAAACAGATCCATTGCAATTTGTCCCAACGCTCTTTCCGAGTGTTTTGATTTCCGCTAAAAGTCTTCGAGGAAAGGAACAGTTAACGCAAGCCATCAAACTGACCTTAATGGAGATATTACAACCTTACACCTTGACTTTAGCGCCAAGTGAGGGAAATCTATTAAGCTTATTGCAAAGAGAGTCGCTATTACTTTCGTCCGATTTTAATGAAGAAGAACAAGTATATTTAGTCAAAGGCTTTGCTTTGCCGCATTCTTATGCGATGCGACGTATGGAAGCATGACGTTGAAAAAATGGAACAAGTAGTCCTTTTGACTGCTTGTTTTTTATTTTAAAAAAAACAAAGAATTGATGTTAGAAAAGCTGACATAAGAGGTTGACAAGCAAGGAAGGTCTTGGTATATTTTTTTTAGAATGACTAGAAAATAAAAAAGGTTGCTAAGGTTTTCCTGGAAAGTCGGAAGAAAAAAACCTTAAATATGTCAGACGAGGAAGGCTATCATGCAAGAAAAGGAATTACGACGTTCGATGTCTGTTTTTCCAATTGGAACAGTCATGAAGTTGACTGATTTAACAGCGCGACAAATTCGTTATTATGAGGAACAAGATTTGATTCACCCCGAGAGAAGTGAAGGGAATCGCCGAATGTATTCTTTAAATGACATTGATGTCTTACTTGAAATTAAAGATTACCTCTCAGATGGATTAAATATGGCTGGTATTAAAAAGCTCTATAAGATGAAGGAAGAAGAAAAAGAAGCGAAAGTAAAACAGCCACTGACGGATAAAGACGTTCGTCGGATTTTCTATGATGAGTTACTCTCTCAAGGAGGGTTGTCACAAAGCAATCCCTTCCAAAAGAATCCAAGAATATAAAATTTTAACCGACATGAAAGAGGATGGAAAAATATGCCAAGAGTTGACTATACTGCTGCCGAAATTATCCAAAATGCCAAAGAAGAAAATGTGCATTTTTTACGTTTAATGTTTACTGATATCATGGGAACGATTAAAAACGTGGAAGTGCCAATTAGTCAATTACAAAAAGTACTTGATAAAAAAATGATGTTCGATGGCTCTTCAATTGAAGGATTTGTCCGAATTGAAGAAAGCGATATGTTCTTATATCCAGATTTAACGACCTGGTTAATCTTCCCTTGGGAAAATCAGCATGGAAAAGTTGCACGTTTGATTTGCGATATTTACAACCCAGATGGTACCCCCTTTGCAGGCGACCCTCGCGGAAATTTAAAGCGTGTCTTAAAAGGGATGGAGACTCTTGGCTTTACCTCCTTTAATTTAGGTCCAGAACCTGAATTTTTTCTCTTTAAGTTAGACGAGAATGGAGAAATTACAACAGACCTTAATGATAAAGCTGGATATTTTGATTTTTCTCCCATGGATTTAGGTGAAAATTGTCGACGAGATATCGTGCTGGAATTAGAGAAAATGGGCTTTGAAGTAGAAGCCTCACACCATGAAACGGCACCAGGACAACACGAAATTGATTTTAAGTATGCCGATGTAATTGAAGCATGTGATAACATTCAAACGTTTAAATTGGTTGTGAAAACGATCGCTCGTAAGCACGGATTGCACGCAACCTTTATGGCGAAACCATTGTATGGGATTGCAGGTTCTGGGATGCATTGCAATATGTCTTTGTTTAAGGGGAAAAAGAATGCCTTTTTCGATCCAAAAGGAGAGATGCAACTCAGTCAAGTGGCCTACCAATTTATGGCAGGGTTGTTGGAACACGCGCGTGCTTTTACGGCCGTTTGTAATCCAACCGTCAATTCGTATAAACGTTTAGTTCCTGGTTTTGAAGCACCTGTTTATGTTGCTTGGTCCGGACACAATCGCTCCCCGCTTATTCGGATTCCGGAAGCACGAGGGTTATCAACTCGAGTGGAATTGCGTTCAGTTGATCCTACGGCCAATCCTTATTTAGCGATGGCAGTCTTGTTAGAAGCTGGACTTGATGGCATCCGTCGGAAATTGACCCCACCACCTGCGGTTGATCGCAATATTTATGTGATGACTGAAGAAGAGCGTGAAGCGGCGCAGATTTATGACCTGCCATCGACGATTCACAACGCGATTAAAGCATTGAGAAAAGATCCCGTGATGATTGAAGCGCTTGGCCAACATATTTATGGTAACTTTAATGAAGCCAAACGAATGGAATGGGCGGCTTATCGTCAAACTGTTTCTGAGTGGGAAAGAGAGCAATACTTGGAATTGTACTAAGAAAGAAAGCAAAGAGGCGAGGTGCATGCCAACGCCTCTTTTTGCGTCAGTTTTGATGAAAGTGCCAACAAAAGCAATGCGGTTTTTTCTGAAAGTTTTCTAAGAAGAATCGAACGAATGCAAAGAGATTATGAAAAAACAAGTAAAATCTTCAGATAGACTAGTAAAAGTTTCGAAACTTTGCTAGAATAAAGGCGTTAGTTGAGATGCAAGAATCTTGACAAATAAGTTTAGCTAAAAACTAGGAGGAAATTATTATGCCATTAGTATCAGGAACTGAAATCTTACAGGCAGCTCGTAAAGGCGGCTATGCAGTTGGAGCTTACAACACAAACAACTTAGAGTGGACGCAAGCGATCTTACAATCGGCACAAGCGAAAAATGCGCCAGTTTTAATCCAAACATCAATGGGTGCAGCAAAATACATGGGTGGTTACAAATTAGTTGTAAGCATGGTGAAAGAATTAATGGAATCAATGAACATCACTGTTCCAGTGGCTCTACACTTAGACCATGGTGATTATGAAGCAGCACTTGCGTGTATTGAAGCAGGTTACACTTCAGTTATGTTTGATGGTTCTCATTTACCTTTCGAAGAAAACTTAAAATTAGCAAAAGACGTTGTTGCAAAAGCACATGCAAAAGGCGTTTCTGTTGAGTGTGAAGTAGGTTCAATTGGTGGAGAAGAAGATGGAGTCGTTGGTACTGGTGAATTAGCAGATATCGATGAGTGTGTACAAATTGCGAACACAGGTATTGACTTCCTAGCATGTGGAATTGGAAACATCCACGGCGCATACCCTTCAAACTGGGCTGGTTTAGCATTTGACCACTTACAAGCAATTGCAAATGCAGTTGGCGAAGATATGCCATTAGTTTTACATGGTGGTTCAGGAATTCCTGCAGACCAAATTTCAAAAGCAATCTCAATGGGTGTTTCAAAAATTAACGTAAACACAGAGTTCCAAGTTGTTTTTGCGAAAGCAACTCGCGAATACATTGAAGCTGGTAAAGATTTAGAAGGCAAAGGATTTGACCCTCGTCAATTATTAGCACCAGGGAAAGCAGCGATCGTTAGAGAAGCGGAAGCGCACATCGATTTATTCGGTTCAGCGAACAAAGCATAATTTTATAAATATTTTTGGGGCTGTGACAATCGTCATGGCCTTCTTTTATTACAACCATGTCTGTGGAATGAAATCTAAAAAGGAATCCATTTCGTCATTGGAAAGACCAGCGAAAAGAATGGTTCGATGGTCTTTCCAGTTTCTAAAAGGCACACACCTTTTGACTGGAAAAGATAAACAAAAACGGAAGAAGGAATGGGCTGCGTGAAGGAAAACACGCGTACCTTTTTTCTTTTCAGTAAATATGCTAAAATAGTAAAGATTGAAATAATTAATTGAAAATAAATAGGTGAAATTTGATGAAAAAAATAATAATTGAAGGTAATAAGCCACTAACAGGAGAAGTAACGATTAGTGGTGCAAAAAATAGTGTCGTGGCCTTAATCCCTGCAGCAATTTTGGCCGACTCACCGGTAACTTTAGAAGGAGTCCCTGACATTCAGGACGTCCATTCATTAATTGAAATTTTAGAAATCATGGGTGTGAAAACCAAATTTGAAAACAATCGTTTAGAAATTGATCCAACAGAAATTGCTTCCATTCCGATGCCAACGGGGAAAATCAATAGCTTACGAGCGTCGTATTATTTTATGGGTGCTTTGCTTGGCAAGTTTGGCGAAGGCGTGGTTGGTCTACCTGGTGGTTGTAACCTAGGTCCTCGTCCAATCAACCTCCATATTAAAGGATTTGAAGCGCTCGGCGCACAAGTCACCAATGAACACGGTGCGATGTATTTGCGTAGTGGTGACGGACTCGTTGGGACACGTATTTTTATGGATATGGTTTCAATTGGTGCGACGATTAATGTCATCTTTGCAGCCGTTCGTGCCAAGGGTCGGACGATTATTGAAAATGCGGCCAGAGAACCTGAAATTATCGATGTTGCCACTTTATTAAATAATATGGGGGCAAAAATTCGTGGAGCAGGAACCAATGAAATTCGGATTGATGGAGTCGAAGCGCTGCACGGTTG
The DNA here is from genome assembly GCF_054871745.1 of Enterococcus sp. LJL98. Classification (NCBI taxonomy): domain Bacteria; kingdom Bacillati; phylum Bacillota; class Bacilli; order Lactobacillales; family Enterococcaceae; genus Enterococcus; species Enterococcus sp. LJL98. The sequence continues at coordinate 741,389 of NZ_JBTXLU010000001.1, read as the reverse complement.
CCGTCACTCCATTATTCCTGACCGGATTGAATCTGGAACCTACCTAGCCTTAGCAGCGGCTGTTGGCAATGGGGTAACTGTGAAAAATGTGATTTACGAACACCTGGATAGTTTTATTGCGAAGTTACAAGAAATGGGCGTGAAGATGGATATTGGTGAAGATAGTATCTACGTCCATCCAGCGAAGGACCTAAAGCCGATTTCCCTAAAAACGTATCCTTATCCAGGTTTTGCAACGGACTTGCAACAACCACTCACTCCGTTATTACTTAAAGCACAAGGGACTTCAGAAGTCGTCGATACGATTTATCCAAAACGGGTTAATCATATCCCAGAATTGATTCGGATGGGTGCAAAAGCAAGCATTGAAGGATCAATGGTTGTCGTGAATGGTGAGAGTGAGTTACAAGGAACAGAAGTGATGGCTTCGGATTTACGAGCAGGTGCCTGTTTAGTTATTGCTGGTTTAATGGCAAAAGGAACGACAAAAATTAGTAAAGTCGATCATATTTTAAGAGGATATGACCATATTATTGAAAAATTAACTGCTTTAGGAGCAGAGATTAAAATGATTGAGGAGTAGTAGATGGCTGATTATTTAACAATGGCAGAGCTCGAACATCGTACCTTAAAAGAAATCTACACCTATGCAAAAGAATTAAAGATTCCGTATTACAGCCAAATGAATAAAAAGGAACTCTCCTTAGCAGTCATTCGAGCGCAAGCGGAAAAACAAGGGTTCTTTTACATGGAAGGAATTTTAGACATTATCGGTCAAGAAGGGTATGGCTTTTTACGTCCGATTAACTATGGTCCGAGTGCGGAAGACATTTATATATCGACTTCGCAAATTCGTCGTTTTGGCTTGCGAAATGGCGACAAGGTGGCCGGAAAAGCACGCCCACCAAAAGAATCTGAACGTTACTATGGTTTGATGCATGTAGAAAGTGTCAATGGGAAAAATCCGGAAGAAGCCAAAGAACGTCCACATTTCCCAGCTTTGACGCCCTTATACCCCGATCGTAAAATTCAATTAGAGACCACAACCGGGCGACTATCGACGCGTATGATTGATTTGTTTTCCCCAATTGGTTACGGGCAACGTGGGCTAATTGTTGCGCCACCCAAAGCCGGAAAAACAAGTATTCTAAAAGAAATAGCCAATGGCATTACAGAAAATCACCCCGAAGTAGAATTGATTGTTTTGCTTATTGATGAACGTCCAGAAGAAGTAACCGATCTCGAGCGAAGCATTAAAGGAGATATTGTCTCATCAACTTTTGATTTGCAGCCAAGCAACCATACACGAGTGGCAGAACTTGTGTTAGAACGAGCGATGCGTTTGGTGGAAGATAAGCGTGATGTCGTGATCTTAATGGATAGTTTGACGCGTTTGGCCCGAGCCTATAACTTAGTTGTCCCTCCAAGTGGTCGGACGTTAAGTGGTGGGATCGATCCCGCAGCTTTATACAAGCCTAAGAAATTCTTTGGTGCTGCTCGAAATATTGAAGAAGGCGGTAGTTTGACGATTTTGGCCACAGCTTTAGTTGATACAGGTAGTCGCATGGATGATGTCATTTTTGAAGAATTCAAAGGTACCGGGAACATGGAACTCCATTTATCTAGACAACTAGCGGAACGGCGCATTTTCCCGGCCATTGACTTGAAAAAATCAAGCACGCGTAAAGAAGACTTATTAATGACATCTGAGCAATTAGAAGATACTTGGAAACTACGCAACAACATGCAAGGAGAGTCTTTAGAGTATACGGAGCAGTTTGTTCAGTTAATGAAAAAGACGAAGAGTAATGAAGCATTCTTGCAGACAATCAATGAGTTATCCTTCGGAGAAAAAATAACGAAACGAATTAAAAAAAGATAATTGCATCTAAAAACGAAACGTGTTAAGATGTTCTTGTTGTAAATTTCAAAATCAACTCTGGTTCAGCAAATGGATCAGGGCAAAGGAGAGAAAGCATTATGAAACCAAATATTCATCCAGAGTACCATCCAGTGGTATTCCTAGACTCAACGACAGGTTTTAAATTCTTGTCAGGATCAACAAAAAAATCATCTGAAACAATCGAGTGGGAAGATGGTAATACATACCCAGTTATCCGTGTTGAGGTGACTTCTGACTCACACCCGTTCTATACAGGTCGTCAAAAATTCACTCAAGCAGACGGACGTGTGGATCGTTTCAACAAAAAATACGGTCTCAAAGACGCAAACGCTGCAGAATAATCAAAAAATTGAAAAGAGCTTACCTTTTACGAGGGAGCTCTTTTTTTGTCGATTGCGTTTGCTTGTAGCAATTAAGCTCTCACTTTTTTGACAGACAAGTACTATTTCATTCATTGAATCGGTTATAAAAAAATGACTCGAAATCCGACAAGCTTGATGGACCAAACGACCGAAATTTTTGCTATGTTAAGGCAAGAGGACCATTCATAGGAAGAAATGGTTGGAGCCATAGATAAAATTTGGAGGTTAAGCAAATGCAAGCAAAAATTATCGCACAAGGAAAACGTTTCGGCGTGGAGATGGCTGTTTGTGTGGTCGATGGTGTCGTGTATATTAATGGTGTCAAAAATGATTTGTACGATTGGGCCTTGGAAGAACAACATCCGATTGCAGGTTCTTATGACTATGTGAAAGCGGATTCTATGCTCAACATTGCCAATACGCTTCATTTTCATTTTTTCGATAGTGCCCCCAGCTTTGTCACTATCGGAACGTTTGAACTGGTACCTGCGGAAGAAAAGATTGAATTTGTCGACTAAATGTTGACAAGGAGTAAAAAAAAAGAAGATTTGATGAGGATGTTTTTCCAATCAAATCTTCTTTTTCATGCTTGCAATCATTCCGTGAAACGTAAGGATTTTACCGCGCAGCGTTCGTCTGGAGATGGTACATTTCGGCATATTGTCCATTGAGTGCTAGGAGTTCTTCGTGCGTACCTTGTTCTCGAATGACGCCTTGGTCAAGCAGTAAAATCTGGTCAGCCTGCTGTATCGTGGAGAGTCGATGCGCAATTATAAAGGTCGTTCGTCCTTCTTTGACAACATTCATCGCGTTTTGAATAATCTCCTCGGTTTCCGTATCAATATGAGAAGTGGCTTCATCTAAAATCAGAATCTTGGGATTTTTGGCTAACGTTCGTGCAAAAGCAATTAATTGTCGTTCACCGGAAGAAAGCGATTGGCCTTTTTCAATGACTTCTTCATGAATTCCCTTTGGCAATTTATCAAGCAAGGGTTGGGCCCCAACTTTTTGTAAAGCAGAGACAATCATTGCTTCTGTAATGGTTTCATCTTGCATACTGACGTTACTCCCAATGGTACCACTAAAGAGATAAGGCTCTTGTAAAACAATCCCCATTTGTTCACGAACACTTTCTCGGTTGCATTGTTGAATGGGTTGCTTATCGATCAAAATGCTCCCTTTTTGAGGATCATAAAAACGAAAGAGTAAGTTAATTAACGAACTTTTTCCAGAACCAGTATGTCCAACCAATCCGACGGTTTCTCCTGGACGGACATGAAAGTGAATCTCTTTTAATACGGGAGCTGTTGCCTCATAACCAAAGGTGACATGCTCAAACTGGATCTCCCCTTTTAAAAAGTGAAGCGGCAAGTCACTGTCGATTTCGTTTGCTTCATCTAGTAGCTCGAAGACACGTTCACCTGCTGCTAGTGACTGTTGGAGTGTTGGCATGATACGAACTAAGTTTAAGATGGGATCGAAAAGACTTGAAATATAATTGATTAAAATAAAAATTGTTCCCATCGAATACCCTAACACACCGTTTGTAAATTGGGTTCCCAAATAGAGTAAAAGACAAAAGGTGACGATATTCTTAATAAAAGTGGAAAAATCCCAAGAAAAAATCCCGTCTAAGCGTATGGTCCGCACACGATTGTCGAGCCAAGCTTGATTTTTTTCTTCAAATTCTTCTAGCATACTCACTTGCTGATGGAAAAGCTGGACAATCGAAACACCTTGGATAATTTCGGCGGTTAGGCTATTTAATTCACTCACAATTTCACGCCAATTTTTATTTAAAGGGGTGGAAAAACGTACGTAAAAAAATTGCCAAAGAATAAAGAAAGGGAGCAAGAATAGGAGGGCGAGTCCAACTTGGCGACTAACAAGAAAAAGTGCAAGATAAGTCCCAATGACCATCAATGTGTTTAGCAACACTTGACTACTAAAATTTTGGTAAAAATGATTACGGATGACTTCGGTATCGTTGACAATCCTAGCTGAAATTTTTCCAGCTGGTTTATCGTCAAAATAAGAAATCGGTAATTGCTGCATTTTTTCATGCGCGGCATCGCGAATTCTCTTACCAACTCGGTTCGATGCATAAGAAAAAAGGAGTTGGCTAAAATAACCGGTTATGGCACTCAGTATGGTAATCAGCATAAACCAACCGAATTTTTGAATCAGAAATGCGGGGGGCAGCTGTTGCTGGTTTTCGACACTTTTTGAGATGGCGTCGATGATTTCTTTTCCAATCATGGGTGAATAAATGACCGTCCCCGCAGAGAAAATGGAAAGAATAAAACTCAAACTATAAAAAAGCGGTTCGTCTTTTAAGTAACTTAAAAGGCGTCTAAAGGTTTTCATTACTTGTTTCCTCCAATTGTTGTTTCAAATGTTGCTGGTAATACCAGCCTTTTTTTTCTAAAAGGGCTTCAGGCGTCCCACATTCGATGATTTTTCCTTGATCCATCACAATCACTTTTTCGGCCTTAGCGACGGCTGAAAGTCGATGAGTGATGATAATGGTTGTTTGGTTTTGTCGAATTTCTTGAATGTTTTTTATAATTGCCTGCTCGGTTTTGGCATCGACGGCCGAAAGCGAATCATCGAGAATTAACAATTCGGGTTGGCGAATTAAGCCTCGAGCAATGGAAATCCGCTGCTTTTGACCACCAGAGATTGAAACCCCCTTTTCACCGATTAAGGTCTCTAACCCTTGCGCCATTCGATTCACATCTTTGGTAAAATCAGCCGATTCGATGACTGCTAGCACTTCGGCTGCCGTCGCTTGGTGTTTGCCAAAGCGAATATTATAATCAACATTTTTGGAAAACAGAATATGCTCTTGTGGCACATAGCCAATCTGTTTTTCTATGTCCGCAATTTGATAGTCGGCTACTTTTTTTCCATTAATGGCTAAGTGCCCTTGATTGCTGACGGGATATTGTCGGAGAAGTTGTCGAATCAATGTTGTTTTCCCACTACCTGTAGGCCCAACAATCCCTAAAGTTTCACCTTGCTTTAGTACCAAATCAATGTTTTCGATGGTTGGTGTTTGACTCGTTGGATACTGAAAAGAATAATCAGAAAAGACAATTTCTTCAATTTTTGAGAGGTCGTGACTGCCAGTTTTTTCTACGAGGTCATCGGCTGTTAAGATTTCTTCAATTTTTCGGTAAGAGATGTTTCCTTGTTGATAGACAAGTACAATATCTGAAAGACCCCAAATCGAGCCGCTCAACATGCCTAAGTAAATTTGAAAGGAGATGAGTTCCCCAACGGTCATCTGACCAAGGTGAATTAAATACCCGCTGTAGGTTAAACCAATTGCCATGCTAAGTCCTGTAAAAAAACGAGCAATGGGCAAAACAGCACCGTTATAAGCCATTAGTAAATTTGCTTTTTCTGAAACTTCGGCTGTGCGAGACTGAAAGCGTCTTTGCTCGAGTTCCTTTTTTCCATAGGCACGCATCACACGAACCCCATCAACAACTTCTAAGACTTCATTACTTAAGGTTGCGACGGCATCCCGGTTGGCCTCGTAAAGGACATCAATTTTTGTCCACAACTTGAGAATCGACCAAGCGAAGAAGAAAAGTGGCACTGTGCTAGCAAGTGCGGCCTTCCAAGAAATCGTGAGCATCATGATGGCTAGAATACTGACTGCCCAAGTACCGTTTGAGACAATTAACATAAAACCATAACCGATGGTATCACCGAGTGCTTCAATATCGCTTGTCATTCGAGTCATTAAATCACCCGAGCGAAAGCGCTCATAAAAAGGGGTTCGAAGCTGCAATAGACGTTGATACAATTGCGTGCGCAAAGATTTTTGATAGTGATAGCATTGACTGAATAAAAGGACGACCCAAGTGATGTCAACGAGATAAATCAAGAGGATACTAAGCGCAAAGATGCCCAAATAACTGCTTAAATTTTGTTGCGTGAGTGTTTGATTCACCATCGCATCAATAAAACGTTGAATCAAGTAATTAGGAACGATCGCCAGGACAGATGAAAGCAAAGCGAAAAGAGTGATTACGCTATACAAATAAGGGTGTTGTTTAATATAAGACCAAAAAGCTTTTAACATAAAAGAATTCCTCATATTTTCTATAATTTTCAAAAAAAGGGGTAAAAAAGTGCACAAAAAAGCCTCGTTTTGTCCATCGGCCGACTGAACAAAACGAGGCATAAATGTTTACTAATAAAAAGCGGTAGCCAAAAAAGCTAGCCCTCTAAAAGATTACCTACTTGTAAAGGAGTTCGATGATTCATATGAAATTGATAGGTCGTGTTATTTTGGATTAAATGTAATTTCATTTTGAAAACTCCTTCCTTAAATTTTTGATAGTTTCAATTTACTACATATTTTTCTCCTTGTAAAGTCTAAAAATTAAAAAAGTTTTAAAAGAAAACAAGAAAAAGAGAAGAGGAAAATGAAATTGTTATTTTAATTGTGTTAAAATGAAAAAAAGAAATCGGAAAGGAAAATACAAAGAATGATTAGCATGCATGAAATGATTGCACAATTAAAGCAAAAGAAAAGTGATCGATTTGAAAGTATCGAAAGCTATGAATCCGTTGATGATCTCATTTCTCGCTTGATGAGGTTAAATCCAATGGTTACCTATGAACAATACGATCAATCATTGGATAAGGGGCAAAAGCATTACATCTTAGTGATTCAAAATCGACAGAAAAAGCGTTTTAATGTGTATACAGAAAATGATTTTTTTACCTTAAAGGCATTATTAGAAAATGATGATATTCTAGGCTGAAGGGGCGTTTCTCGTGCATTATTTGGTTGCTTTGTTAGAATAAAGGGACAAGTATTTTGGGAGGAAAAGATTGATGGAATATATCAAATTAGGGAATACGGGATTAGATGTCTCACGACTTTGCCTAGGGGCAATGGGGTTTGGCAGTTCAACAAATTGGATTCATGATTGGATTTTGGAAGAAGAAGCCAGTCGGCCAGTGATAAAGAAAGCCTTAGATTTAGGTATTAATTTCTTTGATACCGCCAATATTTATTCGTTAGGACGTAGCGAGGAAGTCTTAGGAAAAGCCTTACGTGATTTTGGTAAGCGAGAAGAATTGGTTGTCGCAACCAAACTTTATATGCCGATGAAAAAAGCACCGAATAGTGGGGGACTTTCAAGAAAAGAAATCTTCTTTCAAGTCGAGGAAAGCTTAAAGCGTTTAGGAATGGACTATATCGATTTGTATATCATTCATCGCTGGGATTACCACACGCCAATTGAGGAAACGATGGAGGCTTTACATGACTTAGTTAAAGCTGGAAAAGTCCGTTATCTAGGAGCCTCCGCAATGTATACGTGGCAATTTGCGAAGGCGCAATTTGTTGCAGAAAAAAATGGATGGACAAAATTCGTTTCAATGCAAAATCATTTGAACTTGTTATATCGTGAAGAAGAAAGAGAAATGCTGCCGTTTTGTGCCGATCAAAAAATTGCATTGACTCCCTATAGTCCCTTGGCTTCCGGACGTTTAACAAGAGATTGGACAGGAGAAACCAAACGAGCACAAACGGACAAAACATCGAGAGTAAGATACGATCAAACGATGGAACAAGACCGTGTGATTGTTGAAAGAGTGGCACAAGTTGCAAAAGAACATGGCGTAAAACGCGCGCAAGTAGCCCTAGCGTGGCTGATGCAAAAAGAAGTGCCGACCATTCCAATTATTGGTGCGACGAAAGAGAGGCATTTGTTAGAAGCGTTACCGGCGATTGATCTCCAACTAACCAAGGAACAAGTTGCCTTTTTAGAAGCACCCTATGTCCCGCACCGAGTAGTTGGAGCCAGATAAAAAACAGTAAGAATGAGTAAAAAAGAGGGGAACAAAAGTCGTTTTTCTCTGAGAAACGGGAGGGAAATTCGAACAAATGGCTTTTTCAATCGCTCGAATTTCGTGAAGTTTTTGAAAGAGCTGACTTTTATTGCCTGTATATCCGTCAAACGTTTGTAAAACAATAAGGGGACTGTGACATCTGTCACAGCCCCCTTTCTTTATGAATGAGTGCAATAAACTCATTTTGTTATGTTATGAAGAATTATTTTTCGATACCAATGAGGTAATCCGCGTCTTGCATCGCTTCTACGGTACCTAATAAGTAGCCATTTCCAACTTGTGAGAAGAAGTCATGGTTACTTGTACCCGTTGAAATTCCATTCATGACGATAGGATTGACGTCATCGGCTGTATCTGGGAAGAGTGGGTCTTGCCCTAAGTTCATTAGTGCTTTGTTGGCATTGTAACGTAAGAAGGTGTTTACTTCTTCCGTCCAACCAATGTGATCATAGAGTTCAGCAGTATATTTTTCTTCATTTTCATAGAGTTCAAAAAGGAAACGATACATCCATTCTTTTAATGGTTCTTGCTCTTCTTCCGGTAATTCATTAAAACCTAATTGGAATTTATAACCAATATAAGTACCATGAACAGATTCGTCACGAATAATTAATTTGATGATTTCAGCCACGTTTGGTAGCTTGTTATTTCCTAGATAATGTAAAGGCGTGTAAAAACCTGAATAGAAAAGGAAGGTTTCTAAGTAGACACTTGCGACTTTCTTTTCTAATGGCGTTCCATTAAGGTAGACTTCGTTGATCATTTCCGCTTTCTTTTGAAGGTACTGGTTGGTATTGATCCATTCGAAAATCTTTTCAATTTCTGCTTTTGAATTTAAAGTACTAAAAATAGACGAATAACTTTTAGCATGGACAGATTCCATAAATTCAATATTGTTTAAAACGGCTTCTTCGTGCGGGGTGCGTACGGCTGATTTTAAATGCTTTACTCCACTTTCAGATTGGACTGTATCAAGTAAGGTTAAGCCCCCTAAAACGTAGCTAATCATTTGTTGTTCCTCTTTTGGCAGGCGGCGCCAGTCATCTAAATCGTTTGAAAGGGGGATCCGTGTGTCTAACCAAAACTGTTCGGTTAACTTTTCCCAAGTGGATTTGTCAATTAAATCTTCAATTTCATTCCAGTTAATTGCTGGATAATATGTTTTTGCCATAAAAGATGGCCTCCTTCAATTTGAAATAATAAAAGCTAGCGGTTTGACCCGCTAGCTTTTGATGTTCGAAGTCATTTATAGCGGCTAAATGACACAGCTCTCACATTGGTTACTGCCGATTTCTTCCGCATCATCAGTAAAGGTACGGACATAATAAATGGTTTTCACGCCTTTGTTAAAGGCATAATGACGTAAAATATTTAAGTCACGAGTCGTTTGTTTCGAAGTTGTTTTCCACTCATAAATCCCTTCAGGAATATCGGAACGCATGAAGAGGGTTAAACTCATTCCTTGGTCAATGTGTTTTTGCGCAGTGGCATAAACATCGATGACTTTACGCATATCCATGTCATAGGCGGATTGATAATACTGGATGGTTTCATTTGATAAGTGTGCCGCTGGATAGTAAATTTTTCCGATTTTCTTTTCTTGACGTTCTTCAATCAAACGGGTAATCGGGTGTAAGCTTGCACTTGTATCGTTAATATAAGAAATGGAACCATTTGGAGCAACAGCGAGACGGTTTTGGTGATAGAGTCCGTCGATTTTGACATTGGCTGCCAAGGTTTCCCAATCCGCTTTCGTTGGGAGTGCAATGTTTTCGAATAAGGCAGCGACTTTTGCAAACTTAGGCGTATAGTCCGCTTCGATGTATTTCGTAAAGTAAGAACCGTCCGCATATTTTGATTTTTCGAAATGATGGAAGGTCATTTTCTTTTCTTTTGCAATTTGATGACTTTCCATTAAGGTCCAGTAGTTTAATAACATGAAGTAAATATCCGTAAATTCAATCGATTCAGGCGAGCCATAAGCCATTTGATTTTTTGCAAAGTACGTGTGTAAACCCATTGCTCCAAGTCCAATCGTGTGGTTGATTCGGTTTCCATGTTGAATCGAAGGTACGACTGCGATGTCTGAAGCATCCGTGACAAAGGTTAAGGCGCGAGTCATGGCACGGACCGAGCGTCCGAAGTCAGGGCTTTCCATTAAATTGACGATATTGGTTGAACCTAAGTTACAGCTGATATCTGTGCCTAAGACTTCAAATTCTTGAATGTCATTCACCATCGATGGTTCTTGCACTTGTAAAATCTCTGAACATAGATTACTCATGATGATTTTTCCATCAATTGGATTTTCACGGTTGGCTGTATCGATATTGACAATATAAGGGTAACCCGACTCTTGTTGTAATTTTGAAATTTCATCTTCTAGCTCACGTGCATTTATTTTTGTTTTGTGAATGTTAGGATTCGCGACTAAGTTGTCATATTCTTTCGTAATGTCTACATAAGAGAAAGGCACGCCATATTCTTTTTCCACACTGTAAGGACTAAATAAGTACATGTCTTCATTTTTACGCGTTAACTCGTAAAACTTGTCTGGAACGATGACACCAAGTGAAAGTGTTTTAACGCGCAGTTTTTCATCGGCGTTCTCTTTTTTCGCTGAAAGGAAGTCAATGATATCTGGATGGAAAACATTTAAGTAAACCACCCCTGCTCCTTGACGTTGCCCTAATTGATTGGAGTAACTAAAACTATCTTCAAAAAGTTTCATGACCGGCATCACCCCGCTAGCCGCTCCTTCATAGCCTTTAATTGGTGCACCTGCTTCACGCAAGTTTGAAAGGGTGATCCCAACACCACCGCCAATGCGCGAAAGTTGCAAGGCGGAATTAATCCCACGACCAATCGAATTCATATCATCGGTCAATTGAATTAAGAAACAAGAAACAAGTTCCCCACGACGTTTACGACCGGCGTTTAAGAAAGAAGGAGTCGCTGGTTGATAACGTTGATGAATCATTTCATCGGCTAAGGTTAAAGCTAATTCTTCATCGCCATCAGCAAAGTAAAGCGCGTTGAAAGCGACGCGATCTTCATAGGTTTCTAGGTAGGCTTCGCCATCATTTGTTTTTAATGCGTATTGACCATAGAACTTGTAAGCGGCCATAAATGATTGAAAGCGGAAGTTTTGTTCAGCAAGAAACTGATACAAGGATTCAATAAAAGCCATTGAGTATTTTTCGATAAATTCTTTTTCTAGGTAATCTTCTTCAATTAAGTAGTTAATTTTTTCTGAAATAGAAGAAAATGCTTTTGTATGTGGTAAGACATTTTCTTTAAAGAAAGCTTTTAAAGCCTCTTTATCTTTATGTAAAGGAATTTGATCGTTCACCGGACGATTAATTTCATTGTTTAGTTTGAAGTAAGTAACATCTTTGAGTGATTTAAGACCCATTTTGTACACGACCTTTTCTAATTAATAAGAGAGCATGGAACATAAAAAGAAGGATTTGAAGTCTATTGAAGACTGACAAATCCGACAGATGTTTAATTGTTATTGGAATAAGGATATTGCATTTTAAGAAGCAAGTTGACGCAATAAGTCTGGACGGAAACCAACGATTGTTTTTGCCTCACTTGTAATGACAGGCACACTTTGGAAACCTTGTTCTTTTAGCCAATCGATTGCCGTTGGTTCGTTATCTAAGTTAATTTCTTCAAAAGAAATATCATTGTCTGTTAAGAAGCGTTTCGCCATGTTGCATTGCATACAGTTGTTTTTGGAAAATAGTTTGATATTCATTTTTGGTTCCTCCTTAAAATCGTTTCAAGTAAATCTTATAAACAATAGTATAACCCTATTTAGTGGAAAGTCAAACGGAAAAACACTATATCTTGTGTTTGTGAAAGAAGAAAGCCCTAACTGTTGTGGTTTTTTAAAAGTTTTTTCCGGCAATAAGCTAAGAGAGAGGTGCTTTTGTAGGGGATTAAAAACTAGAAAAATAGACGAAAAAAATCTTTTTGTGAAAAAATAAATATAAAGAAAATCTGAATCCTTGGCCTCAAAGGACTTAAAGAAAGAAATACGGGGTGTGCGAAAACCACAAAAAAAATGAAGCCGCGAGATTTGTTTTCAAAATGCTTGCGCACCAACAATTCTCCGGCTCCGTGGGTTTGGCACCCATGGGATGTGTAGGAATCGAACCTACGACCCATTGATTAAAAGTCAATTGCTCTACCGACTGAGCTAACATCCCGTGAAACTACTTTGCTATAATAGCATCTCGTTTTTTGAAATGCAAGTTCTTTTCACCTTTTTTTTCAAAAAGGAAAAGTTAAAAGGGGAATCGTTACTTGAAAGGTAGTAATCGATGCTGCTTGTGTTCTTTTCAAAGGTGAATCTTTGTGGTACACTTAACCTAGTTTTGAAAACTAGGTTAAGTATTTGTTGAAAGTAGCAAAAGAAGAATAAAAGAAGAACAAAAGAAGAAGGGATGAACTTGGAAGAAATTGAAAAACAACTGATTGTATGGGGGGAAACGTTACTAACCTTGCACTTGCCACGTTGGGAAGAGTTACCAGAGTTGGATTTATATATGGATCAAGTGATTACGTTAGTCGATCACTATTTGTCCCCGGTCATCCAACCCGAAAAGCATTCTTTGTTAACCCCGTCAATGGTGAACAACTATGTCAAAAACGGAATGATTCCAGCACCTAAGAAAAAAAGATATACACGAAAACACGTGGCTTTTTTAATCGCGATTACCTTATTGAAACAGGTACTAACAATCTATGAAGTAAAACAAGGAATTTTGTTTCAAGGAAAAGCCATTGGGATTCGTGAAGCCTACAATTTATATTGTGAAATGCAAGAAGAAGCCATTTATCGTGTTTGCCGACAAGCTTTAAAGCAAGAAGTTCAGCCGAGCAAGGTGATGACTGAGATACCGTATTTTGCCGTAGATAGTGCGACGAAAGCATTTGCCAACAAGCTGTTAGCTGAAAAAATGATCGCCTTACAAACGGTCTATCTGGAAAAAGGAGTAACGAAATGAATAAAGAAAAAATAGCCTTACTAGTTGATTCAGGAACCGATGTCCCCAAAGAACGAATGGATCGTTTTGGGATTTATATGGTTCCCTTACAAATTATTTATAAGAAACAAACTTACACGGATAAAGTTGATATTACACCCGAGGAAGTCTATGCGCGTTTTGCAGAGGAAATTCCTAGTACGTCTTTGCCAGATGGTCAAACGATTCAAAAAATGATTCAACAAATCAAGGCAGACGGTTATGAAAAGTTATTGATTGTTACGATCTCAAGTGGTTTAAGCGGCACCTATAATGTGATGCGTTTACTAGGAGAAGAGGAACAAGACTTAGAAGTTTTTGTTTTGGATACAAAAAGTATTGGAATTGGTGCGGGTCTTCAAGCTATTCGCGCAGCGGAATTGATTGCTGCAGGGACTCCTTGGAGTGTCTTATTGCAACAATTACAAGATGAAATCAAGCAAAACAAAGTCTTGTTTAACGTGGGTACCTTGGAGTATTTGCAAAAAGGCGGCCGCATCGGACTCGTATCTTCAATTATTGGGACGGCATTAAAATTAAATCCAACAATTTCTTGTAATGAAGAAGGGGTTTATTATACAGTGGCAAAATCAAGAGGGCGTAAACGTAGTATTGATAAATTAGTTGAAATTGCGGAAGCCTTCGTTCAAGGGCACGCGGAATTTCGACTAGCGGTTGCCCAAGGAGACGCGATGGAAGAAGGGTTACAACTAAAGGAAAAATTGGAACAAAGATTTCCGCAAGCAAAGGAAATTTTATTTGGAACAATTTCTCCCGCCCTCGTGGTACATACTGGGCCTGGCCTATTGGGTATGGGGATTCAAGTGATTCGTTAAATAAAAAATAAGGACGCCTCTTTTTTTGAGCCACTCCGACAAGCAGCATTGGTCGGGTTCAAGCAAAGGGCCGTCTTTTTTTACTTATTTTTTATTAAAGAAGAAAAGGGAATTTTCCGTTTTAATGAAAGATTTCTCAAAATCATGTATAATAATGAGGATTGATGAATGTGTGTCAAATAAAAATGAAGAAACAAAGAATGAGGGGTTTTTATGAAGAAAATACTAGTTGTTGACGATGAAAAACCAATTTCTGATATTGTCAAATTTAATTTAGTCAAAGAAGGCTATGAGGTCTTCACTGCCTATGACGGCGAAGAAGCGTTAGAACAAGTCAAGGCCGTCGAGCCAGATTTAATTTTACTCGATTTAATGTTACCAAAATTGGATGGTTTAGAAGTCGCAAGGGAAGTACGTAAAACGTATGATATGCCGATTATTATGGTAACAGCGAAAGATTCGGAAATCGATAAGGTGTTAGGTTTGGAATTAGGAGCCGATGATTATGTGACAAAGCCTTTTTCAAATCGAGAACTGATTGCGCGAGTAAAGGCAAATTTACGTCGAGGTTCGAGCACCAATAAAGAAAATGATGTCCCTGTGACAACCGATTTGGAAATTGGTGATTTAATCATACATCCAGATGCCTATATGGTGACCAAGCATGGCAGTACGATTGAATTAACCCATCGGGAATTTGAGTTACTCCACTATTTAGCCAAACACATCGGTCAAGTAATGACCCGCGAGCACTTGTTGCAGACCGTTTGGGGTTATGACTACTTTGGAGATGTTCGAACGGTGGATGTTACTGTTCGTCGTTTACGTGAGAAAATTGAAGATAGTCCGAGCCATCCGAATTACCTTGTGACACGCCGAGGTGTCGGTTACTATTTAAGAAATCCAGAACAGGAGTAAAAAATAATGAAAAAGAAAGTTCGCTTTTTTCAGTCAGTGAACTTTAAAATCGCCCTGACGTTTATCTTGATTTTATTTATTTCAATCGAGATTATCGGGGCGTATTTTATTCGTGGACTCGAACGTTCAATGATTGAAAACTTTAAAGCAACGATGAATACCCAAGCCGAAACTTTAGCAGGGACTGTCAGCACGTACTTGAGTCGTCAAGATGGCGTCCCTGAAGAAATTAACAATGAGATCCAGCGCATATTGGACAGTAGCGACTCGCCAGATGTGTTGGAAATGCGTGTCGTCGATGAAAAGGGGATTATCCGCGCAACAACCGATGTCAATGATCGAAGTTCGATTGGAAAAAAAAGCGTCGATTCTTACATCGACCAATATGATAATAAAAGTTTGGCAGCCGTTGATGAAGCCACTGGTGGTCGAGTATTGATTAATATTCGTGTCATTCAGTCTGTTGGTGATGTGGTGGTCGGTGCCTTGTATATTCGTGGGGATTTAGAAAAACAATATCAAGATATTTCCAATATTGCCGTGATTTTTTTAACGGCGACGTTAATGGCCATTGGGATTGCAATCATCGTTTCAGTTTTAATCGCGCGCTCGATTACACAGCCGATTGGAGAAATGCGGGAACAAGCAGTGCGAATTGCCAAAGGAGACTATAGCCATAAGGTAGAAATCAAGGCGCAAGATGAACTAGGCCAATTAGCTGAGAGCTTTAATCAATTGGCTGAGCGAATTGAAGAAACGCAAGAAGCGATGGAATCAGAACGAAACCGACTAGACAGTGTCCTCACGCATATGACCGATGGTGTAGTGGCAACGGACCGACGAGGCAAGGTGATTACAATTAATGAGATGGCTCTGTCCTTACTAAATGTCAAACAAGAAGAAGCAATCGGGCAGTCGATTTTGAGTTTGTTCGAGTTGGATGAAGAGTATAGTTTACGCTCATTGTTGGAAAGTACAGAAGAAATGCTTTTAGATCGACCCTCTCATTCTCCGCATGTCCCAAGTTTAATTTTAAGAGTCGATTTTTCGATGATTCGTCGTGAGTCGGGGTTCATTTCTGGTTTAGTTGCTGTGTTACATGACGTGACGGAACAAGAAAAAACGGAGCAAGAACGTCGTGATTTTGTTTCTAACGTTTCACATGAACTTCGGACACCTTTAACAAGTATGCGTAGTTATTTAGAAGCGCTTGAAGATGGCGCATGGAAAGACGAAGCGATTGCCCCCCACTTCTTGCAAGTCACCTTAGAAGAAACGGATCGAATGATTCGTATGATTAATGATTTATTAAACTTATCAAAGATGGATAGTGGGAATGCCCAGTTGCAATTAGAATTTGTTAATTTTAACAACTTAGTGAACTTTGTATTGGATCGCTTTGATATGATGGTAACAAGCCAAGAAAAAAACTACCGCATTCAACGGGAATTTACAAAGCGCGACTTATGGGTCGAAATCGATACCGATCGTTTAATTCAAGTGATTGATAATATTATGAACAACGCCATTAAGTATTCACCAGAAGGTGGGACCGTGACGGTTCGCTTGATTGAAACACACAATCATATTATATTGAGTATTGCAGATGAAGGAATGGGGATTCCAAGAAAGGACCTCTCGAAAATCTTTGACCGATTCTATCGAGTCGACAAAGCACGTGCCCGTCAACAAGGTGGGACAGGCTTAGGGCTAGCAATTTCTCGTGAAGTTTTAAAAGCGCATGGTGGTTCTATTTGGGTCGAAAGTCGTGAAGAGCAGGGCTCGACTTTTTATATTAGTTTACCTTATGAACCTTATGAAGAGGAGTGGTGGGAATGAATCGGATTGGCGACAAACTCTTACACTTTATATTATTAGTAATGATCGGGCTGAGTTTTTATTTAACTTATTTAATTTGGGTCAGTCCAGTTGGACGTGATATCCCCACTGAAAATAATCCAACGAAAGAACTCGCCGAAAAGAAACCGCAAAAGAAACAAGAAGAGATGTTTTTACCATTAAAGCTTCGGTATCAAACCAAGGAAGCAAATAAAGAAACTCAAAGTGAAAATTTATTAAAGAGCATCCAATTATTATTAAAAGAAACGAGTTACAGTGACGGGAAAAAAGTAGAAGAAAAAAACCGTTTAGACTATCAACGACAGACGACGTTAACCAATGGTTTTGAACTGGCTTATGCACTTGCTTTTCCGCTCAAATCGTACTTGGAACTATTTGAGATGGATTTGGCGTTACCTGAAGAAGAGCTGTTGCAATTTAAATTTACGAAAATTCAAATTGATTTTGACCAGTCTCAAATTCGCTTTTTAAATGATAAGAAGTTTCATTTTGTCGAGGCAACGCTAGAAGATGATTGGCTTGCTCTGCTTGAAGTCTTTAAAAACTCAGACAGCCAGTGGCGCGTACTGGAAAATACCTATACGTATTTAGATACTCATTATTTAACGACCGAGCCGCTGAAATTAAAGCAATATAGCTATATCTCATCAACGCGTCCATATACGTTATTTCGAGATGCTTTTTTTGCAAATCCAAAGAGCGTTCGAAGCAATAGTTCTGCTTTTGATACGTACTTGTATGAAAGTGGAGAGTCTTTGACGATTAAACAAAATCAAGAAGTCATTAATTTTCAGGGAAATGCTCAGATTGTTGCACCTTTTGATATTTTCTCTACAAGTTTTCGTTATATGCAGCGAATTGGAACGAGCTATGGTTCGACTCGCATGCTTGACCAAACACGCAACGAGATTGATTACCGAATTTTCGTTGAAGGTTTTCCTGTTTTTGGCTCCAATTCTGCAGGAAGGTTATTGTTTGACTTTAAAGAAAACAATAGCAGCAATGAAGTCAATGTTTCCATTCAAGGGAATTTAACTTCTTTACAAATCCCAATTCCTTCTGCAGAGGAAGTCACATTGCCGGCCAGTCAAGAGGTCGTTGAAACCTTGTATTACAATGGATTTGATGTGAATCTTGTTCAAATGTTACTAATTGGTTATGAATGGAAAAACTTAGAAGATACAGGAGTCGTTGATTTAATTCCTCAATGGTATATTAAATACGGAGATAAATGGTTTAGCTATGACTTTTTGTTGTCGACTTTAATGGAAGAAGAGAGGGAGTAGAATGGATTTCAAACGAATCGAATGGATTTTTTTCTTTGCTTTCTTAGGTTTGAATCTATTTCTATTTAACCTTTATCGCGAAGCAAAAATTGAACAAAATATTACTTATCGAACGAATGAGACCATTCCAATTCAACAACGACTATCCTCAGAAAATATTCAGTATGAGGAGGAGTTGTCAGATGAAAAAATGGAAGGGTATTACTTGAGTGGTATCCAAACAAACTTTAAAGAAGCATTAAAAGAAGAGCGGACGCGTTTAAATCAACCAAAATTACTCGCAAGTCAGACAACCATTGAAGGGGCTTATTTAACGCATACGATGGATCTTCGGGTGACAATTGGTGGAGACAATCAAGTTTCTGAAACCTTGCATCAATTGCTTGCTCAAAAGAATTTTCTTTTATTTGGGAAAGATTACCGTTATTTGGCGGAAGAGTCTTTTATCACTGAAGATTATGCCGAAATTGTTGCAGGGCAATCGTATGAGGGTTTGCCCTTAAACGATCCTTCTGCACGCCTGACGATGATCCTTGAAAGAGAGGACAATCAATGGACCGCAACAAAATATATTCAAAGTCATGTTTCAGACTTAAATCCTTTACGAGAGGTCATGGCGGTTTATTCTGAAAAAGAAATCATCAACACCCTGTATGTGAATAATCGAATTCCTGTAAATTCAACGATTGTCTCGCGAAAACTGGCTTATAAAATGACTTTGAAAGTACGTGGACAAGGGATTTATGTCCCTACTTGGTTTGTTGCAATTGAAACGCCCGATCAAAAGGTGCGGACGGAAATGGTAAATGGTTTTACGAATCGAATTATTACGAATACCACCATTCAAACGGTAGAAGATCAATCATAGGAATATTTAGAAATAGAGAGGTTTTACGAGTGGATCAAACAGCAGCATTTCAAATTAGTATTTTGGCGAGTGGTAGTTCAGGCAACACGCTATATATTGAAAGTCAAAAAAAGAAGATTTTAGTCGATGCAGGACTTAGTGGAAAAAAAATCACAACGTTATTACAACAAGTTGGGAAAAAACCAGAGGAGCTAGACGCGATTTTTGTCACACATGAGCATCGTGATCATATTCACGGGGTAGGCGTACTTGCACGAAAATATAAATTAGACGTCTATGCCAACGAAAAAACTTGGCAAGCGATGGATCCGCTCATTGGTGTCGTTGCGACGGAGCAAAAACACCACTTTGAAATGGGGAAAGTGTTAACCTTTGGCGATATCGATATCGAAAGTTTTGGGGTTTCTCATGACGCTGCAGCGCCACAATTTTATCGTTTTCATAAAGCGAATCGTTCATTTGTTGTTCTAACAGATACCGGCTATTGCAACGATCATCTTAGAGGAGCCATTCAAGGTGCCGATGCCTATTTAATGGAGAGCAACCATGACTTGGGAATGTTACGCATGGGCGCCTATCCCTGGAGTTTGAAGCAACGAATTCTAGGCGACAAGGGCCACTTATCAAACGAAGATGGGGCATTAGTGATGGCGGATGTTTTATCCGATCGAACAAAAAGGATATACTTAGGGCACTTGAGTCGAGAAAACAATTTAAAAGAGCTCGCTCACCTGACGATGGAGAACATGTTGAAAGAACAAGGATTTGCGGTTGGCGAAGCTTTTGAAATTTTTGATACAGACCCAGAAGAGGCCACGGATTTATTTACGATATAAGAAAAAATAGTCATAAGAAGGAGCGGTACGCGGCCCTTTTTTATGACTATTTCTCTATGCGTGTGCTTAAAAATCGTTCCAAACTGCTTGTTTATTCTTCAATGTCTAAATCATCTAGTAAATTTTGTCTTAGAAGTTCGTGGTAGATTAACTCATAATTCAAAAAGAAATCACCTTGTAATTTTGGAAGGTGTTGAAATTGGAAGTGACGTAACACGTGACGAACGGCGGGTGTCGCAGGAAGTTCTAAATATTCAAGTAAGTTCATCGATGGCCAAACGGGCTTCGCGTCAACTTCACGCTTTAAGATACCATGTGCCAAGAAACCTTTTAACATACGGCCAGTAATTCCTTTAATTAGCCGGTCACTGGCAATAGGAAATTGGTTGTCAATCGTTAAAAGCGTTTTCATTTTATCGTTTTTAAGTTCTCGAATGCGACCGGGATTCACCCAGATGGTTTCGTTTGATTTTACTGGTCCGAGCGGAATAAGGCTAAAAAAATCCGTTGCGACTGGAATAATTGTTGTATTGCAATTGAATAGGCATTGAAGTGTTTTTGTATAAGCATTGAAATTGAGTAAGGGAGAAGTCGATAATAGTCGTTTAATGACTGGAAAAGGAGCCATTTCCACATACATGAGGTAGTCCCTATATACAACGACTGTTCTTTTGTATTGGTGTTGTTGAATGGGAAGAACTGCATAAATTTCTTCATGGAAATTGGGAGAGAGGGTAGGATAAAGTTGCTGGGTCAATTGCCCAATATTTGAAGTATGAAATCCGCCAGCATCAAATAGAGAAATTAAGCCTTCTAAGGGGATTTTATAGGCGTGGAAATGATCGAACGCGCCGAAATTCATTTGGTAATTAGTTGAAAAAAAAGTATTCATGAGACACACTCCTTTATTTAATTAACAACGTTATTTAATGATATTATACAAGCTTATTTATTTTTTTCATCTCTTTTTGATGAAAATTAGTGATTTTTAATAATTGGCCTTGACCTTCTCGTTACGTCAAGGTTTACACTAAGAAACAAGGAGGGAATTTTGTGGAATATTCAATCAAAGAGATGAGTACCTTATCTGGCGTTAGCCGTCGAACCTTACGTTATTATGATACGATTGGTTTACTGCCACCGAAAAGAACAACTGATTCTGGTTATCGACTTTATGGTGAGGAGGAAGTGAATCGACTTCAACAAATTTTATTGTATAAACGAATGGGCTTGAAATTAGAGGAAATTCGCGCCATTTTAACCTCAGAAGCTTTCGATGTAAAAAAGGCATTAGAGGCGCACCACCAGGTACTCTTAGAGCAACAAAAAACACTTAGGGCGATTATTGAAACGGTCGAACAAACCATAGAAAGTATGAAAGGAAGAAAGCATATGACAGACCAAGAAAAATTCAAAGGATTACGTCAGCAACAACTGCAAATGAACGAGGAGAAATACGGCAAAGAAATTCGAAAAAAATACGGGGAAGAAAAAGTAAAACAAGCCAATGAAAACTATTTAGGCTTATCGGAAATGGAAGTTGCCGAGATGGAAAGAACGGAAGTGGAGTTAATAGAAAAACTTCAAAAATTGCAAGAAACAGCAGAGATTGAGAGCCCGTTAGCAAAAGAAATTTTTGAGTTACATAAGCATTGGCTTCAGTTTTCGTGGACAGAATATCATCCGGAGGCACATAAAGGCTTGGGGTTCACTTATATTGGTGATGATCGCTTTACTCACTATTACGAGGAGCGAGCGGGGCAAGGAGCGGCCCAATTGTTACATGAGATTATTCAATATTACGCTTAATCGCACGAAAAAAAATATAAAAAGAATCGTTTGTTTCTCATTTATCCGTCAAGTGTAAACAAATCAAATGGGGCTGTGACATCTGTCACAGCCCCATTTGATTTGTTTGCTTAAAAATAAAATCGCTTGTTTTTATAGTAATTTTTCTAAAGGTGTACCTGGAAGACCTAAGTCATCCGCAATTCCAAGTTCGACCAGGTGTCCTTGGTACGTATTCACACCACGGAAAAGGGCCGAATCATTTTTTAAAGCTGTTTCAAGTGAATGATTGGCAATCATTTTGATATAAGCTAAAGTCATGTTACTTAATGCATAGGTTGCAGTTTGCGCGACTGCCCCCGGCATATTAGAGACTGCATAATGAATCACCCCTTCAGAAATATAGGTAGGGTTATCATGGGTCGTCGCAGAACAGCTTGTTTCAAAAATGCCTCCTTGGTCAATAGCGATATCGACAATCACTGATTTATCGGGCATGTTTTTAACCATTTCACGACTGACTAAGGTCGGAGCCTTTCTACCTGGAACCAAGACTGCTCCAATCACAAGATCCGCCGATTTTAATTGTTGTTCGATATTGAAAGTATTTGACAATAAGGTATGAATCTGGCCGTTAAATTGACTGTCCAATTCTTTTAAACGTTCGACATTTACATCTAACACCGTCACATTGGCACCAAAACCAGAGGCGATTTGAGCCGCATTCGTCCCAGAAACTCCGCCGCCAATGACAACCACATTTCCTTTACGTACGCCTGGAACACCTGCTAGTAAAATACCTTTTCCGCCATAAGGACCTTCTAAAAATTGTGCACCAATTTGCACGGCCATGCGACCAGCAATCTCACTCATCGGTGCTAAAAGAGGCAATGTTCCATTGTCTAATCGTACCCCCTCGTAAGCAATCGCCGTCACTTTGGCATTTAATAAGGCTTGTGTTACAGCTTTATTGGCTGCTAAATGTAAATAAGTAAATAAAATTAACCCTTCTCTGAAGTAAGCATATTCTTGCTCAAGTGGTTCTTTGACTTTTAAAACCATCTCGCTTGCCCAAACCTCTTCAGCACTTTCTAAAATCGTTGCACCGACAGCAGAGTAAGCTTCATCAGCTATTGATGAGCCCGCGCCTGCATTTGTTTCAACGAAGACTTCATGCCCAGCTTGAACTAACTCATAAACGCCTGCAGGAGGCAAAGCCACTCGATTTTCATTGTTCTTAATTTCTTTTAAAATTCCAATTTTCATAATATGAACACTCCAATATTTTTCGCTTCTTAAAAAGTATAGATGAATTTTGCTCAGAATACAATCGATGTACGAATATTCAGAAAGTTTTTTGAAAAAATTAAAGAAAAAGTAAAGAACATCCGATTTTTCGAAGTGAAAAGGATGTTCTTGTTCGTTGTTTAAAAAATGGTCAATGAAGTGCTGTTTCAATTTCTTCTAATGCTAAACTTGTTGTTTCCCAATCCTGAAGGTACTGCTCTTGCTTGTCGTATTTTTCATCGATTGTCTTTTGAATGCGTAACAATTCTAGATGGTCGTTTAAGATTTCAGGAGCGGTCATTTGTTGTTCCAATTGTGCAATTTCTTCTTCAATCGCTGCCAGGTCTTCTTCAATACTTGTGACTTTTCGTTGCAATTGGCGCAATAGACGTTGCTCTTCTTTGCTTTGTTGAAAAGATTTTTTTCCTTGTGAGAGCGGAATCTCGACGGTTGTCGGAGTTTCTAATAATGCTGCAAGCTCGGCTTCTTCTTGTTTCTTTTCCATGTAGTAGTCGTAGTCACCGAGATAGAGGCGACTTCCATCTTCGGAGAGTTCAATGACTTTTGTTGCAATTCGGTTAATAAAATACCGGTCATGAGAAACAAACAAGAGGGTGCCTTCGTAATCAATTAAGGCATTTTCCAAGACCTCTTTGCTATCAATATCTAAGTGGTTGGTGGGCTCATCAAGAATTAAAAAGTTTTCGCGGTTCATCGCAAGTTTGGCAAGAGCAACACGAGCTTTTTCCCCTCCGCTTAAAAGACCGACTGTTTTTTCAACATCTTCCCCAGAAAATAAGAAACTTCCTAGGACACGTCGAATCGTTACTTCAGGTGTGGTCGGATGTTCATCCCACAGTTCTTTTAAAATCGTTTTTTGTGGATGGAGCTGTTTTTGCCCTTGATCGTAGTAACCCATCGAAACATTGGTACCATAATGAATGTCACCTTCTACAAATGGAATTTCTTTTAAAATCGATTTTAAGAGGGTCGATTTTCCGATCCCGTTTGGTCCGACTAAAGCAACAGCATCTTTGCGACGAACGTCTAATTGAATATCCTTGGCTAACAGAGGGTGATCGGGGTAACCAATCGCTGCGTCTTGTACTTGTAAGACGACATTCCCAGAGGTTCGATCGATTTCAAATAAGATGTTTGCCGATTTTTCATCCCCTTGTGGACGATCAAGGCGTGTCATTTTATCCAGTTGTTTTCTACGGCTTTGTGCTCGTTTTGTTGTCGAAGCGCGAACCAAATTGCGAGCGACAAAATCTTCTAGCTTATGAATTTCCTCTTGTTGTTTTTCATAAGCTTTCCAATCGAGTGCGAGTTGTTCTTCTTTTAAATCCAGGAAGCGACTGTAATTTCCTTTGTAGTGGGTCATTTTCGAACGGCTGATTTCATAGATTTCTTTTACCACTTCATCTAAGAAATACCGGTCATGCGAAACAATCAAAAGGGCGCCTCGGTAGTTTTGCAAATAGTTCTCTAGCCAAGCGAGTGTTTCAATATCTAAGTGGTTGGTTGGCTCATCAAGAATTAATAAATCCGGTTGTTGCAGTAACATCTTCGCCAAGGCAAGCCGTGTTTGTTGTCCCCCTGAAAGCGACTGGATTTCTTGTTCGTAAAACGAGGCGTCAAATTGGAAGCCGTGAAGGACAGAGCGAATCTCATTTTCGTAGCCATAGCCGTTTTTATCTGAAAATTGATGTTGTAACTGATCATATTCTTTTAATAGCCGCTTTCCTTCAAGGGTTTCGATGTCGGTTGTGCTAATGGACTGTTCCAGTTCACGCATCCGTTGCTCCATTTGGCGGACTTCTTGAAAGGCATCAAGCATCTCATCCCAAACCGTCGTTTCAGAGACGATTCCCGTATTTTGAGCAAGATAGCCCATCGTCAACGATTTTGATTTTGTTAAAAAACCTTGATCGGGCGACTCAATGCCCGCAATTATTTTTAATAAGGTCGATTTCCCCACACCGTTGCGGCCAACAAGTCCGATTCGAGCATGCGAATGAATTTCAAATTGTAAATTTTCAAATAAAACCTCTGCGCCAAATAAACGAGCGATTTGGTTTCCTTGTAGTAAAATCATAAATAAAACCTCGTTTCTCTTTCACTAAATCATCGGATTTGAAGTCAGTTTATCATAGATTTTGCGCTGTCGCGACTCTGACAAAAATTATTTCGAAAAAAAAGTTCAAATTTTGAGCAAGCAAATTGCCTTTTTAGGTCAAAGTTTGTTATGATAGGCGTTGAAATAGTGAAGTTTTCACAAATGGAGGTCTTGTAATTGAAAGAAAATCAAATCCCAAAGGCAACAGCGAAACGTTTGCCTTTGTATTATCGTTATTTACGTCTTTTAAATGATGCAGGTAAGAAGAAAGTGTCATCAACGGAACTAAGTGAAGCCGTTCAAGTTGATAGCGCGACGATTCGTCGTGACTTTTCTTATTTTGGTGAATTAGGCAAACGCGGTTATGGCTATGATGTGAATGACTTAATGATGTTTTTTGCGAAAACATTAAATGACGATCAAATGACAAATGTTGCCTTAGTCGGAGTCGGAAATTTAGGGAGTGCCTTGTTAAAATATAAATTCCACCAAAGCAACAGCATTCGGGTTAGCGCCGCTTTTGATGTGAACTCGGACATCGTTGGTCGGATTGTTGATGGAATCCCTGTTTACCCGATGAGCGATATGAAAGAACAAATTGCCATTCAACAAATCGACATCGCCATTTTGACTGTTCCTGCTGAGCATTCTCAAGACGTGGTGAACGACCTTGTGGCGGCGGGAATCAAAGGGATATTAAACTTTACTCCTGCACGTATCACGGCACCTGCAGGGATCTTAGTGCAAAACGTTGATTTAACGACAGAATTACAAACATTGATTTATTTTTTACATTCAGGTGGGATAATTCCAACTGAATCATAAACCAAACAAAAAGAGGGTCTGCGACTTTGTCACAGATCCTCTTTTATTTGGAAGACATCAGGATAACTGATGGTTTCGTTCATCGCTTGATAATTTTGAATCAAGTCGTTCAATTGTTTGAAATTGATAAAACGTGCTTGACGATGAACTTCTTTTCCTTGATAGAAAACGAGAATTGCGGGCGCTGTCATGACTTGAAATGTCCCTGCGACTTCCGGTGCTTCAGCTGCATCTAAGGAAAGCAAAAGCACATCAGAATCCTTGAACAGTTGCTCAATCCGAGGTTTTACAGAAAGGCAGACAGAACAATTTGGCATAGAAATAGATAACAAGACTAATTTTTGAGTGTTTATTTGATTTAAAGTCTCATGAAAAGACAAATTCTCCATTTAAAAACCCTCCTTTTCTTGAACTTTACTGAGGAAAAGCCGATTTGTCAATTCGAGCGTTTTTTTAGAAAGGAAAATTCACAATTCTATCATATTTACTTGTTATACTCATTATGAAAAACAATTAATTATGTTTGTAGTTTTGATAAAGGTTTAGTACAATGAATAGAAGAAAGAACGAGTTTATTTAGAGAAAGAGGTGTCGCTTTATGGGATTTACCGATGAAACAGTTCGTTTTGACTTTGATGATAGTCGTAAGAAAGAAGTTAGCGAAACATTAGCGATTGTTTATCGCGCATTAGAAGAAAAAGGCTATAACCCAATTAATCAAATTGTTGGTTATTTACTCTCTGGAGATCCAGCCTACATTCCTCGTTACCGTGAGGCAAGAAATTTGATTCGCCGCCATGAACGGGATGAGATTTTAGAAGTGCTCATTCGTTACTACCTAAAAGATCATGGTGTGCATTTATCATGAGAATAATGGGTCTGGATGTCGGATCAAAAACAGTGGGTGTTGCGGTCAGCGATCCGATGGGATGGACGGCACAAGGTGTAGAAATTATTCAAATTAACGAAGCGACCAATCACTTTGGTTACAAACGTGTAAAAGAACTCATTGATGAGTATGAGGTGACAAAGGTTTGTATTGGCTTACCTAAAAATATGAATAATACCATCGGACCACGAGCAGAAGCATCATATGCTTACGGAAAGAAATTGGAAGAACTCTATCATATTCCTATTGTTTATCAAGATGAACGCTTAACAACTGTCCAAGCAGAACGAATGTTGGTTGAACAAGGCAACGTTTCCCGTTCAAAGAGGAAAAAAGTCATTGATAAAGTGGCTGCTGTGATGATCTTACAAAACTATCTAGATGCAAACGGCAATCCATTACTTTAATTAAAAGAAAAGAGGAAAAATGATGACAGAACATACACACGATCATGAAAATCACGAATACATTACACTAGTTGACGAAGAAGGAAATGAAACATTATTTGAAATTTTGTTAACTGTTGATGGACAAGAAGAATTTGGCCGTAACTACGTGTTACTCTACCCAGCTGGTGTGCCTGAAGAAGAAGAAGTGGAATTACAAGCATATGCTTATGTTGAAAGCGAAGATGGTACTGAAGGAAGCTTAGAGCAAATCGAAACAGACAAAGAATGGGACATGATTGAAGAAGTTTTCAACACATTCATGACCGAAGAAGAAGAATAGATTGAAACAGTGAGCTGAACCCTTGATATGATAGGGTTCAGCTTTTTTGTTTTCTGAATTGAATACGAGATTGAATACGATGAGCTAAAAATTTAGGTGGGCAACAAGTTGCTCCACTGTTTTTTCTTTGGTTTCTTTTGTTAAATGAGCGTAAGTATCCATCGTCAGTTTAATTGAGGAATGGCGCAGACGCTCTTGAACTTCTTTCATACTCACGCCTGCTTCTAAAAGCATACTAGCATGAGTGTGTCTTGTAACATGATTTCCCATAAAAGGAATTCCTGATTTATTACAAATCGTTATCATACGGGAATAAATGGCATGCTTTGTGATAATTTGCTTGTATATTCCACAAAAAATCATATCAGGATCAGTTATTCCCACGGCAAGCATAAATTTTCTTTGATTGATTTGCCATTTCTTTAGCCATTGGATTGTTTTAGTGTCTAAAGAAAGTATATCTCGACTACTTGTAGTCTTTGGCGAAGAAATTTTATACCCGTGTTTTGTCTGACTCAGAGTTTTGTTGATATTTACGGTCTTTTGTTCAAAATTAATATCTGACCAGTTCAGTGCGAGTACTTCGCTAATTCGACAACCACTGAAGAATAAAAAACGGAGTAAAGTTTTATCGTACTCGGACCGATAAGAATCGGATTTTGATTCTAAGTAATCGAATAAGAGTCTTAATTCTGATTTAGTATAAATTTTAATAGTGTCTTCTTGAATCTTACTGTTTCTTTTAGGTCTAATTACAAGTTCACAGGGATTCTTACTAATGATCCCTAGACTCATTGCATATTTAAAAATACGGCTTGTAGTGGAGTGTAGGACGATGTATTGGTCAGTTATGCCTGCCCATTCGTTCAATATCTTCTGTACGCGGTTTACAGACACCTCTTTGATCCTCAAATCTCCATATTTTGGCAAAATCCACTTATTAAATTTAATCTCCATTTTTAATTGAGTCACTTCTTTAACAGTTGTTTTATAGCTTTCGTACCATAATTGAAAGACCTCTTCAAAGGTTTCATTTGTTTCTTTTCGCAATCCATTTTCTTCAAAGTCTACAAGTAGTCTATTTAGTTCGATTTGTGCTTCCTTTTTTGATTTAAAATTTCTACGAGTCGTACGAATTTCTTTTCCAGTCATAGGATCTATTCCTAAATAGGTTTGAAACATCCATAATTTTGACCCATCTTTTTTTTCATATTGTTTTATTGTAGCCATTATTTTCCTCCTACCAGTTGCGTGGCGTGCTTTTGATAGGAAATAAAATTAATTTATTTTATTTATATCTCTGTATAAGGTAAATTTATCATGGTCATCATTATAACAGTCAAAAAGCATAGATGATAAGGATAGTATAGTACTATCTATTGTTCTGTCCCCTTTTTTGTAAAAAGGATCCATTTCAATAATAAGTGCCTGACACATAGTTTGGAAATCTTTTTTTGTTAGATTTGAAAACCTATCTATAATACGGTTTTTAGTTAATTCAAATTCAACTGGATGGTATGTATCGTTATTCTTAGAGTTTACTAAAAGAGTATATATTCTTTCTGCATGTAACAGAATTTTAGTATCTTCTTCATATGTTATTTTTTCAATATATAATTCATCTAGTAAAGCTTCACGATAGTTGTTGAGAGTAGACTCCCCATAGTAATTGAGAATTTTTTTCTCATAATTTTGGGTTAGTGTAGAAACGTAATCGGAAAACTCTCCATACTTTATCCATTCAATAGAAGTACCTCCTAAGAGAGCAATTTTTTCTAATCGTTTTTTATTCGGCAAATTATTTCCCTTTTCCCAATTATTTATAGTACTGGGGCTATTTGCATCTACCAATTTTCCTAAGTCTGCCATAGTATATCCATGTTTTTCTCTGATCTGTTTAATGCGCTGACCAGCACTTGAAAGATTAATTTCCATAATACACCTCCTAATGTATATGATATACCGAAATTTATTCAATTTCCACTTGATTTTACATTTTTTCATGATATTATTATATTTGTAAATATATTTACATTACCGTTTTTTATTCATTTTAAAGAAAGGAGAGATAGGGGAATGGAAAATAAATCTAAAAATTATCGGAGGTTTTTAAATTTAACACAATTAGAAATGGCTGGGTTAATGGAAATGCCATTGAGAACATACCAAAACAAAGAAAATGGTGTTACGGAATTCACTAACAGAGAGATGAATCAATTTAAGTTAATCGTTCAAACTGAAATTGAATCAATAACTTTAGAGAATATTTTTTCGGATGTTTGATTACCGAAAATATTACCGAAAAAGAAAAGAGGTGAGAGGATGGAACGAAATGTTCAAGTAATACTACCTACTGATTTAGATAAATCATTACGACAATATTTTTATGAAGTAGCAAAAGAAGCTGTAGAAAAAGTTCGGATTGAAACCTCGCTAAATAAAGAAATATTTAGATTAGGGGAAGCATGTGACTACTTGAGTTGTGATAGAGCAACATTGCGAAAGTTCATAAATAAAAAAGGTTTAAAAGTTAGTGTAATCGATGGATGTCAATTTATTAGAAAGGAAGAATTAACACGATTTATTATGTGTTACGAAGTTTAAAATGCGTGGCGTGTTTTTAATTAGAAATAAATTTTTGAAAGGTGATTAAACAATGAAAAACAATAAAAAATGCTTAGCACATCAACTTGGCGGAAGTGTGCTAAGCAAGAGTCGAAATGGTGTATACAGAGTCCCATTCCAAACTTATTTTAACAGAGGTTGTGCATAATGGCTAAGAAAAGAATAATAAAAAATGAATCAAGGAATTTCAAAGGAGTATGGATACCTAAACATATATGGTTAGCTACAAATTTGACACTCCAAGAAGTTTGTTTTTTAGCAGAGATTGAAAGTTTAGATAACGAAGAAGGCTGCTACGCTGCAAATTCACATTTTGCAGAGTTTTTTGGACTTAGTAAGAGCAGGTCGTCTGAGGTGATAAATAGCTTAGGAAAAAAAGGGTTTATATCCATTGACTTAATATATTGTGAAATGGGAAAAACTGTTGAAAAAAGAATTATTAGAGTTCTACCTAGTCGGTATTTCGAAGAGGAGCAGTCGGTATCTCGAATAGCCCCTTCGAAAAGTACTGAGGATAGTAATACATTTATAAATACAAATAATATAGAGGAAGAGGAATATAAAGTAATAGAAAAAATACATCATTTAATTATAAGTGAAATAGAGAAGGATAAAAATCATGGAGAAAAAGTCCTTACAGTTTATAAATATTTAAGTGAATCAAATGTTCATTTACAGCATACAGTATCAATTATTGAATTTTTTATTGAACACAGAGAACTATTAATTGGTAAATATATTAAACAACAGCATGAAGCATGTGTAGTTAAGGCAAGTACGAACGAAGGGCTAATTTCTTATAGCAAATATTTTACACGTGGGATTTCCGAAAGAATTAACAGCCAACATGGATTAAAGATAATTGAAACTACGAAAGAGTTTCAAAATGTATTTGGTTATAAGGAGCCAGTGTCGTTGGATGTTTTATCATATAACTGGTTGGAGGAATCTTAAAGGAGATTGATTTTGATGATACAAACTAGGCTAGTTCAGACGATAAATTGCTACGATAATAAAGCAGATACTTTTAATTTAATTGAAAGTATCTGTTTTAACACGATAGTTTTAGATTTAAAGAGTGTTAATCATAACGACATCACTCACATCATAATAACGAAAGAAATGGCTCTAATGCTTTCTGAAGCTCTTTTTCAATGGAGTCAGGAGGTAAGTAGATGAATAAAAGAATAAAAGAAATTCCCTTTAGAAAAATAGCTGTTTTAATGATATTGTCCGTACTGCTCATTTGTGTCACCCAACCAAGTGTCATTGAAGCTGTCTCGTTAGGATGGTTTGATACGGAGCAACAAACAACATTTCTTAAAGAACATGGAAGATATTTACAATATGCAGATGGTTTTTTTTCTGTAATATTGAATCAAGTTAGCTGGTTGATCATAAAAGGAGCCTATTGGATTAGCAGTAGCATTGAGGGATTAATTCCTGAATCATTAAGTCTATTTAGCTTTATAGAAAGCAACAAAATGACAGCCATTTATCAATCGGTTATAAATGGTGTGGTTATTAGTTTGATGATTCTCTCTTTGATTTTTATTGGATATAAGATGATTACAGGTAGAGGAGTATCAGATTTAAAGACAATCGGAATGAATGTTTTCATGTCAATTGTACTGATTTTACTAATGCCTACTCTAATTTCTTCAGGGATGACGTTTGCTAAGGTTATTTATTCGGACTCTACGCAAACTGCGAGTCAAAGTGGTTCAGTCGCATGGTCACTTGTAGAAGATGGTGTGACTGATTTAGTTTATATAAATAAAAATCAGGCTTTCAATCAATTGGAAAACTCAAATCTCAAGAGAAATTTACTAGATGAGGCTTATTTTTACCAAACAAATTTTTCAGAAGTACTGACCGATAAACTCATCGATCAAATGAAAAAAGAAAATGAGGAAGCTGAAAATTTAAGATATCACTTAACAATTAATTCTGAAGGAAAACCAGAAGCAGTAAAAATTTCTGATGGTATTCTATCTATGTTCTCCGATAGTCTTCAAACAGGTTACTTCAGATATAAGGTTAACTTTTTTGCTGTTATCACCAGTTTGTTATCATTAGCTGTTGCTTATGTTTTTAGTCTAATCGTGATTATTTCGTCGATTATAGAGCTAGCATTTAAAAAAGTTTTTGGAGTGCTTGTTTTTGCAACCGATTTAGAATCTGGACAAAAATCAAAAGTGGTACTGTCTGACATTATGGAATGCTTTTTAACAATCGGTTTTCAAGGATTTGGTCTAGCAATATTTTCAATTTTTTTAAGTTATCTCAATTCAGGAGAAGGGATTACTCAAAATATTATTATTAAGATCTTTGCTCATGTCTGTGCCACTCTTATTTTAATTAAAGGTAGTCAATCGATTATGCGATATTTCGGTGTAGATATAGGTTTGAAAGAAGGATATGGCCAGTTAGCTTCAGCTGTTGGAATAGGAGCATTACTCTTTAAAAAAGGGATGAATGGGGCGAGTAAGGTTGGTGGAAGAGAAAAGGTATCAGATTCGAATTTAGAGAATGATAACCGAAAACCAGAAAAGAATTTTGGTGAGTCATTGTCTTCAAGGGCAGGAAAAAGTCTAGGTTATGCAAAGGAAAGAGGATTGTCAGGTTTAGCAATGGACGGAGTATCAAACGCTTCAAACAGCGTTAAAAAGCCTTTTAAATCACTATCCAACTCTATGTCTGACGCAAAAAATAGCTATAGCAAAGCTTTTGATGAAGGAACTTCTTCCGCTATAAATAAAAATAGTAAAAAACCAGTAGAAAAAGATCAGAATAATGATTCTCAAAATGTACCTACTAGATTGTCTAATTCACAAGAGGGTTCTAAGGCTTCGTCAATAGATAAAAAAGTTAGTTCTTCAGGTCAATCAAATGAAATTAGCGCTATTCGTCAAAAGGTTCAACAAGAAATTGAACAAAGAAAATTAGGGTTGAATCAAGATAAGGAAGGCGGAAGGAGCTTAGAAGAATTTATACAACAAAAGAAAAATGAAGCTAAATATACCCCAGAAGCATTTAATCGTGAAGAATTGATAAATCAACGATTAGGAACTAATCAGTCGCAGAGTGCAAGTCAAGGACCTTCAGAACGTTTAATGAACGTACAAGAGCGATTGAATCCGTCAGGCAGTTCATTAAGTGATCGCAGTGTGAATGTTAGGGAACAATCACAAAATGAAAGACAAGGGTCATCCGAACGTACAGTAAATGTCGGGGAACACCCAACTACTACAAGTAGTCAACCGAGTGACCGCACTGTAAACGTGAGAGAGCAGGTTCAAAGTCCAGGTCAAAGGCTATCCGAACGTACAGTAAATGTCAGAGAACAAACAAATATTACAAGTAGTCAACCAATTGATCGAACTGTTAATGTGAGAGAACAGGTTCAAAACTCAGGCCGAGGTTTATCCGAATGTACAGTAAATGTCAGGGAACAAACAACTACTACAAGTAGTCAACCGAATGATCGAACTGTTAATGTGAGAGAGCAGGTTCAAAACGCAGGCCAAGGTTCATCCGATCGAACTGTAAATGTCAGGGAACAAACAAATACTACAAGTAGTCAACCAAGCGATCGAACTGTAAATGTGAGAGAACAGGTTCAGAGTTCAGGTCAAGGGCCATCGGAACGTACAGTAAATGTCAGGGAACAAACAAATACTACGAGTAGTCAACCAAGCGATCGAACTGTAAATGTGAGAGAGCAGGTTCAAAGTTCAGGTCAAGGACCATCGGAACGTACAGTAAACATCAGGGAACACCCAACTACTACAAGTAGTCAACCGAGTGATCGAACTGTAAATGTGAGAGAAGAGGTTACTGTGGATAAAAAAGAAAGACAACCATTTACTTATGAACATAATAGATTGTTTAAGAAGCCAGATAATACGAATAATCCACTGTTTAATTTTAAAAAATAAAATTTATCTATGAGAGGAGAAATAACTAGTATGGAGTTAACACTAAAATTATCAAAAAAAGAGTATCAGTTTTTAGAGAATCGTTGTGCTGAATTGGACGAAATATTTGATGAAAAATTAAATGTTAATGATTATATTTGTTTTATGATTCAACAAGAAATACAGGTAGAGCAAGTATTCAGTGAGTTGTTAGCTACTCACTGAATCTCTCACTATTATTATGTAAGGAGCATTGAGGATGGCAAAAAAACAGAAAGAATATGAAAAAAACAGAAAAAATAGTGAAGCTTTATATTTTCGCGTAGATAAAAAAACATACTCAGAATTGACAAAAATTGCAGTGCAACGAGGAAAATCACGTTCTGACATTTGTAGAGAGCGATTGCAGGGACTTATCTATGAGCCACCATTATTTTGTGCTGAGGATACCAAAAGTATTATTAGAGGGTTAAATGAAGTTGGAAATAACTTAAATCAAGCGACTAAGGGAATTAACATGATTGTAAGGTATTACCAGTCAGAATCTGAGAGAAAGAAACATGAGTCACCTAATTTTAGAATTGGAATGAAAAGATACGATATTTTTCAGGATGAAAGGGCGAATAATATCGCAAGGGTGCTAGGTATTGAAGATGCTGATAGCATATTTGTTGAGAAAAATAGGGAACACTTCCTAATTCAAAAATTAAGTGTAGAAGAGAGGCAAGTCTTTGATCATTGGCTGGAACGTCAAAAACGACCAATGAGAAAAGAAGAGTATTTGAGGTGGATTGATCAGAGTCTCATGAAAGCTTTGGAGATGCTAAAAGCAGTCGAACAGGATAGTGAAAAGTTATGGGCGCTAGTGTAACGTCATTAGGAAGGAAGAAGAATTTATCTTCCCTAATTTATTATGCTTCTAGCCCAACTGAAAAGGAAAAATGTGTAGCAGTG
This sequence comes from Enterococcus sp. LJL98, assembly GCF_054871745.1. NCBI lineage: Bacteria > Bacillati > Bacillota > Bacilli > Lactobacillales > Enterococcaceae > Enterococcus > Enterococcus sp. LJL98. The sequence goes on along the minus strand of NZ_JBTXLU010000001.1, from coordinate 706,468 downwards.
ACAGGAATAAATTGTCATGACGAGACGGAGAAGGCACTGATTCAAATGAATCGGACACGTACGAAGATGAATCAATCAAAAGATAGGACACAAGCGTACCATGTGGTTCATTCCTTTGATAAACATACCTCAAAAGAACTCACGTATGAAGAAATGCATACTATTGCTGTTCAATTTGCAGAAAAATCTTTCCCAAAGTGCCAAGTCATTGTTGCAAGTCATGACGACAAAGAACATTTCCATAGTCACTTAGTTATTAATAATATTGATTTAGAAACAGGGAAAAGAATTCGTATTGATCCAAAAGATTTAGAACGTATGCGAAATATTAATGATGAGACGTTGCTTGAGAACGATTTAAAGCCAATTGATAATTCTTACTATGAAAATTTAAACAAACGAAAAAATGTTTATTCTAATGATCCAAGTCGTTTGAGAATGAATCAAGTAAATCATCAAGAAGTGGTTCAAGAAGCAATTGAGTTTGTTTTAAACGATTCTAAGATTCATGATTTCGAATCATTTTCCGATGAATTGGCAAAGAATCACCATATTGAAGTTTATCGCTATTCTAAAAATAGTAAAAAATTAGGTTACGTTCTTTACAAAGAAAATGCGAACTTTTATGACAATCGAAAGCAATTTATTTTGTTGGGTGAAAATAAAACAACTAGAAAAGAAAAAGAAAAATATGTTGAAAGAACTTTTAGTGCAAAAAAACTTGGAACAGATTATTCATTAGAAAAAATTGAAGAACATTTCAGAGAAAATTTAAATCAATTTCATCTAGATAATCTGTTTCATCCTGATACGAGTCATGCTCAAGTTGTAGCTTTTGGAAGTGGCATTAATTTTGAGACAGGAGAACTAAAATTGCCATATGTAGAAGTTGACGATCTTGCAAGCAAGCAATTTAAACATTCAATAGGAGATGGAAAAACTTATCAATATTCAGAATTTTTATCTATAGTTGATGAACATTTTTCTAAAACTATTTATCCAGAAGAAGATAATGAGTACGAAATTAAATTACATACTCATGTAAATCCAAAAACGTTAAAGAGTGAAAAATATCAAAAAATGGTCGTTAGAAAGAATGATAAAAAACAATTATTTTTACCAAGTGAAGGATTTGTACAAGCACCACACACCCCCTCAGCAAGTGCCTTACATTATCAAATTTGCCGTTTAATGAATGATGATGTAAAGATGCATCGTGCAAAAAGAGATTATGAATTTACCCAACGAATCATTGATAATCAACAGCAACGACAACAAAGTTTTGAGATGGATTATTAAGTAAGACTTTCCAGTCCCCGATACTAATAGAGGAAGATGGAAAGACGAGAGATTCAGACCTTACGCGAGCTACCCATATACTTTCCAGTTTCATTCGCCAACGCTACGCTGGCTACTTTACTGGAAAGTATATGGTGCAAATCACTCTCTGAGGGAGCACGCTCCCTACAGACTCCCACAGAATCTTTTAAGTTCATAAAAAGAGACTAAAAAATATTATCTCAACAGGGGTGAGTCAATGAAAGAAGAAAAAAATTATCCGTATAAAGACAGTTATACGGGAGAAATTGTAACTATCTTAGCCATATTATTGATAGGGATATTAGGTGTTATTGCCCTCATTAAATGGGTAATTATTCCAAATTTTATTTCTATTATCAATTGGTTTGTACCAAATTTTTGGAGTTTGTTTGGTTATTTTATTATCATTTGGATTTTCTTTAAATTTTTAAAGTTTTTGTGGTATCCTGTTTATTCTTTCTCTATTAGGAAAATATTCTTACATCATTTTAATCGCTACAATCATCTATATATTCTTACAGATATCGTGATAAAAGAATCTATTAAGTGGTAATAGTTGAAAAGAAAACACGAATTATGATGCATGTTTTTCTGAAGGAGTTATTATTAAAATCTTAAGTAGTGAGCTTTTTTTGAAAATCTATACTGATTGAATCAGTCATTTTTAAATGGATTTGATTAAGATTGGATAAAATGAGTTACTACTATCATAGTGAAGTAATCAAAGATCATCTTTTAAATGTTTTAAACGTATTTTTAGTACGAATTCAATAGATAAGTAAAATAAAAAATCATGAAGGGAGTTTTTAAATACTCACTGTCATGATTTTTTACTTTTAGATAGAAGTTCCTAAGCAGATAATTTTTATTTATCAATGTCTTCTACGTTTTTTGTATCAATCGAATCTAATTTGGCAGATACGTTTTCATTTTTTACTTTTGTAACTACACTCTGTTCGAAATCTTTATCAACGAAACCTGTAAAAAAATAATCTAAAACTTGTGTCGTTGCGACAGGATATTCAAAAGTAAGCGAATCCGTTAACTCTTGATAATCAATTTCGTCATCACTACGTCTAATATTATGATAGTCACTATTAATACTCCATGAGGATGATTTTAAGAACATATAAGGGAACACAATACTTTCAGAAACAGTTTCTTTTCCAGTATTATCTGTTTTTACTTTTGCTTTTATATCAATGAATTTTGGATTTTGGTAATTAATGTTATCTAACGTATCGATATCTTGCCTAATTAACGGAAGATTTTCATTTAATTGAGCGAGAAATTTTTCGGGTTTATATTCATTCTCTCCAATTGCATTATATTTTTCTATTAACTCTTGTGCGTAACTATAGTTTTCATTGAATCTCTCTTTCTCATCATTTATTTTCTTTTGAAATTTGTCTTCATCGGATTGTTTTGCAAATTCGATGATTTGAGTATCTTCTAGATGAATTAAATCTTTTAAATAATAGTTATCAGAAGTCATGTTATAAGCAACTCCTTGACCATCTTTTGTATGTATAATCCCCTGCACTCTTGCCATCTTTGCTATAGGTAACTGTTCCTCGTTATCAGGATCAAGGAGATACCAGATGATGTCTTTCTTTGATTGTGACTCTGTTACGAATGAAATTGTACTATTTCTAGTAGAAAGAACGTTACTCTTTCCCTGTGTTGTATCATTTGAAGAGCATGCAACAAGAGATAGCCCCCCTATGATAGATAAAATACCAATACTTAACTTCTTTAACATTTTTTCTTACCCCTTTATCAAATTATTAGAACCAAAACTAGTCCCATTGTAACATGAAAACCCCCTAAAATTAATAAGAAAAAGGACTGAAAATAGTCCATAGGGTGTGTTATGGTTGAGAGAAGAAAAAATCATAGATCAAGATAATGTAATTGGAAGTAATATTAAGCGGTTACGCTTAGAAAAGGGGATTGGTCAGACAGAGTTGGTTAAACAATTACAGTTGGAGAATGTTGATATTACGAGAGAAACGCTTGTGAAAATCGAAGGTGGTCGCCAGCATATCAAACTAGAGCAACTAAGAGGTATTAGAAATATTTTAAAAGTATCGTACGAAGTGTTGTTAAATGACTACAAGTAGTCACTGAGTAGTAATGAAATTTATTAGTCCTCTAGGTTACAGTGATATTGATATACCTAGATAATGTAATGTTAAATGTTTCTCTAGTATTATTTAAAAATGTAGAGGTGAATATTGGTGGCAAAAAAAACAAAAAAAGATTTATATCAAAATTTAATTTATGCAGTGATGGAAGGCAAAGAAATTAAAGGGTATGAGGACTCAGTTTTTAATAGTTTTTTTGAAAAACTTGCAGAAGAAATGTATTCTGTTGAGTATTATGATCCTGAATTAATGGAGGATCAAATTCTGTCTCATATCCAAGAAAAAAAATATTTAAATAAGTCTATAACTAATATAGACAACGAATTACTCAATTTGGAAGAGCAGATCAAGAGCTATTTTTTTCTAAATAAAGATGTTCACTTTTTAATATGCCCTTTACAAAGATCAGTATTATCAGAAGATATATTCTTTTCTAATTTCTATTTTTTAAGAAAAAGAGAAAAAGAGGAAGAATTTATAAAAGAAATAGCTAGTTGTACGAGCCTTAGTGAGAAAAAAGTTAGAGAACTTCTTACTCATACAAAAAATTCTCGTTCAAAAGATTTCTTGAAGGAAAATATTTTTATTTTTAAGATTGAGGATCAAACAGATCTGATTAAAAGAACAGCATATTCAGTAATGCAGGATATTTTCAACTATTTAAGAGTGATTTATCATAGCGTTGAAGCAAGCACAAACTATTTTGATAAATCCAGAGCGCATTTTAACAAGGAAAATCAACATATAGCTATTCTATCAAAAGATAGTTGGAGAAATGGACATGATACTAGCAGTCACTCAAATCTTCAAATACAACTGAATCTGGATTTCATTAAAGATATAAGTAATCAAGAATTACTAACTAAAATGATACAAAAAATGACTCTCAATAAAAATAGAGACACCCACTATTATCTTTTCTACAACTCTATATTTCTTTTTAATAGAGCCCTTAAATATGAAAATGATATAGATGTCTCTAAATTGTTATTAATGACTACAGGAGAATCATTATTAACACAAAAACAGAATGAAAAAAGAATAAGACTCAGTGTGATACTTCCTAAACTCGTTAATTTATCAAATACGACTAGTTTAGAACTATCAAATATCATTAACCAACAATATCGTGAAAGAAATGACTTTGTTCATGGAGGAAGACCTTCGTTCAGTAGTGCTACAGATGATAAACTGAAACAGGCAATGGCAAAGTTAATAGTGCGTAATTTTGAATTTGGAGAATCCGATAGATTAATGGGACAAAAAGTAAGAGAAAAAAAATGGTGTAATTATGTTGATCGTGTGTTTGAAAATTCTATCTATGGTCAAGTAGTCGATAATAAATAGTTGTTATAGCACTTCTTGAACAATGTTTGTTTCTCCTTAGTAAAAGTGTGTTATGTAATATTAAGATGCTTAGCATCTTGATATATCAGTAAAGTAAAGATCATAAAGAAGGATTAGTTTATATATGTGAAGTCAAATGATTGCTCAGAGGAGTCCCAAAATGTTGTGTAAAAATATAGGAGTTGTAATATTATGTCTTCGAGAGTTTCAAAAATGATATCTAGAATAGATTCAGAGTATATAAAACGTGGAAGTCAAGGAGGAGTATATAAGAAAACAGTATTCCATATTCATACTCCTGCATCATATGACTATGGATTATTTGAAAGAGGAGATTTAGAAGTTATATCTGATTATCAGATTGTGACAGAAATGAATAAAATAGGTATCCCAATAGACCTTGAAGAATATAGCCAGAGTTTGGATAATCTATTAATAAGTGATGAAAATAAAGTTTTTAAAGATGGTAAAGAACTGGCGTTGTATTGTTTAATGGCAAAAAAATTATCCGACAATAACTTTGAAATCGTAGTAGTGGCAGATCATAATACGTTTTCTGGTGTAAAAAAATTAAAAGAAGCATTTAAAATAAATAAAAAAAGTTTAAAAACATCAATCCCACAAGTTTTTTATGGAATTGAAATAAGTTGCTCAGATAAACATCATGTTGTAGTGATTATAGATAATCAGTTTCAGTCCAAGATGTTAAAATTAGCTGAAGAATGGTTAGAAAAATATATAATTTCTAAAGATGGAACTTACTTACCTTCGCTTCTTGTTATAAAGTACTTTATTGATATTGGAGCAATAGCATATATAGCTCACTTTAATACATCTGATTTATTTAAAGATTTCAAGTTTTTAAGTGGCACCTACAAGAGAGAGCTGTTTTCCAATCCGGTAATGAATGTAATCGGTTTATCTGACATGGGAAAGCAAGAGTGGATTCAAAACAAGATTACCTCTATAACAGAAAGAAAATTTAACTATATATTAGACGAAGATTCACATACGCTGGAGGAACTAGGAAAAAAACCATTTTGGCTAAAAGGACAGTCAGTTAATTTTAATACGATACTTTATGCATTCAATGATTTTGATAATTCTATTTCTTTTGATATTACAGAACATCCTGAAATCTATGTTAAAGGGCTATATATCGAAGGTGCAACATTTTTAAAGGCGCAAGAGTCAAATAAAGATGGAGTTGTTTTTACATTTTCGAAATATATGAATTCATTCATAGGAGGAAGGGGATCGGGTAAGAGTACAGTTCTTAATACGCTTGAATTTTTAATTTCGCAATTGATTTCAAATGAAAAGATATTTGATTCTGTTTTACCTCAAGGAGACTTATGTGTTCATTTTATTTACAAGGAAAAAGATTATTATATAAGTTCCCTGAACAGTACATTTGAAAATAACATGATTTTTAGAGATAGATATTTTGAGTTGAATTCAGGATTAAGTTTTGATAGGTTAAGAAGAGAAGAGGTTCTAGGAAGAATACAGGTATGGGAAAAAAGTAATAAAAAAGTACGTGAAGTAACTAGACGGAAAGAGTTGTTAGATAAGATATATACTAGAAAATTTTCTATATCAGATTTAGTTAATAGTGCCCAAAATGACGATTCTATTAATATATTTATAAAAAGAATGGTTCAGGGAGATAATATCTTAAAGAAAAAAATTATAATTAATCCTAAAGATGAATGGAAAAGTATTCTAACTGCAATTGACAATATTGACAAAAAGCTATCTAATCAAGAAAAAATAATGTTGAATCAAATCTATAAATATAACAATACACAGGATGGGATTCTTAGAATAAAGTATAGCCAAAACAAAACTACCGATTTTGATTTCTCTTGGAAAGATATAATTTATGCAACAAGGACAAATATTGATAAAAGTTTTTATGGTTTTGCTATTTCATTTGGAGGAATCATCCAATATTTAGATGATCTATCAAATGATGTAGGAGTATTTAATTTAGTAAAATTATTAAAAGAAAAAAAATTTGAAAGTATTATAGAGTTTATTTCAATGAAAGACTACCAAATGAGTAACAAAATTGTTTTTGAATTAGGATATAATAAATTAGAAACTAAAGAAGTGATATATCAGGTTCTTGAAAAGATCAGTCGTTGTGTAATACGATCATCTAAATTTATAATTGAAGAACTCAGACGTTTTTATAATGGTGTAGACATATGGAATATTGAATTTAATATTAATAATAGAACAGGGATGGATCAAAGAAAACCTGAATATAAAGCGATATATTCATTATCAATGGGGCAGAAGGTAGTGACTATGCTAAACTTTATCTTGTCTTTTAGTGAATTTATTCAAGATTATTCCCCACTTATCATTGATCAGCCTGAAGATAATCTAGATAACCAGTACATCTATGATAATCTAGTGAATATGTTTAGAAATTTAAAGAAAAACAGACAGATCATTATTGCTTCTCATAATTCGACTATTGTTGTTAATAGTACATCAGAGTTGGTCTATGTTATGGATTCAAATTCAAAAAATGGTTGGATTGAGAAAAAAGGTTATTGCAAGGAACAGCAAATATTAAAGGCTATTATTAATAAACTTGAAGGAGGAGATATAGCCTTTTCAAGAAAGAATTGGCTGTATGGAACGATTAAATGATTTATAAAATAATATATTGAACAGGAGGGAATATATTGTATTCAGTATTTATGGATGAGAAAGGACCTCAAGAAACATTTACTTTGAGTCAACCTTTTTCAATGAAAAATAAACTTGCCTACGGTACAGATGAAATATTTGGTTATATCGGAAATGTTTGGCGAATATCAGATGATGATCTACCAAATTTTTCTGTTGAGTATGAAGTATTAGAAAAACAGTATTTAATGTCTACTCAAAACCCAGATCGAGAATTGAAAGGTAGTATAATTGTAAAAGGAAACTTTAAGTACGGTGTAGCATCATTAAAACCTAGAAATGTTAAATTTTATTCCAATTTTTTTAGATTGTTATTTAAATATGATACAGATAATTTATTGTTTTCCATTAATAAAATGTCTGTAATTGTAGATTCCAAGTTACTAAACTGGCTGTATTTAATTGACAATAAAAGACTATACCCAGATATTCGAGCTTTAAAATATATTATTACAAAATTTTTAAGCATAGAAGCTAAAGAAGAGGTTATCAGTAAACTCCTTGACCCTGAGACAACTGTAAAAGAGATACTTTGGAAAATAGAACACGGCATGCAAGAGATTGTTAATCATAATAGAAACAACAGAAGAATGGTCTCTCAATTAAAAAGTTACAAAGAAATTATTAAAATCATAAAGAATACAAAGCATTACAACCTAAGTCATTCTAAAAAGATAACTTTTGATTGGAATAAAATTACTTATGATATGAGTTTATGGCTAGATGAAAAAAAGATTACAGAAGAATTAGATTCATCTAATGTGAAACTTTATCTAGATGGTGGGATAGATAAAAAGTATTTTGAGGAACTGTCTTTTGGTCGGATACTTGACGATTGTGATTCCAGTCAAGTAGTTGGACTACGGGTGACTGATATGTTAGTTGTAATCGCTGGAAACTACATTAAGAATCTATCAAAGGATACTCAATATGATTATGAAAACCCTGAAACGCCAGTGATGTTAGATGAGAAGTGGTTTATCTTGTCTGAGGATCAATTTATTTTGTTAAAGTTGATAGCTCAATACTATTTGGGTGGTTCAAAGTATTCTTTTATTGTCGATACTTATTTTGATCAAGAGAGATTGTTTGAATCATTCTTGAGGTACATAGATAGCTATCGTGATTATAAACATTATAATAGTGTTTTGGATTTAAAAAACCACGTAAGAAATCATTTTCAAGAATTTATCTTTCAAGGACAAGAAACATATAAGGAGTTTTTTATTACCTCAAAAATAATCAGAAAAAAATTCGGTTCAGTAGAACAAGCTGTATCAGAAGGAGTATTGCGTCCTATTTAAAAACGATTATGAGCTTTCCAATCAAAAGCACGCCACGCAACTTGAATACGGTTTTGAATACGATTAACATCCGAATCAATCCCAACGTATCATCAAAACAAGAGATAATATATGTATAAAGTGTTGTAATCATAGCTATTCTCAACGAGTCATCATTAACTTAAATTCATGACCGAAGAAGAAGAATAGAGTGAAAGAGTGAGCTGAACCCTTGATATGATGGGGTTCAGCTTTTTTGTTACAAGAAAAACTGGAATGAAAGAACTTTTGCTTTACCGGACGCCCTTCAGAACCATTTAAAAAGTAAGAATTTAGCATAAAGCACTTATTTTATTTTTTTAGTTATTTTGTAAAAAATAAAATTGTTCCATGAGAGCGCCTTCTATAAAATAGAAGTGTAGGACCATTAGTTTTAAATCAAAGATCGCTAAGGTTAATGGTAAAAAATGTCATTTGTTAAAATTGAGAATGGGAGTGTGAATCGTTATGCAAAAGAAAAGTAAATCAATCTATCCATGGCTAGCATGCGGCTTGTTATTGATGCATTCTTTTTCTGTGCCAGTGGGTGTTCTAGCAGACGAAAATCATTATGAGCAAACATTTGAGACTTCACAAGTAAATGAAACACAAGATTTTCGAAAAGCGGAGAATGAGGAATCGGCGGTAATGCCTTATCGCTTGACACAATTAAGTGTAGGAGCCGTTGCAAGTTCGGTTTATGCGGGAGAGGCGGTTCCTTTCAATGTGCATTACCAAAATGCAGTGACAAATGAAGAACAGACTGCCCAAAATCAAGTACTAGTGCTGTATCTATTGGGTTTTTCGGAGGGCTCTTTAGCCAAGATTGACGTGGATCAATTGAAAATACTAGGTGTGACGCCTAAACAGGAAGAAAACAAATTGATTTATTCGTTGGAATCTTTAAAAAAGGGGGAAACGTTTCAGACGACGCTTTATTTACCTACCGAAAATGGTGTCTCTCCGTCAGGAACAAAAGTATCAATCAAGGCCGAAATGAAGAATCAAGGAACAGGAGAATCCCTCCTTTCAGAATCGTCACAAACAGAGATTTTGAGTGATTCAACGTTGGCTGTATCAACTAAGTATGGCGAAACGATTGGCGCAAGTGAACCAATTGCTGCGCCGCGTGTGGGGGATGAAACTCAATGGGAATTTAATGTTCACGTACCAAAACGCGCTTCAGGAGTGAAGTATCTGAAAGAAGGTGAAAAACTTAAAATCACCTATACCTTAAAAGGAGATGCTGTTTTTCAAAGGGTGATGGGGGAAACGCCTGAACCGACCACTGTTTCAGAAAATGGCAAAGTTTTACAATGGGAAATAGACAATCCAACGCTTCTGGAACAAGAAGCAGCCACCGACGTTCTTTTTGCACGAGCATTCCAATTAAATGTACGCATTAATGACGATGCAGAAGTTTTTTCAAAGTTAACGGGAGAAGTGCTGGTTTCTGCAGCTTTTATTGATGGGACCCATGATTCTAAGTCTTATGCGGCAACCGTTTCAATCACCAGAAGCGAAAAAACAGATCCACCCTATTTAGAGGGTTCGGTCTATGGTGCTTATTGGTACGGACCAAGTGATGGCAAAGGAGCAACCCATTCAGATTTATCCGATGCGAACCCTACCGTCTATCAAGATGCGTTACTCGGTTGGCGGATGTATAATGGTGTGGGTCATGCCCTTAATATACATAGAGACCCCGATGTCCTAGAATTGCATTTCGATTTTGATGGAAATCAAGAATTCAAACAATTTTATGCTTACCCAGCGATTTATAAACCAGGTCTAGCAGAGGAACAACCATTAACATCACAGCCAAGGTATCATCTAAAGGTGACTTTTGATGATCAAACAAGCCTGACCCTAATTGAAGATGTCCAACCCAATCAGATGTATGACTTTACTCAAACACCATATAAGGAACAATTAAAGGGAAAAACCATTAAACGAGTGACCCTCGATTATTCTAAAATCCCTGCTGGAATGTTAAACCGCCCAGGATTTTTCTTTTATACGACACCAAAAACAGGCTATGTTGGTGAAGTAACGATTCAACCATCGATGCATGTAAAAGGGGTTGGAAATAGTGTTGGGCTTGGCTCAGTTGATTTTACCTATACGGACGAAGGTGTCTATGACAACGAAGAACAAAAATTTTATAGCCAATCAGATGCTTGGAAAAAAATTCTAAGTAAGCGTTCTGCAAAAGTTGTTGAATACGGCGAAGATGCGCCACGAATTTTTGCGCAAAATATAGAACTCAATCAAAACAATCAAGTGAAACTCGGAGAAAACGAAGTAACAGTGACCTTAAATAATTTGAAAACCTCGTTAGCCGGAATGAAAGGAACCTTTGAGTCGTATGTCTTACTGCCTTATGGACTGACTTATTTAGATGGTGAGGGAGAAGATTATCAAACCGAGGTAGTGACTGATCGCTATCAGGGCACGCAACAAACATTGGTTAAAATTCGCTATCAAAGTAAAAATTTGGGAATTGCTAAAAAGTTAAAAGCTCAATTTAAAGTCCAAGCAGATAAGAAGATGTTAACCACAAGTCGCTTTGAATTGTATACGATGATCGATTCGACTGAAAAAATTTCAGTTCCTGAATCAGTAGACGAAACAATTTTTGATTTGGCAACAACGATTATTGAAGATCAAAATGATCTAAATAATAATGGCAAAAAAGATGAAAAAGTCTATGCGTCCGCTCGCTCAACCACATACTCAGGCAATCATTCATTTGCACTTGATTTAGAAAGTGGCTTCGAACATTTTGATGCTCAAAGACTTGTAAAATCAAGCAAGGATACGACTTTGAATTATCAGATTAAGTTAAACGATACAAGTGATGAATCTTTGGAAAACTTGATAGTGATGGGAATGCTACCGCAAGTAGATGATTATGGACTTGTCACATTAGAAGAACGTCAAAGTAAGTACATGTTGAGTTTGACTGGCCCTATTCAATTCAAGAACCAGGAGGAAAAATTTGATGTTTATTATTCGAAAGAAAGTCAGATTCAAACGGTGGGCGAATTAGATGTTCATACAAAATATGCGGAGAGTTTCGAACCTTTGAAAAACCACGCGAAGGCAGTTTCACCTGATTGGATTGAAGAAAAAGCGGTTCAAAATTGGACTGAAATCCAGTCTTTTAAAATTGTTCAGAAAAAAGGAGAGATTTTGGATCGTCAATCCCTACTCATCAACCTGCCGTTAAAAACACCGAAAGACCTCTCTCTAGCTTTGCAAGATACGACCATTCCTGCAGCACAAAGAGCAGCTTATATGAATATTGCCGCAGCGGCAAATAATTATATGCCGATTGAAAACTTAAAAACAGGCGTCTTTATTGACGTCGTAAAAGGCGAGGCTATCACCGTTCGCTACGAAGATGAATCCGGACAAAGCTTAGCCCCTGCAGAGAAATTAACAGGGAATGTGGGTGAAACTTATGAAACCAAACAAAAAAACATTGAAGGGTACACGTTTCAATCGGTTCAAGGACCGGTGAGTGGCACCTTTACTTCAAAAGCACAAACCGTAACTTATATTTACACAAAAATGGTTGAAGCAGGCGAGGCCATCACCGTTCGCTATGAAGATGGATCCGGACAAAGCCTAGCCCCTGCAGAGAAATTAACTGGGAATGTGGGTGAACCTTACGAAACCAAACAAAAAAACATTGAAGGGTACACGTTTCAATCGGTTCAAGGACCGGTGAGTGGCACCTTTACTTCAAAAGCGCAAACCGTAACTTATATTTACACAAAAATGGTTGAAGCAGGCGAGGCCATCACCGTTCGCTACGAAGATGAAACCGGACAAAGCCTAGCCCCCGCAGAGAAATTAACAGGGAATGTGGGTGAAACTTATGAAACCAAACAAAAAAACATTGAAGGGTACACGTTTCAATCGGTTCAGGGACCGGTAAGTGGCACCTTTACTTCAAAAGCGCAAACCGTGATTTACCTTTATCAGAAAGACGTACCCAAAGGAAATGCGGACGTCAAGAAACCTACAGGAAAATTACCGAAAACTGGTGGTTCGACTGGCCGGTTGCCGCAAACCAATGAAGCAACAGAGCCATTCTTACTGATTCTTGGAATTCTCCTGTTACTATTTGTATTCTTAGTGAGAAAGAGACAAGAAAAAAGTCATAAATGATCCTTTTTCTTAAATAAATGATCGTTTCTTTTCTGGAAAACTTCGGAAAAATCATACGAACATCACAAGAAAAAAAGTGTTGATTGGTGGTTCCTTGCCACTTACCAACACTTTTTTTACAACCCCCAAAGAGTCATTGACTTCTCTTTTTTTTGATGCGATATATTTGAATGAAAGATTGTTTGTCGATGATGCTGATGATTGCCTTGGATACAAACCTATTTATTCCCGCCGTTCAAATGATTTGCTTGGTAGGGACAAGTACTTTGGGATTTTGTTTGATTTTTTTATTCGCATCTGATATCATTTCATGGTTAATACGAGACATTGAACCTCTCATGACTAAAGTCACGAGTATTCTCGGCTAACGGATAAAATTAAAAAATCATTTTTTAGAAAGGCCCCCCTTATGACCCAAGACCTAACCATTCCACTGCCTCTTGGAAAGCTAAATATTCGAGTGGCCGCGTGGATTCAGCATGAAGAGCAATTGCTCGTTTCAACTTTCCCAGATGGATCGATAAGTTTACCTGGTGGGCGAATGAAATTTGGTGAAACAAGTATGGAAGCACTCCAAAGAGAGATGCAAGAGGAAATCGGTGAGCGATTAAAAAACCCGAGATTCTTTGCGGTGATTGAAAACTTTTTCAAACTGGATCAATCCTTTCATGAACTTCTCTTTGTCTTTCAAGGAGACGTCCTTATTCGAGAAGCTTACCAAGGGCAAGATTTCGCGAATCAAACCATTCATTGGCTGCCTGTTACTGAAATAAGTCAGTTAAAACCTCTTGTTTTGCAAGAATTAGTCGAAAAGAGCAATCAAACGACAATCATTCATTTGATTAATCAAGAATAATTGTCGTTTTACAGTTGACAATGAGAAACTTCTCATGTAAAGTACAGATAACTTAAATATTCATCCGATGCAAAGAAGAGTAATTTTTTCAAGTTTTATTAGAGACGTTCTGGTTGGTGAAAAGAACGATACGAGAAAAGATGAAGATGGTCTTGAAGGATAAATCGTCGATAGGTAGACGATTTCGAAAGGTTCAATCGTTATCTTGAACACCTATCTATGAAAATATGTAGGGTTGAGAGAAGTGTAAACTTCTAAAAAAAGGTGGTACCGCGATCATTCGTCCTTTTACTAGTCATTTTGGCTAGTAGAGGGGCTTTTTTGTTTTCTCGGCATGAGTATTAAGAAAAACATGAAGAAAAAGGGGTTTTTAAACATGAAAAAATGGCATAAAGTAATGAAACTTAGTTTATTAGGAGCAGCACTAGTCGGATTGGCTGCTTGTGGAAATGAGAAAAAAGGAGCAGGAGAAGCAAGCGGTTCTTCAGAAGCACCATTCGAAACGATTAAAGTTGCAGCAACATCGACACCACACGCTGAAATCTTGGAGCAAGTTAAAGAGGATTTAAAAGAACAAGGGTATGATTTGGCGATTACAGTGTTAGACGATTATCCTTTATTTAACCCAACGTTAGATGCGGGCGATGTCGATGCAAACTTCTTTCAACACACGCCTTATTTAGAAAGTTACAAAGAAGAGTCAGGCTCAACGATTACGGCAGTTTCGAAAATTCACTTTGAGCCCTTAGGTATTTACCCTGGAAAATCAACGGACTTAGCCGATGTAAAAGAAAAGGCCCAAGTTTCAATTCCAAACGATGCAACGAATGGCGGGCGGGCTTTGTTGTTACTTGAAGCAAATGGTTTAATTGAATTGAAAGACGGCGTTGGCGTGACTGCGACGGTCAATGACATTACAAAAAATCCTCACAATCTTGAAATTGTTGAGTTAGAAGCAGCACAAGTCCCACGTTCTGCTCAAGACGTTGATTTTGCGGTAATTAATGCAAATTACGCGTTAGAAGGTGGCTTCGATGTTGAAAAAGATTCTTTAGCGTCCGAAGCAATCGATTCTGAAGCCGCAGAAATTTATGGGAATGTGGTGGTCGTTCGTGAACAAGATGCTACCGCACCAAAAATTAAAGCCTTGGTTGACGCGTTAAGAACAGATAAAGTTCGTGATTTCATCAATGAGAATTATCAAGGTGCTGTGGTACCCTTATTTTAATGGCCAGCCTAAAAAGGGTGAACAATAAAAAGGTAGGAAGTTCTCCTACTTAAATGACAAATAAAAAAAGGTTATAGAAGCCTAGACAGCGCCCCTAAAAAGTAAGATTGAAAATCGAACTTTCTAGGGGCGCTTCAGTACTTAGACTTCTATCGCCTTTTTTTGAATTAAGCAAAGCGTCGTACGAGAGTTAAGTCGGTTGAATGTATGTTTCAATCGGTTTTTGATAATGCGCCACGTCCCAAAGATCTTGATTGAGCTTTTGGGCAAGTAAGTAGCCAATAAGTGGGCCAACGGTGAGGCCTGAAGAACCAAGACCACTTGCGACAAGGAGTGTGGGGTCATTGGGAACAGCACCAAAAAAGGGCGCAAAATCAGAGGTATAAGCTCTGGTTCCGACACGATAACGATAGGGAAACTGCAACCATTGTTCGGGATTGGTCAAAAAGGTTTGACTATGTTGCCACAGTTGCTCGAAGGCAGCTTTGGTCGGTGTTAAGTCCCACATGCCTTCATTTTCGTGGGTAGCACCAATTAAGATTTTTCCGTTTTCAAAGGGAATCAGATCGGCCTCCCCGTCAAGCATCGCGACCGGCCAATGCGTGCTAGCATGGAGATCGGTTTGAAACTCTAGCAATTGCCCTTTTTGCGGGCGAATATCGACTTGGTAATCGAGTGGTTCGAGTAATGGTTTCAAGGCAGGACCGGCTGTGATGACGATTTGATCAAAGTGCTTGTTTTGAGAGGTTGTGGTTACTTGCCAGGCATTTTGTTTTTTCGTCAGTGAGGCACGTGCTGTTATCGTTTGAACACCGCGTGCAGTCGCTCTTTTTTTTAAGTGTTGCAAGTAGGCTTGACCGTCGAGTCGACCGCCACCGCTAATTCTTAAGGCAGGGACTGCTTTTAGTAAGGGGAGTGCTTGGTGCGTCTCCTCTTTCGTTAAAAGTGTCAAATCACCCATTTCAGGTGCATCGCTCTTTCTTGTTTCCGCAAGAGCGTATAAAGCGTCTAACTCCTGTTCCTTTCGAAGGATGAGACTGCCTGACGGTCGATAGATGGTTGTATCTAGTTGGAAATCAGAAACGAGCTTGGGTAAAAAAGCGGCACCGTCTTTTGCAAGTTCATACCATTTTTTATTCCGGCGCTTTGAAACCCAAGGGGAGATGATCCCCGCACTCGCTTTGGTGGCTTGCCCAACTTCATCATCAAAAAGAGTAACTTGAAATTGTGTGTTGTCGAGATAATTGGCAAGGGTCAGACCGATAATGCCACCTCCAATAATGGCGATTTTTTTCATATAGCGCCCTCCATTAATTTTTGTGCTTTTTTGGTATTGGCAAAATGTAGTTTGGCATGTTGCGCCAATAAGGCCATGCCTCCTTCGCGTAAGAGTTTAGCAGCAACTTGGTCTGATTTCGCTCCTGCACCTGAAGGCAAGAGATGGCCAACTTTTTTTGAAGCACTTTGTAAACTTTCTAAAAATTGCGCCCGACATAAGATAGAGGCGGCTGCGACGGCCAAATGATACTGTTCCCCTTGTGTAACAAAGTAAAGCTTATCGGTTACTGGTGTTTTTTCACCTTTTAAATATTTCCGATAGTTCCCCTCCGGCGTGAATTGATCAATTAGAATACCTTCGGGTTTTTCAGGTGCAATTTGCTTCAATAGCAATTGGATGGCTTGATTGTGCAAGGCAACTTTCATATGAACGGCATTGTATTTCGGTTGAATTTCGTTATACTTGGTTGGCGTGACCTCAAGCAAGCGATAAGGTACGATTTCTTTTATTTTGGGTGCTAAAGCGCGAATATCGTGATCGGTTAGCATTTTTGAATCTTTTACTCCAAGTTTTTTTAATTGTGGCAAGTTTGCAGCGGATGCATAAACTGCGCAGACGATGAGCGGACCAAAATAACTGCCATTTCCTACTTCATCACTGCCAACCCAACTTTGTGACGCGAGATCTTTTGGTAAGGCACTTGTCGGTTTGGCTTTTCTCTCATCTGATGTCCGATCCAGGTTTTGCCAACGACTCGCTTCTGCTTCTGCTTGGGAACCTTGGAACAGGACCTTGCCCGAAGTATAGGCCGTAATCGTCGTGCCGTTTTTTTTGGCAATAAATTGGGTATATGGAACGTTTTTGTTTAAGCGTTCCTTTTCATAAAAACTTTGCATGTTTGCAAGTTGATTTTTTGGTAATTGGATAACAACGTGACTCATAGACATCCTCTTTCTCTGTTTTTTTCTAGTTTACCATACAAAAATGAAGAATAATCAAAGAAAAGGGGAAAGCACGTAGCAAAAAAGCAAAATTTCTTTTATAATGTCTAGGAGTAGTTTTGAGGAAGTTGGTAACAAGTAGGCAAAGTTTGTAAAAAATCAATCCATGACATCAGTAGTCGGTTCGTCTTATAAATAGAAGTGATCGACAAAATAAAAAGAAGAAATTGAGAAACGTCAATGTCGGTTACAACATTGACGTTCTCGTAAATATGAGAGGAACAAGGAGGGAACCCGTTTCGCCAAAACATGTAATATCTATAAAGACGAACAAAAAATTTGATAGATGCAGCGCAAGCGCAGCAATCAATCCCCATCTGACCGCATGTCTCGTCAGATTTGAAAGATTTATAGATTTTTGGCGACGGAATAGCTTCAATGGCAAAAGAAAAAACAAGATATAAAGCAGTCATTGCAAATCAATCCTATACGATTATTGGGCAAGAAACGAACCAGCATATGAATCGAGTCACCAAATTGGTCAATGATCAATTGCAAGAAATTCGTCAAATGGCTCCCCAAACAAGTCAAGAAGAAGCCGCCATTTTATTAGCAATCAATGCCATTTCGGATCAATTGAAGAAACAAGAAGAGTTGTTACAATTGCGAGAAAAGATGGTGGAACTAAGAGAACAAGCTATCAAATCGTTAGAACTTGAGAATCGCTTAAAACGAATTGAGGCAATCGAAGTTGAAGCAAAAGAAGTGTTAGAACGGACAGGACGTGGTGAGGTCGAGATTCGTAATCACGTAGAGGCACAGCAAATTTTAAATGAAGAACGTAAAAGAACCATTCAAAATAAAAGCGCAAAACGTTAGCAGAAAAGAGGAGTTGAGCAATGATTGGCCTAATCATCTTATTGATTTTATTAGTGGCATTTTACAGCGGAAGTCGTAGGGGAGTGGCCTTACAATTAGTGTATTCTGGCGGATTTTTATTGTCTTTTTTAATTGCCCAAAGCCTGTTTGTTTCGTGGGGCGAAAAAATCGCTTTATTGTTACCTTATTTATCCGTTTCACCAGACACAAAAATGGTTTTCTTCACGCAAGAACAGTCGTTTGATTTAGATAAACCTTACTATGCCGCGGTTGCTTTTATCGGCTTTTTAATTCTAGGCTATTTAGTAACCAAACTAGTGGGCATCTTTGCAAGTGGCCTGCGTTATGTGCATCTGATACCTTCCGTTGATTGGTTGGTTGCGGGTGTGCTCAATCTAATGATTGCCTATGTTTGGATTTTTTTATTTTTCCAATTGTTAACGCTCATTCCGATTGAGGGGATTCAAGGATTATTTAAAGCCGGAAGCTTGCCGCGTTGGATTGTGGAAAAAAGTCCTATTTTATCAAATTATTTTCATCAGATGTGGATTGTTGACTTATTAAAGTAGTCGAATCAAGAGTAGCTCGCTTGCTTTAACTGACGACTACTCTTTTTAATTTTAGAAAGAGAGAGAGATGAGAGACTTGAATTCACGTATTTTAAAAACACTTGAGTATGAACAAGTCAAACAAATGCTTGTGCCGTATTTAGCAACGGCCCAAGGACAAGAAGAACTCGCAGCACTCGTACCAGTGAGTGATGAGACGATAATACGTGCCGGTTTGGAAGAAACAGCGGATGCTTTAAAAGTGCAACGTTTACGTGGTGGCATTCCCATTCCTAAAATTGAAAATATCCGACCGCATATGAAACGAATTGAAATTGGCGCTGATTTAAATGGTCTTGAGCTCGCTCAAGTCACTCGCGTATTGACCACGACTCGTGAGGTTAGCCGTTTTATTGAAGAGTTAGCGGATAGTGAAATTACGTTTACACGTTTATATGATTGGGCCAAGCAACTAACGCACTTACCTGTCTTAACTCGTCGCTTAAAAACAGCGATTGATGAAGAGGGGCGAGTGACAGACGAGGCGTCCGATACGTTGCGCCAAATTCGAAATCAAGTGCGTCGTAGTGAACAAAGCATCAGAGAAGCACTTGATGGTTTGATTCGCGGTAAGAATGCGCGCTATTTAAGTGACGCAATTGTGACGATGCGAAATGAACGCTATGTAATCCCTGTTAAGGCAGAGTATCGTAGTGTTTTTGGGGGCGTGGTCCACGATCAAAGCGCTTCGGGACAAACCCTCTTTGTCGAGCCCAAACAAATTGTGGAATTAAACAATCGTTTACGGCAGCATCAAATAGCAGAAAAAAATGAAGTGGCACGAATTTTATCGGAACTTTCTGCAGAGTTGGTTCCTTCACGAAAAGAAATTATTCATAACGCTTATGTGATTGGGAAGTTTGACTTTATGAACGGGAAAGCACGTTTTGCAAAAGAAACGAAGAGCCTGGTACCAGAAGTGAACGTTCACAATCAGGTAACCTTTAAGCAGGCGCGACACCCATTGATTCCGGCTGAACGCGTAGTAGCTAATGACATTGTTATAGGGGAAGACTATCAAGCAATTGTCATTACTGGTCCAAATACAGGCGGGAAAACCATTACGTTAAAAACCTTAGGCTTGTTACAACTGATGGGCCAATCAGGCTTACCCATTCCAGTGGCTGAAGAAAGTCAAATGGGCATCTTCGAAGAAATTTTTGCCGATATTGGTGATGAGCAATCGATCGAGCAAAACTTATCGACGTTTTCTTCGCATATGACAAATATTGTTGATATTTTAAGACAGGCGAATGAAAAAAGTTTAGTCTTATTCGATGAACTAGGTGCCGGAACGGACCCACAAGAAGGGGCGGCGCTTGCAATTGCAATTTTGGATGAGATGGGCGCGCGATCAACCTATGTGATGGCAACCACGCATTACCCAGAACTTAAAGTGTATGGGTATAATCGACCAAATACAATCAATGCTTCGATGGAGTTTGACGTGGATACCTTAAGCCCAACCTATCGCTTACTGATTGGCGTACCTGGACGGAGTAACGCATTTGAGATTTCTAGTCGGTTAGGGTTAAGTCCTTTAATCATCCAATCAGCCAAGCAAATCATTGACGGGGAAAGCCAAGATTTGAATGAAATGATTGGTGATTTAGAAAATCGGCGTAAAATGGCGGAAACCGAATACCTGGAACTTCGTCAATCGTTAGAAGAAGCCGAAAAGATTCAAGCGGATTTAGAAGTTGCGCACCGTCATTTTTACGAGGAACGTGAAAAAGAGCTCGCAAAAGGACGCAAAGAAGCGAATGCTTTGATTGAAGCAGCAAAAGAAGAAGCTGAAAAAATTATTGCGGAAATTCGTCAAATGCAACGATTTGGCAGCCAAGTCCCGGTGAAAGAACACGAATTAATCGACGCAAAAAGTAAATTAAGCCAGTTGAGTCATCCGGAAGATCACTTGCAAAAAAATAAAGTGCTGAAAAAAGCAAAAGCAGCGAAAAAACTTAAGATTGGCGATGAAGTCATGGTCACATCATTTGGGCAACGTGGGGAGCTATTGAAGAAAATGGGAGATGATCAATGGCAGGTACAGTTGGGGATCTTGAAAATGCAGGTTGCTGAAGCAGATATTCAACCACTAGCGCCAGCCAAAGCGCCTCGTCAAGTACTTTCAACTGTTCGTTCGAGTCAAGCATCGCACGTTTCGCCACAACTAGATTTACGAGGCAAACGTTTTGAGGAAGCCTTAGCAGAAGTCGATCAATACATTGACAGCGCGCTGTTAGCGAATTATCCGCAAGTGACGATTGTTCATGGGAAAGGCACGGGAGTCTTACGTCAAGGGATCGTTGATTATTTAAAAAATCATCGGAACGTCAAGCAATTTGAATTTGCGCCAGGGAATCAAGGCGGAAATGGTGCGACGATTGTGACTTTTAAGTAACCCTTTAAAAACAAGCATGTGGGTAGGCAAAAAGAGAATTAGGTGCTATACTTTTTACAGTAAATGGAGGTTATAACATGGCAAAAGAAATTACAGATGCGACTTTCGCACAAGAAACAGACCAAGGCTTAGTGTTAATTGATTTTTGGGCAGAATGGTGTGGCCCTTGTCGGATGCAAGGACCAATCTTAGATCAATTAAGTGAAGAATACGATGAAGACATTTTTAAAATTACAAAAATGGATGTCGATGCCAATCCGGCAACACCCGCTTCTTTTGGCGTGATGAGTATCCCAACATTAATTTTGAAAAAAGACGGCGAAGTTGTTGAAAAAGCCATTGGTGTACAAAATAAAGAACAATTAAAAGCAATGATTGCGCCTTATTTATAAGCTGAGCAATCCAAAAAGAGTTTAGTATCCTAAGATGCTAGGCTCTTTTTTTCGTCAGAAGAGACTTCGTGGTATAATAAAATAGAAGAAAATTCAAAGAAGGATGAACGCAATGAATGAACAAATCCAACATAAACTTGCTTTACTCCCCGATCAGCCCGGTTGTTATTTGATGAAAGATAAAAATGGGACGATTATTTATGTCGGGAAGGCTAAAATTCTAAAAAATCGTGTTCGTTCGTATTTTACTGGAAGTCATGATACAAAAACGACGCGTTTAGTAAGTGAAATTGTTGATTTCGAGTACATCGTGACAGAATCAAATGTCGAAGCCTTGTTGCTAGAAATTAACTTAATCAAGCAAAATGATCCCAAATACAATATCATGCTAAAAGATGATAAAACCTACCCTTTTATTAAAATTACGAACGAAACCTATCCTCGTCTAGTAATTACTCGTAAGGTTTTAAAAGATAAAGCTTTATATTTTGGTCCTTATCCGGATGTCGGGGCAGCTAATGAGATTAAGAAATTGCTTGATCGGCTTTTTCCGCTCGTTAAATGCGGGAAAGGGAATACGAAACGTCCTTGCTTGTACTATCATATGGGGCAATGCCTCTGTCCTTATTATTTTCAGGTTGAGCCGGCTGTGTATCAAGAAATCAAAGAGGCAATTAAACAATTTTTTGGTGGCAATTATCAACAAATTGAAGCCGATTTAACCGCTAAAATGCAAAAAGCTGCGGAGGAGATGGCTTTTGAACAGGCGGCAGAATATCGAGACCAAATTCGGGCGATTGAAACGGTGATGGAAAAACAAAAAATGACACAAACCGATTTGATCGACCGTGATGTCTTTGGTTACGCCGTCGATAAAGGCTGGATGTGCGTCCAAGTCTTCTTTGTTCGTCAAGGCAAGCTCATTGAACGAGATGTTTCCATATTCCCTTTTTACAATGAGGGGGCGGAAGATTTTTTAACCTTTATTGGGCAATTTTATCAAAAAGCAGAACATTTTACTCCCAAAGAAGTGTTGATTCCACAAGATATTGATCAATTAAGCGTCGAAGCAGTTGTAAAGACAAAAGTTCTACAGCCGCAACGTGGGGCAAAGAAAAAACTGGTCGCTTTGGCAAGTAAAAATGCCCAAATCGCACTGACGGAAAAATTTGATCTGATTGAAAGAAAAGAAGAACGAACGATTGGAGCCATTGAAAAATTAGGGGAAGCCTTAAATATCCCAACACCCATTCGTATCGAAGCGTTTGATAACTCAAATATTATGGGAACCGATCCAGTTTCGGCAATGGTGGTCTTTATTGATGGGAAACCGGCTCGCAAGGAGTATCGTAAATATAAGATTAAAACCGTCGTTGGACCAGATGACTATGCCTCTATGCAGGAGGTCATTTATCGACGGTATGCCAGGGTGCTTAAAGAAGGACTGCCTTTACCTGATTTAGTCGTGATTGATGGTGGGAAAGGGCAAGTGGAAATTGCGAAAGATGTCCTAGTCAATCAATTAGGAATTGACCTTCCTGTTGCAGGATTAGCCAAAAACGATAAACATAAAACCAGTGAATTATTATTTGGCGAACCATTGGAAGTTGTCGGTCTGAAACGTCAATCACCTGAATTCTTTTTGTTGCAAAGAATTCAAGATGAAGTGCATCGCTTTGCCATTACTTTCCATCGACAATTGCGTAGTAAGACTAGCTTTGCTTCTCGTTTAGATGGTATCGAAGGGTTAGGGCCAAAGCGGAAACAATTATTGTTAAAGAAATTTAAGTCTTTTAAGAAAATTCAGCAGGCAACGGTAGAAGAATTAGTCGCTGCGGGGATTCCGCAAAAAACAGCAGTTCAGGTTTATGAAAAAGTTCATGCCGAAGAAACGGAAAAATCAGCCGAAAGCAGTAGTACAGAATAAAAAGAGTATGTTATCCTTGAAGTAGGCATTTTTGAATGAGAACGAAAGAGGAGGGAAAAGATGTTAGAAGTAAAAGCATTAACGAAAACGTTTGGGGAATACTGTGCCGTCGATCAACTATCTTTTAAAATAGAACCCGGTACCATCATGGGACTGATTGGTCAAAATGGTGCAGGAAAAACAACAACTTTTCGCTTGATTTTAGATTTTTTGGAAGCCGATCAAGGAGAAGTGTTATGGAAAGGCAAAAAAATTGGGAAAGAAGCCTATAATATAATCGGTTATTTACCAGAAGAAAGGGGCTTATATCCCAAAGTATCGATTCGCGATCAATTGATTTATTTTGCAGAACTTAGAGGGAAAAGTAAAAAAGAAATTGAACCGAAAATCGATGAATGGATGGAACGTTTCCAAGTGAAAGGGAAAAAAACGGATAAAGTTAAAACCTTGTCAAAAGGAAATCAGCAAAAGGTCCAACTCATTGCGACATTAATTCACGAACCGGAATTAATCATATTAGATGAACCTTTTAGCGGGTTGGATCCGGTTAATGCCGAACTTTTAAAAGAAGGGATTTTATCGCTGAAAGAAAAAGGTTCTTGTGTTATCTTTTCAAGTCATAACATGGATCACGTCGAAAAAATTTGTGATCATTTATTGATGTTAAATAATGGAAAGACAGCGCTCAATGGCGTCGTTCATGAGATTCGTGAGTCTTTTGGTCGAACCAAAGTTTTCTTAGAGTCTCATCTGAAATTGGAAGAGCTCGTAGAATTAGAAGGTGTCCGGGCCGTTCAGACAAGAGAAGATGGTTCACTCGAAATCACCTTAACGAATCCAGAGGTTGGAAAAGAAATTTTCCGTTTAGCAACCCAAGAGGGGTACATCCCAATGTTTAATCAACAACCACCGACTTTAGAAGAAATATTCAAACAGAAAGTAGGTGAAGGCAATGAATAAGTTTTGGATTATTACCAAAGATGTGTATAAAAAGAATGTCAAGTCGGTTTCCTTCTTAGTCATGTTAGTGATTCCCTTTCTTGCGGCTGCCGCGATTTACTTTATTGGGAAAATAACCGACGATGCGCTTGAAGAAAAAGATACAATTGGTCTTGTCTTACAAGGAGAATCTTCTGTCTTAGCCTCACCAGCAGTTTCGCTGTTAAAGGACCAATTTGTGGTTTTTGATTCGAAAGAAAAAGGGGAAGAGGAACTGAAAGCGGAAGAAATTGATGGTTTATTATTCCTTTCGGTCGCACAAGACCATGTATCAGGTGAATTACTTAGCCCCGATAGCCTTTCCCAGTTAACGATGGAACTAAACCAACAACTCAATCAGTTGCAATCTTCGTTAAGGGCAACCGCACTCGGATTGGCTCCAGAAGAAGTCGCTTCGTTGAATGAACCAGCAGTCTTAGCTGTTCAAAAGATTTCGATTTCAGAGGGTGGCGAAATCCAGTTAGAAGAGGATTTTACTGGAATCCGGTTGATTTTGGGTATGGGTACAACAATTTTGCTCTTTATCTTTATTATTACTTATGCCAGTATTATCGCTCAAGAAGTCGCTTCAGAAAAAGGTACTCGTATCATGGAAGTCATTTTATCGAGCGTCTCCTCGCGCAGTCATTTTTATGGCAAACTAGCAGGTATTTTGCTTGTCGCCCTCACGCAAGTTGTTGTCTACGCGGTGAGTTTCGGTGTTAGTTTTTATTGGCTGAAGTCAAATGAAACAGTCAAAGCCTTTCTAGCAGAGTTTTCCATTCGTCAAGTTCTCGGTGAATTCTTTGCTTACACGATTCTTTATTTACTCTTAGGTATTTTAATTTATGCAGTCTTGGCCGCACTTTGTGGCTCATTGGTGAGTAAGGTTGAAGACGTTAGCAAGGCCATCTTGCCCGTCACCTACCTCTCCTTAGCTGGTTATATGATTGGTCTGTCATTAGGCATGGCAAATCCCGATCACTTAGTCGTTCGCGTGACATCTTATATTCCGTTCTTATCTTCCTATTCGATGCCAATTCGCTTGGCGAATGATTTAGCTTCCACAGGTGAAGTTTTGATGTCACTTGGTATTTTAATTTTGAGTATTTTCACCTTAATCATGTTCTCGGCTAGAATGTATAAAGCCAATGTTCTGATTTACAATGACAATGGCATTTGGGCAGCTTTAAAACAATCGATTACCTTGATGAAAAATCAAAAGAAAAAAATGGCTTAGGAGGTCACAAGAATGCATAAGAAATGGAAAAAAACACTCATCCCCTTGAGTGTCGTCGGTGCAAGTGTCGGGTTGACTTATTTCTTATTTCGCAATCAACCAGAAGAAAAAAAGTTGGGAGTCGCAAAAAACCGCACGGGGCGTCCGGGTGAATTAAGGCAAAGGGATTGCTTTTTAGTGACCGATGATGGCCTGCCTTTGGCTTTGACGCTCACACAAAAAGAAGGACGTTCGCCAAAAGGAATCGTTCAAGTGATTCATGGGATTTTAGAGCATAAAAATCGTTATCAAGATTTTGCCAACTACCTAGCTCAAGCAGGCTATCTCGTCGTTACGAGTGATAACCGTGGACATGGAGAATCAACCAATGCACAAAATCCTCTGGGACATATGCCTGGGATTCAACGTATGGTCGCTGATCAAGTCGCGATTACGGACTTTATCCAGACGCAATTTCCAGAAATTCCTGTTTATTTATACGGGCATTCCTTCGGTTCCATTTTAGCGCGGAATTATTTGCAAAAACATGACGAAAAAATTGAAAAATTACTCTTAACCGGAACGGTTTCTTATCAAAAATTAGCTCCCGTCGGCTTAAAATTAGCCGATTTTGCCAATAAGTTTGTTGGCGAAGATCAGCACTCTTGGTTATTGAAAAAACTTTCCGGTTATGGCAACGAAGATAGCAGTTGGTTGACCAATGATTTGGAAGAGCTTGAAAAAGTGAAAACAGATCCACAAATGATTCCTGGCTATGACAACCTTGGCGTTCGAACCATTTGGGAAGCAGATTACGAGTTGAAGCAATTGAAACATTTTGCTTGCCAGAATCCCGCCCTCCCGATATTGAGCCTAAGTGGCGCCGAAGATATAAAAATTACCGGCGGAGAAAAAGGGTTGGCGGATACAAAGGCAACGCTAGCAGCCATCGGATATCAGAATATTGAAGTGATTGAGTATCCAAATATGAAACACGAGGTCCTAAATGAAATAGAGAAGCATTTGGTCTA
Organism: Enterococcus sp. LJL98; assembly: GCF_054871745.1. Taxonomy (NCBI): domain Bacteria; kingdom Bacillati; phylum Bacillota; class Bacilli; order Lactobacillales; family Enterococcaceae; genus Enterococcus; species Enterococcus sp. LJL98. Next base: position 679,708 of record NZ_JBTXLU010000001.1, on the reverse strand, counting down.
TCAAAGAATTTTATCCTTCTTTGAATCCGAATAAAAAAAGGAGTCGACGACAACAAGTCATCGGCTCCTTTTTCGATTCTACTTTTTTGTGCAAAAATTGTGGCAAGGGACCAGTTTTTGAATGCTTTTGTTAGAAGTGAATAAAATAATCAAAGATGGCTTGTTCGCGTGCAATTTTGTCACGTGTTAATTCAGGATGCCACTGCACACCAAGTATTTTCTTCTGACTATCTTTTGCTTCGATACTTTCAATGACGCCATCTGCCGCTGTTGCACTGATTTTAAAAGTACTCGCCAATTGATCAATGGCCTGATGATGTGCTGAGTTGACAAGGTACGTTGAAGGTAAGAAAGAATCTAACCAACTTTTTGGAGCAATTGAAATTAGATGACTAGGTTCGTTCATACTTTGTTCTTGTACGTGGGGCAATGTCGCGCTTGGATGAAGCGATAGATCTTGGCAAAGTGATCCTCCAAAAGCGACATTTAGCAATTGCATGCCACGACAAATCCCTAAAATGGGCTTTTCTTGTTTGGCAGCTTCTAAAATTAATGCGAGTTCGAACTCATCTCTGGCAGGATTCGTCTCTCCTAAAAAACGAGAGGGTTCTTGTTGATAGAGTTGTGGTTGAATATCTTGGCCACCGGCAATGATCAGACGATCCAGGGTGTCGATAGCCGCTTTTGCATCCGTCGGCTCACCAATCGGTAGTATAAATGGTAGGCCACCTGCTTGTTGAATGCCGTCGATATATCCTTTTGTTGTGTAAGACATCCAAAAATCAATTTTTTCTGTTGAGATAAATTTTTCATTTCCGACAATGCCGATTTTTGGCTTCATATTTTGCTTCCCCCTGAAAATAAAAAAGGGATGCCACGGTCGGTCAATCCCTTTTTGTCTTTGTTTTTAACGTGCACGAATCACTTCGACCTTGTAACCGTCTGGATCGATAATAAAGTAGTATGAAGGAGGAACGCCAGGAAGACCTTTTAAGTCAGTCACGTTAAAGCCTGCTGCTTGATGTTTAGCGTGGAGTGCCGCCACATCATCTGTTGAGATAGCGATATGGCCATAGCCATTTCCTAAGTCGTAACCGGGGTGGTCGTAGTTATAGGTTAGTTCTAATTCATAGCCGTCTCCAGGTAACGTTAAGTAAACTAAAGTAAATTTTGCATCTGGAAAGTCACGACGACGACTTTCTTCAAAACCAAATGCGGTTTGATAAAATTCAATTGATGCTTCTAAATCTTTGACACGGACACAAGTGTGAGCCATTTTCATCGATGAATCATCCTTTCACATTTAATAACTTAATCATAACATAAGCCTATTATTACTGTAAGGAATTTGCCTAAAAAAAAGAGGTGAGAAAACAGTGAGATTTCTCTTGTTTAATGATTAGCATTTCGTTAGAATAAAAGAAAGGGCTTGAGGAGGAAAACGTATGGATTTGCCGATTTTTGGAGAAAAACAACCAAATTGTCAGTACAAAGGAAGATATGGGGCATACGTCGTCGTCCCTCAAAAAGATCATAAAAAAATGATTCTTGTGCAAGCACCAAATGGCGCCTATTTCTTGCCCGGTGGAGGAATTGAAGCGGGTGAAACGCATCTCGAAGCCATCCACCGTGAAATGTTAGAGGAACTAGGGTTTGAAGTAACGATTGGCAGTTACTTTGGGGAGGCAGTCGAATATTTTTATTCACGTCATCGAAAGACACACTATTATCACCCCGGTTATTTCTATGAAGTAACCGACTGGAAAAGCGTTGCAGCTCCGACAGAAACGACCAATCAATTGGTTTGGGTGACACCAATAGAAGCAAAGAAACTCCTAAAAAGAGGGAGTCATCGTTGGGCAGTCGAGCAGTGGCTTCAAAAGCATCCTCCTTGTCGTTGATTACAAGATAAAAGAAAAGGCACCGAACGGGCTTACTGGGACAAAGGCTCCCTCAAACCTGTTCGGTGCTTTTTTTATAAAGATTTGCAAGTCTTTCCGTCAAGTCACTCTTTTAAAAACGTTTGTCCAGATGGAAATGACCTAGACAGGCTAGATGAATGTCGCTTACTCAGAATTCGCTTAAGCATCTAGCACAAATTTTTGAATTGCGATTGCGACACCATGCTCATCGTTAGAGGTGGTAACGAAGCTGGCTGCCTTTTTAATATTGTCAGTGGCATTTTCCATCGCAATTCCAAGCCCTGCATATTCAATCATTGGCAAATCATTTTCGTTGTCACCTAAGGCCATCACTTGGCTGGCGTCCAGACCTAAGTGTTCGGCTAAGCGTTTGACAGCCGCCCCTTTGTCGACTTTTTTATTTAAAAACTCTAAGAAGTAAGGCGTACTTTTAACAATGGTATATTTTTCATAAAACTCGGCGGGGATTTTTTCAATAGCCGCATCCAGTTCCGTAGGGTCTCCTACCATCATCATTTTTAAGATATTGAGTTCTTCTGTCATTTCTTCTTGTGTCCGATATTTTAATGGCATATCGACTAGATAGGATTCTAGAACGGTATAACGACTAATGTCACGATTGGAAGTGAACATGGTGTCTTCTGTTTCTGTATGAAGATGGATGTTTAATTGGCGAGCCAGAGTGTCAATGGCTAAATAATCCTCGTAAGTCAACTCAAATTTTGAAACGATTTCTTTTGTTTTCGGTTTTTGGATGAGGGAGCCATTGTAAGTCACAACGTAATCATTGTCACTAAACAATTCCAATTCCGTAATTAAATCTTGGACTCCAGTTAGCGGACGTCCAGTACAAAGGACAATCTTCACTCCTTTTTCTTCTGCTTGTTTTAAAGCGGATTTGACTTCATCCGTCAAATGGTGATGACTATTTAATAAGGTACCATCAATATCAATGGCAATTAATTTAATCGACATGTTTTTGTTTCCTCCAATATAATTATTCAATTAAAGCTCCGTTATGAATATGGGCTTTAAACTGTTGGTAAGTCTCTCCAAACAAATCATAGTTGTCTTGCAAAGAGAAATCAACCATCTCTTTTGGAAAATAGAAGCGTTGATCGCCTTGACCTTGACCAGCCAAGGCTTCTACTAGTTGGCTCACTTGCGAAAGTTCGACGAGCGTCCCATCATTTTCTTGCAATTCAATTTGTGTTCGGTGTTTGTTTGACTCCGGACGATAAAAATCATAGGGCAAATCAAAACTAGAGTGAACCGCTGTGTAATAAAGTGGATTATAGCCTACTTTTTCAACCAGTTGTTCCATTTGATGTAAGAGCTTTTGCGGTGTTTGTTTGTCAAAACGACAAGATTTAAGCGGTTTTCGTGTTAAAAAACGATACGCTAAATCTTTCAATAAAATATCCGGTTCATCGAGCCAATGATTAAAATAGGTATTTAAAACCCCGTCATCCAAGCGTAAATAATCTTCCAGTGTAAAGTTTTCTTCTAAAAACGGAATGAGCAGAGGGGAATGATTTTTGAAAGTCTTTTTATCAAGGACATAGTATTCTCGCGCTCGTTTTAATAAGTGCTCCAAAAGCACCTCCATGCTCCGTGAGGTCGGGTGGAAATAGACTTGAACATACATTTGATAACGACTCACGATATAATCTTCCACGGCGTGCATCCCATTCATGGCAAAAGTAATCCCGCCTTGGTAAGGGCGAATGACTTGTAGGATCCGAGTCAAATCAAACGTCCCATACTCGGTGCCTGTGAAATAAGCATCGCGCAACAGATAATCCATTCGGTCGGCATCAATTTGACTGGAAATCATTTGAATCACTTGTGGGTTCGGATACGTTTTTTGAATGACGCTAGCTACTTTTTCGGGGAAACCGGCTTCGACTTGATTTAAAATTTGGTAAATCTCTGTTGTTGGGGAACAAAGAATGGCAACGGTAAATTCTTCATGGTTCGTGTGAAAAATATGTTCGAAGGTATGTGAATACGGGCCATGCCCGACATCGTGTAGGAGGGCCGCACATAAAGTCACTAAACGTTCGTTGTCATCCCAGCCTCCTGCTCCCATTCGTTCAATCGAATAATTGCGTTGGAAAATGTCACAGATACGGCGAGTGATTTCATACACACCTAAAGAATGAGAAAAACGACTGTGTTCCGCGCCATGAAAAGTGAGTGAGGCGGTTCCAAGTTGCTTGATTCGACGCAAGCGTTGAAATTCTTTTGAATCAATCAAATCGAGGATGACCTGGTGTTGGACGTGAATATATTGATGAACGGGGTCGCGAAAGACTTTTTCAATCGGTAAAATTTGTTGTTTGTAAGGTAAATTCATTTTGCACCTCCTGAATGACTTGATTGCGTTTTTGCATCCCCGCTGCTTTTTGTTCGAGTTTTTCAACGAGTTGTTGACTTTTGACCCAGGCAACAGGGCTTGTGCTTGTATGGGTTGGTTCAAACAGCTGTTCAAAGCGCTGTTTCACTGCATGGATGGATAAAGGTTGCCCTAGGAGTGTTTCAAGCGTCACCATGCTAGCTGGATTGACGGTAGGATACCCTGCCTCTTTTTTTGTTGCATCCAGACTTTGGTCATAAAAGTGACGAACCAGTTGCCCACGAGCCGCTTGGTCCCCGTTCACACTAAGGTACATCATCACGGCGATGCCTTCTTTGATTCGTCGTTGAGCAATCCCGGCGATTTTTTGCCCGTTAACACTTAAATCATACGTTCCAGGACAGTAGGAATCGACAATCTCATAAGCGTCAATCGTTAGTTCGGGAAACGCGTCTTGCGTCAACTGAAACATTTTTTCATAGGCTTGATCTGTTGAGGCGGTTTGACTCGTTTTTGGAAAGAGATAAGTAATATTGAGAATGCCTGCATCCGCGATGACCCCTAAGCCACCGGAATTTCGCACGATCGGAAAGTAAGGGGTGTTTAAAATCTCTTGGACACCCTTTTTGAAAAAAGGGGTTCGAGTATCTTTCATACCTAAAATAAAAGTCTTTTCTAATTGCCAAAAGTGAATAATTTCTATATGATTTGAATGAACATATTCCGTAAAGATATCGGTCAAAGCAAAGGGAAGAGCTGTCATTTCTTTGCTAGGTGTCATTTGATTGAAAATAAGTCGTTGCATGATAAACCCTCTTTTTTACATGATTTTTATTCTTGAGTCTTATTATATACGAAAGAGACTAGAAAATCTGTTGAAATGAAAAGGAAAATAGAAATAAAGGAGTTCACCATGGATTTAAAAAAAGGCATGAAGGTCAATATTTATTTAAAAACAAAAATTAAGCAACAAGAAACGGTCGAAGAGTTTCTCTTTGAGCTAGTTGGTCAAGTCGTTCGTGTGGGAAACAATTTATATATCCGTTATCAAGAACCGCAAGAAGACGGAGTGCCTGAAGTACCAGTCACAATAAAAATTGCCCCCGATGAGAGCGTTCAGTTAACAAGAGCAACCGAACAACGCTTGCGCTTTCAATTTCGTTATGAAGAAATCACCGAAACAATGTATCCAACGCCTTATGGCAAGATGTTATTCCATGTCTATACCAAACATTTACATGTAAGTTTGAAGGACTCCCCGATTGCAGGAAGCATCCGTGTTGACTATGATTTATTAATGGGGAATGAGAAAATTGGAGATTATGAACTTTACTTAAAATTTTCTAGCGAATAGTGTAAATAAAATGCAAGAATAAATTGCTTTTTCTAAAACATTTTTGTATGATTAGGAGTAGACTGTGAAAGGACGTGTCCCGAGTGGAAATTAATGTATTTGAAGGTGTAAATAAAGATGAACTATCGATGATTGAAGTAGCTCATGCAATTTTGGAGCAAAAGGCGGATGTCATGGATTTTTCAGACTTGGTGAATCAGATTCAAAATTATCTAGGAAAATCGGATAGTGAAATTCGTGATTCTTTAGCACAATTTTATACAGATCTGAATATTAATGGTAGCTTTATCTCATTAGGAGACAATCGTTGGGGCTTACGTTCATGGTACGCGATTGATTCAATTGATGAGGAAATCAACCATGGCTTAGAAGACGAAGACGATGAAGACAAACCACGTCGTAAAAAACGTAAAAAAGTGAATGCATTTATCACAGGTGATGATGATGCAATCGACTATAACGATGATGATCCAGAAGATGCAGACTTGTCAGATGATGACGATGAAGTGTTTGAAGATGAAGATGATGAAGAAGATGTAGAAATCAAAGCATACAACTCTGATTTACAAGAAATCGGTGCAGATAAAGATGCAGACGAAGATGAAATCAGTGGTGGACTTGAAGACGAGTTGACGATCATTGACGAAGACGATTTAGAAGTGGATGATGAGGAAGACGACGAAGAGTTTGGTGACTAAACTAAAAAGAAGAAAAGAAAAAAGGACGATGGCAGGAGCTATTGTCCTTTTTTGTTGTTCCTTCGCTAGTGGCTATTCGTTTATCGAATAAGTCGAACTTTAATAAGGGCTTGTTAAAAGAGCGTTACAAAAAGAAAAAACTTCACTTTGTCAAAGCAGACAAAGTGAAGTATACTGAAATAGATAAAACGAAATGCGCCCTGAGGGAGTCGAACCCCCGTCACAAGAACCGGAATCTTGTATGATATCCACTACACTAAGGGCGCAGGAACACTCTTAATAGATTAGCAAACATTTAGAAAAATTACAAGGGGAATTTAAATGAAATTTCAACAAGGTTTTTCACAACGACAAGAACAAACGCAAAAGCAGGTACAAAAGTTTGTTTTAACGCAACAGTTGCAACAGTCGATTCAAATTCTACAATATTCTACCGAGGAACTGCGCATCTATATTGAAAATGAGGCACTAGAAAATCCCTTAATTGAACTCGTTGAAGTTCACGACCTAGCGCCTAACGAACGAACCCAAAACTACCAAGGAGAAGAATCAGACTATTTGACTCAGATTCCAGATACGAGTCAATCGCTTTTTGAGTCATTAATCGAACAAATTCATTTGAATTATCGAGCGACTTATCTGCGCACATTAGTCTTATATCTCGTCGAATATATTGATTTAAATGGCTTTTTAACGATTTCTTTAGAGGAAGCTGCTGAGCAAACGGGTGGCAGTTTGATTCAGATGCTCGATGCCTTGACACTGATTCAGCAATTAGATCCAGCGGGAGTTGGTGCGAGGAATTTGCAAGAATCTTTGATGTTGCAAACGGAAAGAGATAATCATGCGCCAGCGCTCGCCTATCTAATTTTAGAAGAGTCTTTTGATGCGTTGGTCGATCGAAAGTGGGAGGATATCAGTAAGCGAATCGGTGTTTCTTTACAAGAAATTCAAAAAGTATTTGACTATATTCAACATTTGTCGCCGACTCCGGGAGCCATTTTTTCAGATACCCGTGATTTATATATTGTCCCTGACTTGACTGTAAAAGAAGTGGCAGGCAAGCTCTTACTGGTGTCAAACAAACGAAGCATGCCAGAGATAAAGTTTCAAACACATTATTTTAATCAAATGGCGCAAAGTGGCGACGAAGAAGTGACGCAATATTTAAAAGAAAAACAACAAAATTTTGAAATGTTGAAAAAAATGATTGAACAACGAGGGAATACAATTTATCGTGTGGGTCAATTTATTTTAACGCATCAAGAGGATTTCTTTTTAGATGGAAGGCGGCCACTGAAGCCATTAATTTTGAAGGAAGTTGCTCAAAGCTTAGACTTACATGAGTCGACGATTAGCCGGGCAGTAAATGGCAAGTATCTTGCGACTGATTTTGGTGTTTTTGAATTAAAGCATTTCTTTCGCTCCAAAATTGTTTCAAAAGATGGAGAAGAAAGTTCAACAGATGAAGTCAAAAACTGGATTCAACGAATGATTCAAGAAGAAAACAAGCAAAAACCATTATCAGATCAAAAAATTGTTGACTTACTTGGTGAAAAGGGATTCAAAATTTCCCGTCGAACGGTGGCAAAGTATCGAGAACAACTAGGGATACCGGGTTCGACCAAACGAAAAAGATATGATTAAAATGGTTGGAGGGACGAAAAAGGTCCTTTTGACCGTTTTCTTTTTATCGTGAATATCAGTTGCGTGAAAGAGAGGGTTGTGGTAGTATTGGTCTTGTGAGGGATAACAAAAAAACTTATGAATCTTTTTTTTGCTCTATCTGGGTCATGTTAAGTCTATATGGGACTAAAACTGTCCAACGGAGGGGTTGCAGATGCTTGAAGATTTAAGAGTAATGGAAGCCATTGCTCCAGATCTATTAATGACCATTCAAGAACGGTATCAAATTTTACAAAATATTTACTGGATGCAACCAGTAGGAAGAAGAGTTTTAGCAGATACCTTGGACGTAACTGAACGGGTGCTCAGAACAGAAACCGATTTGTTAAGAAAGTTAGAACTCCTGGATACTTCAAAGAGCGGTATGAAACTAACGGTCAGAGGAGAAGAGATTTACCACCAGTTGGGACATCTAATGGATCAATTGTTTGGGATGGATCAACTAGAACGCCGATTAGCGAGTTACTTTGGTATCAGTCGTTGCTTGATTACACCAGGTAATAGTGATCAACAAGAAAAAGTTATTGAAGAGTTCGGGCATTTGTTATCGGATGCGCTGAATAAGCAATTGCCTCTTGGTGAGAACACGATTGCCGTGATGGGCGGAACAACAATGGCACGCGTCGCAGAAAGTCTTTCTGTTTTAGAAACTGTGAATCGACAAAATTTATTTGTACCAGCGAGAGGTGGCATTGGTGAAGCAGTAAATGTACAGGCCAATTCGGTGAGTGCAGCTATGGCAATGAAAACTCATGGAAGTTACCGTTCATTATTTGTACCAGAACAGTTAAGTTCGGCGACCTACGATTCGCTTTTACAAGAACCTTCGATTTTAGAAGTTTTGAACTTGATAAGTGGCGCAAATTGTGTTATTCATAGTATTGGAAGGGCCATTCATATGGCAGCCAGACGAAAAATGACGGAAGAGGAATTGCTGATGCTTAAGCAAAAAAATGCCGTCGCAGAGTCTTTTGGCTATTTCTTTGACGAAACAGGCGAAATTGTGTATCGTATTCCACGCATTGGGCTTCAATTAAAGGATATTTCCAACATCCCTTATATTTTTGCCATTGCGGGTGGGCGTAGCAAAGCCAAGGCGATTCATGCCTATATGAAAAATGCACCAAAACAAACGTGGCTCATCACAGATGAAGCTGCTGCAAATGAGATTTTAAAAGGGGTATCCCTTTAAAAATAAAATTTTTATGATTTTCATAAGGAGGAAATCTTAAATGACAATTAAAGTAGGTATTAACGGATTTGGACGTATCGGACGCTTAGCTTTCCGTCGTATCCAAGATGTAGCAGGTATTGAGGTTGTTGCAATTAACGACTTGACAGACGCAAATATGTTGGCTCATTTATTAAAATATGATACAACTCAAGGACGTTTCGATGGAACAGTTGAAGTTCACGAAGGTTCATTCAATGTAAATGGTAAAGAGGTTAAGGTTTTAGCAAACCGTAACCCTGAAGAATTACCATGGGGTGAATTAGGCGTAGATATCGTTTTAGAGTGTACTGGATTCTTCACTTCTAAAACTGCAGCTGAAAAACACTTAACAGCAGGTGCAAAACGTGTTGTAATTTCTGCTCCAGGTGGAGACGACGTTCCAACAATCGTTTACAACGTTAACCATGACATCTTAACTGGTAAAGAAACAGTTATTTCAGGTGCATCATGTACGACAAACTGTTTAGCACCAATGGCTAAAGTTTTAAATGATCAATTTGGTGTGGTTGAAGGATTAATGACAACAATCCACGCTTACACAGGTGACCAAATGACATTAGATGGTCCTCATCCAAAAGGTGACTTCCGTCGTGCGCGTGCAGCAGCAGCAAACATCGTACCAAACTCAACAGGAGCAGCAAAAGCAATCGGTTTAGTTATTCCTGAGTTAAATGGTAAATTAGATGGTGCAGCTCAACGTGTTCCAGTTCCAACTGGTTCATTAACAGAATTAGTAACAGTTTTAGATAAAACAGTTACAGCTGACGAAATCAACGCAGCAATGAAAGCAGCAGCAGATGAGTCTTACGGTTATACGGAAGATGAAATTGTTTCTTCTGATATCGTTGGTATCACTTACGGCTCATTATTTGACGCAACTCAAACGCGTGTAATGACTGTCGGCGACAAACAATTAGTTAAAACTGTTTCTTGGTACGATAACGAAATGTCTTATACAGCTCAATTAGTTCGTACTTTAGAATACTTCGCTAACTTATAAGATTCTCAACTGAATCGCATAAAACATACTAATAAGCGGGGAGGCGCGCGCTTCCCCGCTTTTTTTATGAGACAGACAATTTCCTAGGAGGCTATCATTCATGGCAAAGAAAACAGTGAAAGATATCGATTTAAAAGATAAAAAAGTCCTAGTACGTGTAGATTTTAACGTTCCTTTAAAAGAAGGTGTCATTACAGACGATACTCGTATTAAAGCAGCGTTACCAACAATCAACTATGTGTTAGAAAATGGCGGCAAAGCAATTTTATTTTCTCACTTAGGTCGCGTGAAGGCTGAAGAAGATAAAGCAGGTAAATCATTAGCACCTGTTGCAAAACGTTTAGGTGAATTATTAGAAAAAGAAGTTACTTTTGTACCTGAAACACGTGGTGAAGCGTTAGAAACTGCGATTGCAAACATGACTGATGGTGATGTCGTAGTTTTTGAAAACACTCGTTTTGAAGACATCGATGGTAAAAAAGAAAGTAAAAATGATGCGGATTTAGGCAAATATTGGGCATCTTTAGGCGACGTATTTGTGAATGACGCCTTTGGAACGGCTCACCGTGCCCATGCATCAAACGTTGGAATTGCTTCAACTGGCATTCCAACAGTTGCTGGATTCTTAATGGAAAAAGAAATCAAATTTATTGGTGAAGCTGTTGCAGAACCAAAACGTCCAATGGTTGCGATTCTTGGTGGTGCAAAAGTTTCAGATAAAATTGGTGTGATTGAAAACTTAATTCCAAAAGCAGATAAAATTTTAATCGGCGGTGGAATGACTTATACATTCTACAAAGCAAAAGGAATGGAAATTGGAAATTCTTTAGTTGAAGCTGATAAAGTAGAATTAGCAAAAGAATTAATCGAAAAAGCTGGCGACAAACTTGTTTTACCAGTGGATTCTGTTACTTGTGCGGAATTTTCAAATGACGCACCGACAGAAATCCATACAGGCGATGTTCCAGCTGGACAAATGGGCTTAGACATTGGTCCAGATTCAGTGAAATTATTTGCGGATATCTTAAAAGATGCAAAAACAGTTGTTTGGAACGGTCCAATGGGCGTGTTCGAAATGTCGAACTTTGCAAAAGGGACAATCGGCGTTTGTGAAGCGATTGCGAACTTGACAGATGCAACAACCATCATTGGTGGAGGAGATTCTGCAGCAGCCGCAGAACAACTGGGCTTTGCTGACAAATTCACCCATATCTCAACTGGTGGCGGTGCAAGCTTAGAGTTGCTAGAAGGTAAAACTTTACCAGGACTAGCGGCAATCAACGATAAATAATTAAGGAGTGTCAAAATCTATGCGTAAACCAATTATTGCAGGAAACTGGAAAATGAATAAAACATTAGCAGAAGCAGTTGATTTTGCGAAAGCAGTTAAAGGAGCAGTCCCATCAAATGATGCGGTTGATTCAGTGATTGGCTCACCAGCGTTATTCCTAGCTTCTTTAGCAGAGGAATTAAAAGGATCAGACGTGAAAATTGCCGCTCAAAATGCTTACTGGGAAAATACTGGTGCATTTACTGGTGAAAACTCACCAGCAGCAATTGCTGATTTAGGTGTACAATATGTGATTATTGGTCACTCTGAGCGTCGTGAGTACTTCCACGAAACAGATGCTGATATTAACAAAAAAGCAAAAGCTATTTTTGCAAATGGCATGACACCAATTTTATGTTGTGGTGAAACGCTTGAAACTTACGAAGCTGGTAAAACAGCTGAATGGATTGAAGGACAAATCACAGCTGGTTTAGAAGGCTTAACGGAAGAACAAGTTTCAAACTTAGTGATTGCTTATGAACCAATCTGGGCAATCGGTACAGGTAAATCAGCAGATGCAAACATCGCTGACGAAATTTGTGGCGTGGTACGTAAAACGGTAGAAAAAATCTACGGTAACAAAGTATCAGAAGCGGTTCGTATCCAATACGGTGGTTCAGTAAATCCTGATAACATCGCTGAATACATGGCAAAAGAAAACGTTGATGGTGCATTAGTGGGTGGAGCAAGCTTAGTGCCAGATTCATTCTTAGCATTATTAGAAGCTGTTAAATAGTTTCAAGTTTCATTTGCAGTATTGAAGAAAATTCATTACAATAAAACTAATCGCAAGGGAAATCCCCTTAAGATAAAACATTATTAAAGGAGAGACATAATATGTCAATTATTACTGATATTTACGCACGCGAAGTCTTAGACTCTCGTGGTAACCCAACAATCGAAGTAGAAGTTTATACTGAATCAGGTGCATTCGGTCGCGGAATGGTTCCATCAGGAGCTTCAACTGGCGAACACGAAGCCGTTGAATTACGTGATGGCGATGCTGCTCGTTATTTAGGTAAAGGTGTTGCCAAAGCGGTTGATAACGTAAATAACACAATTGCAGAAGCAATCATCGGCTACGACGTACGTGATCAAATGGCAATCGATAAAGCGATGATCGCTTTAGATGGAACTCCAAACAAAGGGAAATTAGGCGCAAACGCAATTTTAGGTGTTTCGATTGCCGTTGCTCGTGCAGCTGCTGACTACCTAGAAGTACCGTTATACCACTACTTAGGCGGATTTAATACAAAAGTATTACCAACACCAATGATGAACATTGTAAACGGTGGTTCTCACTCAGACGCACCAATTGCTTTCCAAGAGTTCATGATTTTACCAACAGGTGCACCAACATTTAAAGAAGCTTTACGTTGGGGAGCAGAAGTATTCCACGCCCTAGCTAAAATCCTTAAATCTCGCGGTCTAGAAACATCTGTCGGTGACGAAGGTGGCTTTGCTCCTCGTTTTGAAGGAACAGAAGACGGTGTTGAAACAATCTTAGAAGCAATCAAAGCAGCTGGTTTAGAGCCAGGTAAAGACGTTTACTTAGGATTCGACTGTGCGGCAGCTGAATTCTACGAAGATGGCATCTACAACTACGCAAAATTTGAAGGCGAAAAAGGTGCAAAACGTACTGCAGCAGAACAAGTAGACTACTTAGAAGAATTAGTTAACAAATACCCAATTATCTCAATCGAAGACGGTATGGACCAAAATGACTGGGCTGGTTGGAAATTATTAACTGAGCGTTTAGGCGATAAAGTTCAATTAGTTGGTGACGATTTATTTGTTACAAACACTGAAATCTTATCTCGCGGAATCGCAGAAGATACAGCAAACTCAATCTTAATTAAAGTAAACCAAATCGGTACTTTAACTGAAACTTTTGAAGCAATCGAAATGGCGAAAGAAGCTGGCTACACTGCAGTTGTTTCTCACCGTTCTGGTGAAACAGAAGATTCAACAATCGCTGACATCGCTGTTGCAACGAACGCTGGTCAAATCAAAACAGGTTCATTAAGCCGTACTGACCGTATCGCTAAATACAACCAATTATTACGTATCGAAGACCAATTAGGTGAAGTAGCAGTCTACAAAGGTTTAGACGCTTTCTATAACTTAAAAAATAAATAATTTTTAGGATGATTAACCACTCTCTGGGAAACTAGCGGGTGGTTTTTTTGTTGTGCGCCCGATATTGGTGTAATCTAGCAGTCTATAAAAGTTTAGACGCTTTCTGCAATCTAAAAATCAAATAAATTTTAGAATGATGATTCACTCTCTGAGAAACTAGCGAGTGTTTTTTTTCGAGAACTTATTGAAATCAATTACATTGAGTTATATTTCTTTAGTAGAGGCTTACAAGGGAATCAAAATAGGGATAAGGCATATAAAAAAGTATTATTCAAAATAAGAAAATATGGGTTATGGTTTTGATACGATTGCGATTCATGCTAAAAACTGTAAGTTGTCAATGATTAGAGCAACAGAATGTGTATGATAAAATACCTGATTGGATAAAAGGTTCATCAAGTAAGTATTCGATAGACAGTTTAGGAAAAGTGAAGATAGGCACAGAATGGGAGTAACTGAGTTGTTTAATTTCATGTGAAAGTCAAACTGCTAAAAGACCTCGTTCTGAAATACCTTGAGAGTGAAGGTGCGTTGCCGATCTAACAAAAAGCAGGGTGAAAAAAGGCAAATAAATACAGTTATGGGTGAATGCGTACAGAGATTTGGATGAGGAAGGACTCTTTAAAAGACTGAAAAACAGGAAAAATTTATTTGATTCTTTTCAATTTTTACATAAAAAGGAGTGGATTTCTCCACTCCTTGAAACCCTAACTTTTAGGGGATACGACATTTTCTTAGTATTTACAACATAACCGATAAATGGCTTCCGCATAGATGGTCATTGTTTTTTCCATCTCAGATAAAGGCCAAGCTTCGTTCGGTTGATGCATGGTATCTTTGGTATCTTCGAACATGGCACCAAAAGCGACACAGTTTTTCATTGTTCGTGCGTAGGTCGCACCACCTGAGACTTGAGGAGGGCGCATGTCACCTGTGATGTCACGATACGCTCCTAATAAAGTTGTTACTAGTTCAGAATCGACTGGAACATAAAGGGAATCTAGGAAATCAAATTCTTCGTAGGAAAGGCCGAATGCTTGCGCTTTTTCTTTGAGCTGTGCGACGAGTTCTTCTTTATCAATCGTCACGGGGATACGTAAGTCAATGCCAATCTTTGTTTCTTGAGTATCAATCGATACAGTAGCAACATTAAAGGTTAATACACCTGAAGCTTCGTCTTCGATTTTTCCTAGGACGCTTGTACCATTGGCGTCACCTTTCACGAGTTTGCCTAAGAAGTTTAGACCGTCATGGTCGAAGTAAGGGGTCATGGCTTCGGCTAATCGAGTGTTAGCGTTGATACCTCGAGGCGCATCTTTTGAATGAATGGCTTTTCCTTTGACGATGATTTCTTGCTCATTTTGTGTGAATTCATAGGAAAGTCTGGTCAATTCTTTAGCGATCTCGTTGGCATGTGGGCCCTTATAAGTTGCTGCATCTGAGACTACATTCAAAGCTGTACCGCCATGGAGTGTAAATTCATCGCTTCCTTTTCCTGTTAAGTAGACTTGTAGCAAGCCTTTTTCTGCATAAATGACAGGGAACTGGGCGTCTGGTGCAATTCCAAAATCGACGCCTTCTTCTTTTTGATGATACTGTTCCATGCAGCGCCACAAATTTTCTTCATCGGTACCAAAAATAAATCGAATTTTTTTATTGAATCGATAGCCAGCATCTTGAATGGCTTTCACGGCGTAAAGGGCCGCAATGGTTGGTCCTTTATCATCTTGTACGCCACGACCATAGAGGATGCCGTCTTTTATGGTACCTGAAAAAGCGGGGCTGTGCCATAAAGACAAATCACCGGCAGGGACCACGTCTAAGTGGCAAAGAACTCCAAACGTTTCCTCGCCTTCACCGATTTCTGCATATCCGTAGTAGCCATCTGGATCAATGAAAGTGGTAAACCCTTCTTCGTTAAAAAGAGTCAAAGTTTCTTTCAGTGCGTCTAAGATATCTTGTCCAAAGGGGGCACCTTCCACGGCGTCTTGTAGATAAGAGGGTACTTGAAGGATTCTTTGGAGGGATTGAATTGCTTGTTTTTTGTGTGTTTCTGTAATAAATGAGTTCATTTAATCACCTTTCTTTTTTCCGTTCTTTTTTATAATACTGCGAGTATGCCTAAATAGACAACCGTAACTACAAAAATAATCACCATTAATTTTCCAACAAACTTGAACCAAACCCTTAAGTCGGTGTGAGCAATCGTTACCGCTCCCATTACAATCGCAGAAGTTGGGGTAATCAAGTTTGCCCAACCAGAAGCAGCTTGGTAGGCAGTAATAATCACGTCTTTTGCTACTCCGGAAAACTCACCCATTGGCCCAATAATCCCCATGGTAGCAGCAGCAAGTCCAGAGGTCGAAGGAATGAAAAAGGACATGGGAATATAAAATAAGTAAGCTAAAATAGCAAATAAACTAGAAGAAACATTTTCTAAGCCTTTTTCTCCTAAGTGAAGAATGGTTGCAGTAATCGCGCCGTCATTCATAACGACCTGGATCCCTTTTGCAACAGCTACAACGATTGCGACCCCAACAAAATCAGCGGTCCCTTCTAAAAAGGTTTGAATGAACTCTTTTTCACTCATGCCATAGAAATAGGCAATCACAATGGACATCACCAACATTAACATGGTAATTTCTGAAAAATACCATGTACCAAATGGCGCCATATTTTTTCCGAAAAAAGCGCCTAAAATGGGGATGTTGACGAACCAAGCGGTAAACGATTCAAAGAAAGTCCAATGAGCGTTAATAGCTGACCAGGGAACGAGGCCTAAAACTAAGATAACAAAAGTTAGTACGAACAGGAATAAAACTTGTTTTTGTTTTTTTGTAATGTCTTGGATATCATTCATGTTGATTTTAAAACGTTCCAAATCCTCTTTTCGTTGCTCATATAGGAGTGAATGGCTTGGATCTTTTTCTACTTTACTCGCATATTGATAAACGTACCAAATACTCACGGTCAAAAGAATGATAAGTAGAAAGAACCTTGAAAATAAACCTTCCCCAGGGCTGATGTCGAGCATACCGGAAGCCACGCCAGTTGAAAAAGGATTGACGGTCGAGGCGAGACAGCCAATTTGAGAACCAATTAATGGAATGGCAATCGCGACAATTGAATCAAAACCTACTGCTAACATGACAGGGATAAGGATTGGAAAAAAGGCTAACGTTTCTTCTGCTAGTCCGAAAGTCGTTCCTCCAATAGCAAAGAGAATCATCAAAATAGGAATTAAGGATTTTTCCTTCCCTTTGCGGCTCTTAATAATTGAAGCGACGCCAGCATCAAAGGCGCCCGTTTTATTGACAATTCCTAATAAACCACCAATGAATAAGATAAATAAGGAGATGTCGATGGCTCCTCCAGTATTGGCATCACCAATCATCCCTTTAACCGGAGCCATAAAGACATCCCAAAGCCCCTGTGGTTGTCTTGGAATTTGTTCATAAGTACCAGCGATAAAATTTCCCGTTTCAGGATTGACTTGATAAGTACCTGCAGGAACAATCCAAGTTAAGACTGCAACTGCCATAATAATTAGAAAAAGCACGGTGTAGGCAGTTGGCATTTCAAAAGATTTTTTCTTCATTATTTCCCCTCCTCGTATTTGTCTGAAAACCGTTACATCTACAGTGTATAACAAAAAAAATCTAAAAAAGAAGAATTCTTTGAACTTTTATCTAATTATTACGATTCTTAGAGATTGCTAATGAGAAAGGTCGTATTTTCGGATGCAGCCAAATAACCGATGGCTTTTTTTGGATGAGTCAAGTCGAGACTGCTAGGTGCAAAGAATGAATTCTTTTCTTATTATTAAAAATGAACAAAAAAGGATGGTAAATTCAGCTATGTCATTCATTTTGATGAAGGGGGAAGAAGCTTATCAGACACGCCAAGATGATTTTTGTAGAAGAAAAAGGGAAAAACCTGTTCTTCGTAAGACCAGTCTTATATAATGAAGAGAACGATAAGAGGGAGGAATCAGCATGTTAACAATTGCTTATATTGCTAATGGAAAGAGTACGAATCGTTATCACTTACCCTTTGCATTAAAATTACAAGATAAAATTAAGGTGAAGACGATTTATTCTCGGACCCATAAAGAGGAGTGGGCACCCATTGAGGGCATCCACTATACAACAGATTTAGATGCGATTTTAAAGGATGAGGAAATCCAGCTCGTCGTGGTGACGACACCAGGTCAGATGCATTATGAGTACGCGAAGTTGCTGTTAGAAAACGGCAAAAATGCCTTGATTGAAAAACCATTTACGGAAACAGCAGCTGAAGCGAAGGAGTTATTTGCTTTAGCAAAAGAAAAAGGTTTATTTCTTCAGTGCTACCAGAATCGTCGCTTTGACTCTGATTTCTTAACAGTCCAAAAGGTGATCGAAAGTGGCGTATTAGGTGATCTTTTAGAGCTTGAGATGCATTTTGATTACTTCCGTCCAGAAGTCCCAGAAAAGACACAAAGTTATTCAAGAATGGATAGTTATTTGTACGCCCATGCTTGCCACACCGTTGACCAAGTTTTGTCTTATTTCGGAAATCCCGATCGTACGCACTACGATGTGCGGCAATTGCTTGGAAAAGGTCGGATGAACGATTATTTTGATTTGGATTTTGATTACGACGGGATGAAAGTTTCGATTAAATCCAGTTATTTTCGTTTGAAAGAACGCCCAAGTTTTATTGTTTATGGGAAAAAAGGTTGTTTTGTCAAAGCGACCAAAGATCGTCAAGAAGAACATTTGAAACTTTTCCATATGCCAGAAAACCCAGACTTTGGCATTGACCTACCAGAACATTATGGTACGTTGACCTATATGGATGATGCGGGAGTGTACCATGAGGAGAAGGTCATTTCGGAAGTAGGAGACTATAGTCGTTTTTATGAAGCTTTATATGATACGATTATTTTAGGAAAAGACAAATTGGTAAAAGATGAAGAAACCATTCGTCAACTTGAAATACTTGAGGCCGCAAGTCAATTAAACGAGGCGTAAGTTCTGTCTTTTTCATTTAAGCAAGAGATTTCCTCTAGTCAAAGAAAAAGACTTGTGCTAAAGTATAAGGGATGGATACAAAGGCAAGGGAGGATTTTACGTGTATAATTTTATTTTAGGGACAGTAATTGTTTTATCGATTGTTTTAATTATTACAATTATGATGCAGCCAAGTAAACAAAATAGTGCGGCAAGTGCTTTTTCAGGTGGAGCAGATTCTTTATTTGGAAAGCAAAAAGCGCGTGGATTTGAGGCGGTGATGCAGCGGGTCACAGCTGTTTTAAGTGGTGTTTGGATTGTACTACTTTTTGTTTTAGTATTATTATCATCTGGAAAATAAACGAAAAAGAACTTAGGCCAGTGCCTAGGTTCTTTTTTTGACTTCAAGATTCGCTCGTAGGAGTAATTCCTGTTTTTCTATGTTAAAATGGAAAATGAGGTGAGGTTTTTTATGGAACAGACAAAACAATTACCAGAAGCGCTATTCTTTCCGCAAGGTAAGCGAGCGATTTTGTTATTACATGCATATACAGGAAGTTATAATGACGTCAGGATGTTGGCGCGTGGATTGGAAAGCAAAGGCTATACCGTCTATGCTCCATTATTTAGTGGTCACGGAACGAAGGATCCACGAGCAATTTTAGCACAATCACCATCGATTTGGTGGCAGGATACACTAGATGCTTTAACCTTTTTAAGGGAAAAAGGCTATCAACAAATTGCCGTTTTCGGTCTTTCTATGGGTGGTCTTTATAGCATGGCCACATTAGCAGAGGCCAATGTCATTGGCGGTGGTGCTTTTTGCTCACCCTTACACCCTGCACCAAATGCGATTCATAAGAATTTTTTATTGTATGCGAAACACCTGCTAAAAGAAACCATTGATGAAGCGTCTTTTGAGCAGCTTTCAAAAGATGCCTATCACCAATTAGCAAGCATCGAGAAATACTCAAGTCAGCTACAACAAGTGCTTGAAAAAATCGAAGTACCCGTCTTTTTGGCACAGGCAGGTCAGGATCAATTAATCGATCCAAAGACCGTTTTTCAAGCAGCTCAGGCGTTAAAACAGACACGTTGTACGATTGAATGGTATCCAAAAAGTGGTCATGTCATCACTGTCGGACCGGATCGAAAAGAATTAGAAAAAGATGTGCTTTGTTTTATTGAGAGCCTATCTTGGAATGAGGATGAATAAATGAAAGAAACAATTAAAACAAAAGTACTTCACTTTATGGCAGAAAGTAAGAAGAAAAGCTTTTCATTGGAAGAAATCGCTGGGGGCTTAGGGTTGCAAAAAGGGATCGATTTTAAAGAGTTGGTTCAGACGGTTGCAATCTTAGAAAAAGAAAAAAGTGTGGTCTTTACGAAAAAAGGGAAAGTAAAGTTACCTCCAAAACAATACTTCATCGAGGGGACCTTTCGCCGCAATGAAAGAGGTTTTGGTTTCGTTACAATTGATCCCGAAGAAGAGGACATTTACATCCCTAAAGAGCAAACGATGATGGCACTTGAGGGGGACATCGTTGCGATTGATATTACGCAACCAGCGGACCCTTTTCAAGACAAAGGAGCAGAAGGAAAAGTTGTCGAGATCAAACAACGTCAATTGACACAAATTGTAGGCGAGTTTACACTGTTTTCCGATGAAGAAATCCGAGAATCCGACCTCTACGGTGTGGTAAAGCCAAAAGACAAAAAACTAACAGGCTTCAAGCTCTTTGTTGCAGCAGAAGGAATTCGCCCGATGGATGGCAGCATTGTCGTTGTTGAGGTGACACATTATCCGGACGCAGAGTACCCGACCACTTTTGAAGGGCTTGTCAAGCAAGTGATTGGGTACAAAGGCGACCCAGGCATGGATATCTTATCCATCGTGGTTGCTAACGGTATCCCTACAAAATTCCCAGAAGAAGTAATTGAACAGGCCAATCAAGTGCCTGATGAAATTGATCCGACTGATTTTCCAAATCGTCGCAATCTCATTGGGGAGCCAATCGTGACGATTGATGGCGAGGATGCTAAAGATTTAGACGATGCGATTACGGTTCGAAAATTACCTAATGGCAACTATTATTTGGGTGTTCATATTGCCGATGTCTCTTACTATGCGCCCCAAGGCAGTCCAATTGACCAAGAAGCATTTGAACGTGGGACGAGTGTTTATCTAACCGATCGCGTCATTCCAATGCTACCTCAACGGTTATCAAATGGGATTTGTTCTTTAAATCCACACGTTCCTCGTTTAGCAATGAGTTGTGAGATGACGATTGATTCATTGGGAAATGTGGTTGATTACGCGATTTATGAAAGTGTCATCCAATCGGTGGAACGGATGACTTATACGGCGCTCAATGAAATTTTGGAAGAGCAAAATCCTGAAACAATGATGGCCTATGAAACACTCGTACCAATGTTCCAAGACATGGCCGACTTGCATCATCTTTTAGAGGCCAAGCGTACTCGCCGTGGTGCGGTCACGTTTGAAGACAATGAAGCACAAGTCGTGGTTGATGAAGCAGGACATCCGCTTGATATTGTCTTTCGTAAACGAGGGGTCGGTGAACGACTCATTGAATCCTTTATGTTAGCTGCAAATGAAACCGTGGCACAACACTTTAATCAACGAAATGTACCATTTATTTATCGGATTCACGAAGAACCAAAAGAAGAAAAAATGCGTCGTTTTATGGACTTTGCTTCAATACTTGGGATTGTAGTCAAAAACAATAAAGGTTCCGTAACGCCAAAAGATTTACAAGCAGTGGTAGAAGAGGTTGCCGATAAACCCGAAGCACTAGTCATTAACACCATGTTACTTCGAAGCATGCAACAAGCAAAATACAGTGAGAATAATGATGGACACTATGGCTTAGCAGCTGAATATTACACCCATTTCACTTCTCCAATTCGTCGCTATCCCGACTTGATTGTTCATCGTTTAATTCGTTCCTATCAAGCAGATCTTTCGGAGGAAAATCAAACATACTGGTCAGAAGAATTACCAGAAATTGCCGTACATAGTTCGCAAATGGAACGTCGTGCGGTCAATACCGAACGTGAAGTGGATGCTTTGAAAAAAGCGGAGTTTATGGCAGACCATATTGATGAAGAATTTGACGGTGTAATTAGTTCAGTCATGAAGTTTGGGTTCTTCGTGGAACTGCCAAACACGATTGAAGGTTTAATTCATCTATCGACTTTGCAACAAGATTATTTCCATTATATTGAAAATCATTTAGCGCTGGTGGGTGAAAGAACCGGTCAGACATTTAAAATTGGCCAAAAAGTCCGAATAAAAGTGATAAAATCAGATCCGGAAACTCGAGAAATTGATTTTGAACTTGTGGAAGCAGAAGACGTTGCACCGCTTTTAATGCAAAATAAAAATCGCAAACATCGTCGTAAAGCAAATGAAAAAAAACCGAAGTTCGAAATAAAGGAAGGGAAAAAAGCTCAAAAAAACATCGAAAAAGAACAAAAAAGTGGAAAGAAAAATGGAAAGAAAAAGGGGAAGAAGAAGCCCTTTTATGCGTCGGCTATTAAAAAAAACCGAAAAAAAACCGATAGAAAGAAATGAGGTTAACCACCTCTTTTGGAGGGTCTAAGATGCCAAAAGGTAAAGGAAATGTGATTGCGCAAAATCGAAGAGCCAGTCATGATTATACGATTGTAGAAGCAATTGAGGCAGGTGTTGTTTTACAAGGAACAGAAATTAAGTCCATTCGCAATAGTCGGATCAACTTAAAAGATGGGTTTGTTCGTATTCGAAATGGCGAAGCGTATTTGTATAACGTACATATCAGTCCGTATGAGCAAGGGAATATTTTTAACCATGACCCCTTACGAACGAGAAAACTGCTGCTTCATAAAAAACAGATTCGAAAACTCGAAACAGAAGTGAAAAATTCGGGAATGACGATTGTTCCTTTGCGTGTATATTTAAAGGATGGCTTTGCGAAGGTCTTAATTGGTCTTGCGAAAGGGAAAAAAGAATATGACAAACGTGAAAGTCTAAAGCGTAAGGATCAAGAACGTCAAATCCAACGTGTTTTAAAGAACTACTAGCCCACTGATAATGAAATTTTTGCACAATTTCAAAAGGTTTGATACTATCAGAAGAGACCTCGCGTTGGTTAGAACCTTGGAACTATTATCAAAATTGTCGTTTCTCACATTTACGATTACAATTTTAAATGGATAGAACCAAGGTTTTTACTGAAAAAGTTTTGAAATTTTTCTTGCAAGGTGGTATGATACGCATTGTCATCTGCTTCATGAGAAAAAACGAACAAGCGATTTCGTATTAAGAGATTTTGGAAAAGAGGTGAAGATTTTGGAAGAACGTTCACTCCTGTTTCAAATAGGACCTGTTTGGTTTGACGGCACGATTCTATTAATGACTTTGTTAACTTGTCTGATTATTTTTTCTTTCGTTTATATTTGTTCAAGAAACATGCAAGTCCGGCCGAAAGGAAAGCAAAATGTACTCGAATATTTAATAGACTTTGTTCGAGGGATTTTGAGTAGTCAATTGCCCAATAAACAAGCAGTGAATACTTATCATTTATTAGGATTTACATTATTTTTATTTATTTTAGTCTCAAACGAAATTGGTTTAATGACAAAAATCGTCACGCCTGACGAGGTGCTTTTGTGGAAAAGCCCGACAGCCGATCCGATTGTTACTTTAGGACTAGCGATGATGGTCATTGCCTTTACCCATTATATGGGTGTCAAACGTTTTGGATTAAAGCAATATTTTGTTAATTCCTATTTGAAACCTGTCAGTTTTATTTTACCAATTAAATTAATGGAAGAGTTTACCAACGTGATTAGTCTAGGTTTACGTCTATATGGTAATATCTTTGCAGGAGAAGTTCTTTTAGGATTGATTGTTTCAATGGTTAGCTCGATTGGTTGGATTGCCTTGCCATTGGCGATACCATTAGAAATGGTATGGATTGGTTTTTCACTCTTTATTGGCGGAATCCAAGCCTATGTTTTTGTTACACTAACTATGGTATTTTTAAGTCACAAAATTGAAGTCGATCATTAAAAATAATTGTCATTATATAGGAGGAATTTTATTATGAATTTTATCGCAGCAGGATTAGCAATTGTCGGTTCCGCTTTAGGAGCAGCATATGGTAACTCAAAAGTTGTTTCAAAAACATTGGAGTCAATGGCTCGTCAACCAGAAATTTCAGGTGAATTACGTTCAACAATGATCATTGGGATGGCGTTTATCGAGGCTGTGCCGATTTTAGGGGTAGTTGTCGCATTACTGCTTGTTTTAAATTAATAAACAAGAAAAGCAGAAGTGATTAAAGCTAAGAATCCTTCTGCTTTTTTTCAATAAAAAATAGTAGGTTCTTTTTTTTATCCATTGATAAAGATGTAGAATAAAAGAGATAGGAGTGTCTAGCAGATGCTAAATCACTTAATATTATTAAATGCTGGAGGATACCAAACGACAATTAGTAGTATTGTGGTGGTCACAGGGTCCTTCGTTTTGTTACTTGTTTTAATTAAGCATTTTGCTTGGGGCCAAATCGTCGAAGTCTTTCAAAAAAGAGAAGATCAAATCAATCATGATTTAGACTCCGCAGAAGAAGCACGAATCAATGCAAAAAAACACGAAGAAGCGATTATCCAACGTTTAGCAAATTCCAGAGAAGAAGCAACAGCTATTGTGAAAGATGCGAAGCAAGTCGGAGAGTCAAACCGCCAAGCATTACTCGATCAGACGAAAGAAGAAGTGGCTCGAATGAAAGCGAAGGCAGAAGAAACACTTCTGACAGAAAAAGAGCAAGCCCTTGTTGAAGTGAAAGAAGAAGTGGCGAAATTATCGATTCAGTTAGCTGAAAAAATCTTAGCCCACGAACTTTCGCTGGAAAATCAAGAATTGCTTATTAATCAATACATTGAAGATTTAGGTTCTGAAGATGGCAAGTAATAAGTATACCGTTGGAAGACGTTATGGTAGAGCGCTGTTTGAATTGGCGGAGGAAGAGCAGATTCTAGATAACGTTTTTCAAGATGTCGTAAAACTAGGTGAAAGGTATCAAGCGACGCCTGAGTTAGAGGGGATATTGAGTAATCCCAAAGTGCCACTAGTTGAAAAAGAAGCATTGCTAGGGACGCTTTTACAAGGGATGGAAGAAATCCTACAACAAACGGTGTTCGTCGTGATGAGCAATCATCGCCTAACGGAACTACAAATCATTTTAAAATCCTTTGAAGAAGCATATTACGAAGAAAAAAGCATCTTAAAAGCAACCGCGACGACGGTTGTTCCGTTAACGGTACAGCAAAAGGAACAATTAGCGAAGAAATTACAAAAACAATTTCACTATAAAGAAGTCGAATTAGATGAGGTCATCGATCCAAGTATTTTAGGTGGTGTCATTTTAGAGACGCATAATCAAATCATGGATGGCAGTGTCAAGAAACGCTTAGAATCCATTCGAAGAGCATTAAGTAAATAGGACTTGGTAGAAGAGGTGAAACGAATGTCCATTAAGGCAGATGAAATCAGTACCTTAATTAAAGAGCAAATTAAAAATTATAAAAACAAAATAACGGTAGAAGAAACAGGGACCGTCACTTATGTCGGTGATGGTATTGCACGGGCATATGGGCTTGAAAATGCAATGAGTGGGGAACTCCTTGAATTTTCAAACGGTGCCTTTGGGATGGCTCAAAACTTAGAAGCAAATGATGTAGGGATTATCGTTTTAGGTGATTTTGAAACGATTCGTGAAGGCGACCAAGTGAAAAGAACGGGGAAAATTATGGATGTACCCGTTGGTGAAGCGTTAATCGGTCGCGTGGTCAATCCGTTAGGCCAACCGATTGATGGACTGGGGCCAATCAAAACGGATAAATATCGTCCAGTTGAAGCGGCAGCTCCTGGAGTCATGGAGCGTCAATCAGTCTCTGAACCGATGCAAACAGGTTCAAAAGCAATCGATGCACTTGTTCCAATCGGTCGTGGTCAACGGGAATTAGTCATCGGCGATCGAAAAACAGGGAAAACATCGATTGCGATTGACACGATTATTAATCAAAAAGGGCAAGACATGATTTGTATTTACGTAGCGATTGGACAAAAAGATTCTACTGTTCGTACCCAAGTAGAGACATTACGCGCACATGGAGCTCTAGACTATACAATTATTGTTTCTGCCGGTGCTTCACAGCCAGCACCACTCTTGTACATTGCTCCTTACGCTGGAACAGCAATGGGGGAAGAATTTATGTATAATGGGAAACACGTGCTCATTGTTTTTGATGATTTATCCAAACAAGCGGTGGCTTATCGTGAACTGTCGTTACTTTTACGTCGTCCACCGGGTCGTGAGGCGTATCCTGGTGATGTCTTTTACTTGCACTCTCGTTTATTGGAACGAGCAGCGAAATTAAGTGACGAATTAGGTGGTGGCTCAATGACAGCCTTGCCTTTTGTTGAAACGCAAGCGGGTGATATTTCCGCTTATATTCCAACAAACGTTATTTCCATTACGGACGGTCAAATTTTCTTAGAAAGCGATTTGTTTTATTCCGGTGTGCGTCCAGCTGTTGCCGCGGGGCTTTCCGTGTCACGTGTAGGTGGATCGGCGCAAATTAAAGCGATGAAAAAAGTGGCCGGTACTTTGCGTCTGGATTTGGCGAGTTATCGAGAACTCGAAGCCTTTACGCAATTTGGGTCAGACTTAGACACTGCCACCCAGGCGAAACTAAATCGAGGCCGTCGAACGGTTGAAATTTTAAAACAAAAATTACATGCACCTTTACCCGTAGAAAAACAAGTACTGATACTATATGCTTTGACGCACGGTTTTCTAGATACCGTACCGGTTAATCGGGTATTAGAGTTTGAGGCAGGTTTATTTGAATTTGTTGAAGGCATGCATGCAGATTTACTTGAAACAATTCGGACAACCAAAGATTTACCCGCACCAGAATTAATGGATCAAGCAATTGAAACGTACCGGACGCAATTTTTAGCAACCAGTGAAAATGCAGGATCCACGCAAGCGAAATTAGCTGCATTGGAAAATGCGTAAGAAGAGGTGAGTAGACATGGGAGCATCCCTGAATGAGATTAAACAACGGATTGTTTCTACGAAAAAAACAAGTCAGATTACACGTGCCATGCAAATGGTTTCTGCCTCAAAACTTTCTCGCTCTGAGGAACATTCCAATAGTTTTCAGATTTATGCCTCGAAAGTTCGTGAGTTAGTTACCCATATTACTGCGACACTTCCTGAAGATTTAGAACTAAAACCCAATAGTGGGGATGAGACGGAAATCAACTATAAAAGTATGTTGATTCGTCGTCCAATCAAACGGACGGCTTACATTGTTATTACTTCGGATGGAGGTCTGGTGGGTGGTTACAATAGTGCCATTTTAAAGCAAGTGATGACCATTATTGAAGAAGATCATCCTTCACCAGAAGAGTACGTCATCTTAGCGATTGGTGGCACAGGTGCCGAATTTTTTAAAAACCGAGGAATACATGTTGCTTATGAATTACGACACCTTTCAGATCAGCCGAGTTTTGATGAAGTTCGTAAAATTGTCTCTTTAACGACTTCCATGTTTCAAAATGAAGTCTTTGATGAATTATACGTTTGCTATAATCATCATGTAAATTCATTGACGAGTCAATTTCGTGTAGAAAAAATGTTGCCAATCAATGATATTAACTATAATGAAGCCGTTACTTATGAACAAGAATATATCTTTGAACCTTCTAGAGAAGAAATTCTACAGCAATTGTTACCGCAGTATGCTGAGAGTTTGATCTATGGTGCGATTGTTGACGCGAAAACAGCGGAACATGCGGCGGGAATGTCGGCGATGAAAATGGCAACAGATAACGCAAAAACAATGATTGATGATTTAACGATCTCATATAATCGCGCAAGGCAAGGAGCGATTACACAAGAGATTACCGAAATTGTTGGAGGAGCAGCTGCTCTCGAATAATTTCTTGAATGAATGGAGGAAAACAAATGAGCGCAGGCAAAATTGTTCAAGTTGTCGGTCCTGTAGTCGATGTGGGATTTGCATCCGATCAAACATTACCCGATATAAATAATGCCTTGATTGTTTACAAAAATAACGAAGCAAAAACAAAAGTGGTACTTGAGGTGGCGCTAGAATTAGGTGATGGCGTCATTCGAGCAATTGCCATGGAGTCAACAGATGGCTTGCAACGTGGGATGGAAGTCATCGACACTGGGCAAGCAATCACTGTTCCAGTGGGAAAAGAGACACTTGGTCGTGTTTTTAACGTTTTAGGAGAGACAATTGATCTAGAAGCTCCTTTTCCTGAAGACGCGGTTCGGGAAGGTATCCATAAAAATGCACCAAAATTTGATGAGCTAAGTACCAGTACAGAAATTTTGGAAACAGGTATCAAAGTGATTGATCTTTTAGCACCTTATTTAAAGGGTGGGAAAGTTGGATTATTTGGAGGAGCCGGTGTCGGAAAAACGGTTTTAATTCAAGAGCTGATTCATAATATCGCACAAGAACATGGGGGGATTTCAGTCTTTACCGGTGTTGGGGAGCGAACACGTGAAGGGAACGACTTGTATTTTGAAATGAAAGATTCCGGGGTAATTGAAAAAACGGCGATGGTTTTTGGTCAAATGAATGAACCACCCGGTGCTCGGATGCGTGTCGCTTTGACGGGATTGACCATTGCAGAATATTTCCGTGACGTGGAAGGTCAAGATGTCTTGTTGTTTATTGACAATATTTTCCGATTCACGCAAGCGGGTTCTGAAGTTTCTGCCTTGCTTGGACGAATGCCTTCAGCAGTTGGTTACCAACCAACGCTTGCAACAGAAATGGGACAACTGCAAGAACGTATCACTTCAACCAAGAAAGGCTCGATTACATCCATTCAAGCCATCTATGTGCCAGCAGATGACTATACCGATCCAGCGCCAGCTACGGCTTTTGCCCATTTGGATGCAACGACGAACTTAGAGCGTAAATTAACGGAACAAGGAATCTACCCTGCAGTTGATCCACTAGCGTCTTCATCCAGTGCGCTTGCACCTGAAATCGTTGGTGAAGCACATTACCAGGTGGCGACAGAAGTACAGCGCACGTTACAACGTTATCGTGAACTCCAAGACATTATTGCCATTTTAGGGATGGATGAATTATCCGATCAAGAAAAAGTATTGGTTGCTCGTGCAAGAAGAATTCAGTTCTTCTTGTCACAAAACTTCAATGTTGCTGAACAATTCACTGGGCAGCCAGGGTCTTACGTGCCAGTTCAAGAGACCATTCGAGGTTTCCAAGAAATTTTAGACGGCTTACACGATCATGTGCCAGAAGAAGCATTTCGTAGTGTAGGAACAATTGAGGATGTTGTAGCGAAAGCGAAACAATTAGGCTACTAGAAAAGAGGGAGCTTATGACTCGATATTTAGAGGTAAAGGTTGTCACACCAAATGGCGTCGTCTATGAGCATCATGCCGAGATGGTGGTAGCAAAAACACCAGAAGGCGATTTAGGTATCTTGCCACGACATGCGCCAATTATTGCGCCATTAGCGATTGATGAAGTTCGAATTAAACGAACGGATTCCGATGAACACGTAGATTGGATTGCAATTAACGGTGGTGTGATTGAGGTGCGCGATAATGTGGTAACGATTATTGCAGATAGTGCGGAGCGTGAAAGAGACATTGACGTACCCCGAGCAGAACGTGCGAAACGTCGAGCGGAAGCCTTGATTCAAGAGGCAAAAGAACATGAAGATATTGATGAATTAAGACGTGCGACGGTTGCGTTACACCGTGCAATTAATCGAATCAACGTTGCCAAACATCTGTAAGTAAAGATGCCTATAAAAAAGAGAAAGAAGTGCCTGAGACTCTTGTCCTCGGCACTTTTTTCTTTCTACAAACGAAAAGGAAGAAGGCTTGCGACAAGAAAACTTTTTAAAAGTCTGTTCATTTATGCTATGATAAGAGTATAAAAATAAAGGATTGAGGCGTTTTTAATGAATGTATATGGCGTAGATGCAGTCATTCGCATCGTCACACATTTTCTCTTTATTTATCTTGCTTTTTGGTCGCTAAATGCTTTGCGTTTAGAAATGTTTTTTAAAACCAACCATGTGCCACAAATTCGAATGTTACTAACGCTTTTTTCGATAGGAATTGGCTACTTGGCAAGCACTTTTTTCTTAGAGCTAATCGTTTTATCTAAGAATCTTTTCCTCGTTGGATTTTAGCTTAAGGAAACTTTAAACTATCTCGTTGAAAACTGTGGTATAATAAAAAAGATTTTTAAAAAGCACTTATCGTTCTATTTGGAGGGTACATAATGGAAGAAATTATCGTTCGAAGCGGTAATAAACTACAAGGTTCGGTTAAAATTGAAGGGGCAAAAAATGCAGTATTACCAATTTTAGCAGCCAGTTTATTAGCAGAAGAGGGAACTTCAGTTTTAAAGAATGTTCCTATTTTGTCGGATGTTTTTACGATGAACCAAGTGATTCATCATTTAAATGTAGAAATTGACTTTAATCAAGAAGAAAATACGGTTACTATTGATGCGCAAAAAGATTTAGAAATTGAAGCACCTTATGAATATGTCAGTAAAATGCGGGCTTCTATCGTTGTGATGGGGCCGTTATTGGCTCGTAATGGGCATGCAAAAGTGGCAATGCCAGGAGGCTGTGCCATTGGCAAGCGTCCTATTGATTTGCATTTGAAAGGTTTCCAAGCACTAGGAGCGAAGATTATTCAAAAAGATGGCTATATTGAAGCAATCGCAGAGGAATTAATTGGTAGCCATATTTACTTAGATTTTCCAAGTGTTGGTGCAACACAAAATATTATGATGGCTGCAGTCAAAGCAAAAGGCACGACAACCATTGATAACGTTGCAAGAGAACCGGAAATTGTTGACCTTGCGAACGTTTTGAATAAAATGGGTGCGCGTATTTACGGCGCAGGGACGGAAACCATGCGAATTGAAGGGGTGAAAAGGCTCTTTGGTGTCGCACACAATATTGTACAAGACCGTATTGAGGCAGGAACCTTTATGGTAGCTGCCGCGATGACACAAGGGAATGTGCTTATCCAAGATGCGATATCTGAACATAATCGCCCATTAATTTCTAAATTGGTTGAAATGGGCGCAGAAATTATTGAAGAAGAAGAGGGACTTCGTGTGATTGGTCCAGAGCATCTAAAACCAACAGACATTAAAACCATGCCACACCCTGGATTCCCAACCGATTTACAAGCACAAATGACGGCGATTCAAGCGATGGCACCAGGGGTTAACCTAGTCAATGAAACGGTTTTTGAAAATCGGTTTCAACATTTAGAAGAGATGCGCCGAATGAATGCACAAGTTAAAATTGAAGGGAACGTCGCGATGATTGAAGGCGGCAAAGCACTTCAAGGAGCGATTGTCCATGCAACGGATCTACGAGCTGCAGCAGCCCTTATTTTAGTTGGACTTCGAGCAAATGGAAGAACACGCGTACGTAACTTGAAATACTTAGATCGTGGTTATTATAAATTCCATGAAAAGCTGCAAGCATTAGGAGCAGACATTGAACGAAGCTCTGATTCAGCCGTTTCAACGAAAGAAATACAAACGGTGAAGAGCTAAGAAAGGATTGAATCGAATGAAAACAAGTCACTATATTTTATATACACTCCTCAAAATTATGGCGGTTTTTTTCATTGCGTTTATTTTATTCTTTGTAGGTCTGATGATTGGGTACGGCGTGATCGGTGATGGTTCACCAATGGCTGTTTTCCACAGTGATTTGTGGGGAAATCTTTTACGTTTTTTGAAATAAGTAGTCAAAACGTCCCTTTTTCAACTAAGGAAAAGGGCGTTTTTTTTGTCGTAATTGTTACACAGCTGTAAAGTATCCCGTTTTTTGGCGTAACAAACGACTAAGAAAGTGTTTTCTTTTCTTTTAGATTCGAAAAGAAACTCTTTTTTTGTTCAAAGTGTCTTTTTTAAAAGGTTATTAAATGAAGCTTCGTTCCTTATTTTATGTAAAGTATATTGCGAATGTAACAAAAAAGAAGGAAACGTCTCTTTTTTCCCCCTTTCCTTAACAAACTCGTAACCTAATTGGTTTGGCTACGTGCTAAGATACGGTTTGTAACAAATAGGAGGAATTTAATTAATGAAGATTCATTTTTTACCTGTCGCGATGATAACAACGATGCTGTTGATTGGAGCGGTACTGCCTGTTTATGCGGCGGAAAATCAAGAAGAAGTAACGATCAGCCAAGAAGTGATGACTGAGGAATCAGTTCAGGATATTTCAAGTTCATTTTTAACACTCGCAACGAAAGGCGATGCCATTCAGTCAGCGAAAGAAAAAATTGAAGCTAAGGAAAAAGCCATTCAGGCAGCAAAAGAAAAGGCAGCGAAAGAAGCAGCAGAAAAAGCAGCAAAAGAAAAGGCAGCCAAAGAACAAGCGGAAAAAGAAGCAGCGGAAAGAGCAGCTGCTGAGCAAGCAGCCCAAGAACAAGCAGAACAAGAAGCGGCTGCAGCAAGCAGTCAACCTGCAGGACAAACCTTTATCATGGAATCAACAGCTTACAGCTCTGATCCAGCAGATGCACTAGGTGGTGGAACGGTAACAGCAACGGGTCAAAATCTTTTAACTAACCCTATGGCTGTCGCAGTCGATCCCAATGTGATTCCGTTAGGCACACGCTTATATGTCGAAGGATATGGTGAAGCGATTGCAAGTGATACCGGTGGTGCAATTAAGGGGAATATCGTTGATGTGCATTTTCCAACATATGAGCAATGTGTTCAATGGGGACGCCGTCAAGTGAAAGTAACGATTTTAGGTTAAAGAATCAAGCATAAGATGAAAGTATAAGGGAATCACTTTTTAAAATCCTTTTCTTTCATCTTTTTTACTTGTCATTCAACCAAATCAAAGGTATATTTACAGTGTAAAGTGAGGGGTTGAAATGCAAGGAATCTTAATTAAATTCGTACGAGGTTATCAAAAGTTTATCTCTCCGTTGTTTCCACCAAGTTGTCGCTATTATCCCACTTGTTCGAGTTATACGATTCGTGCGCTACAGGTACACGGAGGGCTTAAAGGGAGTCTGATGGGAATCATGCGTATTTTACGTTGCCATCCTTTTACTCCAGGTGGTCTCGATTATGTTCCAAAAAAATTTCGTTTGACACGAAATAAAATAGATAAAGAGGAACCGATTTATACTTATCGAAAAAAATCACAAGAATTTTAAGGGACTGGACAGTCAAATGTGCCAGTTCTTTTTTTGTTTTTTGAATCGATTTAGGAGGAGTATTGCTCAATCTTTTAGCAGGAAATCCCTTTAAAATCAAAGGTTTGATTCGAAATATATCCAAAATCGTCCGAATTGATGAAATATTCAGAAAATTCATTGACAAAGAAACAAAAATTGGGTATATTGAGAAACATATTCAAGCAGTTAGTTGAAGAGGGGGAAATAAAATGAGAAAAAAAATGGTCTTTTTATTTGCAAGTGTCTTTTTATTAGGAGCCTGTAGTGCAGGGCCGACTGGTGGCGGAAATGCGACGAAAGGTTCGAGTGCAGCAGGGGGTTCGGATGCGGACACAATTAAAATTGGTTTAAACTTAGAGCTATCTGGTGCCGTAGCCGGTTATGGTACACAAGAACGAGATGGCGTAGAGCTAGCGGTTGAAAAAATCAATGCCGATGGTGGTATTTTAGGCAAACAAGTAGAATTAGTCGTTAAAGATAATAAATCAGAAACGAGCGAAGCTGCAACAGCAGCAGCTAACTTAGCAACGAATGATCAGGTCGTTGCGATTATTGGACCCGCAACATCAGGTGCGACCAAGGCAACGATTCCAAATGTGACAAAGGCTCAAGTTCCAGTTATTACGCCGTCTGCAACCGATGATTCGGTTACAATGAATGGCGACAAAGTCCAAGAGTTTTTATTCCGTTCTTGTTTCCAGGATAGTTTCCAAGGAGTTATTTTAGCCAAATACGCTCAAGAACAATTAGCAGCAGAAAAAGCAGTCATTCTAGGTGACAACTCAAGTGACTATGCGAAGGGTTTAACGAAAGCCTTTAAGAGTGAGTATCAAGGAGAAGTTGTGTTAGAAGAAAACTTTACAAAAGGCGACAAAGATTTCCAAGCGATTTTAACAAAGGTTAAAAATGCTGATTTTGATGTTCTATATATCCCAGGTTATTATGAAGAAGCAGGCTTAATCATTAAACAAGCCAGAGAATTGGGTATTGAGCAACCAATTATTGGAGCAGATGGTTTTGGCGATGAGAAGATGGTTCAATTAGCAGGTGCTGAAAATGTTTCGAATGTCTTTTATACGGGACACTTTTCGACTTTAGCACCATCAAATGAAACCGTTGAACCATTTATTGCTGATTTCAAAGAGAAATTTAGCAAAGAACCTTCGACCTTTAATGCTTTGGCTTATGATGCAATGTACATGATTAAACATGCGATCGAGGCGGAAGGTGCTGCAGATTCTGCAGCAATCACAAAAGGATTATCAGAGTTAAAAGATTTTGTAGGCGTAACAGGTAATATTACAATGGATGCCCAACATAACCCAGAAAAATCATTGGTGGTTGTTGGATTTACCGATGGAAAAGAAAGCTCTGCAGAAGTAATTAATCCTTAATTTTAAGGAAACCGAGGCTGTGGCAAAATCAATTAGAGGTTTTGCCGCAGTTTTTTTCAGAAAATCAATGATTCGGAAGTGATATTATATGGAAATGATTATCCAACAGTTGATTAACGGGTTATTTCTAGGAAGTATTTATGCCTTGATGGCTTTAGGCTATACAATGGTCTATGGAATAATTAAATTAATCAACTTCGCCCACGGGGAAATTTATATGATCGGTAGTTTTATCGGGTATTTTTTCATTCATCAATTCAATGACTTAGGCATCTTTCCAGGTGGCTGGGGATTCTTTATTTCAATGCTTATCTCAATGGTAGTAAGTGCGGCCTTAGGTGTTATGATTGAGATTTTTGCCTATCGGCCCTTACGAGGTGCGACGCGTATCTCTGCATTAATTACAGCAATCGGTGTGTCCTATTTGCTGCAAAATTTGATGATTTATTTCTTTACACCAGATACCAGACCTTTTCCGCAAGCGATTGAACGTCAACTTTATACACTTGGGGGAATAAGCGTAAGTAACATTCAACTGTTAATTTTAGGTGTTTCGGTAAGCCTGATGTTGCTCTTACAATTAATTGTTAAAGGAACAAAAATGGGAAAAGCCATGCGTGCGGTAAGTGTCGATCCAGACGCTGCGCAATTAATGGGAATTAACGTGAATCGTACGATTTCATTCACCTTTGCTTTAGGCTCTGCTTTGGCTGCCGCTGGTGGGATGTTAATTGGGCTATATTACAATTCGATTGATCCAATGATGGGTGTTGCTCCGGGATTAAAATCCTTTGTAGCCGCGGTTTTAGGGGGAATTGGTATTATTCCAGGTGCAGCTTTGGGTGGCTTTGTTATTGGACTAATTGAAACCTTGTCAACGGCACTCGGGTTTTCTGATTACAAAGACGCACTTGTTTACGGCGTGTTAATTGTAATTTTAATTATTCGACCAGCAGGTATTTTAGGCAAAAATGTGAAAGAGAAAGTGTAGGTGGAAACAAATGAAAAAAAATCTTAAATATCATTTAACTTGGACTGCTAGCACGGTGATTTTCTATTTCATCTTATTCTTCCTCTATCACTCAGGCAAAATCAATATTTTTACCGATGCCATCATTGCAAATATCGGCATTAATATTATTTTGGCGGTCAGTTTGAATTTGATTATTGGGTTTGGTGGTCAATTTTCTTTAGGTCATGCAGGTTTTATGGCTATCGGCGCTTATGCGACAGCGATTATGACAGCGAAAAGTCCAACAATTGGTAGTTTTTTCTTAAGTATGTTTGTGGGGATGCTGCTCTCAGGTGTGATTGCATTAATCGTTGGGATTCCAACCCTTCGTTTAAAAGGCGATTACTTAGCGATAGCAACCTTGGGCGTATCTGAAATTATTCGAATTTTGATTATTAATTTTAGCGATCTAACGAATGGTCCTTCAGGTATCTTTGGGTTACCACTTTTTAGTAACTGGCAAGTAATCTTTATTTTTATGGTGATTACGATTGTCTTTATTTCAAACTATATGAATAGTAGTTATGGACGTCGAACCTTGTCAGTGCGAGAAGATGAAATTGCAGCGGAAGCAATGGGTGTGAATACGACGAAGTTTAAAGTTTTGGCCTTTGTGATTGGTGGGATCTTTGCAAGTGTCGGTGGAAGCCTCTATGCGAGCTATCAACAATCTGTTTTTCCAAGCGACTTTACCTTTATGAAATCGATTGATATTTTAATCATTGTTGTTTTTGGTGGAATTGGTAGTACAACAGGTGCCGTCGTTTCAGCCGTTGTTTTGGGATTCTTAAATATGTATTTACAAGATTTGGGGAACTTACGGATGATATTCTACGCTCTAGCAATCATCTTAATTATGATTTTTAAACCAAGCGGATTACTTGGAAGTAGAGAGATTTCAGTGAAACGACTTTATCAACGATTTGGAAAAAAAGGAGGCGCAAAAGATGGCACTACTAACCGTTAATAAATTAACAAAAAACTTTGGTGGGTTAACCGCTGTCTCACATGTGAACCTCGAACTTAAGGAGAATGAGCTTGTTGGTTTAATCGGACCAAATGGTGCGGGAAAAACAACCTTGTTTAACTTACTAACGGGTGTCTATGAGCCGACTTCTGGCGATGTTTTATTTAATGAAGGCACGAAAATGACCCGTTTAAATGGGATGAAACCTTATAAAATTGCGGAAATTGGTTTGGGGCGTACGTTTCAAAACATTCGTCTATTTAAAGAGCTCACCGTTTTAGAAAATGTGTTAATTGCTATGAGAGAAGAAGAGCAAGCTTCTTTTGTGGCCAATATTTTTCGCCTGCCTCAATTTTATCAAACGGAAGCAAAATTAAAGGAAGAAGCAACAAAACTGTTGGCTATTTTCCAATTAGAAGACAAGTTGGAGACATTGGCTCGCAATCTTCCTTATGGTGAACAGCGACGACTTGAAATTGTCCGGGCTTTGGCGACTCAACCTAAAATTCTTTTCTTAGATGAGCCGGCAGCTGGTATGAATCCTCAAGAAACTACCGAGTTGACGGATCTCATTTACCGCATTCAAAAAGAGTTTCAAATAACCATTATCTTGATTGAACATGATATGAATTTAGTCATGGATGTGTGTGAACGAATTTATGTGTTAGAATATGGACAAGTCATTGCAGAAGGAACACCAGAAGAGATTAAGGGGAATCCTCGGGTGATTGAAGCTTATTTAGGAGGGGA
Organism: Enterococcus sp. LJL98; assembly: GCF_054871745.1. Taxonomy (NCBI): domain Bacteria; kingdom Bacillati; phylum Bacillota; class Bacilli; order Lactobacillales; family Enterococcaceae; genus Enterococcus; species Enterococcus sp. LJL98. The sequence continues at coordinate 642,539 of NZ_JBTXLU010000001.1, read as the reverse complement.
ACTCTAATGTTAAAAGTTGAAAACTTATTCGTAAAATACGGATTAATTGAAGCGATTCATGATGTTTCTTTCCACGTCAATCAAGGAGAAATTGTGTCTTTAATTGGAGCAAATGGTGCTGGAAAGACGTCCATTTTACGTACGATTTCAGGCTTGGTTCGCCCAGCAAGTGGTACGATTACTTTTGAAGGAAAGGCAATTGAAAAAGAAGCCCCTCAAAAAATCGTGATGCAAGGCCTTTCGCAAGTTCCCGAGGGCCGTCATGTTTTCTCAGGTTTAACGGTTCAAGAAAATTTAGAAATGGGCGCCTTTTTAAGAAAGGATAGCGAATTAAAGCAAGACTATGAAGCCGTGTATCAGCGTTTCCCTGTTTTAAAAGAACGGAAAAAACAAGATTCTGCCACCTTATCGGGCGGAGAACAACAAATGTTAGCGATGGGTCGTGCCTTGATGTCTCGTCCCAAACTATTATTACTTGATGAGCCATCGATGGGGCTAGCCCCGATTTTTATTCGTGAGATTTTTTCAATTATCGAAGAGATAAAATCTCAAGGGACGACGGTCTTACTCATTGAACAAAATGCAAACATGGCACTATCAATTGCAGATCGCGGCTATGTTTTAGAAACAGGGAAAATCGTTTTAGAAGGTACCGGTCAAGAACTGTTAACGAGTGAATCTGTGAAGAAAGCATACTTAGGAGGGTAAACCATGAGTGTAAAAGATTTTATGTCAACCCAGTTAATTACGGTGAGTCCCACAACACCAATTTTTGATGCAGTTGACCTAATGAAGCAACATAAAATTCACCGCTTACCTGTGGTTGAAGGGGATCAGTTGGTGGGGTTGATTACGGAAGGAGTTATTCAAGAGGCTCTTCCTTCAAAAGCCACGAGTTTAAGTGTTTATGAAGTAAATTATTTACTGAATAAAACCATTGTCAAAGACATTATGATTAAAAAAGTAGAAACCATTGGTCCAAAAGCGCTCCTCGAAGATGCGATCGCCCAAATGCGTAAAAACAATGTCGGTGTGCTACCTGTGATTGAGGGCGAAAAACTCGTTGGGATTATTACTAATAATGATATTTTTGATGCTTTCTTAAAAATTACAGGTTACTATGCCGGAGGAACCCGGATCTCACTAGCAGTCGAAAAGGATCATCCAGGTATCTTAGCTGAAATTACAAAAGTGTTAGCAGAGAAAGAACTGAGTATTTTGACGGTCGTTGTCGATCGTCAAGCGACTCAAACGATTGTTGAAATTCAAGTAGAAACAAAAGAAACAGAGAAAGTGAAAGCTATTTTAACTGCAGCAGGGTTTGCCGTGGTGAGTGCTGTACTAACAAATCAATAAGGAAAAAAGCTAGAAGGCAAGATTTCCTTTCTAGCTTTTTTTAAGGAGGAGGACCAAAATGTTTCGTCGAGCGCAAGTAGAGGACGTCCCTAAGCTACAAGCCATCTTAACGGAAGCTTGGCAAGTTACCTATAAAAATCTGTATACATCAGGCTATATCAACCACGTGATTCAAGCGTTTTACAATCAAGAACGATTAATCAATGAAGTAACGGAAATTTCGCAAGCGTGGTCAGGTTATTATGTATTAGAAGAGGATGGACAATTAGTTGGTTGTATTGGTGGTGGAATCGAAGAAAGCGAAATAGGCGCAATCTACGTTTTATACTTAGATCCTAAAAAAAAGAACAAAGGCTACGGCTCGATCTTGTTGGCTGAATTTACGAGTTGGCAAAAAAAAATGTATCAAATAAAGAAACAAAAGGTTTCGGTCACCGAAAAAAATGAAATGGGTTTGCCTTTTTATCAAAAACACGGGTTTAAACAGATTGGAAAGAAGAAGGTTTCTTTTGAAACAATTGATGAAAAATACGATTCACTACAAATGATTCGAGCAGTCTAAAAAAAATGATTTAATAACAAAAAGTACTCGTAAATTTTAAAAAATGTGGTAAGATAGAACTCGAGGTGAAAAAGGATGAAAAAGAACAAAGAGATTCAAATCCAGCTGGAAGAATCCAAGCGGACGCTTCAAGGAAAGTCCTACGATGTGACGGCTCTTTTTATCGGTAAAAAGAAGATGGGCGAGATCTTAGAGTATGGCCCGAAAGACTTTCAAGCTTTTATGGACGACGAATCCATCGGTTCAAATAAGACTTTTGAGCTAGCGGTTGAAGCAATTATTCGTCAATGGAATTTACATGAATAATTTTTGAAAAAAGGCTTGCCTTTTCTTGAAAAGTTGTGTATTATAAAGAAGTTGAGTTGTTAAACATAACTTATTCAACCTTTGGGAGGAGTAGCGAAGTGGCTAAACGCGACGGACTGTAAATCCGTTCCTTCGGGTTCAGTGGTTCGAATCCACTCTCCTCCACCATTGGGGTATAGCCAAGCGGTAAGGCAAGGGACTTTGACTCCCTCATGCGTTGGTTCGAATCCAGCTACCCCAGTTTTTAGAGCAGCGATGCATTCGTTGCTCTTTTTTTATTTGAAAATTCCAAGCGTTTGCGCTAATCTAAAAGTATCAACAAAGACAGGAGTGGAAAAGATGAAATTTGATTTTCGTATAAAAGAACAAGTCATTGAAGCAGTCGAACATCTTTATGATATTTCTAAAAAAGATGTCATTGTGAACATCACTAAAAAAGGAATCCGAGTAACAGAAAAACGTCCAACGAAACAAACGATTAAATGGCGGATGAAGAATCGATAATGGAAGAAACGCCAATGAAAGGACTCGAAGAAAAGTCCTTTCATTGGCGCTTTTTAGTCGATGACTGGCATTTCAATAGGAAGTACGTTCCCTTCTTGGAATGTGACTTGATTGTTTAAGTGCTCGATCACCTCGTTTTTAAATGGCTCGCTGTTTGCTTGATCAACCATCACACACAGGTTGACGGAATCAGTAAAAACCGTTTCTTTGATATGGTAGTGATTGTGCTCTAAGAAATGTTGCATTTTTCCAAGCAAAGCGTAATCAATGCTGACAAAAATTTCTTGTTGAGGTTTCACATCAACGATGCCAATTTCTTTAACGGCAGCGGAAACGCAAGAGGAATATGCTCGAATTAGTCCTCCGGCACCTAGTTTGACTCCACCAAAGTAACGAGTAACGACGGCTACAACATCAACTAATGCATTTTGTTTTAGGACTTCAAGCATGGGAACGCCAGCAGTGCCACTAGGTTCGCCGTCATCGCTGGAACGCAAGACATGACCATCTGTTCCAATAATGAAGGCGCTACAGTTATGATTGGCCTTCCAATGTTCTTTTTTGATCGTTTGAATAAAATCTCTTGCTTCCTCTTCTGTTTTGACACGTTGCAAAAAGCAAATAAACCGTGATTTTTTTATTTCAATTTCAACTTGCCCGTTTTGGCTGATTGTTCGATAACTGGCTAACATAAACGGCTCCTTTCCATGTGATACTTCTCCTAGTATAGGCAATAAATCATCAGATAGCAATTTCATGTTAGTTGCTTTTTTGGGTAAGAAGCTAGATAATAAGAAGAAAAGGGTGAAAGCGAGTGGGGCGTAGAAAAAAATACGATATTATTACCACATACCTTCGAAATAATGGGGGAACACAAGTGACTTTGACTTTTACTCAAATGGACGAGTTGCTTTTTCCTGCTAGCGGTTTACCAAAGACAGCCAGAACGAGTTTGGATTGGTGGGCGAACGATTATTTGTACCCTGAAAAAGGGGCTTATGCTTGGTTGAATGCCAATTATGAAGTTATCCATGTTGATTTAAAAAAGGAATACGTTGTTTTTCGACCGTTACTAAAAGAAACATGGCTTTCGTAATCATTAATTGACAAAGCGTTCAATTGTTTTATAATTTAATTGAGTGGAAAAATCATGGAAACAACAATTATTTTAATGTATGGGGGAAAAATTGATGGCAAAAAAAACAATCATGTTAGTTTGTTCTGCTGGTATGAGTACCAGTTTACTTGTTTCAAAAATGCAAAAATCAGCAGAGGTACAAGGATTAGATACTGATATTTTTGCAGTGTCTGCCTCAGAAGCCGATCATCATCTTGCAACAAAAGATGTGAACGTTTTATTACTGGGCCCACAAGTTCGTTTTATGAAGGCGGATTTTGAAAAGCGGCTAGAATCAAAAAAAATCCCATTAGAGATCATCAACATGGCCGATTATGGAATGATGAAGGGCGACAAAGTTTTAGAACAAGCATTGCGTTTAATTGAAGAAAATCAATAATCATTTTAGTAAGGAGCGAGGAAAATCCCCCGCTCTTTTTTCGTATCTTCTCATTGAGGTGAGGAGAGTGGAAGAATTAATCGGTCGTCAAGTCGTGATGTCTAGTCAAAAAATGAAAACTTATGCTTCTCCAGATTTTTTAGTCCGCCCTGCTTTATTGCTTGCAGAAAACATCGATTGCCAAAGGTGTTCGAGTGTACTGGAAAAAGAATCACACTGTTTACCAAATGGGGCTTATTTTTGTTCGGTCTGCTTGCATTACGGTCGTTTAACCAGTGCGGATTTCCTCGTTTCTAAACATGAAACGAAAAATGGCCGTCTTCCAAGAGAGGTCTGTTTCAGTTGGAATGGCGTGTTGACTTCTTTACAAAGGGAAATTGCCGAACGTTTGCTTCATCATTTCGAACAGGAAAAAGATTGCCTTTTATGGGCCGTCACAGGTTCGGGGAAAACGGAAATGATTTTCCCCTTAATCCATCATGTTTTAAAAAATGGTGGGAGAGTTTGTGTCACCTCTCCACGAATTGACGTCTGTCGAGAGTTGCATCCGCGGATTCAAGCTGCCTTTTCCTCTGAACCAGTCTTATTACTCTACGGTGAATCAGAGGAAAAGTATCGTTATTGTCCATTGTTGGTTTGTACGACGCATCAATTGCTGCATTTTTATCAGGCGTTTGATTTAATTATTGTTGATGAAATTGATGCCTTTCCTTATGAAGGAAATCCGATGTTACGCCATGCCCTAAAACAAGCGCGACGCTTGAATGGTCGCCAAGTTTATTTGACAGCCACCCCATCGAATCAATTGCTCAAAGAACTCGGATCCAGCTTCATGATTGAAAAATCCCCTTTGCGTTTTCATCAAAGACCCTTGATTGTACCTGAATGTCTTTGGTATGGTTCTTGGGAAAAATGCGCGAAAAGCAAACATTTGTTAAGAAAACTCGTGAAGTACTTGAATGCCTTGTTAATTGATAATGATGTTCTTGTTTTTTGTCCGAGTATTCTTTATATGGAAAGACTTTATCATCAATTGATTCATTATTTTCCAGAAAAGGTGATGGCAAGCGTGCATTCAGAAGACGTAAATCGCAAAGTGAAAATCGAAAACATGCGTGCCAAACAATATCGGATTTTATTAACCAGCACGATTTTAGAGCGTGGGGTGACTTTTGAAAAGGTATCTGTGATTGTTATGGGAGCAAACCATCCTGTTTTTACGAAATCGGCACTCGTTCAAATTGCGGGTCGAGTCGATCGAAAGGGACCTTACTCGAAAGGGCGGGTGCTCTTTTTTTACAGTCAAATGACCAAAGCGATGAAACAAGCTTGTCAAGAAGTTCAGACGATGAATCACTTGGCTGTGAGGTGGTTGGAAAAATGAGATGTACCTGGTGTCAAAAGTCAATGATTCATAATTTAAGTATGAAGGAAATACTCTTTCCCTTAACGGTCAGAAACAATCGTTGTTCATTTTGTCAAGCGCGATTGCAAAAGATTCCTTTAGATCAGGCTTGTCCGACTTGTTGCAAAATTGGAGGGAACAAGCAATGTCAAGATTGTTTACGCTGGCAGCGAATATTTCCCGACTATTCTTTTTCTCACCATGCCTTTTTTGTGTATGATGAGGCCTTTCAAGAGTGGATTCATCAGTACAAATTTTTAGGTGACTACCGTTTACGTCAAACGTTTGTCCCAGAAATTCGCAATTATTTGAAGAGGCAGCGGGCAGATTTCATTTGCCCCATCCCGCTTTCTGAGGAGCGATTGGCTTCCCGAGGATTTAATCAAACGGAAGCCTTCTTAAGTGCAGCGAATATACCTTGGGTTTCATTGTTGAAAAAGGAGCAAGATACGACACCGCAAGCTCAAAAAAAGCGCCATGAACGACTGGCGACAAAGCAACCTTTTCAAGCGACAATTGCGATAGAACAAATAAGAGGACAGAAAGTGATACTTGTCGATGACGTGTATACGACCGGGCGCACCTTGTTTCATGCCGCGATATTATTGAAAGCGCATGGAGCCAAAGAAATTTGCACGGTCTCATTGGCCAGATAAAAGACTGGAAAATAAATGAAGAATGGTAACGATTTCTTTTGCATTTCTCATAAAGTTCGATATAATAGAAGTAAGAAGAGGGAAAGAGTGGTCCTTCTCTCTCTTTAATTGGTAGACGAAAGGGGCAATTGTTATGTTTAGATATAATGTACGTGGAGAAAATATCGAGGTCACAGAAGCAATTCGTAACTATGTAGAAAAGAAAGTTGGTAAACTAGAACGTTACTTTACAGATGTTCCAGATGCAACTGCACATATCAACTTAAAAGTGTATACGGAAAAAACTGCGAAAGTAGAAGTGACAATCCCGCTACCGTACCTTGTGTTGCGAGCTGAAGAGACTTCACCAGATTTATACGCAAGTGTTGATTTGGTTGTTGATAAGTTAGAACGTCAAATTCGCAAATTTAAAACAAAAATTAACCGAAAATCTCGTGAAACGGCAATTCCTGATTTGAACGCAGGCTCAATCTTCATTCATGATGAAACAGAAGAAGAGAATGGTTCAGAATTAGAAATCGTTCGTACGAAACGTTTATCGTTGAAACCAATGGATAGTGAAGAAGCAGTTTTACAAATGAATATGCTAGGGCATAACTTCTTCATTTTTGAAGACGGTGAAACAAACGGCACGAGCATCGTTTACCGTCGTAAAGATGGAAAATATGGTCTAATTGAAACCAACTAAAAAGAAAACAAAAGAGACAAGGGTCCTTGGAGGCTTTTGTCTCTTTTGTTTTCTTCAATAGTTTCACTATAAAATGTAGCAATCAACGAGAACAAATGATAAAATGGATTGAAGACTTTTTGAATACTTAAACTTAAGAAGAATTGAAATAAAAGGAGACTAGCGTTGTAATGGCGAATTTTTTAAAGAACTTAATTGAAAATGATAAAAAAGAATTAAAACGTCTAGATCAAATGGCAAAGAAAATTGATTTGTTAGCTGATCAAATGAGTGCGTTATCGGATGCGGAACTTCAAGGAAAGACAGAAGAATTTCGTCGTCGTTATAAAAATGGTGAAACTTTAGATGAGTTATTAACGGAAGCCTTTGCGGTGGTTCGTGAAGCAGCGAAACGGGTCTTAGGTCTCTATCCTTACCATGTCCAATTAATGGGCGGAATTGTTTTACATGACGGAAACATTCCCGAAATGCGGACAGGGGAAGGAAAAACCTTGACAGCGACAATGCCTGTTTATTTAAACGCAATTACAGGATTGGGTGTTCACGTTGTAACGGTGAATGAGTACTTAGCGACACGTGACTCGACAGAGATGGGCGATTTATATGAATTTTTAGGTTTAACAGTTGGTTTGAATATAAACTCAAAATCTTCTGAGGAAAAACGTGAAGCGTATGCTGCTGATATTACTTATAGCACAAATAATGAGTTAGGCTTTGACTATTTGAGAGACAACATGGTAGTCTACCGCAATCAAATGGTGCAACGCCCGTTGAATTATGCGATTGTCGATGAGGTCGATTCTATTTTAATTGATGAGGCAAGAACACCCTTAATTATTTCAGGCCAAGCAGAAAAGTCGACGGCTCTTTATACTCGAGCGGATAACTTTGTTAAACGTTTGAAAGCAGAAGAAGATTATAAGATTGATGTGCAATCAAAAACAATTACGTTAACGGAAGCTGGAATTGAAAAAGCAGAAGAAACATTCTCTTTAGAAAACTTATATGATATTGAAAATACGGCGTTAACACATCACTTAGATCAATCCTTACGTGCGAATTATATTATGTTACGCGATATCGATTATGTGATTCAAGAAGGTAAAGTATTGATCGTGGACCAGTTTACGGGTCGGATTATGGATGGTCGTCGTTACTCTGACGGTTTACATCAAGCGATTGAAGCAAAAGAGCATGTTGAAATTGAAGACGAGACAAAAACAATGGCCACCATTACTTTCCAGAACTTTTTCCGGATGTACAAAAAATTATCTGGAATGACAGGAACAGCAAAAACGGAAGAAGAAGAGTTTCGTGAAATCTACAATATTCAAGTCATTCAAATTCCAACGAATCGTCCAGTCGTTCGTGATGATCGTGCCGACTTATTGTATCCAACTTTAGAAAGCAAGTTTAAAGCAGTCGTACAAGACATTAAAGAGCGTTACCGCAAAGGTCAACCGGTCCTAGTCGGAACAGTAGCAGTTGAAACTTCAGAGTATTTGTCTGAATTATTAAATCAAGAGAAAGTACCACACGAAGTTTTAAATGCGAAGAATCACTTTAAAGAGGCAGAAATTATCTTAAATGCGGGTCAAAAAGGTGCCATTACAATTGCCACGAATATGGCTGGTCGAGGAACCGATATCAAATTAGGTCTGGGTGTTGCCGAATTGGGCGGTCTTGCAGTTGTAGGGACCGAACGTCATGAATCTCGTCGTATCGATAATCAGTTGCGTGGACGATCTGGCCGACAAGGAGACCCTGGTGTTTCACAGTTCTACTTGTCACTAGAAGATGATTTAATGAAGCGTTTTGGTTCAGAACGAATCAAGGCTTTTCTTGACCGGATGAATATTGAAGAAGAAGACGCGGTAATTCAAAGCAAGATGTTAACCAAGCAAGTCGAATCAGCGCAAAAACGAGTAGAAGGAAATAACTATGACACTCGTAAAAACGTCTTACAATATGATGATGTGATGCGTGAACAACGTGAAGTCATTTATCGCCAAAGACAACAGGTGATTATGGAAGAAGAGAACTTGTCCGAGCAATTAATGGGTATGGTTGAACGTACAATTAATCGGATGGTCGATGGTCACGTGCAACTTGAAAACAATGAAGTAAATTATGAAGGAATCATTGATTTCGCAGGCAGCGTCTTAGTTCATGAGGATGCGATTTCTCTAGCAGATTTAGAAGGAAAAGATAGCGCAGCGCTTAAAGCGTACTTGCTAACTTTAGCGCAAGAAAAATTTGATGAAAAAGTGAGTCATTTAAATAGTCCAGAGCAATTGCTTGAATTTGAAAAAGTGGTTATCTTACGAGTGGTAGATACAAAATGGACGGACCATATTGATGCTATGGATCAATTGCGTCAATCCATTGGGCTACGAGCATATGGTCAAAATAATCCATTAGTTGAGTATCAAACGGAAGGTTATGAAATGTTTGAAGCAATGGTTGGAGCGATTGAATACGAAGTGACTCGTTTATTTATGAAGGCTGAGATTCGTCAAAATGTGCAACGCGAACAAGTTGCGCCAACAGAAGCACCTGTCGCACAGACGGTGAATACAGAAAATATCGGTCGAAATGACTTATGTCCATGTGGTAGCGGTAAGAAATTTAAAAACTGCCATGGTCGAAAACAAATCGTTTAATAGTTGGCGGAGTCGTGACAGTCATCGGTCATGGCTCCGTTTTTAAAAGAACCTGCTCGGTAAAAAAAACGACAAGAATTTTTTCGAGCGAGAAAGAAGGAATTTAGATGGAATTAGCAGAAATTCGTCATCAACTAACGGAGATGAATCAAAAGATTACAAGTTTTAGGAGGTCTCTTTGACTTAGATCGTCTAGAAGAAGAGATTGCGGAAGTTGAACACCAAATGGGAGAACCTGGTTTTTGGGATAATAGTCAAGCGGCACAAGCGATTATTAATGCAAATAATGCCAATAAGGATACATTTGATCGCTTCCATCGCTTAGCCAGCCAATTGGAAGATTTAGAAGTACTATTAGAAATGCTGCAAGAAGAAGCAGACGCCGAAATCGAAAAAGAGTTGGAAGAAGGACTTCGCACGTTAACAGAAGAGATGAATTTATATGAACTGTCTTTACTGTTAGATGAACCGTATGACCATAACAACGCAATTTTAGAATTGCACCCAGGAGCGGGGGGAACGGAATCACAAGATTGGGGCAGTCTACTCTTGCGCATGTATCAAAGATGGGCGGACTCTCAAGGGTTTAAGGTGGAAACACTTGATTACCAAGCAGGAGATGAAGCAGGTATTAAAAGTGTGACCCTTTTAATTAAAGGCCACAATGCGTATGGCTATTTGAAATCAGAAAAAGGTGTCCATCGCTTAGTCCGAATATCTCCATTTGATTCTGCTAAACGTCGTCACACCTCTTTTTGTTCGGTCAATGTCATGCCAGAATTAGACGGTTCGATTGAAGTTGATATCAATACTGAGGACTTAAAAATTGATACTTATCGGGCAAGTGGTGCAGGTGGGCAGCACGTCAATACGACAGATTCAGCGGTTCGTATCACTCACTTACCAACAGGTGTGGTTGTTTCAAGCCAAGCCCAACGTTCGCAGTTGAAAAACCGAGACCAAGCGATGAGTATGTTAAAAGCCAAACTTTACCAATTAGAAGTCGAAAAGCAAGAGCAAGAAGCGGCAGCTTTACGAGGCGAACAAAAAGAAATCGGTTGGGGTTCACAAATCCGTTCCTACGTGTTCCATCCTTATTCAATGGTCAAGGATCACCGGACGAATTATGAAACAGGGAATATTCAAGCAGTGATGGATGGAGAATTGGATGGATTCATCGATGCTTTCTTAAAAATGCGCTTAAATGACAATAAATCTCAAAATTGATGGAATTGCAATCAAATTGTAACCTAATGAAAGCGGACTGAAACATAGCAATGCTATAATAGTCCAGTATCTATAAAAGAAGGTGGAGAGACAAGCATGATAGAAATGCAGGATGTAATGAAAAAATATTCCAATGGTACAACTGCGATTCGTAACCTTTCTGTGTCAATCGGACCCGGTGAATTTGTTTATGTCGTTGGCCCAAGTGGTGCGGGGAAATCAACGTTTATTAAATTGATGTATCGCGAAGAGAAAGCCACAAAAGGATTATTGAATATTGCGGGATACGATTTATTAAAAATTAAGAACAAAGAAGTATCAAATATGCGCCGAGAAGTCGGTGTGGTTTTCCAAGACTATAAATTATTACCAAAGAAAACCGTCTATGAAAATGTGGCCTACGCCATGCAGGTTATTGGAAGAAAGCCACGCGATGTGAAAAAACGGGTAATGGAAGTCTTAGACTTAGTCGGACTGAAACATAAAGTTCGTGTCTTTCCAAGCGAGCTATCTGGTGGGGAGCAACAACGCGTATCGATTGCTCGTGCGATTGTCAATACACCAAAAGTGTTGATCGCCGATGAACCGACTGGGAACTTGGATCCAGAAAACTCCTGGGAAATCATGAAATTACTTGATCGTATTAATGCACAAGGCACAACTATTGTGATGGCTACGCATAATAGCACCATCGTAAATACAATCCGTCATCGCGTGATTGCGATAGAAAATGGACGTATTATTCGTGACCAAATGGAAGGGGAGTATGGCTACGATGATTAGAACCTTTTTTCGACATCTTTTAGAAAGTATGAAAAGTTTACGTCGAAATGGTTGGATGACCATTTCCTCAATCAGTGCGGTAACAATTACCTTGACCCTACTAGGGGCTTTCCTGATGATTATTTTAAATACCGTTAAGTTAGCGGAAGATATGGAAAACAACGTTGAAATCTCGGTTTTCATGAATCATGGAGTGACGCAAGAAGAACAAGATGCACTTGAAAAAGACTTAGCAGCCTTGCCGAACGTTGAATCAGTGAAGTTTTCTAGTCAAGATGAAGAGCTCGATCGAGTAAAAGAGTCTTACGGGGATGTTTGGGGACTATTTGATCAAGATAACCCACTGCTAGACGTTTTTATTGTACAGGCAAAAGCCCCAGAATTTGTCAAAGAAATTACAAAAGAAGCGCAATCGTCAAAATATAGCAAGGTCGTACATAAGGCAACCTATGGCGAAGATTTATCTGATAAAATCTTTGGCATTGCGCAAGGCGTCCGCACATGGGGACTGATCGGCTCTGGCTTACTACTCTTTGTTGCGATGTTTTTAATTTCGAATACGATTCGAATTACGATTTTATCAAGAGAACGAGAAATTCAAATCATGCGACTGGTTGGAGCGAAAAATGGTTATATTCGTTGGCCGTTCTTTTTAGAAGGTGGTTGGATTGGCTTGCTTGGTTCTGTGATTCCCGTGTTGTTAATCATTTTCGGTTATCCGGAAGTGTATCGTATTTTAAACCCGATTTTGTTACGTTCAAACTATGGTTTATTAGCACCAGATATTTTAACTTTACAAGTGAGCTTGGGCCTCATTTTAATTGGAATCACGATTGGTTCTTTAGGATCGATTATTTCTATGCGTCGATTCTTAAAAATTTAGACCGGTTAAAAGAGGTGTGGCAAAAGTCTGCACTTTTGGAAACTTCACGAAATCCGAGCAATTGAAAAAGCCAATCGTTCGAATTTCCCTCCAGTTTCTCAGAGCAAAACGACTTTTGTTGCCCGTTTATCCGCCAAACGTTCGTAAAACACCAAGGGACTGTGACATCTGTCACGGTCCTTTTTTTTCGAAGTAAATTGAAAAACACGTGATCCATAAACAAAAATATTGAAAAGAATATAGAAAAAAATATGGTTTTCTGAAAACAGCATCACATCTTTTAGTGAATTCTAATTTCAAAAAGATTGGTAAAATGTTAAGATAGGGTAAAGTCAATTTACAGACGAAAAAAGAATTTTACAAATAAGGAGTTTCAAAATGAAGAAAAAATATATTTCAATAGTAACCCTTGCTTTAGTCGTATTATTAAGTGGTTGTGCAAGTTGGATTGATCGAGGAGAATCGATTACGGCAGTCGGATCATCTGCTTTGCAACCGTTAGCTGAAACCGCTGCAGAATCATTTCAAGCTAAAAACCCCGGACGTTTTGTCAACGTTCAAGGAGGCGGAAGTGGTACGGGACTCAGTCAAGTCCAATCCGGTGCGGTGGAAATTGGAAACTCAGATGTTTTTGCAGAAGAAAAGAGTGGGATTGATGCGTCAAAGCTAGTTGATTTTCAAGTAGCTGTTGTAGGGATTACTCCGATTGTTAATAAACAAGTCGGTGTATCAAATCTTTCGATGGAGGACTTACGTCGCGTCTTTGTTGGCGAGGTAACAAATTGGCAAGAGTTAGGTGGAGAAGACCTACCGGTTGTTTTATTGAATCGAGCGAATGGGAGTGGCACACGTAATACTTTTGAACGTTGGGTTTTGAACGGTGAAACAGCGAAACAATCACAAGAACAAGACTCAAGTGGCATGGTGCGTCAAATCGTAGCAGATACCCCGGGAGCAATTAGTTATGTGGCCTTTTCGTATGTGACAGAAGAAGTGGAAACGTTAAAGATTGAAGGGGTTGCACCAACTGATGAGAACGTCCGGAAAAATCAATGGGTGATTTGGTCGTACGAACATATGTATACAAAAGGGGAGCCTACAGGATTAACGAGAGATTTCATCGACTACGTTTTATCCGAAGATGTGCAAACGAATATTGTAGGTAAATTAGGTTATATTTCGATTTCTAGTATGGAGGTACGAAGAGATTGGGAAGGAAATATCATTCCTTAATCTTTACGTAAAATTTACAATCTTCACTGGAAATTTACACGATGTTAAAAGGAAATTGATTTACAAACAGTAGACTAGTTAGAGATAAAATGAAAAGATTTGAGGAGGCTTTCTCTTGGAAGATGTAAAACAAATATTAACAAAAAAATCAAAACGGGCAAAAATGGAGCAAAGAGGAAAAATAATTAGCTTACTTTGTATTCTATTAATTGTTACCGTAGTTGTTTCAATCTTTTATTTTGTGGCAAGTAAGGGACTAGCGACGTTTTTTGTCGATAAAGTCAACTTTTTTGACTTTCTGTTTGGTACGAAATGGAATCCGAGTCAAGTGGGTGAAAATGGCCAACCGCTTGTCGGTGCCTTGCCAATGATTGTTGGTTCCTTTTTAGTAACCTTTTTATCTGCCATTGTCGCAACCCCCTTTGCGATTGGTGCGGCTGTTTTTATGGTAGAGATTTCACCGAAACAAGGACAAAAAATCTTACAACCTGTCATTGAGCTTCTTGTAGGAATTCCCTCGGTTGTGTACGGCTTTATCGGATTATCCGTTATTGTACCAGCTGTTCGTTCAGTTTTTGGTGGTACTGGTTTTGGGATTTTAGCTGGAACCTTCGTCTTGTTCATTATGATTTTACCAACCGTTACAACCATGACAGTCGACGCATTAAAAAGCGTTCCTCGTCATTATCGGGAAGCATCACTTGCATTAGGTGCAACTCGTTGGCAAACGACTTATAAAGTTGTTTTGCGAGCAGCGGTCCCAGGGATTTTAACGGCTGTTGTTTTTGGAATGGCACGTGCTTTTGGTGAAGCCTTGGCCATCCAAATGGTAATCGGAAATGCGGCTTTATTGCCAACAAGTTTAGTCACGCCTGCGTCTACCTTAACGTCTATCTTAACCATGGGGATTGGAAACACGATCATGGGAACGGTTGAAAATAACGTTTTATGGTCGTTGGCATTGATCTTACTCTTTATGTCATTAGTCTTTAATATTGCAATCCGCGTAATCGGTAAGAAAGGAAGTCTGAATTAATGAATGCAAAGAAAGTCGATAAATTAGCAACAGGGGTTTTATACGGGGTGGCAACAGTCATCGTTTTAATTTTAGCTTCTTTGCTGCTTTACATTTTAGTTCGAGGATTGCCACATATTTCTTGGGAATTCTTAACACAGCCTTCTCGTGCTTATGAAATTGGTGGCGGGATTGGTATTCAGTTGTTTAACTCTTTTTACCTGTTATTCATAACAATGTTAATTAGTTTTCCACTTTCATTAGGTGCTGGTATCTATTTGGCCGAATATGCGAAGAAGAATTGGTTGACCGATGTGGTACGAACGGCGATTGAGATTTTGAGTTCGTTACCATCTGTGGTTGTCGGATTATTTGGTTTTTTAATCTTTGTTATTCAGTTTGGTTATGGTTTTTCCATCTTATCCGGTGCGCTAGCCTTGACCTTCTTCAACTTGCCTTTATTGACTCGTAATGTGGAAGAATCCCTAAAAGCCGTTCATTTTACGCAACGGGAAGCAGGACTGGCTTTGGGATTGTCACGTTGGGAGACAGTGTTACGAGTAGTCGTACCTGAAGCGACTCCAGGGATTTTAACCGGGGTCATTTTAAGTTCCGGACGGATTTTTGGTGAAGCGGCAGCTTTAATTTATACTGCCGGACAAAGTGCCCCAGCCCTAGATTTTACTAATTGGAATCCCTTTAGCGTTTCGAGTCCGATTGGTTTGTTCCGTCAGGCGGAAACTTTGGCTGTTCATATTTGGAAAATTAATACGGAAGGTACCATGCCAGATGGAGCAGCGGTATCAGCCGGGGCTTCAGCGGTTTTAATTCTAGCTGTTTTAGCATTTAACTTTGGTGCCCGTGCAATTGGGAAACGACTACATAGAAAATTAACTTCTGCTTAAGGAGATTCGAATGAAAACATATAATTGGGAAGAACGGAATATTATTAAAATGAACGACCCGGAAAAAGTCATTCTACATACGAATGACTTACATGTCTGGTATGGAAGTAACGAAGCAATCAAAGGGGTTGACTTACAGTTTGAAAAAAACAAAGTAACGTCGCTCATTGGTCCGTCAGGTTGTGGGAAATCCACGTATCTTCGTTCGTTGAATCGGATGAATGACGAAATCGCGCACACGAAAGTGACTGGCGAAATTATGTACAAAGGGGTCAATGTCAATTCTTCTGAAGTGGATGTTTATGAGATGCGTAAGCGAATCGGTATGGTTTTTCAACGCCCCAATCCATTTAGTAAGTCTATCTATGATAATATTACCTTTGCTTTAAAACGTCACGGTGAAAAAGATAAACATAAATTGGATGAAATTGTTGAAACGAGTTTAAAACAAGCGGCTCTTTGGGAACAAGTCAAAGATTCGTTAGATAAGAGTGCCTTGGCTTTATCCGGTGGGCAACAACAACGTTTGTGTATTGCCAGAGCCATCGCGATGAAGCCAGATATTTTACTTTTAGATGAGCCAGCAAGTGCGTTGGATCCAATTTCAACAGGAAAAGTCGAAGAAACAATCGTCAGCTTAAAAGATGACTATTCGATTGTTATTGTGACGCATAACATGCACCAAGCGGCACGAATTAGTGATTACACGGCTTTCTTTTACCTAGGTCATGCGATTGAGTATGATGAGACCAGCAAGATCTTTACACGACCGAAAATCCAAGCAACCGAAGATTATGTATCTGGACATTTTGGTTAAGAAAGGCAGGAGAATAACATGAGTGAAATCATTCTTTCCTCAAGAGATTTACATCTATATTACGGAAAAAAAGAAGCCTTAAAAGGTATTGATTTAGATATTAATAAAGGGGAAATCACCGCAATGATCGGACCATCGGGTTGTGGGAAATCAACCTACTTGCGCGCGCTAAATCGAATGAACGATTTGATACCGAGTGTAACAATCACGGGAAGTGTCATGTATAAAGGAAAAGACATCTATAGCCCCAAAACAGACATTGTTGATTTACGTAAAGAAATTGGCATGGTTTTCCAACAGCCAAATCCTTTTCCTTTCTCCATTTATGAAAATGTAATTTATGGCTTAAAGTTAAAGGGAGAAACGGATAAACAAGTTCTAGATCGCGTGGTGGAAGAAAGTTTGAAAGCTGCTTCGGTATGGGACGATGTGAAAGACAAGCTTCATCAAAGTGCGTTGTCTTTATCTGGTGGGCAACAACAACGAGTCTGTATTGCTCGTGTCTTGGCCGTCGATCCCGAGATTATTTTATTAGATGAGCCAACGAGTGCTTTAGATCCAGTTTCTTCTGGAAAAATCGAAAATACATTGTTAGAATTAAAAGAAAAGTATACAATGATTATTGTGACACATAATATGTCTCAAGCGTCACGTATTTCTGATAAAACAGCCTTTTTCTTAAATGGTGATTTAATTGAATTTGCCGATACAAAGAAAATTTTCTTAAACCCTGGGAAACAAGCAACCGAAGATTATATTTCTGGGCGTTTTGGATAATTATATAGCGACACCAAGTATAGTAGCGGAAGGAAGATCGACATGTTACGAACGCAATTTGAAGAAGATTTATTGAATTTACACAATCAATTTTATGAAATGGGAATGCTCGTAAGTAAAGCCATTCATCATTCCGTGCAAGCTTACGTGAAACACGATCGCAAATTAGCAAGCGAGGTTATTGCTCAAGATGAGTTAGTTAACCAATTGGAAGTGCGGTTAGAAAAGAAAAGTTTTGAAATGATTGCTTTACAACAGCCAGTGACAACGGATTTACGTCGAATTATCACCGTGATGAAAGCTAGTTCAGATTTGGAACGAATGGGCGATCATGCGGTTTCGATTGCGAAATCAACGATACGGGTGAAAGGTGAAGAAAGAATTCCTGAAATCGAAAAAGAAGTCAATGAAATGTCTGATTATGTGAAAAAGATGGTTGATAATGTGCTGATTGCCTATGTGAAGACAGATGAAGTCGATGCAAAACTAATTGCGAAGATGGATGAAAAAGTCAATCAATGGTACAGTGATATTTATTATCAAGCGATTAAAGAAATGAAAAATGATCCAGAATTAATTATTATTGGCACCGAGTATATTAACGTTGCTCAGTATTTGGAACGAATTGGGGACTATGTAACCAATATTTGTGAGTGGATTGTTTACTTAGCAACAGGAAAAATTAGCGAGCTCAACTCGAATCGCGATGAAATCCTTTAAAAAGGTCAAGGAATCAATTTCTGAAGAAGCAGTCGAGCTGTCTTTTTAAGAAATTGATTCTTTTTTTTGACTAAAAACTGGTTTTTTTGCAAAATTGGTACTTAAGACCTATGCTTTTTCTCGAGGAAAGAGGCATAATAAGTATACAAGATAAACTTGTATAAAATAATTTGCTTGAGGAGGCAATTTCCATGAATGAAAGAGAAAGAATATTGGAACTAGTGAAAAAAGGTGTGCTTTCGACGGATGAAGCCTTGGATTTACTTGAAGAAATGGGCAAAAAAACAAATACAGAGACACAAGATAAACATGACGCAGAAGAAATACAAAATTTTATAGATGACGAACAAACATTTAAAACGAACGAAGAACCAAAAATGGATCGTGAGGCGGAAGATCAAAAGAATTTAGAAGAAATCTTAGACCGCTTGGCGACGGAATCCAATCAAGCATCCGCAGAATTGGATGAAGTGATGGTTGAAATTGAAGGAATTACCCTTTCATTAGTTGCTGCGCGTGAAGCTTTAATGGAGTTAAACACAAAAGAAGAGTTGGATGGATTAGAAGCCGAAGAACTAGTGGCTCGTCAAGATCTTGAAGAGGAAGTAAAAGAGTTAGAAGTAACGCTTGCTGAATTGAAGGAAGAAAAAAATAATTTGGAGGGGCAATTAAAAAATATTCGCCGTTCTCAATGGTCGCAAAAGAAAGAAGAATTTCAACAAAAAATGGATATTCCAGAGGATTGGAAAGAGCAAGCGAATGAAACCTTTAATCAAGTAGGTGAAAAAGTTGTCGATGTAACCAATCAAATGGGGAAATTTTTGAAAAAAACCTTTCAATCCGTTTCTCAAAGTGTCGGAGAAAACGTAGAGTGGAAAGACATTAACTTCAAAATTCCAGGAGTGGCAACGACAAAACTTGAAAAAGAATACCTGTACGAAGAAGTGACCGCAACGATTCTTGACATCCAAGTAGCAAATGGCCATTTGAAATTTAAATTCTGGGAAAAAGATGAAATTAAAGTGGAATCAACCATAAAACTTTATGGTAAAATGGATGCAGCCACCCCACTAGAGGCATTTGAAGAGCGCAGCCAAATTGATTTGAGCCATGAACGATTCATGTTTAAAGTACCGAACAAACGCGTTCGTGTGGATGCAACCTTTTATTTACCTGCAAGAACCTATGATTACGCAGCGTTTAAATTATTAAATGGGGATATTAGCATCCAAGATTTCGATGTCAAAGATATTTATGTAAAATCAACGAACGGGGATATTGAACTGACTGGACTCCGTGCATCCATGCTTGAAGTCTCAGGTGTTAATGGGAACGTCCAAGTCTTATCGGGTTCAATCATTGATGCAATCATCGATTCGGTAAATGGCTCCGTTCGTATGCAAACCGTACCGGAAAATCTAAGTGTCAGCTTAGTGAACGGTGATATTCGCCTGACCTTAAAAGAGGATCACTTGCGTCGATTGAAAGCGAACACCGTAAATGGCGATGTGAAAATTGCTTTACCAGTGACCCAAGGAATTGAGGGAATTGCCAAATCAAGTTTAGGTAGCATTCAAAATCGTTTGACTGACTTTGAAGTCGTTCGTGAGAAAAAAGAACGAATGAACCAATTACTCCAGTTCCGTCGTGTAACCGATGAAGTGGCGAAAATTGATTTATCAACAACTACAGGAAATATTTATTTGAAAAATAGTGAGGCATAAGCATCCGAATCAATGAGAAAGTTTGGGCAGCACGTTAAAAGGAGTCGAGATGCTTTTAGGTGTTTTGAACAAGGAAGGTGGAAACAATGCAAAGAAAATTAACAAAATCAAAAACAAATGTCGTCTTTACAGGGACGCTCGCGGGGATTGCAGAGTATCTAAATATTGATCCAACGATTATCCGAATTATATATGTATTTATTTCATTAGTCGGAGTGGGATCACCAATTATTCTGTATATTATTATGGCTGTTTTAATTCCTTCAGGAAAAAACAACCCGTCTTCATACGGTCATGACAATCGTTATTATCGTGGCAATCAATATCAACAAGAAAAGAACCGGAAAACATCTTCAAGAAAAGAAGCCGAGAAAGTGGATGAAGATGACTGGAGTGATTTCTAGTGACGTTTTTTCAACGTATTTTGGTGAATATGCTCGCGTTCATCTCTCTAACAGTCTTATTTCCAGAAATGATTTTCGTTAAGAGTTTTACGACTGCTTTAGTTGCGAGTGTCGTCCTTTCACTCTTGAATACGATTATTAAACCGATTTTAATGATTTTGTCTTTACCATTAACGATTTTAACTTTTGGGTTCTTTAGTTTTGTGATTAATGCGTTAATGCTGCAGTGGACGTCCACATTGGTGGGACACTATAACTTTGGTTTTGCCTCTTTTGGCTCGGCGGTTTTTGTCGCCATTATTTTGGCATTTGTCAATATGATTGTGAATCAAAGGCAGCTAGACAAATATATGCGAAGATAAGTCTTGTGAAAAAATTGTAACAAGCAAACAGGCGATGACCATGGTCATCGCCTGTTTGCTTAAGCGATTTATTGAATTGCTTCTTCTGTTACATGACTTAAATACGTGTCTACAAGGGCAATCGTTTCATCCAAAGCACCTGCTTCAAAAGGAGAACGGAGGTTAGCGATTGCTAAAATTTCTAAGAAGGTTTTCGTCCCACCGACTTGACAGATTGCTAAGTAGTCTTGCCAAGCTTGAGGGTCTTGATCGACGTTAAATCTTTTCCAGAATTGGAACGCACAGACTTGAGCTAGCGTGTAATCGATATAATAAAACGGCGAAGTAAAGATATGTCCTTGGCGGAACCAATAAATTCCTTGATCCATTTCTGGGAATAGGCTGTAGTCGCGTTCTGGACAGTACTGTTTTTCAAGACGACGCCAGCAGGCTTTTCTTTCTGCCGGTGTCCAGTGAGGATGTTCATAGACCTCTTGTTGGAAGTGATCCACGAGTACACCGTAAGGTAAGAACTGTAGAGCGCCAGCTAAATGGCTAAATTTGTATTTTTCCGTTTGGTCTCCAAAGAAGGACTCCATCCATGGCCAAGCAATGAATTCCATTGACATTGAGTGAATTTCACAAGATTCGTAGTTTGGAAAAACAATTTCTGGTTCTTTAATCCAACGTGATTCATAAGTTTGGAAGGCGTGTCCTGCTTCGTGAGTGAGAACGTCCACATCATGTGAAGTGCCGTTGAAGTTCGCAAAAATAAATGGTGATTGGTAATCTTGAATAAACGTGCAATAACCGCCCGCTTGTTTCCCAGTTTTACTTAGTAGATCTAATAAATTTCGCTCAACCATAAAGTCAAAAAACGCGCCCGTTTCAGGTGCTAGTTCATGGTACATTTTTTGCGCTTTTGCGACTAATTCTTCTGGTGTTCCTTTTGGCGTCGCATTACCCGTAGGAAAGACGAGCGCAAGATCATGAAAGTTTAATTTATCCAGACCATTTCGTTGTGCTTGTCTTTGGTAAAGTTTCTGTGTGACAGGTACAATTTTATTTAGGATTTCAGAACGATAGGTTTCAATCATCGGACGGTCATAATCCCAACGATTCATCAAAACATCCGCGAATTCAACATAGTTGCGAAAGCCCAATTTTTCAGCAATTTCTGCACGAATTTTTACCATCTTATCGTAGATGGCATCGAAGGCGGCTTCTTTTTCTGCATAAAAAGCCACGACTTTTTTGGTTGCTTGACGACGAGTTGCTTCCTTTGTATCTTGTGTAAAAGGTGAGATTTGTGAAAGCGTATAAGTTTCGCCATTGAACTCAATTTGTGCTGAAGCCACTAATTTAGAAAAATCAGAACAGAGTTGATTTTCTTTTTGGAAAAGCGGGATTAAATCTGGATGAAACGTTCTGATACGGCTTTCTGCATATAAAAAGAGTGTTTTAGGAAAAGCTTTTTTTAGTTCTGGAAGTAAAGGTGAGTTTAATAATGTTTGATAAAATTCAAAATCGAGACCTTGGAAATGCGGTTGGTATTCATTCCAAAAGTTGTCTTCTTCTTCATAGAAAGCATCATTTGTATCAATGGAATGTCGAATCAGCGCTAAATTATAAGCGGTTTCAATCTCTCCGCGTCGTTCATTCAGATGACTGACTGCCTCTTTTGCTTCATTAATCGTTGTCGCTGCGGCCAGAACTTGCAAGGTTTTTGAAAAATCAATTTTATAAGCTTCGTAATCTGGACGAAGGTATGTATAGTTGTCAAATTTCATTGGTTAAATTCCTCCTTTTGTATTTAAATGATAGCACAGAAAGTGAAAAAAATATGATAAATTTTGACTTTGGTAGTAACTTTCTTCAGAGAGTGATAAAATGATAAAATAAGCAGAAAAATGTTTAGAAAAGAGGTCGAAAAATGGCAGAGATTGTCAAAGTAAATGAATTAGTCCAAAGCTTAGGACTTGAAGTCGTAACGGGAAATGAAGAAGCATTAAATCGTCATATTATGACAGGTGATATTTCTCGTCCTGGTTTGGAATTAACCGGATATTTTAATTATTATTCTCATAATCGCGTGCAATTATTTGGTAGTAAAGAAATTACCTTTGCAGAACGGATGACAGAAGAAGAACGTTTGATGGTGATGCGTCGAATGTGTTGCGAAGACACGCCGGCTTTTATTGTCTCAAGAGGGTTGGAAGTTTCTGAAGAGATGATTCAAGCCTGTCAAGAAAATCAAATTCCGCTGTTACGTTCAAAAATCTCAACCTCACGCTTGATGGGGGAGCTTTCAACCTATCTTGAAGGCGAATTGGCACCTCGGACAAATGTCCACGGCGTTCTCGTCGATGTTTATGGATTAGGCGTATTAATTCAAGGAGATAGCGGCATTGGGAAAAGTGAAACTGCTTTAGAACTTGTTCAACGTGGGCATCGCTTGATTGCAGACGATCGCGTAGACATTTACAAACAAGATGAATTAACCTTAATCGGAGAACCGGCAAAAGTTTTAGAACATCTAATTGAAATTCGTGGGATTGGAATTATTGACGTCATGAACTTATTTGGTGCAAGTGCGGTTCGGGGTTCAATGGAGGTTCAACTGGTTGTATACCTTGAAAATTGGTCCCAAGAAAAAAATTACGATCGCTTAGGCTCAGCCGATGAAGTGGTGCAATTGGGTGGCGTCGATATCCCTCATATTCGCATCCCAGTCAAAACGGGTCGAAATGTGTCAAATATTGTTGAAGTCGCAGCCATGAATTTCCGAGCAAAATCAATGGGTTACGATGCAACAAAAGAGTTTGAGTCAAGACTTTCTCGTTTAATCGAGGAAAATTCAAGTATTTAGGATGTGAAAAAATGGTTGATCGTGTAGCATTTGATTTATTCGGTATCGAAATCTATTGGTATGCTTTAATTATTGTATTTGGCATCGTCGTTGCGATGTGGTTGAGTACGAGAGAATCGATTCGTGTCAATTTAAAAAAAGACGACGTATCAGACTTTATGCTCGTCGGTCTGCCAGTTGCTTTTATCGGTGCGCGACTGTATTATATTTTATTTGATCTGGCGCCCTATATCGAAAATCCGATTGAGATATTTAATATTCGCTCGGGAGGCTTAGCCATTTATGGTGGGTTAATTGCCGGCGGAATTTGGTTGTACCTCTTTTGTCAAAAGAATTTCATTTCTCCATGGACCTTTTTAGACATTGCTGCTCCGAATGTCTTGTTAGCCCAAGCCATTGGTCGTTGGGGGAATTTTATGAACCAAGAAGCCTTTGGTGGCGAAACGACGAAAGCTTTTTTAGAAAGCCTTCACTTACCCAAGTTTATTATTCAAAACATGTATATTGATGGCATCTACCGTCAACCGACTTTTTTATACGAATCGGTTTGGAATGTCCTTGGTTTTATCCTATTAATTGTCTTAAGAAAACAAAAGCACTTCTTTAAGCAAGGTGAAATTGCTTTAGCGTATGTTATTTGGTATAGTTTTGGACGCTTTTGGATTGAGGGCATGCGGACAGATAGTCTTTATTTATTTGGAGATATTCGTGTTTCCCAAGCCTTATCGGCACTTTTATTTGTCGGTGCATGGTGCGTATTAATTTGGCGCCGTAAAAAAGAGCCCCATTTAAAGCCTTATAATCGTTCTTATGGTCCAGATGAAGCCATTATTTAACAGCTATTTTTGTGAAGTTATGCTAAAATTTAGTCAAAGGATACGAAGCAAGAAACAATTTTAGAGGAGGTTTCCATCGTGAAACAAAAAATCGCTGTTTTAGGTCCAGGTTCTTGGGGAACTGCCTTAGCGCAAGTTCTATCTGAGAACGGGCATGAAGTTATCTTATGGGGGAAAAATCCTGAACAAATCAATGAAATCAATGAAAAACATACCAATCACCATTATCTGCCAGATTTGGTGATACCAACAAGCATCCGTGCGACGCTTTCTTTAGAAGAAGCCGTTGCAGATGCAGATAGCATCTTATTTGTTATTCCAACCAAAGCCATTCGAGAAGTTGCGAGGGAATTGGTCGGCTTTATCCAAAAGAAACCGTTTCTCATTCATGCATCAAAAGGATTGGAGCAGGGCAGTCATAAGCGTATCTCTGAAATTTTAGCTGAAGAAATCCCAGCAGCAAAACGGCAAGCGATTGTTGTCTTATCTGGTCCAAGTCATGCAGAAGAAGTTGCGGTACATGACATTACTACGATTACCGCAGCAAGCGAGTCCCTAGAGGCCGCGACGGTTGTTCAAAATTTATTTATGAATGATTACTTCCGTGTCTATACAAATCAAGACGTCATTGGAGTCGAAATGGGGGCAGCCTTGAAAAATATTATTGCTTTGGGAGCAGGTGCGATGGTCGGACTTGGTTTTGGCGATAATGCCAAAGCAGCCATTATGACTCGTGGCTTGGCAGAAATTAGCCGCCTTGGTGTAGCGATGGGGGCAAATCCATTGACTTTTATTGGCTTAAGTGGCGTTGGAGACCTCATCGTCACTTGTACGAGTGTCCATTCACGCAACTGGCGGACCGGTCACCAACTTGGGCAAGGTGAATCGCTTGAGCAAGTCTTGGCCGATATGGGAATGATTGTCGAAGGCGTCTCAACGACCAAAGCTGCGATGGAGTTAGCTCAACAGATGAACGTAGAGATGCCAATCACTGCTGCTATCTATCGTGTATTATATGAAGGGCAAGATATTCAAAAGGCACTAAAAGAAATTATGCTAAGAGATGGCAAAACAGAAAATGAATTTAGTTAAGGAGTTTAGGGAATGAAAGATGTAAAAGAAATCAATGAACTTTGTCAAATGAAAGTCCGAAAAGCAGTCATTCCAGCTGCTGGTTTAGGAACACGCTTTTTACCAGCGACAAAAGCAATGGCGAAAGAGATGTTACCAATTGTCGATAAACCCACGATTCAATTTATTGTAGAGGAAGCATTAGAATCAGGGATTGAAGACATTATTATCGTGACCGGAAAAGCCAAACGCCCAATTGAAGATCATTTTGATGCAAACTTAGAGCTAGAGACGAACTTAAAGGAAAAAGATAAAACAGAGCTGTTAAAGTTAGTCGAGGAAACCACGGATATTAATTTACATTTCGTTCGACAAAAACACCCACTGGGCTTAGGGCATGCGGTATTACAAGCAAAAGCGTTTATTGGAAATGAGCCTTTTGTCGTAATGCTCGGTGACGATCTAATGGACGATGAAGTCCCATTAACGAAGCAATTGATGCTTGACTATGAAGCAACACATGCTTCAACGATTGCCGTGATGGAAGTCCCACAAGAAGAAACCAATAAGTATGGCATTATCAATCCTGGTGGTGAAGTCGCCCCTGGACTTTATAATGTTAAAAATTTCGTTGAAAAACCAAAGGCAGAAGAAGCTCCGAGTAATTTAGCGATTATCGGTCGCTATTTATTAACGCCTGAGATTTTCACGGTCTTAGAAAAGCAAATGCCTGGTGCCGGTGGGGAAATCCAATTAACCGATGCCATTGATACGCTAAATAAAACGCAACGCGTCTTCGCTCATGAATTTAAAGGTACGCGATATGATGTTGGTGATAAGTTTGGTTTTATGAAAACAAGTATTGAATACGGCTTGACACACCCAGAAGTAAAAGAAAATTTAACTGAATATATTATCGAACTTGGTAAAAAGTTATCTGGAGAATCAAAATTAAAGAAAAACGAAACACCAGTAGTAACGAATAACGAAGAAGAGTAATGAGAAAAGGAGGTCATAAACTGAACAATTATTTGTTACAGCTTGCTGGCCTCTTTTTGTCTAAAAGTTGGGAAAAAAGAAAGGAGATTGAACATGACAGGTGGAGAAATTGCCGCATTAATTGCTGCCTTGGCTTTTGTCGTGCTAGTCATTGTCTTAGCACGTTTACTCGTACAGATTGGAAAAACCGTTGAAAAAGCCGAAGTCACACTGAAAGAAGTGAACCAAACGATTCAAATTGTAACGCGAGACGTTGATATCTTAGCAAGAGAGGTCGAAGGATTACTCGTAAAAAGCAATGAGCTAATGGGGAAAGTCAATGAAAAAGTTGAAACCATTGATCCTTTGTTTGAGGCGGTGGCTGATTTAAGTACGAGTGTGTCGGATTTAAATACTTCTGGACGACAAATGGCAACGCGCTTTACTAGCATGGGACGAAGTGTGACTCAAGCAAGTATTATTGGCAAGGTTAGCCAAGCGACCATTCATCGTTTTAAACAAGGTCAAAAAATAAAAAAGAAAGACACAGGAGGAAATGAAGATGAGTAAAAAAGGTGGATTTTTATTGGGAGCCGTAATTGGCGGCACAGCGGCAGCAGTGGCAGCTTTGCTGTTAGCACCGGAGTCAGGAAAAGAGTTACGTGAAAAGTTAGCCAAACAAGTGGATGATTTATTAGATACGGCATCAGATTATACCGATGAATCCATTGAAAAAGGCAATGATATCAAACAAACGATTAAAGATAAAACGAGTCTTTATACAAAAAGATTAGAGGAATTAGCTGAAATGCTAAAAGAAAAAGTTGGCGAAGTGGTCGAAGAAGCCCAAGATGTTTCTGATGATGTTTTAATGGAAATTGAAGAAGAAGTGGCTGATATTCGAAAGAAACTTGAAGAAACTGAAGAAGCAATGGCTGATATTGTCATTCCACTGGACGAAGAAGCAGTTGACATTGTTTTAGAAGCCGATGATTTTGAAGCGACGGTCGATGAAACGTTGGAAGAAATTGAAGAAGCGATCGAAGAAGAAATTTTAGAAGAAAAAATCGAAGAATTAAAAGAAGTCATTGAAGAAAACAATCCTGAACATGAGTAACATTAAGTAAGAAAAGAGAAAGGACTGCGCTATTGGTGCTGGATTTTACACGTGAAGTTGAAACAATCAACTTGTAAGATCTCATGCACATTGGCGCAGTCCTTTTTGTATAAGTTTTTACTTGTGGCTTTATTCGATGATGAGTAATTCTTTGCTTGTTTGGGTAAAAGGGAGACAGCCGTCTTTTGTCACGTAGACGCAATCTTCAATGCGCACGCCAACTTGTTGTGGGAGATAAATTCCAGGCTCAATTGAAAAACACATGCCTTCTTCAAGAATCAATTCATTTCCCTCTACAATCGAAGGAAATTCATGTACGCTCGTTCCAATGCCATGCCCGAGTCGATGATTAAAGTAAGGACCATAGCCAGCCTCTTCAATGACTTGACGCGCAATTCGATCCAGTTCATGAGCGGTTATTCCTGGCTTTACGGCGCGTTGTGCTGTTTGTTGGGCGGTTAATACAATTTGATGAATCTCTCTTTGAAATGCTGTTGGTTCCTTGTATGCAACCGTGCGTGTGGCATCACTGCAATAGCCTTGCCAAACAACACCTAAATCAAATAAGACGAGTTCGTTTTCTGAAAGAACCGTTTGATTAGGTATGCCATGAGGATCAGCTGCTCGGGGGCCGGTAAGCACCATTGTGTCAAAAGACATCTGAGAAACGCCTTTTCGCTTGAGTTGGTATTCGATTTCTGCAACAATTTCTTGTTCAGTTGCGCCTGCTTTGAGCGCAGAAAATCCAATCTCAAAGGCCACATCTGCCCAAGTACCTGCTTCCAACAGACCATCGATTTCTTGTTTTGTTTTGATGAGTTGCATTTGTTGAAGCAGCGGTGAAAGATCTTCGGTAAAACGAACATTTTCAAAAAAACGAGCAAAAAGTTCATAACGATCGAGTGAGAGCGCAGCCTTCTCGAGAGCGCAGGCTGTTAGCGTTCCAAAACGTTCCTTGATTTCCGTTGCAATGATTTTCCAAGGGTTTTCAGTATCCAAATAACCAACGACATCGTATGGCCAAGGGCTTTTTCGAGCGGCTTCGACTTCTAGCGCAGGAGCGAATAAGAAGGGGTCACGTTCGGTAGAAATAAACAAGCCTAAGATACGCTCGTGTGGGTCGCTCCTGTAACCGGTAAAATAAGCAATGGATTGCGGATTGCTAATAAAGGCAAGCGAGACTTCCTTTTGGATGAGCCATTGCTTTAATTCATTGATTTTTTCGATATTCATTGTCAGCCTACTTTCTGTGAATGTTTCTTCTCTTATTATACTATGAATCAATGAAATGACTAGTAATAAATAATTTTCATGAAAACGGAACTAAAACGGTTGCAAATTGTGATAAACTTTGCTATTCTAACTAAGAAATGTAAACAACATTTTCTGAAAATAAAATAAAGTCGTTTAAAGGAGAAATGTATCATGGATAAACAAACAATTACCATTTATGATGTTGCGCGTGAAGCCAACGTATCAATGGCAACTGTTTCCCGTGTAGTTAACGGTAACCCAAATGTCAAACCAGCTACACGTAAGAAAGTACTTGAAGTGATTGATCGTCTAGATTATCGCCCGAATGCTGTCGCTCGTGGTTTAGCAAGTAAAAAAACAACAACGGTTGGGGTGATTATTCCGGACGTTAGCAATATGTTCTTTGCCTCTTTAGCTCGCGGAATTGATGATGTCGCAACGATGTATAAATATAATATTATTTTAGCGAATTCTGACGGCGATAGCGTAAAAGAAGTCAATGTGTTAAACAACTTATTGGCCAAACAAGTAGATGGTGTGATTTTTATGGGTCATCGTATCACGGATGAAGTCCGTGGTGAGTTTTCTCGTTCAAAAACACCCGTTGTATTAGCGGGTTCTTTAGATCCTGATCATCAAGTGGGGAGTGTCAACATTGACTATCGTCTAGCAACGAAAGATGCGGTTTCTCTTTTAGCTGAAAATGGCAATAAAAAAATTGCATTTATTAGTGGTGCATTGATTGATGCGATCAATGGACAAAACCGGGTTGTCGGTTATAAAGAAGCACTTGAAGCGCACCAATTAGAATACAATGAAGGTTTAGTCTTTGAATCTCGCTATTCATTTAATGACGGATTAGCGCTAGTTGAACGCTTATTAAATAGCGGGGCAACGGCTGCTTATGTAACAGACGATGAATTGGCAATTGGTATTTTGGATGGTTTAATTGATAGAGGAATCAAAGTGCCAGAAGAGTTTGAAATTGTGACAAGCAATAACTCGCTCTTAACACAGGTTGCCCGTCCAAAATTATCAAGTGTGACCCAGCCGCTTTATGATATTGGTGCAGTATCGATGCGTCTATTGACCAAATTAATGAATAAAGAAGAAGTAGAAGAAAAAACCATTACATTACCTTATGGCATTGCGAAAAGAGGCTCCACGAAATAGTCATGCGCAAAAGCTGAGGTTTCGTCTGAAAACATTCATTTTTTCCTGATCGACCGAATGCAGGGACTGGTCGAAAAGGAAGAGGCTGTGACACTTGTCACAGCCTCTTTTGTATCTTATGGATAGGTGGACAACAAAAAGGCGTTCTTTCGTGAAGTTTCTTAGAGCAAAACGATTTTTGTCATCCCTTCTTTTTGATAGGATTTTTTACTCAGCCTCTTTCGCATCTGATTTTTCTTCTTCGTCTTTTTTATCCTTGTCCTTATCTTTATCCTTATCTTTGTCTTTGTCTTTATCCTTGTCTTTTTCTTTTTCTTTTGGTTTTTCTTTTGGCTTTGGAATGGCTTTTTTCCAATAATCTGTATAGTCACTATCGGTGCCGCCAATCCCAAAACGAAAGGAGAGGTCTGCCGGTCCATTCTTGGCCCAATAAGAAGTTGTCGTCTCGGTAGGTGTATTGAAAGTGGAATGATTAATTGTCATCGTTCCTCCAGGTTTTACGCCGGTAAATTTTGCGACCGAGGTGCGCATGACACTTGAATCAAGTTGGAATTTTTGGTCGGTACCAATAATTTCAGGTTTTGCTTGATAAATGGCATTTGCTAAATTTGCCATGTAGTTTGCTGTTCGTTGTCCCCCAAAAGCATCAGAAGGTTTGCTGTCTTCGCGACCAGACCAACTGCTTAACGTAATCTTCGGGGTTGAAATGACGAGCCATGAGTCTACGTTTTCATCCGTCGTTCCAGTTTTTCCAACCCAGTCGGCATTTCCTAGATTCCAATCAAGGTTGCCCATCCGGTATTTGACATCTGTCGTAAAAGCATCGGTTAGCACACTACGCATTAAATCAACCGTAATGGATGCAGCAGCAGCTGAAAACACTTGAGTTGGATTGGCTTCATGTTGATAATAAACTTTTCCGTTGGCATCAATAATCGATTCAATTAAGTATCCTTCTTGATAGACGCCTCCATTGGCTAAGGTTTGAAAGCCGTTAGTCTGCTCTAAAGTTGTGACCTCAGTCACCCCTAAAGGAGCCGATTCATATTGCCAAACGGGTGTCTCTGGGAAGTTCATTTTTTTCAAGTATTGTTCATAAACGGCATCTGGTGCGCCCATATTGTCTAGGGTATGTTGATAAATATGAGTAGCAGGAATGTTGTCTGAACGAATCATCGATTCACGAATCGTTTGAAACGTTTTTGAACCTGCGTTGGTTGCATTGAGGATTGGGACACCCGAATCTTCTCCGTTACTCCAGGTCGTTGGGTAATCGGAGACTCTGGTTTCGGTTCCGATAAATCCTTGATCAATCGCCGGCCCATAAACTAAGAAGGGCTTAATCGCAGAACCTGCTTGGCGTTTTGAACTTAAGGCGTGGTTATAAGGATTTTTGTTATAATCTCGTCCGCCCACAAAGCCTAAGATACGTCCGCTACTGTTCTCCATGAGTACATTTCCGACTTCAATTGTTGCTCCTGCCCAGTTATCTAAATAGGAGCCATAGTTTGCGACTGCGTTTTGCATTGCTTGATAGACCGTTTTGTCAATCGTTGACTGCACGGTATAACCTCCACTTGCCAACTTTTGAGTGGCTTTTTCGAAGTACTGTTCACGGATTTCGTCTTTCTCAAAATCTTCGGCAGAAACTTTATTTTCTTCAGCTAAACGTTGGGCAACAATCTCAGTGGCTTCTCCCATGACTGCGTAGTAAAGAAAATTTTGATTTTCTTTTTCTAACGTTGCTGGCGGGAGGAAATCAGCAACTAAATCATAGGCCAAGGCTTCTTCGTATTCTTCTTTGCTGATATCGTGGTTGCGATACATGCTAAATAAGACGAAATCCTTTCTTTGTAGGCCGTAAGCGAGCTGTTCTTCTTCCTTAATTGTTCCAAGGTTCGAATACGGGGTATACACAATGGGACTTTGCGGTAGTCCGGCAATAAAGGCTGCTTGTGGAAGATTGACCTCGCTTGCATTTACGCCGAATATTCCTTTGGCCGCTTCCTGAACCCCTGCGATGTTTTGTCCTTGATGATTCCGACCGAAGGGGGAAACATTGAGATACATTGTAATAATTTCATCTTTTGAAAAGTTATTTTCGACTTCTGTTGCTAAGATGATTTCATTGGCTTTTCGACTAAAGGTTGTTTCGTTCGTTAAAATTTGTTGTTTGACGAGTTGTTGGGTTAGAGTCGAACCACCGCTACTACCAAAGCCCGTGACCTCCGATGCCAACGCGCGAATGACTGCTTTTGGAACGATTCCATGATGTTCATAGAAATGTTCATCTTCGGTTGCAATAACAGCTGTCTTAATTAACGGAGAAATTTCATCGGCTGCCAGATTTGTACGTAACAAGTCAGAGCGAATCGTCGCAAAAACACTTTTATCATTATAAGCTAAGTGCGATGTTTGCGTCATTTCGCCTAAATCCCGTTGTAATTGTTTTTTTGAAGGAATCGTTGTGTCTTCAACTAAGTAATTAAAATAGCCAATACCAATACCTGCAGCAAGAGAACCTCCGATGATTAAAAAAGAAATGCCGACTAAGACGATCGAATACAAGACCCGTAGAAAGACATTTAAAGAAAACCACAGGGAAGATTCAGTTATTTTTTTCTTGGGTTGTGGCAAAATTGTCACCTCGTTTTTTAATTTGTAACGGTCTTATTATAGCAAAAAACGATTCTAATAGATAGAAATGTCGTTAATTTTCGAAATTACCTTTTCTTTCCTTAATATTTCAGTTAAGATTAGCCATATCACCAATTGCAAGGAGGAATTATTAATGGCATCAGGTTTTTTTCAAGAATTACATGAACGAGGGTTGGTCCATCAAGCAACCGATGAGCAAGCCCTAGAAAAACAATTAAATGAAGAGGTAGTCAAACTTTATGTAGGCTTTGATCCTACTGCAGATAGTTTACACATCGGGCACTTATTACCGGTACTCATGCTCCGTCGTTTCCAACAAAATGGACACGTTCCAATCGCTTTAGTTGGGGGAGGAACAGGAATGATTGGCGATCCTTCGTTTAAGGATCAAGAGCGGCAATTAAATACTTTAGATACTGTCAAAAACTGGTCTGAAAGTATCAAACATCAATTATCGCGTTTTATTGACTTTGAAGATGAGACGAATCCAGCGATTATTGCCAATAACTACGATTGGTTGGGAGAAACGCTTCTAATTGATTTTTTACGTGATGTTGGAAAGCACTTTACTATTAACTATATGATGAGTAAGGAAAGTGTCAAACGTCGAGTAGAAACGGGTATTTCTTATACGGAGTTTGCCTACCAATTATTACAAGCGTATGATTTTATGAAATTGTATGAAACGCATGGTTGCTTGTTGCAATTAGGTGGTAGCGATCAATGGGGAAATATTACAGCAGGAATAGAACTTTTACGTCGAGAAAAAGAAGTGCAAGGTTTTGGTTTAACGATGCCTTTAATTACAAAGGCAGATGGGACCAAATTTGGAAAAACGGAAGGAAATGCTGTTTGGTTGGATGCCGATAAAACAACGCCTTACGAGTTTTATCAATTTTGGATTAATACGGATGACCGAGATGTCGTGAAATTCTTAAAATACTTCACTTTCATATCGTTAGAAGAAATTGCAACGATTGAAAAGGAATTTATTGAAGCACCGCATCAACGTAGCGCGCAAAAAAGACTCGCTCAAGAAGTCACGACACTTGTTCACGGTGAAGCAGCTTATGCACAAGCTTTGCGCATTTCCGAAGCCTTATTCAGTGGAGAGATTAAAGGGCTTTCTGGCGATGAAATTAAACAAGGCTTTAAAGGTGTTCCAACGTATGAAGTACAAGCAGCAGATGACCGCAACTTGGTGGAATTATTAATTACCGCTAAGGTAGTCGCATCAAAACGTCAAGCACGTGAGGATATTCAAAACGGCGCCATTTATATTAATGGGGAACGTGTACAAGATTTAGCCTATGAAATTCGTGAGTCTGATAAAATTGATGGTCACTCAACAGTGATTCGTCGCGGGAAGAAAAAATATCACTTACTCGTATTTTAAGAAGGAATGGAAGTTGGGGCACTGTCGTTAAAGGCAAGGCCTCAACTTTTTTAAAGGAGGAAACCAATGCAAGAAATTATCTGGCAATCGCTTAGTTTATTTTTCATGATCTTATTAGGATTTCTAATGAAACGAGTCGGACTTTTACAAAAATCAGATGGGACTTTGCTCGCAAGGGTCATTATGAATATTACCTTGCCGGCTGTTATTATTGTCAATTTCATGGATTTAACGATTGATCGGGGACTGTTACTTTTTATTGCGATTGCTTTGGTTTGGTACTTTGTACAACTGACAAGCGCTTATTTTTATGCGCGAAAAAAAGACGCCATGTCTAAGGCGTTATTTATGTATGGGGCATCTGGTTTTAATATTGGAAACTTCACCTTGCCCTTTGTTCAAAGCGTTGCGCCGCTAGGGATTCCTCTGGTATCAATGTTTGATGTTGGGAACAATTTGTTGCTATCTGGTGGGAATAAAATTGTGATTGATCAAGTGATTGGGCATTCGCATCAAGTTCGTCTCAAACAAATTGGGTTACAACTAGCCAAATCCATCCCATTTAGTTGCTACTTAATCATGTTTCTTTTTAGTTATTTTTCAGTTGAAATTCCACATTTTGTTATGACCTTGGCGACACCTGTTGCATCGGCGAATGTCTTTTTATCGATGTTTATGATTGGCTTGTACTTGGAATTTCGTTTACCAAAAGCGGCCATCAAAGAGATTATCGCCGTGTTAGCCTTACGCTACGGCATTGGTTTTTTCGTCATTGGACTCTTAGCTTTTTTACCAGTCTCGGATTTGACTAAATCAATGCTCAGCTTGTTAGCTTTAACTCCAATTCCTTTATTTGGGATTATGTTTGCGGTGAGTTCCGGTGTAAAAGAAGAAGTCTTAGGATTTGCAGCTTCCATCAGTTTTTTACTCAGTCTTCCCTTAATGACGCTTGTTTTACTTATTTATCGTTAATCGAATGAGGCAAAAGAATTGTTATTTATATGAAAATCCTTCATACTTTAAACAGAAGAAATCAAGGAGGTAACAAACATGTTACTAGGATCACACGTATCGATGAATGGCAAAAAAATGTTGTTAGGTGCAGCAGAGGAAGCGGCAAGTTATGCTGCCTCGACCTTTATGATTTATACAGGTGCACCTCAAAATACGCGACGTAAAGCGATTGAAGAAATGAATATCGAAGCCGGTACGGACTTTATGAAGGAACACGGCCTCAGTCATATGGTCGTTCATGCGCCTTATATTATTAACTTAGGGAATACCATTAAACTGGAAAATTTTGGTTTCGCTACGCAATTTTTACGCGAGGAAATTGTTCGTTCACAAGCATTAGGTGGGACTCAAATTACGATGCATCCAGGCGCACATGTGGGGGCTGGACCGGATGCGGCCATCGCACAAATTGTCAAAGGGTTAAATGAGGTCCTAACAGCAGAGCAAATTCCACAAATTGCTTTAGAAACAATGGCTGGAAAAGGGACGGAAATCGGACGGAGTTTTGAAGAGTTAGCTAAAATCATTGACGGCGTGACTTTTAATGAAAAACTGTCTGTCACTCTAGACACTTGCCATCTTCACGATGCAGGTTATAATGTGCGTGAAGATTTTGATGGCGTGTTAAATGAATTTGATAAAATCATTGGGCTGGATCGATTAAAAGTAATCCACGTGAATGATTCAAAAAATATTCAAGGTGCTAAAAAAGACCGGCATGCCAACATTGGCTTTGGAGAAATTGGTTTTGAGGCACTGCATAAAGTCGTCCACCATCCTCAATTAGTCGAACTACCGAAAATTTTGGAAACACCGTATGTTGGTGAAGATAAAAAAAATAAGAAAGCACCCTATGCTTTTGAAATCGCGATGTTAAAACAAGGAAGCTTTGATCCACTGTTATTGGAAAAAATTACCAATCAAGCGTAATTTTTACATTTTCTAGTACAAAGGCAAGGAGGGCACTTTCTTTTTTAAAAGATTGTGATTGCGCCTTTTCTTTTGTTTTAATATCTAGTAAAATATATAGTTGAGAGTCTTTGTAGGGAAGGAGTGTTACCATGAACTGGGGATTAGCGATCTTATTTATTGCAATTGGTGCTGCATTAGGCGCCATCGGTGGTTTTTTCTTAGCACGTAAATACATGCAAGATTATTTAAAGAAAAATCCACCAATTAATGAAGATATGTTGCGTTCAATGATGTTATCAATGGGTCAAAAGCCTTCTGAAAAGAAAATACGTCAGATGCTACAACAAATGAAAAATCAAAAATAACGATTTTTTTAAACGGGCTGTGTCTAGCCCGTTTTTTTTAAGGAGATTCAAGGAAAGGTGGAGGAAAAATGTCAATTTTTCGAAAACTTGGTTGGTTTTTTAAAGAAGAGAAAAAACATTATATTATCGGAATTTTTTCTTTAGTAATGGTGGCAATTGTGCAACTCGTTCCACCAAAGGTTATTGGAATTATTATTGATAAGATTGCCGCAGAGACGATTCACATGCGAGAAATTATTTCATGGATTGGTTTATTAGTCTTAGCAGCTATTTTACAGTACACTTTCCGCTTTATTTGGCGGACAAACATTTGGGGAAGTGCTGCTCGCCTAGAGAGAAGTTTGCGGCGTCAGTTGTTTCGTCATTTTACACAAATGGATCATTTGTTTTATCAAAAGTATCGAACGGGCGATTTAATGGCGCACGCAACCAACGATCTTTCCGCGATTCAAAACGTGGCAGGTGCTGGGATTTTAACTTTTGCTGATTCGATGATTACAGGAGGCATGACTTTATTAGCCATGATGATTTTTGTCGATTGGCGATTAACGCTCGTTGCGTTAATCCCACTGCCACTTTTGGCGGTCGCTTCACGTGTGTTAGGCTCAAAACTGCATATAGCTTTTCGTGACTCGCAAGAAGCTTTCTCAGCAATCAACGATAAGGCGCAAGAAAGTATTACCGGAATGAAAGTGATTAAAACATTTGGGCAAGAACAAGAAGACATTGTTGAGTTTAAGGGAAAAGTTGATCAAGCCATTCAAAAAAATCGTCGTGTGAATTTTTTGGATGCACTTTTTGATCCGGCGATCACATTGATTATTGGGCTTTCCTATGTCTTAACCATCATTGTTGGTGGACAATTTATTATGAATCAAGTGATTACTGTGGGGCAGCTCGTTTCTTTCGTGAGTTATATTGGGATGCTTGTCTGGCCAATGTTTGCCATAGGACGCCTTTTCAACGTCTTGGAAAGAGGGAATGCGAGTTACGATCGGGTGTCCGAGTTGCTACGAGAACGTACGCATATTGAAGAAGCATTTAATGCGCGGAAAGTACCAGCCAAAGGGGATTTATCATTAGATATTGCATCTTTCACTTACCCAGATGGGCATCGACCAGCGTTGGAAGACATTCAAGTGGCGATAAAAGAAGGGGACGTCTTAGGCATTGTTGGAAAAACAGGTGCTGGAAAAACAACCTTATTAAAGCTACTGATGCGTGAATACGATCATTACGAAGGCCGAATTTTATTTGATGGGGACAATATTAAACAATATACTTTAGATGCCTTATTACAGTCGATTGGTTACGTTCCACAAGATCATTTTCTCTTTTCAATGAGCATTCGGGACAATATTCGCTTTGCTGATCCGTTGCTTTCACAAGAAAAGGTGGATCAAGCCGCGTCGCTTGCAGAGATTCATGAGGATGTCGTTGCTTTTACAGAAGGTTATGACACCTTAGTTGGGGAACGTGGGGTTTCACTATCTGGAGGGCAAAAGCAACGTGTTTCGATTGCGCGTGCCTTGATTACGAACCCCGAACTGTTAATTTTGGATGATGCCTTATCCGCTGTCGATGCTAAGACTGAGGAAGGAATTCTATCAAATCTCAAAGCATACCGTCAAAATAAAACGACGATTATTGCAGCCCATCGTCTGAGTAGTGTCATGCATGCGCAAGAAATATTGGTCTTAGATGAAGGCCGAATTGTTGAACGTGGTCCCCATGAAAGACTCGTTGCTTCCGGCGGTTGGTATCAAAAAATGTGGGAAAAACAACAATTAGAAGCAGAAATTGAAGGAGGAGAGAGCTAATGCAAAAGGATCAATCCGCTTGGGCTAAATCAATACCTTTTAAAGAACAACTTGCGGTAATTAAACGCCTGCTTGTCTATGCGAAACCCTTTCGCGTGACCTTTTTACTCGCAATTGGCTTTGCCTTAATCTTAGCCACCATTAACGTTTTGCTACCTAGAATTTTACAAACATTGATTGACCGCTTCTTAATTACTGACCAAGCAACGGTGCAAATCATTTTATTTTTTGCTTTCCTTTATCTACTTGGGACAATATTAAAAGCACTGATTTGGTTCTTTCAATGGTTTTTATATTCCACCGCTTCATTAAAGAGCTATCAACACATTCGGGTAAAGCTGTTTGAAAAACTGCATACCTTAGGGATGCGTTATTTTGATCAAACGCCTGCAGGCTCCATCGTTTCTCGCGTGTCAAACGATACAGAGACTTTGTTTGAGTTTTGGCAAGTTTTCTTAACGGTCATTACGGGAATTTTTGCGATTGTTTCATCTTTTCTCGCAATGTTTCAAATTAACCGCCAAATCGCCTTAACCATTTTAGTTTTCTTACCTGTTTTAGGTTTTGTCATTTGGTACTATCAAAGTTTCAGTTCGCGAGTGTATCGTCAAATGCGTGAAAAATTAAGTCAATTGAATACGAAATTAAATGAATCCATCTCAGGGATGCAAATCATTCAACAGTTTCGTCAGGAAAAACGCTTCATGAAAGAATTTGAAGCGACCAATGATGACTATTTAGCAACACGCTACGCGATGATTCGGATGAACTCATTATTGTTAGGCCCGATTATTAGTTTACTCTATACTTTTGCTTTAGCTGTAGTCTTAACTGCTTTTGGATTTCAGGCATTAGAATCGCCTGTTGAAGTTGGGCTGATTTATGCTTTTGCGACCTACGTACAAACTTTTTTCAATCCGATGACACAGATGATGGATTTCTTAAGTACGTTTACGGACGGCGTTGTGGCGGGGAGTCGTGTCTTACGAATTATTGATGAGACAGAATATACTCCCCAGCAACACCCACATGCCGCTGCAAAAATTTTACAAGGAAAAATTGAGTTTCGTCAGGTGACGTTTTCTTATGATGGTCAAGTGAATGTCTTAGAAAACATTTCGTTTATTGCGTATCCTGGAGAAACCGTGGCATTAGTTGGACATACCGGTAGTGGGAAAAGCTCGATCATCAACGTTCTAATGCGATTTTATGAATTTGGTGAGGGACAAATCCTGATTGATGATCAAGATATTCGTGATTTTTCCTTAGAAGAATTACGTCAAAAAATGGGGCTTGTTTTGCAGGATGCCTTTATGTTTTATGGCAATATTGCAGATAATATTCGCTTGTTAAACCCGGCAATTACAGATGAAGAAGTCGTACAGGCGGCAAAATTTGTACAAGCCGATCGCTTTATTGAGCAATTACCAGATACGTATAATGCGAAGGTCATTGAACGAGGAGCGAGTTATTCAAGCGGTCAAAGACAATTAATTTCTTTTGCACGCACCATGGTAACCCAGCCAAAAATCCTCGTCTTGGACGAAGCAACGGCGAATATTGATACAGAAACAGAAAGCTTGATTCAACAAGGCTTAGCGAATATGCGTCAAGGTCGGACAACGATAGCCATTGCTCATCGCCT
Source organism: Enterococcus sp. LJL98 (assembly GCF_054871745.1). NCBI lineage: Bacteria > Bacillati > Bacillota > Bacilli > Lactobacillales > Enterococcaceae > Enterococcus > Enterococcus sp. LJL98. The sequence goes on along the minus strand of NZ_JBTXLU010000001.1, from coordinate 602,945 downwards.
TTCGACCATCCGTGATGCGAACTTGATTTTGGTCTTAGAAAAAGGCAAAATTGTGGAGCGCGGCAATCATGAGGAGTTGTTGCAAAAAGCAGGTCTTTACGCAGCGATGTATCAATTACAAAGTAGTGAAGTCTAACAAGTTTGCCACGAGCGAACCGATTCTGTGAGTCTAAGCAGTTCTTCTTTGAAGTATGAAAAAAGAGCCATAACAAAAAAATCCCTCGTGTCGTGTGTGCTAGTGAAAGAAACAAACTAGACAACGACGCGAGGCTTTTTTAAGGGTCATGGCTCTTTTTTTATTCTGCTTTTAAATATTTTTCGATGGATGGAATCATTACTGAAGGTTCTGTTTTGGGTGCAAAACGTTCAACAACTTCTCCTTGACGATTGACCAAAAATTTCGTGAAATTCCATTTAATATCGTCAACGAGTAAACCGGAAGCCGTCGTTTGAAGGTATTGGTAGAGCGGGTCGGCTTGTTCTCCATTTAAAACTGTTAGCGTATGCATAGGAAAAGTGACGCCATATGTCAGGCGGCAAGCCTCGGCCGCTTCATGGCCAGTAGCAAGTTCTTGTTTGAATTGATTTGATGGAAAACCGAGAATAACGAGTCCTTGATCTTGGTAGGTCTCATAAATTTTTTCAAGTGCTTCAAATTGTGGTGTGAGGCCGCATTTTGTAGCAGTATTGACAATTAAAACGACTTTTCCTTGATACTTTTCCAGTGAATAATGCTCTCCATTTTCAAGGGTAGCTGTAAATTGGTAAATTGACATTTTTATCCTCTCCTTTTTTTAAGTATACAAGAAGAAAAAAAAAGAACCTAAAAAAACGACTTGAAAAAATCAAGTCGTTTTGTATTAAGTGGTTATTTCTTCGAGTGTACTTTCTTGATGCAATACCGATTTAGAACGCCAAATTCCAGAGCGCCAACGTCGAATCATCAAGATCGCTCGTAAGGCTTCATCAATAGCGTAGGCAATCCAAACACCCACGAGTCCCATACCAGCCCAAATGGCAAGAGAATAGGAGAAGGGGAGGCTAATCACCCATAAGACAATTAAACTACAAATTAGGGGGAATTTAACATCGCCACTTGCGTTTAGAGAACCGACTAAAATCATGTTAATCGAGCGCATGGTTTCTAAAACAATTTCAACTAAGAAGACCTCTTTTGCAATGTGGATGACTTCTTCGTTACTTGTGAAAATTCCCATAATGGGTTCAATAAAAATAAAAGTTAAGAGGCAAATAATTAAAGAAGCGCTGACGCCAATCACAGTTGTACGTACACCACGCGTATAGGCACGGTCAAATTCACCCGCACCGACATTTCGGCCAATCATAATTTGATTTCCTTGGCTCAAGGCAGAAGCAATCAAGTAAACAAATTGTGTAATCGCACTAATATAAGATTTGGCAATTAAAACACTTGCTCCAAGTGAAGCCACAATCATTGTTACCACAACTTGTGCCCCTTGGTAAGAAAGTGATTCTCCTGATGAAGGCAAACCGTAAGTTAAAATTGATTTTAGAATAGGTAGGGAGATTTTTTTTATCCGTACTGAGAAAATAGAAAAACCAACATAGCGTTTCAGTAAGACGATAGAAATAATTAAACCTAAGGTATTCCCAAAAACACTTGAGTAGGCAAGACCTGTCACACCAAAGCTAGGTAAGCCGAACGGTTGATACAAGACAAAGTAATTCCCAATCACAGAGAGAATACTTGCCGTCATGGGTACTAGTAGAGCCGGCTTCGTATGCCCGTGCGTTCTTAAGACGGCAATAATGACTGCCGATAATGCAGAAACAACTAGACTACCACCAAAGATTTGTAGATAGCTATTTCCAATTTGAATCAGTTCGTTATTTAAGTTCATAAAGGCCAGTAATTGACGAGAAAAAGAAAAGAAAACAAAACTAATGATAAGTCCAATGCCTAAAGAACCAAATAAAGCTGTATTAATGACATATTTAATCTCGTGTTGTTTTTTTGCACCAATGTATTGTGCGATAATGATTTGGGTCCCAATGGTGATGAAACCGTAAACAAAAACCATTAGATTTAATAATTGGTTTGCTGCACCCACGGAGGCAACAGCTGGCTCTGAGTAGTGAGAAATCATCCAAACGTTGATATTTCCGATTACGACTCTTAAAAAGAGTTCGACGAATATCGGCCAACTTAGAAAAATAAGCTCACGATCAGAGGGGGTAAATCTTTTTATACTTGCCAAATCTTGATCCCTCTCTTATAGTTATTATTTGTGATGTCTTGGCAATTTTACAAGATAAGGTAGAAATGTCAAGAGTTTTCATTGTTTCTGAGAGATTTTTTTAAGCAGATGATTAGACAAGGACTCAGGAAAAGAATAAAGTAATTGTAGCGAGAACAACGGAGGGAATTATTATGTTAGATGTTATTGTAATCGGAGCAGGACCAGCTGGAATGACAGCTGCACTTTATGCTTCAAGATCAAATTTATCCGTCTTATTAATCGAACGAGGAGCACCGGGTGGCCAAATGAATAACACGGCGGAAATTGAGAACTATCCAGGATTTGACCGCGTGATGGGGCCAGAGTTAGCAGAAAAAATGTATACACCCTTAGAAAAATTTGGTACACAACATGCCTATGGTATTGTAGAAGGATTGAAAGATTGTGGTGCGTATAAAGAAGTCAAAACAGATAGCCAAACCTATCAAGCAAAAACCGTGATTATTGCAACTGGATGTGAACATCGACAATTGGGTGTCAAAGGCGAACATGAATTTGCTGGACGAGGAGTTTCTTATTGTGCGGTTTGTGATGGCGCGTTTTTCCGTAACCGTAAACTTTTAGTCATTGGTGGCGGTGATTCGGCTGTAGAAGAAGCTTTGTTTTTAACGCAATTTGCTTCAGAAGTTGTCATTGTCCATCGACGTGATGAACTACGTGCGCAAAAGGTCATCCAAGATCGTGCATTTGCCAATCCAAAGATCTCCTTTTTATGGGATTCAGTTGTCAAAGAAATTTTAGGGAATAAAATGAGCATGACAGGTGCCCAAATTGAAAATGTAAAAACGGGCGAGGTAACGGAAGTGGAAGCAGGCGGAGTCTTTATTTATGTCGGCCTTGACCCACTGACAGAAGCCTTCAAAGATTCAGGGATTACAAATGAAGAGGGTTGGATTTTAACAGACGATGAGATGCGTACAAATCTCCCGGGCGTTTATGCGATTGGAGACGTGCGTGAAAAAACGCTACGCCAAATCACAACCGCAGTAGGAGATGGCAGCATTGCAGGCCAGCAAGTTTTCCAATACATCGAAGAACAAAAGGAAATCAAAGTAACGGTCTAACACCTGACAAACAATGAAATAAATGTTATTTTACCAAGCAAGGGATGCGAAGGGGCAGATGATTGTCTTTTCCTCCTTTGTTTTTTGTTTGAATTAACTTTGAAAGGACTTCTGCTCTTTTCGTCTAAACTTAATAATGGTATAATCAATTTATCTATTTATTTTGAAAGTGAGGTTTTCTGCGATGTCTTGGAGAAAAGTTTATGAACAATGGTTAAATGACGAACGCTTAGAAACAAATTTAAAAAAACAATTAGGTGATTTGTCTGAAAATGAAACGGCCTTAGAAGATGCTTTTTATGCGCCTCTTGAGTTTGGGACAGCAGGTATGCGAGGGATTTTAGGTCCAGGAATCAATCGTATGAATATTTATACGATCCGCCAAGCAACAGAAGGACTCGCTCGCTTCATGGATACACAAGATGCAGCGACAAAAAAACGTGGTGTAGCAATTGCTTATGACTCTCGCCATTTCTCACCGGAGTTTGCTTTAGAAGCGGCAAAAACGTTGGCACAACATGAAATCCCTTCTTTTGTCTTTGAAAGCTTACGCCCAACACCAGAACTATCTTTTGCAGTTCGGCACTTAAAGACCTTTACAGGAATCATGATTACTGCCTCGCATAATCCAGCAGATTATAATGGGTACAAAGTGTATGGGGAAGATGGCGGTCAAATGCCACCAGCCGATGCTGATGCTTTAACAGCCTTTGTACGTGAAATTGAAAACTCACTGGATATTCCGGTCATGTCTGAAGAAGAAGCAAAAGAAAAAGGCCTGATTCAGATGATTGGTGAAGCAGTCGATCAAGCTTATTTAGAAGAAATTAAAACGGTAACCATTAACCAGGCGCTAATTGATGAAATGGGTGAAGAATTAAAACTGGTCTACACCCCCCTTCATGGTACAGGAAAGATGTTAGGCGAACGCGCTTTAACGCAAGCCGGCTTTAAAAAGTTCCTGATTGAACCGACACAAGGAGAGCCAGATCCCAATTTCAGTACAGTAAAATCACCAAACCCTGAAGAACCTTCTGCCTTTGAATACGCAATCGCATTGGGTAAAAAAGAAGGTGCAGACTTACTCATTGCAACCGATCCAGATGCCGATCGATTGGGGGCTGCCGTTCGTTTACCAAATGGTGAATATCAAGTTTTAACGGGGAATCAAATTGGTGCAATCCTCATTCACTATCTTTTAGAAGCGCATAAAGAAGCAGGAACATTGCCCGCTAATGCCGCTGTATTAAAATCAATTGTTTCAAGTGAATTACCGACAGCAATTGCGAATCATTATGGTGTGGAAATGATTAACGTTTTAACTGGTTTTAAATTTATTGCAGAAAAAATTCAACAATACGAAGAAGACCACTCACACACCTTTATGTTTGGGTTTGAAGAAAGCTACGGGTATTTAGTGAAACCTTTTGTCCGAGACAAAGATGCCATCCAAGCGCTTGTTTTATTTGCAGAGGTCGCTGCTTACTACAAAAAACAAGGGAAAACAGTTTACGATGCTCTTGAAAAGATTTTTGAAACCTTTGGACACTTTGCTGAGAAAACCATTTCTGTTACGATGAGTGGTCAAGAAGGATCGGCGCAAATTGCAGCCTTAATGAAGAAATTCCGTCAACAAGCTCCCCAATCTTTTGCAGATGTGGCAGTAACACAGACAGAGGATTTCAAAGAATTGACCAAATTAACTGCAGATGGTAGGATAGAAAAACTAACGACACCGCCATCAGATGTGTTAAAATATGTGTTAGCAGATGAGAGCTGGATTGCTGTTCGTCCTTCTGGAACAGAGCCGAAAATGAAATTTTATATCGGTGTGAAAGCGAAAACGCAAGCAGCTGCAAATCAAAAAATTGCAGCTTTAGAAACTGCAATTAATGAAATTGTTGGGTAAAGTCGTTTGAAAAAGAAGAACAGTAAAAAGTACTTTACTGCGGAGGTGTTTTATGCGGAACTTACCAACACTTCAAGAAATAGAAGAAGCGAGTCGGATTTTTAAACTTTTAAGTGATCGCACCCGTCTAAAGATTCTGCTCTCCTTGGAACAAGGCGAACGTAACGTAACGTCAATTGCAGAGGTGGTGGATATGGAGCAATCAGCTGTATCCCATCAATTAAAATTGCTACGAGAAAACCGGATGGTCAAATCGCGTAGAGAAGGAAAAACCGTGTTATATCGTTTAGACGACGATCATGTATTTGATATTTTAGCGCAAGCCCTCGAACATACGCGTCATTAAATCGTAAAAAAGGGAAGGAATTTCATTCTTCTCTTTTTTTTTGGGGAGATTTTTGCTATATTAGAACTAATTATTAAAATTAGGTGATTTGATTTCTAATAATATTTTAAGAATAGGAGCGCATATGAAAAAAGAACGAAAAATTGGCTTATTAGGTCTAGGAGTTGTTGCGACAGGAGTTGTCGAGCTACTAGCAAAACAAAGTGAAAAGATTGCGGAACAAACAGGTGTGACTTTCAAATTAGCCAAAGTGCTAGTCTTGGATAAAACAGGCAAGGAAGCCATTGCCCGAACACATGGTTTTGAATTGGTTACGAGTTTGGAAGAAATCACAGAAGATCCAACGATTGACGTGGTTATTGAATTGATTGGTCGTATTTCTCCAGCCAAAGAATACATTTTAGCTGCGCTCAATCAAAAAAAACACGTCATTACGGCAAATAAAGATTTAATCGCACAACATGGCCCACAACTCATTCAAACAGCAGCCAAAAATCAAGTCGGATTTTACTATGAGGCGAGCGTTGCGGGAGGTATTCCAATTTTACGGAGTTTGTCAACGAGTTATTTAGCCGATGAAATCACAAGTATTCAAGGAATTGTTAATGGGACAACAAACTACATGTTAACCCAGATGGTTGAAAATAAGTTGGAATATACAGAAGCACTCGCACAAGCGCAGGCTTTGGGTTTCGCAGAATCGGATCCAACCAACGATGTTGATGGGATTGATGCTGCTTATAAAATGATCATTTTAGGTGCTTTTGCTTTTGGTGTTGAGTTAAGCTTAAACGATTTAACAATTGAAGGGATTCGTGGATTAGCGTTGACTGATATTGCGAGTGCACAAAGCTTAGGGTATGAAGTAAAACTGATTGGTGAAGTGAAAAAAATTAATGGTGGATTGACTGCTTCGGTTGGTCCGATTCTAGTTCCGCAAAGCCACCCCTTAGCGATGATAAAAAACGAAAATAATGGCATTTACATTGAAAGTGAAGGGATTGGGCAATCACTCTTTTATGGACCAGGAGCCGGTGCATTCCCAACGGCAACGAGCATATTATCTGATTTGTTCACACTCGGTCACTTAATACAAGAAACCACCAGTGTGACGCCTTTCAATCCATTGAAAAAATCTATGGCAAAGATTGCGCCAACAGTGGTGGAAAAGCATTATTACCTAAGCGTCACCTTCCCAACGAATAGAGAGAAAACATTATTATCTTCTAAAATCAATCGATTCGTTTCTTTTGAAGTAGAAGAAGAGGCACGTTTGCTCTTGTTAACGAAAGCTTTAACGGATGAAACATTACAAGAATTATTGGATTTAATCAACCAAGAAGCCACTGTTCAAGGTGTGATTCGCATGATAGGAGAATACAATGAAAATTAGAGTTCCGGCAACAAGCGCCAATTTAGGACCAGGCTTTGATTCTTGCGGCATTGCTTTGTCCTTATATCTATTTATTGATGTCTTAGAACAACAGGAAGAGTGGGAGATTCTTCATGATTTAGGAGCAGATGTGCCAACGGATGCTTCAAACCTTATGATCCAAACCGCGTTAGATTTAGTTCCTGCTCTCCCGCCACATAAACTGAAAATGAGTTCAAATATTCCTTTGGCAAGAGGCTTAGGCAGCAGCTCTTCGGTGATTGTAGCTGGGATTGAATTAGCCAATCGACTAGGCGGTTTAAATCTTTCACCAAAGGATAAAGTCGAATTAGCGACGCGAATTGAAGGACACCCAGACAATGTGGCACCAGCCATTTGCGGGGACTTTGTGGTTGCTTGTTATTTCCCAGATCGACGTCAAGACAGCGTGAGCCACGTGAAGCATTATTTCCCAGAATGTGACATTATTGCTTTTATCCCAAGCAATGAATTGCTGACTACGGCTAGTCGCGAAGTATTGCCGACTTCGTTTTCTTATAGGGAAGCGGTCGAAGCAAGTAGCATTGCCAATGTCATGATTGCAGCTGTCATCAATGGGAATTTGCCTCTAGCTGGCAAGATGATGCAAGAAGATCGATGGCATGAAAAATACCGTCAAAAGTTGGTACCGCATTTGACAAATATTCGTCAGCTTTGCAAGGAAACAGGAGCTTATGGCTGCTATTTAAGTGGCGCTGGTCCAACTGTGATGATCTTGTCGCCAGAAGATAAGAGTGAAGCGATGGTTAAGTCATTAAAACGTCTCGATTCAACGGCACGTATTGAAATACTTTCAATCGACCGTGAAGGCATTCAAGTTTTTTAACTGGAAAAGAAAAAATAAGGACCTGCGATAAAAATCGTCGGTCCTTATTTGGTGTCGGTCCCTTATTCTTCAGTGTCTTCAGTAATATAATAACTATGGTCTTCTAAATCAAGGGCATTTAAAATCATTGAGGCCGTTTCTTCAATCGACAAACTCGCGACGTTAATAATAATACAGCCCAATTTATGGTATAGCTCGTTTGCAAAGGCGAGTTCTGACTTGATTTTTTCAATATCTGAATAGGCGGTATCCGGATTTAAGCCATAAGCAATCATCCGTTCTTTCCGAATACTATTCAAGACTTCTGGATCATTTGTCAAGCCAACGATTTTTTTGGGATCAATTTCCCATAACTGTTTAGGGATATGAGCTTGTGGCACGATAGGCAAATTGGCAATTTTTAAATTTTTATTGGCTAAAAAAAGACTCAATGGTGTTTTAGATGTCCGAGAAACACCTAACAAAACAACATCGGCTTCAAGAAACCCACGGGGATCTTTGCCGTCATCATATTTCACAGCAAATTCCATGGCTTTGATTCGTTTAAAATAGTTTTTGTTTAAGTGATGCAAAGCGCCTGGTTCTCTTTTAGGCGCAATGCCTGTTCGCCGTTCGACTTCTGACACAGAAGGCGTCAAGACATCAAAATGAAACAATTCGCTGGCTTCGCAAAAATGGTCGGTTAGTTCGACCAACTCTTCATTAATCAAGGTGTGTAAAATCATTGCTTGATGTTTTTTGGCATCTGTTAACGCTTTGATTAGGGCATCTTTGGTTGTAATAAAGGTACGACGAAAAATTTCAAACTCGACAGTTGGGTATTGTGCCATTGTTGCTTGCGCCAGTTTTGAGGCGGTTTCACCCGCTGAATCGGAAATAATAAAAAAAGTTACGGTTTCTCTGTTGTTTTTCTCAGTCATAAGCATCCCTCACTTGCAATTTATTCACTCTTATTATACCATACAGTCGATTAAGTATTTGTATCGATTTTAAGATCGGAGGGAAATCTTTGTGGAAAACCAATTATCTGTTAAGGGTGCGTTAGAAATTTTGAAAGCCAGTGGAAAAAAACATACACAAACCAGAGAGCAAATGCTCCGTTTTCTTGCGCAATCCAATCGGTATGTTTCAGCAAAAGAAGTACATATGAATCTATCGCAAGCCTCCCCTCGGTTGAGTCAAGACACGGTCTATCGGAATTTACATGAATTTTCACAAATGGGTATTTTAGAAGAAACAGAGTTAAATAGTGAGATGCATTTTCGTTTTCATTGCGTGACCCCAGGATCCAAGCATCACCATCACCATTTTATTTGTACCAATTGTGGTCGAACAAAAGAACTGGCACTTTGTCCAATGGATTTTTTTCAAGAGCAACTACCAGGCTGTCTAATCGAAGATCATCGTTTTGAAATTTTTGGGAAATGTGAGTCTTGCCATTAAATGAAATGCTGGGATGAAAGAAAAAAGACGCAATGGTTCGTTTATTGCACGAAAAACGAAAAAAAGATGGAAGATTTTATCAGAACAGCTTGACACGATTTCAAGGCTTCGCTATAATTTTTAAAGGACAGTATTGTGAATGTTAAATATTATCACTCACAAAAACGGTTACTTTTTAGGCTCGGAGGGAGGGATTAACATGTCAAAAACAGTCGTTCGCAAAAACGAGTCTCTTGATGATGCTCTTCGTCGCTTCAAACGTTCCGTTTCAAAAGCAGGTACATTGCAAGAATCACGTAAACGTGAGTTTTATGAGAAACCAAGCGTGAAACGTAAGAAAAAATCTGAAGCTGCTAGAAAACGTAAAAAATTCTAATTGCTCGTTTTTCTAGAGGCAAAGAATTGGAGTTGGTAGTGTGTCACTACTCAGCAGATTGAACGATGACTTGAAGTTAGCGATGAAAGCAAAAGAAAAAACAGTTTTGCAGGTGATTCGCATGATTAAAGCGTCGTTGCAAAATGAACAAATTAAACTTGGTAGAGAATTAACGGAAGAAGAAGAACTAACGGTGTTGACTCGTGAGATGAAACAACGACGGGATTCTCTGGTTGAATTTCAAAAAGCCAATCGTGATGATTTGGTCGAAAAAGTGGAAATAGAAATAAAAATTGTTGAAAAATACTTGCCAGAACAATTAACAGAAGAAGAAATTCGTCAAATTGTTGTGGCGGCAATTGAAGCATCCAATGCCACTTCACCCCAAGCATTTGGACAGGTGATGGGAAAGGTGATGCCTCAAGTAAAAGGCAAAGCCGATGGGAATTTGGTCAATGCCATTGTAAAAGCACAATTAAATAAACTGTAACCACTAGAAAGGTTGTTGGGGATTTCCCCGACGCCTTTTTTATTTGGAATCAAGCCTAAAAATGTCTTTGAAATAGACGGAATTCGTCAAAAAAAAAGATTCTTTCTCATCTTTTCTTACGGAAGGAATTCTTCTTTTTGAGAGAATATGGTATCATGAGGAGGAATGTTTTAATAAAGAAGGAGCGATTTTTTTGGCAGAAGAACAAGTATCAATTGAAATTCAGTTAGCTGAGTACGATGATGCCCACCTATTACTAGGTGCCCATGATAAACATATAAAAATCATTGAAGAAGCAACACAAGTGATCATCCGTACCCGAGGTCAGTTGATCCAAATTCAAGGAACCCCCGAAAAAGCTGAAAAAGTTGCCTTAATTATTCGAAGTTTACAAGAACTCATTCATCGTGGCATTCAAATTAGTTCACCCGATGTCATTACAGCTTTAAAAATGGCTGACACTGGGAAAATGAATGAATTTTTAGCGATGTATGAAGAAGAAATCATCAAAGACCGTCAAGGAAAGCCGATTCGGCCAAAAAACTTAGGGCAAAAAAAATATATCAAAGCGATTCAAACGCATGATGTCGTCTTTGGTATTGGTCCAGCTGGGACAGGTAAAACCTTTTTGGCGGTAGTATTAGCAATCCGAGCACTAAAAAAAGGGGAAGTTCAAAAAATTATCTTAACTCGTCCAGCTGTAGAAGCAGGGGAAAATTTGGGTTTTTTACCAGGGGATTTAAAGGAAAAAGTGGATCCCTACTTACGACCAGTCTATGATGCACTTTATCAAGTCTTTGGAATGGAACATACGAATCGCTTGATGGAACGCGGTGTGATCGAAATTGCCCCCTTAGCTTATATGCGTGGTCGGACATTGGATGATGCGTTCGTTATTTTAGATGAAGCCCAAAATGCAACGGTCGCACAAATGAAGATGTTTTTAACCCGTCTTGGCTTCAACTCCAAAATGATTGTTAACGGCGATACGAGTCAGATTGACTTGCCTCGTGGGGTGACAAGCGGTCTCGTTCATGCAGAAAAAACATTGGAGAACATCCCATCGATTTCATTTGTAACCTTCGATGCGCAAGACGTTGTTCGCCATCCTGTTGTCGCGCAAATTATCCAAGCGTATGAACAGAAAGAATGAAAATAGTTAAAACGAAAGAGGTGGAGTACCATGATTATTCAACCTTTAATTAGACTCTATGAAAAACGAGGACGATTTCTTGTCCCGCTTGTTTTAGTTGTCTTTTTCCTTTTCTCTTCCGCAATCGTGTTTTCGAGTGTTCAACAAAAGACGATTGACTATAAAGAGGGACAAGTGGCAGAAAAAAGTATTCGAGCCAATAAAACGATTGAAAATACATTGGCAACCGAACAAAAACGAAAATTAGCTGCGGAATCCGTGACCCCTGAGTATACCTATCAGGAAGATTTGGCGCAAAAGCAAGATCAATTATTGCGCCACCTATTTACGCTGATTGATGAAGTGCGACAAGAAACACTGACGGAAAATGAAAAAAGAACAAAAGCAGCAAAAGACAAAGAAACGGTCCAATTAGTGAGTGTGGATGAAGAAATTGCAGCACTAAAAAAACGTTTGGAACAAATTAATCCAGACGATTTAAGTTTCTATCAAAAAATACCAACGTCTTTTTATCAGGAAATCTTTCCAATGTCTGCAGAAGAGGTAGAACAGGTTCAAACGGAAACCTTGTCTTTAGTTGCAGAACAAATGGCAAATCAAATTCGAGCAACAAATTTGGAGGACGCACAAAAAGAGGCTTACGACCAAGTTACTTTTTTAAATCTTTCAAACAATCAAGCAAAAGCCATTCGCTATTTATTGAATCAAGGAATCGTGGTCAACTCCTTTTTAAATGAAAAACGTACCGAAGAATTAAAACAAGCAGCAAAAGAATCTGTTCAACCAGTAATGATTTTTCAAGGAGAAGTCATCGTTCGAGAAGGAACACAAATCGATGCCAATATGATTGAAAAATTAACGTTATTAGGAATGACCAAACAAAGCACCACTATCTTTCCTTTGGTCTCAATGGTTTTAACGAATCTCTTGCAAATTTTTGTTTTATTATACTTTTTAAAACAACTAAACCATCAAACTCGACGGTTTATTGCCATCATCTTTTATACAGTCATGATGTCTTTTAGTCTCATTGTCATGAAGTTTTTACAGATTTTTCAAATGAACACGATGCAGTATATTCCCTTGCTATTTCCAGCAGCCTTTGTTCCTTTGGTTTTGACGGTATTTATTAGTCGAAGAACGGGTGTACTCGCAGCATTGTTTCAAGTATTACTCGCAACTTTTATTTTTTATGATTCAATTGGAACAAACGTTTTAATTATTATTTTGTTGTCGTACTTGTTTTCTGGGTTGATGGGAACCTTATTAAAACGCAAACGGATTTCAGAACAAGGAGTCGCGGCGCTTGCCTGGATTATTTTCTTCCCGATTTGGATGAGTGTCGTCTTAGTTATTTACCAAGGAATGAGTTTTTCAGATAGTCGCGCTTGGATGAATTTAATCATGAGTCTGATTGGCGGTATTTTATCGCTAGTCTTAACGATGGGACTTCATCCTTATATCGAATTGTTATTAACCGATAATAGTATGATTGTCTTAAATGAGTTGAGTAATCCGAACCATCCTTTACTAAAAAGATTGCTAGAAGAAGCGCCCGGAACGTACCACCATAGTATGATGGTAGCAAACTTAAGTGCCAATGCGGTCGCAGAAATAGGCGGACAGTCATTATTAACACGAGTTGCCTGTTATTATCACGATATCGGCAAACTCAAGCATGCGAATTTTTTCGTAGAGAATTTACCACCAGGCGCCGAAAACCCGCATAACTTTTTATTGCCAAGTGATAGTAAACAAATTATCTTTGGTCACGTATTGGATGGAGCTGAGATTTTAGAACAAAACAAAATGCCCCAAATGGTCATTGACATTTGTCGACAACATCATGGTACAACCTTAATGAAATTCTTTTATTTTAAAGCCAAAGAGCGTGATGAAAAAATTACAGAAGAGGCGTATCGTTATCCAGGTCCAATCCCGCAAACGAAGGAAGCGGCAGTTGTGAGTATTGCAGATAGTTGCGAAGCTGCTGTTCGTGCAATGGATCATCCGACAAATGAGAAGATTAAAGAGTTTGTGACCAATTTGATTCATGATCGATTATTGGATGGACAGTTAGATGATTCTGGCTTAACAATGAAAGAAATAAAAATTATTCAACAATCGCTAGTCAATGGCTTGTGTAGTACCTTCCATTCGAGAATTAAATATCCGAAAATGAAATCAGAAGCTGAGGAAATGAAAGAAGAACAAGAAAGAAGAGAACGCAATGGAAATTAATTTTATTGATGAGACGAAGCAAGTATCGGAAGTAGAGCACCAAGCAATTGACGCTCTGTTACAATTTTCTGCCAACTACTTAAAGTTACCAGAGGAGACCGAGATGTCAGTGACCTTTATGGATAATGAAGGAATTCAAGAAATCAATCGCGTGTATCGAGGAAAAGATGTACCGACAGACGTGATTAGCTTTGCTTTTGAAGAAGAAGGTGAAGACGAGTTATCCATTGTTTTTCCAGATGATTTTGAACAAATCAAAACACTCGGCGACATTATGATTTCAATTGAAAAAGCCAAAGAACAAGCCGAAGAATACGGGCATAGCTATGAGCGTGAGCTAGGATTTTTAGCCCTCCATGGTTTCTTACACTTAAACGGCTACGACCATTTAACACCGGAAGAAGAGGCAGAAATGTTTGGCTTACAAAAAGAAATTTTGGATGCGTATGGCTTACAAAGGTAATAAAGAAGATATAGGTAAAAACAAACATTTTTCGCGCTCAGTTGAATTTGCACTCACAGGAATTAAGACCGTCTTTCGAGAAGAAAGAAATATGCGGGCCCATGCAATCGCCGGTGTACTTGCAATTGTGGTGGGGTTCATTTTTCGGCTAAACCGATGGGAGTGGCTTTGGCTCTTACTAAGTATTTTTTTGGTACTTGTCATGGAAATTGTGAATACTGCTTTTGAAAATGTCGTGGATATGGTAACTGATTTTCATTTTCATTCAATTGGAAAGAATATCAAAGACATGGCGGCAGGAGCAGTGTTGATTACGGCTTTGTTTGCAGTAATCGTTGGATGCTTCATCTTTTTACCTAAAATTTATCAATGGTTTTTTTAAGAAAGAGGGACAAATATGTCAAATTTTAAATCAGGGTTCGTTGCAATCGTAGGACGACCAAACGTAGGGAAATCAACCCTACTAAATCGTATTGTCGGACAAAAAATTGCGATCATGAGTGATAAATCGCAAACGACTCGAAATAAAATTCAAGGAGTGTATACGACAGAGGAAGCACAAATTGTTTTTATCGATACACCCGGTATTCACAAACCTAAACATCGATTGGGGGACTTCATGGTGGCAACAGCTTATAGTGCCATGCGCGAAGTTGATATCGTCATGTTTATGGTTAGTGCCGATAAGAAGCGTGGAAAAGGGGATAATTTAATTATCGAGCGCCTGAAACAAAGCAAGGTACCTGTCTATTTAGTCATTAATAAAATTGATACCGTTCATCCGGATGATTTATTGGAAATCATCGAAGACTATTCTCAACAGATGGACTTTGCAGAAATCGTTCCAATCTCTGCAACAGAAGGTAACAACTTTGATCGTTTAATGGAAACTTTAGTCAGTCAAATGCCTGAAGGTCCCCAATATTTCCCAGAAGATCAAGTGACGGATCACCCAGAACGTTTTATCGTCTCTGAACTCATCCGAGAGAAAGTGTTATTCTTTACTAGAGATGAAGTACCCCACTCGGTTGCCGTGACAATCGAATCGATGAGACGTAACGAGAATGATAAAGTGGAAATTCAAGCGACAGTAATTGTCGAGCGTGATAGCCAAAAAGGAATCATTATTGGTAAGGGCGGAAAAATGTTAAAACTAATTGGTACGAAAGCGCGCCTAGATATCGAGCATTTGCTGGATGATAAAGTTTATTTAGAGTTATGGGTGAAAGTTCAAAAAGACTGGCGCGATAAGAAAACACATCTAACGGACTTTGGTTACAAAGAAGACGAATATTAAGTAAAAGGGGGCTATGACAACTGTCACAGCCTCTTTTACTGTCGAAGCAGACCTAGAGAAGGCAGGTTTGTGTTATAATGGGTGTGAAGGCATTTGATGAAGTGTTCTGGTTTTTAGTAAGAAAATATACGAAATCTGAAAAGCAATTTTCGATGGTTCAGTGCGAATGTCTAGTGAACATCAAAAACCTAGGAGATTCGCACCAATTAAAATGCTTTAAATGATAAAACAATGAGGAAAATAAATGTAAAAAGATTTTTTATATCCGAAGATAAATCTTTTTAGGCGGTTCTCATTGAAAAAAGCTTAAAAAAAGACACGTTTAAGCAAAAATCGCCGTCGCATCCTTTATGGGTGCGTGGATTGAAATATCAATGCCTGGTAGGTATCCACGTTAATACCCAGTCGCATCCTTTATGGGTGCGTGGATTGAAATTCTTTTAACATTATATTCTTTGCTAATCGTTCTTGTCGCATCCTTTATGGGTGCGTGGATTGAAATATAATCAAACGCTGGCACGTTAACAATTGGTGGTAGTCGCATCCTTTATGGGTGCGTGGATTGAAATAATGTCCATCTATCGCCTAACGATCCAGCGCAAGTCGCATCCTTTATGGGTGCGTGGATTGAAATAATATCTGAATTTGTAACAAGTGAACTGTGTAAAGGTCGCATCCTTTATGGGTGCGTGGATTGAAATGTTATCAGAGATACCAGCAGTCAGTAAACTAGCACGTCGCATCCTTTATGGGTGCGTGGATTGAAATTGTAATGAGTAAACATAAATATACATGGGTCAAAGTCGCATCCTTTATGGGTGCGTGGATTGAAATTTATTACAAAGTGCGGACTTCGTCATTCGTGAAGGTCGCATCCTTTATGGGTGCGTGGATTGAAATTTCGGTATCTTCTTTTTATACGGTATTTGGTACGTCGCATCCTTTATGGGTGCGTGGATTGAAATAAACCAATCATAGTAATCTCCCATACTTGATGTACGTCGCATCCTTTATGGGTGCGTGGATTGAAATAATTACATTTGGAAAAAAATTCCATTTATTTAGGTCGCATCCTTTATGGGTGCGTGGATTGAAATTTTGTGATTATGGTAAAAATGGTTTCTTCGCACGTCGCATCCTTTATGGGTGCGTGGATTGAAATTCCACCGCTTGTTTTCTCCAAAACGACGAATCTATCGTCGCATCCTTTATGGGTGCGTGGATTGAAATGAAGTTTCGAGCCTTTCTAAACCTAGAAACTACACGTCGCATCCTTTATGGGTGCGTGGATTGAAATGACGTCTAATCTACCGGTAATTTCAGCAGATGGCGTCGCATCCTTTATGGGTGCGTGGATTGAAATCATTTAAAAGAGGGTATGAACTACTCCCTAGAGAGTCGCATCCTTTATGGGTGCGTGGATTGAAATAGAATCTCAAGAAATGACTGTTGCACCTGTTCAAGTCGCATCCTTTATGGGTGCGTGGATTGAAATCAACCTCCTTTAAGATAACCACTCCATCATTTTCGTCGCATCCTTTATGGGTGCGTGGATTGAAATTAAAGTTCGTGTTTGGTGGTTTTGGACCATACGAAAAGCCATATCCAGCAAAGTTGCTTCGTTCAAATCTACAAATAAAAACATTAGGACCCTCTACCTTTTGTTTGAGAGAGGCAGAGATGAGGAAAAATAGGTGGAAACATCAAAGGAAGGAGCCCTGAATGAAAAATTTAGTAGAATCAAAAGGAATTATTTTATTCACGAAAGACTACAAAGAAAAAGATAAACTTGTCAAGATTTTTACTGAGTCTTCGGGTAAACTGATGTTTTTTGTGAAAGGTGCTCATCGAAAAAATAATCCTTTGACACCTGCCCTTATGCCCTATACTCAAGCCACTTATATGGGGAAATTTAATGAAGAAGGCTTGTCTTTTATTAATGGGGCAAAATATGTTCATCCGTATTTAAATATTCAAAAGGACATCTTTATTGCGGCGTATGCAACCTATTTATTAAATTTGGTGGATGCAGCAATTGAAGATCGTGTGTATGATCCGAACCTCTATACTTTTTTAGCACAGGCGCTTGAGAGATTGGATGAGGGAAAAGATCCGGAAATTATTACAAATATTTTTGAAATTCAAATTTTGCACCGTTTTGGTTCCTCTTTTGACTGGCAAAGGTGTCAACTTTGTGGGGAAACACAAGGGAAATTTGATTTTTCACCGAAGTATCACGGACTTCTTTGTGAGCGTCATTTCATAGAAGATTTGCATTGCTATGGAGCAGATCCTGTAGCGATTCATTTTATTCGAAGGTTTTCAGCCATTTCCTATCAGGAGATTCAATCCATTACGATAAAGCCAGAAACCAAGCAAAAGATTCGGCAAGTGATCGATCAATTGTATGAAGAATATGTCGGTATTCACTTAAAAAGCAAAAAATTTATTGAACAAATGCAAGACTGGGGCCAAATACTGCAGCCAAAAGTTGAAAAAAATCCGAGCGCTACAGAGGAAAGTGATTGACAAAGCATGGCGAAAGGATTTATGATAGTAGGTAACTGAATCGTGCGTTGATCATTAGAAAGAGTAAAGAATTTGTCCTAAAAGCGAGTCTGGGAGAGTGGAAGCCAGGTAGTTGACGACTTTGCTCGAGGCACTTGAGAGCACTGTAAATAAAAGCTGCCGAGTAATCGGAAGTAGGGTGGAACCGCGAATGAATTCGTCCCTATACTTATCTTTTTTGGATAAGTATAGGGCTTTTTTTATTGACAGAAACTCAAAAATCAAACGACATGAAACAAATAGGAGGAGAAAAAGATGGCACAAAAATTAACAGTACAAGAAATGATTTTAACCTTGCAAAACTTTTGGTCAAATAATGGTTGTTTATTGATGCAAGCTTACGATACAGAAAAGGGAGCCGGCACCATGAGTCCGTTTACTTTTCTAAGAGCGATTGGACCTGAACCTTGGAATGCTGCTTATGTGGAGCCTTCTCGTCGTCCGGCAGACGGTCGTTACGGAGAAAATCCGAATCGTCTCTATCAACACCATCAATTTCAAGTTGTAATGAAACCATCACCAGAAAACATTCAAGAGTTATACTTAGAAAGTTTAAAACTCCTAGGAATTAACCCTTTAGAACATGATATCCGTTTTGTTGAGGACAACTGGGAAAATCCTTCCATGGGTTGTGCGGGTTTGGGTTGGGAAGTCTGGTTAAATGGGATGGAGATTACGCAATTTACTTATTTCCAACAAGTCGGAAGTTTGGCTTGTAAACCAGTCACAGCCGAAATTACTTACGGGTTAGAGCGTTTGGCTTCCTATATACAAGAAGTGGAAAGTGTCTATGACCTAGAGTGGTCGACAGGTGTAAAATATGGTGAAATCTTTAAACAAGCGGAGTACGAGCATTCCAAGTATTCTTTTGATGTCAGTGATCAAGCACTATTGTTAGATAATTTTAATAAATTTGAATTAGAAGCTCAGCGTTGTATCGCGGAAAATCTCGTTCATCCAGCGTATGATTATATTTTAAAATGTAGCCACAACTTTAACTTATTAGATGCAAGAGGGGCGGTATCTGTTACGGAACGAGCGGGTTACTTAGCACGGATTCGTAAGATGTCTCGAGAAATCGCAAAAATTTTCGTCGAAGAAAGAGCCAAATTAGGTTACCCTTTGTTAAGTCGAGAAGAAGCAGAAAAATGGCTCAAGGAGGACAAATAAGATGACAAAAAACTTATTATTTGAGATTGGTTTAGAAGAAGTTCCAGCACAAATGGTTGTGCCTAGCATGAATCAATTAAAAGACAAAACAGAAAGATTCTTAAAAGAACACACCTTACCTTTTGAAAAAATCGAAGCTTATTCAACTCCCCGTCGTTTCGCAATTTATGTAGAGGGACTGGCAGAGAAACAATCCGATAAAGAAGAAGAACTAAAAGGACCGGCTAGAAAAATTGCTCAAGATGCAGAAGGCAATTGGTCAAAAGCAGCTCAAGGCTTTGTTCGTGGTCAAGGACTAAGTGTCGATGACATTTATTTCAAGGAGTTAAAAGGGGTCGAGTATGTCCATGTCACCAAAAAGACAAAAGGAAAACCAGCTTTTGAAGTCTTGACAGGATTGAAAGAAGTGATGACCAGTCTAACATTCCCAGTCACCATGCACTGGAGTCACTTTGACTTTGAATACATTCGTCCGGTTCATTGGCTAGTCGCATTGCTAGATGATGAAGTGATTCCTTTTCATTTTTTAGATGTTGCGACAGGAAGAACAACAAGAGGGCACCGTTTCTTGGGGCAGGATGTCACACTTGCCCACGCCGATGAGTATTTGGAAAAATTAAGTGAAGTGTTTGTAATTGCCGACTCAAAGCGTCGTGAATCAATGATTGTTGACCAAATTCAAGTAATTGCGGATGAACAAAATTGGCAAGTGGATTTGGATGCCAAACTATTGGACGAAGTAAATAACCTGGTAGAATATCCAACGGCTTTTGTTGGGAATTATGACGAAAAATATTTAACAGTCCCGGAAGAAGTCCTTGTGACATCAATGAAAGAACATCAACGATACTTTGATGTGCGAAATGCGAAAGGCGATTTATTGCCACATTTTATCTCAGTGAGAAATGGGAATGAACACGCAATTGAAAACGTCATTAAAGGGAATGAAAAAGTATTAGTTGCACGCTTAGAAGACGCAGAATTCTTTTACCAAGAAGACCAAAAAATGACCATCGATCAATGTTTGGCAAAATTAAAACAAGTCACTTTCCATAAAAAAATAGGGTCACTTGAAGAAAAAATGTTACGCGTACAATTAATTGCGCAAATTTTAGGTGAGAAAGTTGGGTTATCGGTAACCGAACAACAAGATTTAAAACGCGCGAGTGCGATTTATAAATTTGACTTAGTCACCAATATGGTGGGCGAGTTTCCTGAGTTGCAAGGAATCATGGGTGAAAAGTATGCTCTTTTACAAGGGGAGAATCCACAAGTTGCACAAGCCATTAGAGAACACTATTTACCGATTGCAAGTGAAGGTGCGCTACCAACATCGAATATCGGTGCTGTATTAGCCATTGCAGATAAACTGGATAGCTTGCTTACCTTCTTTTCAGTTGGTATGATTCCAAGTGGTTCTAACGATCCCTATGCGTTACGTCGTCAAAGTTATGGAATTGTCCGTATCTTAGAGCAAAAGAAATGGGGCTTTCCGCTAGTCGCTTTACAAGCTGAAATTGAAGCGAAAATTAACGAAAATCATGACCTCTACGGCATTCAATTAGAAACGCAATCCCAACAGCTCATTGATTTTATTCATGCGCGCTTAAAACAATTCTTTATGACTAAGAATATCCGCCATGATGTCATTGAAGCAGTGATATCTTCGAATCAACCAGATATCTCTAAATTGTTTGATGCTGCTCAAATTGTAAAAGAGCATGTGGAAGACCCTGATTTTAAGGTTTCGATTGAAGCCTTAACGCGTGTCATTCATTTGGCGCGTAAAGCAACCAATGACAACCAGACAATTGATCCCTTACTTTTCGAAAACCAAGCCGAAAAGAATTTATACGAAGCAGCAAATGAAGTCGAAGCGCAATTTAAAACACGTACCATGACAGAAAATTATGCCGCGCTCGTTGCGTTACGTCCATTGATTGAGGCCTATTTCGCAGAAACGATGGTGATGGTGGAAGATGAAGCGATTCGTAATAATCGTCTAAATCAACTGAGCCAAATCTCACACATGGCACTTGTGATTGCCAGTCTGGATCATTTGATTACAAAATAGAAAAAAACAAGCGGTCGAAGGGCGTACCTTCAATCGCTTGTTTTATTTTCGATTAATTTTTCCGTTGTTGTTTGCCTGCGTTACGTCCTTTACTTGCAGGATGTGTCGCATTTCGCGGTTGATTTTTTTGATTGCTTGTAACAGCCTTTGTTTCTTTAACTGGTTCTGCTTCTTTACGAGCAGTTACGACCACTTTTGGTGGATTTTTACGCATTTCTTCTGCGATTTTTCCTTTAATTTTTGGCTTCATTAAGACGTTCGTAATGAAGGTTTGAATACAACCGATTATTCCTCCAATTACCCAGTAAAGTGTCACACCTGCTGGGGATGAAAAGGACATCATGACAATCATGAGTGGCGAAACAATGAGCATGCTACGCATTGTTTTCTTTTGCTCTTCAGGAACACCAATCAAAGAAAGGTAACCTTGCAAGGCATAAGCCAATCCTGCAATCGCTACGAGAATTAAACTACTTTTTCCTAAAGAAATACCGTAAAAAGTGGCTTGATCAATTCCTGGTGTATAACGAGCAGTATAAAAGAGGGCAGTGAAGACAGGCATTTGTAAGAGTAGTGGTAGACAGCCCATGCCACCAAACATACTTAAGCCATTTTCTTTATAGACGTTTTGCATTTCCAACTGGGCTTGCATTTGCTCTTCACGTGTGACCGCTTTTTTTGCATTTGCTTGTGCAATGTCAATTTGTGGTTTGATATATTGCATTTTTTCGGCTTGTACCATGGATTTATGCGATTGATGAATCCCTAGCGGCAAGATAATCAAGCGAACAATAATGGTGATGACGATAATTGCCCAACCATAGCCCATTTGCCATTCTTGGGCAATGAATGTTAATAATTGTCCAAGAGGCTCAACTAGAAATCGATAAATTAAACCATTTGGATCTGGCACGCCATCTTTCATTTTGACACAGCCAGAAAGTGTCATTAATACGACGAATAGCCCGGAACCGAGGAGCCAATTTTTTTTATTTTTCATTGAATTCTTCCTTTTCTATTAAAATGAACACAAGACTAACTATACTAAAAAAGTGAAGGCTTTTCAATGCACTAGAATAAAAAGCTTCTGAATCTTCATATTTGATTATTTTGTGAGGAACTTCCTTGTTTCAGAAATTTCGGCAACTTCCTCTAGCTGAAACGAATCTACGCGACCAAAGGGAGCGGGAGATGCCTTTACTTTTTCGATAAAAGTATCTAACTCCTTTTCTGGTCCCGTGGCTTCAATCCTAACAGAACCGTCCTCTTCATTTTTAGCTGAACCAAAGATACCTAATTCATCTGCAGCAATTTTTGTGAGGTAACGAAACCCGACTCCTTGTACCCTTCCGGTGACTCTCATACGAACTTTTCTCATTCAAAAGACCTCCTTTTTCTAAATGATAACGTTTTTTTGATGGTAGAACAAGTTATCTTGTTTCCTTCGTGTTATAATTCGAAGTGGGTGAGAGAAAATGAAAGAAATTCAATCGAGTAAAAATCAATTAATTAAAGAGTTAAAAAAGTTTCATCAAAAAAAACAACGTGACCGTGAGAATAAGTATCTAGTAGAAGGCTACCATTTAGTCGAAGAAGCGGTGCTACATGATGCGGTGGTCGAACAAGTATTGGTTGACGAAAAAGGATTGGCTGAATATGGGCAGTGGTTAGCCGAAAAAAACTTAACAACCATTCTCGTTTCGTATGAGGTGCTTAAGTCGCTTTCAGAATTACCTACGCCTCAAGGAATCGTCGCACTGGTGCAAAAATCCGAAGAGCAAAAAATTTCTTACCAGGGGAGATGGCTACTGCTTGATCGGGTGCAAGACCCAGGAAATGTCGGGACCTTGATTCGTACTGCGGATGCTGCTGGATTTACGGGAGTTGTTTTAGGCGAGGGAACTGCGGATATTTATAGCACGAAAGTTTTGCGGAGCATGCAGGGGAGTCACTTCCATTTACCTATTATCACTAGAAATCTATTGGATGTTTTAGCAGAATTTAAAAAACAGCAAGTTCCTGTTTATGGAACGGAACTAAATAAAGAAGCCCTTGCGTACACAAGACTTCCGTCAACGAATCAAGTCGCTTTGATTTTAGGAAATGAAGGGCAAGGAGTCCAAAAAGAAATGCTAGAACAAACCGATAAAAATATTTACATCCCAATCTATGGTGCAGCGGAATCACTAAATGTCGGAATTGCAGGCGGCATTTTAATGTATCATTTTGTGTCCTAAGCCAAGACAACCTTTAAGGAACTGTTAACTTTTTTATCAAAAAATAGGCTTCTTTAGACAATCGTGAAAAAAGTGCTATACTTTAAGATGTGAAAAATATTGAATCAGTAAAAGGTGGCAAATGATTTATATGACCCAAGAATGGAAACAAGATGCAGAATATTTGTCTTATATTGAAGATTTATTAGAGACGGAAGAAGTTCAAAGTTTGTCTGATTTTGTTCAACATTATCATTCTACACGTTTAGACCACTCGATTAGTGTCTCTTATTATAGTTATAAACTAGCAAAGCGATGGAATGGCGATGCCCGATCGACTGCTCGCGCAGGTCTCCTGCATGACTTGTTTTTTTATGATTGGCGGACAACGAAATTCGATGAGGGCTCGCATGCTTACATGCATCCAAGGATTGCAGTGGCGAATGCTGAGAAAATCACGGAACTTTCAGACTTAGAAAAAGACATTATCGTAAAGCATATGTGGGGAGCGACGCTTGCTTTTCCACGCTATAAAGAAAGTTATATCGTCACAATGGTGGATAAATATTGTGCAATTAAAGAAGCAACTGGTCCAATGGCGGTTCGCTTAAAAAGTCGTTGGCAAAATTGGGTTTTAAAAAATCAATCAATGATCTAAAAAAAGTTCAAGCAATCCTTTTAAAAAGGACGCTTGAACTTTTTTATTTTTAGTGGCTACTAAGAAAAGAGGCCACGGCAAGTAATAGGAACACACACGTCGAGCAACCTAAAAAGAGAAAATGAATGCGGCGTTGCATGGCAATAATCGCAATGAATTCTCGTAAAAAGGCGGTAGGTAAGTAATAAAATGCCGTTTTAGAACCAATACCATCCGCTTTTAATTGGTTTTTTTGGGCATAAATGCCTGCTCGAAAGATGTGATAGTTATTTGAGGAAAAAATCACCTTTGCTCCTAGGGGTTGTTGTTTTTCAATTAATTCTTTTGAAAATTTCATGTTCTCAAAAGTAGTGGTGGACTGTTCTTCCGTTAATAAGTCTTCCGTAGGATAGCCTTGCGCTATGGCGTAGTTTCGCATTGCAAGGGCCTCCGGGATTTTTTCATCCGGTCCTTGTCCACCCGAGAAAAGGATTTTAGGCGTTTGACCTGTTTTTTCTTTTTGTCGATTGTAAAAAGCAAGGGCTCGGTCAATCCTTTGAGCTAGCAAGGGAGTCACAGAATCACCATTTAAGAGTCCTGCCCCCAAGACAATAATATAGTCTTGCTGGTACCGTGGTCGGTTAAATTGATAAATGATTGAAATCGTTAGAAAGTTTAAAAATAGAAAAGTAAAATAAACGAGTGCAAACGGTAAAATTGAAAAAAAGACGGCAAGCCAGTCTGGTAAAAAGCGACTGAAGAATAGATTGTAAGTAGAAAGAAAGGTTAAAGCAAGTGCTAAAAGAAGGGTGAGTAAATTCCCTAAGGAACGGCCTTCTCGTCGTATCATGATTCGAGCATTCCAGTAAAGTAATAAGATCAGGCTCCATGAACCAAAAAATAGAACGAACAAAGCCAGTAGTAAAAAAAGAAGTAAGAAACAAAAAACAAGCCAGTCCTTGACTTCAATATAATAAAAAACAAGATAGAGAGCAAAGCTTACTAAAAAAAGATTAAAAAGAAAACCATTGAATAGACGTGTTTTCTTTCGGTAGTAACTAACCAGAAAAATAAAGAGAATGAGAAAAGGGACAGAAATAAAAAAAGTACCATGCTTATACTCGCGTAACCCTAAATAAGTAGGAAATGAAAGGAGGGTCCAAAGACTCATTGCCATCAAAAAAGAACCATTCTTTCTTTGTTGCCAATAATAAAGCAAGATTGAGACAAAGCTATAGCACAATAAGAAGTAAATGCTCAACATCGATTTAACCTCCATTCCTTCAAAAAGATTATTAGTGTGTTAATCAAAGAGTTTTCGCCAAATTCGTACAAAGATATTTGTTTTTTCGACGTCCTTTTCTGCATAAAAAGGCAGCGCTGTGAGTTGTTCTTTCGCCTGTGCTTCATCGCTTGTTTCAAGGTAAAGTAGGGGTTCTTTAGGTATCAGAGTATAAGCTCCTAGTTCCTGTCCCTTGCTGATTGGCGCTTTCGATTTTTGATTCTTTTCTTCCAATGTTAGTTGAACGTCAAAATCCTCTAAGGTTGTTTTCGTTGGTAAAAGAACATTCAGAGAATCCTTTGAAACAATGGGAACATTTTTTTCTTTTCCATCGACAACGGGGACAGTCGATTTTGATGGGAGAGGTTCACCGGCAGTCAACAGCGATTGGGATTGCCAATTTTCATAAGCGTAATCAATCAAGCGGCTCGTTTCTGTAAAGCGAGCGTCTGGATGTTCTTCGTCGGCTTCGGCATTTAAAATAACCGTAATGATTCGCTGGTTGTTTTGAATCGCACTACCGACAAATGAAGGCCCAGCAAGATCTGTCGTTCCTGTTTTTAACCCATCCACACTGGCTTTTTCATAAGGCATTCCAGGTAAGAGCCAATTGGTGCTATACATCACTGCCGGTCCACCAGATTTTGAATGAAACGTCGCTGAAGCCTTTTTCGTAAACGCGAGTGTTTCAGGAAAGTCAACGATTAGATGGCGAGCGACAATCGCGATGTCTCTAGCCGAAAGTTCATTTTCATCTGTTGGACTGGAGCCAGGATAATGAGCGGTTTGAATGTCTTCATTATTCAAACCCGTGCTATTCACGATTTTCGAATCGGTAATCCCCCAAGTCGATAATTGTTGTTTCATAAGATCAACAAAATCTTTTTCGGTTCCTGCGATTGTTTCAGCAATAGCAACCGTTGCTGCATTTGCGGATTGTAAAACGGCTGTTTCAAAAAGTTCTTCGATGGTATAGGTATCGCCCGTTTCAAGAAGGACGTTTGACAAGGCCAAATTGTAGCTTAAATCAGAAATTTCTTTTGAAATTGTAATCGAATCGGACCAACTGAATTCGCCAGTTGCAATGTGGTCTTGGATTACGTAAAAACTTAACAATTTCGTAATAGAGGCCATTGGTAATCGGGCGTTACTATTTTGTTCGTAAAGAATCGTCCCGGTAGCGACGTCTACGGCCAGTGCTGCTTTTGCTTGTATGGAAAAAGTTTCTTCTGTCGTATCTGCTTGGACAGGCAAAGTGAAGCTAAGTAAGAGTAGCAGAAGAATCATCGTTGTTTTTTTTATTTTTGTGAAGAGATGTGAAATCATTGAAATGCTCCTTTATGAAAGATTGAACGAAAATCGTTAACGGAATCGATTGTTAACAAGTTTCGCCATTTAAGTGGGTTAGCAGGTAGGAAGAGCCCTCTGCTTCGTCGTAAAAGTAGTAACCATTGGGCCTTTCCTCAAAGCTTATTTCGTAACCCATTGGATCAAGGAAGACGAGGCGTTGACTGCTTTGCTGTAAAATCGTCACCTGTTGGTTTTTCCCACGAACAAGTAATTGATAGTCCGGTGTGATTGTTAAGAGGACTTCATCATTCTTTCTTCTTGAATAAGACCAATCGCCAATAAAAGCTCTTTGTTTTTCTTGTATCTGTTTTTGATGTTGTTTGTTTTTTTTGAGGATCATTGATCCTATGAGGCCAGTCGCAAGAGAGGCGGTTAATAAAAATATTTTTTTCTTCATGATGTCACCCTTTTATTTATCTAATAACTAAAAGTATAGCATGAAATGACCAAAATACCTCAAACTTTGGAAGGAAAATTCAGCTGAAAGAGGGAATTTGTGATACAATTCAAGCAGGTAGGTGCAGCAAGCAGAAATTTGACTCTTATGTTTTTTCTAGGACACTCGTTGAAAAGGATACATCTGTATTTAAGCACGAATCAATCAAGTAAGAGGCGTTTCCTAGCGAAGCCAAATAAAAAAAGAAAGAAGGAATGCGTGATGATTCATTTAGGAATTATTGGAACAAATTGGATTACCCACCAATTTGTTGAAGCGGCGATTGCAACAAAGGAGTACCAATTGACGGCGGTTTATTCACGTAAGCGAGCAACAGCAGAAACATTTGCAGCTCGTTACGAAGGAGAGATACAATGTGCGACCGATCTAGATGAATTTGTTCAGATGCCACAACTGGAAGCCATTTATATTGCATCGCCAAATAGTTTGCATTTTTCACAAGCGAAAGCAGCGATTTTAGCGAACAAACATGTGATTGTTGAAAAACCAGCTTTTTCAACGCCTAAAGAAATGGCAGAAATTATTCAATTAGCAAAAGAACATCAAGTTTGTTTCTTTGAAGCCGCTCGCAACATTCATGAAGATAATTTTAAAAAGATTGCAGAAATGTTACCTGAACCACAAGAAATTATTGGAGCAAACTTTAGTTATATGAAATACTCCTCACGTTACGATGCGGTTTTAGCCGGAGAGGAACCAAATATTTTCTCACCGAAGTTTTCAGGAGGATCGTTGGCTGACTTGGGTGTTTACCCTGTGTATGCAGCCGTTGCCTGGTTCGGGATGCCAACTTCCGTGCATCATTTTGCACGCAAAATTGTTACAGGCGTGGATGGCATTGGAACAGCGATTTTACGTTATGATCACTTCGATGTAACGATTCAGCACGGGAAAATTGGAGACTCCTTCTTACCGTCTGAAATTTATACAACGAAAGAAACGTTGGTTTTAAGTAGTGTCAACTCCATTAGTCAAGTAACGCGTCATCAACGAGTAGAGCCGAAAGTTCAGGAAACACTTTTGCATGTGGAAGAAAATCCAATGGTTGAAGAAGCACGTGTTTTCGCAAAAATAATCAATCATCCAGCTGCCAATGAAGCGGCATATCAACAATTATTAGATTTAGCAAAAGGTGTCAATGAGCTCTTGTATGAGATGCGCAAACAAGTCGGTGTCGTTTATGCGGCAGATGAAGAATAGAGGAAAATAATGATGCAAGAAACATTGCCAGAAAAATGGCAAATTCGGTGGGCAGAAAAAGGATTTTCTGCCCCCTCACTGATTCAAGAAATGGTTTTTGAAGCCTTAAAAGAAGAAAAAGACGTGGTCGGTATTTCTCCCACAGGTTCTGGTAAAACGTTGGCATATTTATTACCCACACTCTTGAAGGTCCAACCTGGTGAAGGCAATCAACTGGTGATTTTGACTTCTTCACAAGAATTAGGCATGCAAGTCGCAGAAGTGGCTCGCGAATGGGCACAGGACTTAGATTTAAAGGTTCAATCTTTAATCGGTGGCGCAAATGTGAAGCGACAAATGGAACGGTTAAAAGACAAACCAGAAGTTCTTGTTGGGACTCCGGGACGCGTTTTAGAACTAATCAAACAAAGAAAAGTGAAGAGTCAACAGATTCAAAGCATCGTTTTGGATGAAGCGGACCAGTTGTTACAAAAAGGTACAAGGACTTTTGTTCAACAGATTTTAGATCGATTGCCAGAAAAGACGCAGCATTCCTTCTTTTCAGCAACAGCTGATGTGGCTTTACCAGCTATCCGTGAAATTATCAAAGACGAACTCGGAATTTTAGATGCGACAGCCTTGAATCCTAGAAATGAACAAGTACACCACTACTATTTGAATTATTCCAAACGTCAAGTGGTCGACGCCCTTCGTCGCTTGTCTCACTTGAAGAATTTTCAAGGTTTCGTTTTTTTTAATCAACTTAGCGATTTAGGCAGCGCGGAAAAAAAATTACAATATCACCAGGTTCCAGTGGCATCGTTGGCTTCCGATCAAGCAAAGGACATTCGAAAAATGGCACTGGATGCTTTTAAGGAGCAAAAAATCCGCCAATTGCTAACAACTGACTTAGCA
This sequence comes from Enterococcus sp. LJL98, assembly GCF_054871745.1. Taxonomy (NCBI): domain Bacteria; kingdom Bacillati; phylum Bacillota; class Bacilli; order Lactobacillales; family Enterococcaceae; genus Enterococcus; species Enterococcus sp. LJL98. The sequence continues at coordinate 573,775 of NZ_JBTXLU010000001.1, read as the reverse complement.
TCGCGCGGCTTAGACATTGAAAAAATTCCTTATGTCATTAATACGGAGGTTCCACTAACGAAAGAAAGTTATCTGCATCGCGCGGGACGAATTGGTCGAATGGGTGCACCGGGAACGGTCTTAACCATTGTCCAAGACCATACGTTACGCGACCTAAAACGAATGGTGCGGGGACTTGATCTGACACTAGAGGAAGTCTATTTGCATGGGGGCGAATTGGTTACCCAATTACCTGAAAAACCAATGTTAGAAAACAAAAAAACACCCGTGAGAAAAGAACAAAAAAGGCCACCCGCTCAAAATGGTCCTTTAAAAGAATCAGCGCCAGTTCCTTTTGATTCAGTGGAACCCAAAAAGAAAAAGAAGAAAAAAGTGAGAACTGCGAAACAGAAAAATAAAGGTGCCAGAAAAAAAGTATCACCGAAGTAAGAGAAAAGGCTTATTGAAGGAGATTACATGAATTCTAGAAAAACAGAAATTTTGCAAATCATCGAACGGCATCCAAGCGGGCTGACAGCCAATACGATGGCAGATTTATTAAAGATTGATCGGAGTAATGTCAGTCGTTATCTAAATGAACTCTATAAAGAAGGAAAAATTTTAAAAGGAGAAGGCCGCCCTGTTATCTATTCAGCATTGCAACTAGAAGAAGAAAAGGTTCATGTCGATACTTCTTCCGTTGTGACTTTTGATAACTTAGTGGGCGCCAATGATTCTTTGAAGGTGAGTATCCAACAAGCCAAAGCGGCTATTTTATATCCACCCAAAGGATTGCATACCATTGTTTTTGGTGAGACCGGAACAGGGAAATCGATGTTTGCAGAATGTATGTATCATTTTGCGATTTCATCACAAACACTGAAAGATGACGCCCCTTTTATTTCATTCAACTGTGCCGATTATGCTCAGAATCCGCAGCTTTTGTTTGGTCATATTTTTGGCATTCGCAAGGGTGCGTATACGGGGGCTTTAGAAGACAGTCCAGGATTAATTGCCAAAGCAGATGGGGGAATTTTATTCTTAGATGAGATTCATCGCTTGCCTCCCGAAGGCCAAGAGATGCTTTTTACCTTTATTGATAAAGGAACTTTTCGCCCCTTAGGAGAAAGCGCTCAAGTTTCAGAAGCTTCTGTCCAAATTATAGGTGCGACAACCGAATCGTCAGATAATTTTTTAACCACTTTTAATCGACGAATTCCGATGTCAATTACCCTACCGAACCTCGTTTCTCGTTCCTTAGACGAGCGGTATCAAATTATTTCGCTATTTATTAAGCAAGAAGCCAATCGTTTGAATCAACGCATTCAAGTAGAGAAATCAGCTTTGATTGCTTTTATGCTGTATGATGCAGAAGCTAATATTGGCCAAATTAAACGCGACTTGAAGTTGGTCTGTGCCAAAGCCTTTTTACATTATCGGACACATGACCACCCCCACTTAATCGTACGAAAAGAAGATTGTTCGTTAGTCGTCCAAAAAGGACTGTTAAAAGTCAAAGAATTGTCCGATCGCTTAGACTATTTCTTAGATGGGAAAGGCGATTATTTAACTTTTGATCCGGGAGAAGACGAAGTCGTTTGGTCAAAAGACCCTGAAAGAGATATGAAGGTGTACAACGATATTGAGGAAAAAGTTTCTTCTTTAAGTGAAACGGGAGTCGCGCGGATTGACCTAGAGAAATTGATTTCACGAGACGTGGATGCTTATTTTGAAACCTATGTTGAAGAACTCGTTCAAATCCCTGTACATAAGGAATTAATTCCCCTTGATATTTGGGAGTTAACCAATCGATTGTATGATCATGCAGAACAAGAACTCGATCGAAAGTACAATGAAAAAATTCGTTTTGCCTTCGCCCTTCACTTACATTCTACCTTAGAACGCGTCGCGGAAGATCACATGATTGTGCATCCGAATTTAAATAATGTGCGTAAAAATTTAAAAGCAGAATTCCAAGTGGCAATGGATTTGTCTTCAATTATTGAAGAAGAGCAAGAAGTCGAAATTCCTTTTGATGAGATTGGCTTTATTAGTATGTTCTTGTCCCTTGAAGCTGGGCAAGAAGAAATCTCGAACATTGAAAAAGTCGGTGTGATTGTTTTAATGCACGGCAAAAGAACCGCCAGTGGCATGCTCGAAACAGCACAGGAGTTATTAGGTACCTCAATCGGGCATGCGATGAATATGGGCTTGGATATTGAAGTGAAGGCGATGTATAGCCAATTACTCACTCATATTCAAGAAAATGAAAAAATCTATGAAAATGGTATTTTACTATTGACTGATATGGGTTCACTCAACTCTTTTGCTCATTTAATTTATGAAGAGACCGGTATCCGAACAAAAGCCATTTCAATGACGAGCACGATGGTCGTTTTAGAAGCTTTGCGAATGGCAGACGTGGGCCGAAGTTTAGAAGATATTTTTCAAAACGTGCAAGTTTCCTTTGAAACAGCTGTCCGAGAACAATTTCGAACGTCGCAAGAACAAAAAGAATTGAAAAAGGCGATTATTGTTACTTGCTTTACCGGTGAGGGAGCCGCTGCACGATTGTACCAACGGATTTTGCCGATTGTTGACCAATCGAAAGTTGAAGTGATTCAAATGCAATTTATTGAAAGAGAAACCTTTAAAAAACATATCGATGAACTCTTGAATCAGTATGAAATCAAAGCAATCGCCGGTACGGTTGAAATTGAATATCAAAATATTCCATTCTTTTCGGCCTACGATGTCTTTGATGATGAAAAATTAAACATGTTGAAAAGAATGGTCAGCGAAAGCCTACCAGTTAGTACGATTGTGAAATCACTGCAAGGAGCGATTACACACGTTCATTCGCTCCAACAACTGATTGAAGACTTACAACGATTAGTCCATCAAATTCAAAACCAATTGCACCTGATTGTTGATCCGGCAGTAGAATCGGGCTTGGTGATTCATCTTGTCTTTTTAGTTGAAAGTATTTTACGCGGCGAGGAACGTCGACGTTTTCAAGGGTTAAGTGCGTTTCAAAAAAATTATCGCTTAGAAAGTGACCTCGTTCGGACAGGTTTGATGAGCATTGAGAAGAAATACCAAATTCGTATTTCAGAAGATGAAATTGCACATCTGACGCAAATGTTTTTAGAAAATAAATTAGAACTCCAACAAGTGGAATTACACACTTTATTTTAGTGTGCAGCTTCTTATTTTTTGACCGTGTAATGAAAATAATCCAACAAAAGGGTGATTTTGCGCTCTTTGTTGGATTATTTTTTTTTGGCACGCTTATTGCTTATAAGTAAACGCATACATTAAATGGAGGTGAAAAGTTGGTTAGCAAAGAATGATGGATCGCTCGTATTTCATTCATTTTATGAAATTAGATAAAAGAGAGAAAGAGCCTTCATTTTTTGAATGAAGGGAATGAGCATCCGGTCTTAAGTCTTGTCTAACGGACCTTAATCGTGTTTGCTGGCGGTTAAGAAAAATGTTGCACGTTAGAAGGTTGTGTTGAAAGAATGGTGTTTTAGGGTATGAACAAATAAAAAAATCGTTTTACTTTTTTTGCCTCAAGTAAAAAAAGGATTTGACCGAAGACGCATAGGTGGGGACCTATCCGTGGCAAATGCTTGTTGAGTCGATAAAAAACAACGATTTCTAGGAGGAAAAAAATGGAAGCCTTAACAAGATGGTTAGAAAAGTATATTTTGCCCTTTGCGGCAAAAGTGGGGTCGGAAAAACATTTAGTTGCATTACGTGATGCCTTTATTGGTTTGATGCCAGTGACGATGGCGGGGGCCATGGCGACATTGCTGAATGCCTTTGTCCGTGATTTCCCAAATACTTATATGGGAGCTGACAATGCCGTTACGAAATTTTTCCAACCCTTGATTGGAATTAACGGGTTAGTTTGGACGGCGACCTTGGCCGTGATGGCAGTTGTTTTTGCTGCTTCACTCGGTTATAACGTAGCAAAAGCGTATGACGTGGATCCATTATCAGGAGCAATTGTTTCTTTATCTGCTTTTATTATGGGGATTCCACAATCAGCGAAAGTTAGTATTACACTTGCAGAAGCACTATCTGGTGAAGCTGCGAACTTGATTTCAGATGCAGGTTGGGTTGTTGATGGCGCTCAAATTAACGCTGCAGGTTGGGGATATTTCCCGTTTAGCCAATACATGGATGGTAAAGGCCTCTTTACAGCGATGATTTTTGGGTTCATTTCCACCATTATTTTTGCGAAAATGATGCAAAAGAAGATTATTATTCGCATGCCTGACTCTGTTCCACCAGCAGTATCCAAAGCATTTGCGGCAATCATTCCAGGAGTAACAGCATTATATGTGTCTGGTTTAATTTACTTCCTATTTGAAAAATATGTTGAAATGCCATTGATTGACTGGATTTCAATCAACATTCAAAGACCATTAATGGGTCTTTCCCAAGGCTATGGCGCCGTCTTCATTATTGTCTTACTCGTTCACGTGTTGTGGTTCTTTGGTTTACACGGCACCAATATTATGGCACCTGTGTTACAAACCCTATACGGAACAGCAATGGTTGAAAATACAAACGCTTTCCAATTACAAGAACCAATTCCATACAAATGGGTGGCAGGTTCTTTTGAAGCATTCGTTTGGCCAGGTGGTGCCGGTGTTACGCTAATGTTACTCGTAGCGATTTTAGTCTTTTCAAAACGGGCAGACTATAAAACAATTGGTGGTTTATCCATGGGACCAGGTTTATTTAACATCAATGAGCCAATTATGTTTGGGTTACCAATTGTTTTGAACCCGCTCTTTATGATTCCATTTATCTTGGCGCCAATTGCAACTGCAACGATTGCTTACTTTGCGACAATTGCAGGACTTGTGTCGCCAGTCGTTGTAAACGTTATCTGGGTGATGCCAGCAGTCATCAGTGGTTTCTTAGCAACTGGCGGGGACTGGCGTGCGATTGTTCTTACGTTGATTAACTTAGCAGTTGCGATGTTTATTTGGGCACCATTTATTATTGCCGCAAATAAAATCGGGTTACCTGAGGAATAAAAGAAAAGTGTCTTGCAAAGAGGCTTCTCTTTGCAAGACAAATCATAAAAAAGGATGGGGAAAATGATCACAATTAACTCTGCAATGCAGCAAGAAAATATTAAAGAATTACTTGAAGGATTAGAAAACGAAGAAATCACATATCAATTTAAAGAGAAAAAGGGGATCCAACTAATTTTTGAAATTACAGGAGACAAGGAGCAAGCGATTCGTTTAGCGAAAGATACGATTAAAAGCACTCCTTGGGGACATGTTTTATACTTTAACGTGGTTTAAAAGAAAAGAGGGAAACAATGTTTAAAAATGGCTTGTTTATCATATCAATGGGGTTGATTGCTTTTATTTATAGTGCGAATCCAATCACCGGAGTCTATCAGTGGGCAAATCTTTTGTTGGCTTTCTTTTTAATTGCACTTGGTACAGGAGTGGCAATCAAAGGACATCGAAAGAATCAAGAAAAGGAGGGAAAAGAACATGGAAATCGTTAAAGAATTAAATGTCCCAGCAGCCTTTTTCTTTCAAAAGATGATGGATTCTGTACGTTATGATATTGAACAGGCGACGGGCAAACAGTTACTAGTTGAACAAATGGAAAATTTTACCTACGTTAAGGAGTTTTCGAATAAAAGTAGTGCGAAAATTCAAATCGGCTCAATTGAACAAGACCGCTCCTACGGGTATCAAACGTCTACGAATCGAAATGACTTTTTTGCAACCTATGAAATCCGTGCGATTGCTCATGAAAAATGTGAAATTCGATACCATGAAAAGATGCACTCACATGGTCTGATTCAGCAGCTCAATGATTTTACAGTGAGTTTATTACTTGGTCGTTTCAAAAAGAAACGTTTTAAAGCCATGCTTCAAGCAATTGAAAAAGCGTACGAGTAAGAAAAAAACATCCACTAAAATTAGCGTGTAGGCTTCGTTATTAATTAGTGTGTAAAGAAGAGGGATTAGGAAAAGGTTGATATAACAGGGTTTTAAGAGGTTTAAAAGTTGGCACGTTACTTGCTTATAAAGTAAGTGTAAGACAAAAAAAGTGTGAGGTGAGTACCATGGCAAAGAAAACAATTATGTTAGTTTGTTCAGCTGGAATGAGTACAAGTTTATTAGTAACAAAAATGGAAAAAGCAGCGGAAGAAAGAGGGTTGGAGGCAGACATTTTTGCCGTTTCAGCTTCAGAAGCTGACCAACAATTGGAAACAAAAAATATTGATGTGCTACTTTTAGGGCCGCAAGTTCGCTTTATGAAAGCGCAATTTGAAAAAAAATTAGAAGCAAAAGGCATTCCATTAGATGTCATCGATATGCGTGATTATGGCATGATGAATGGACCAAAAGTGCTAGATCAAGCAGAAAGTTTAATGAAGTAGAAATTGAGGGGGATACAGTAAGTGGAAGAAAAAAACTTAGAAGCAATTATGGGATTAATTATGTTTGGTGGGAATGCCAAGAGTGACGCGATGGAAGCAATCGCTGCAGCAAAAGCAGGCGATTTAACCTTAGCAGATCAAAAGCTGGAAGATGCCAAAGCATCACTCGTTGAAGCCCATCGAGCACAAACAGGACTTCTAACACAAGAGGCACAAGGCGATCATATGACGGTGACTTTGTTAACAGTCCATGCGCAAGATCATTTAATGACGTCAATCGCGTTTACTGATATTGCAGCAGAATTTGTCGATGTTTATCGTCGCATTGAAGGGAAGTAAGGAGAGTCCTTATTTCCTATAGGGGTAAGGAAGTTGTCTGTCACATAAAAATAAGGAGGAGTTAACAATGGACGGGTTTGTACAATTTATGGAAGAGAAATTTGTTCCAATCGCATCAAAAATCGGTGCTCAAAGACATTTAATTGCCATTCGTGATGCTTTTATGGTCACCATGCCTTTAATGATTTTAGGAGCCTTAGCGGTAATGTTCAATAATTTACCGATTGATGCCTTTCAAAATGCAATGAACACAATTTTTGGTGGGGAAGCTTGGAAGGGATTTGGAGGTTCCGTTTGGAATGGCACCTTTGCAATCTTGTCTGTCTTAATTGCTTTTTTAATTGCTTATAACTTAGCTCACGGTTACGGAAAAGATGGTTTAGCAGCTGGAACGGTATCATTAGGAGCATTCTTTGCGTTAGGCGGCGCATTAGGAATGTCAAGTAACGGATTATTTATTGCAATTATTGTCGGTCTTATTTCAACAGAAATTTTTGTTCGTTTGATTGGTAATTCAAAACTAGTCATTAAGATGCCTGATGGTGTACCACCAGCAGTTGCACGCTCTTTTGCAGCTTTATTGCCAGCAATGATCGTCATCAGTTTGTTTGGCTTTATTGCGGCAGTTTTTGCAGCATTCGGCGTTTCAGATATTATTGGTTCATTCTATGCAGCAGTGCAAGAGCCGTTTATGGGACTAGCAAATAGTTATCCATCGGCGCTTTTAATTGCTTTCATTACACCATTCTTATGGTTCTTTGGTCTACATGGTGCCAACATGATTGATCCGTTTTTACAAACGATTAATGCACCTGCAATCGAAGCAAACTTGGCAGCAATTTCAGCCGGGAAAGCCGCACCTTACATTGTCAATAAACCATTTATTGACAGTTTTGTAAACCTTGGAGGAACAGGAGCTACCTTTGGTTTAATTATTGCCATTTATCTTGTTGGACGTAAAAATAAAGCTTATAATGTTGTAAACAACTTAAGTGCTGCACCAGGTTTGTTCAATATTAATGAGCCAATGTTATTCGGGTTACCAATCGTGTTAAACCCAATCATGTTTATCCCATTTATTATCGTACCAATGCTATTAGTGACAACGGCCTTTTGGGCAACGAGTCTAGGAATTGTACCAGTGGCAACCGTGATGCCACCGTGGGTAACGCCACCAATTTTAGGCGGATTTTTAGCAACGCAAAGCATCGCTGGGGCACTTCTAGCAGCGGTGAACTTGTTAATTTCAGTTGTCGTTTATGTGCCATTTGTTCGAATTGGTGTCTTACAAGAATTAAAACGGGAACAAAACGCTTAATTAAGGAGAACAAAACTTTGGGGAAGTCTAAAGTTTTGTTCTTTTTTTAATAGAAATGGAGTGGTACTTTTGGATCAAGTCAGAAAAATGCAACAAACAGATTATCAAAAAATGTTCGATTTAGCTCAATATGCTTTTCAACTGGATCAGACGGGCGCATACCAAAAACGTTTTGAATTTTTGGCGCAGCACTCGATCAATTACGGTTCCTTTGCTGGCGAAGCATTAGCCAGTCAAGTCATGGTGACGCCGCTGACCATTCAATTTTTTAATCAAAAACATCGTATGGGCGGAGTTGGTTTTGTCTCTTCTGATCCTTCATATCGCGGAGGTGGCCGAATCGATGCCATCATGCGTAAGGTGTTAGAAGATTGCCGCGAGGAAGGCCTGTTATTTTCTTATTTAGCTCCTTTTTCCTATCCTTTTTATCGGCGTTATGGATACGAATTGATTTTTGAACGCGCGTCCTATCGTCTGGCAAGTAAAGATTGGCCACGTGTGCAGTCAGCTAAAGGCACGGTCTTAAGAAAAAATTGGGCACATGCAAAAGAGGAAATCGCGAATATTTATGACTTAGCGATGCAACAAGAAGAAGGTTGCGTCGTAAGGGAAGACTGGTGGTATGAAAACAAATTTCAATTAAAAGCGGGCTTTTATTTTGCTGTTTATTATGATGCGTTAAAAAATGCGCAAGGATATCTCGTTTATAAAATTCAAAACGGGGTCTTTACCATTGAAGAGTGGCAATCTTTAACTGCCGATGCTAGACGAGGTATCCATCGTTACATTGCTTCTCATGCAGATTCAGTGAGAGAATTTGTACATGAATACGGCTTTAAAAAAGAGACGCCTTTTTACTTGACGGAAACACCACTGGGACAACTAACGATTCGTCCAGAAATGATGGTCAAGATTGTGGATGTGGAGGCCTTTTTAGAAATCTATCCCTTTGATTCTTTAGCGGATTCATTTGCACTGGAAATCGAAGAAGATACCTATGGACCTTGGAACACAGGAACCTTTGAAGTCCAGCTTGCAACGACAGGCGCTGTTATCGTTCAAAAGGTTGAAACGACGAGATTACCTAAAATCAAAACAAGCATTCAGCATTTTACACAACTTTTTTTAGGCTATCAAACGTTAGAAAATCTCCGGTGCAATGATTTTATCGAAATTGACGAATCGATTATTGAAGTCCTTCAAGCTGTTTTACCTAAAAAAACACCTATTTTGGAAGATTATTTCTAAAAAAAACTTGCACTCTCTATTTATCCGAATTAGAATAAACAGAGAGTCTTTTTGTCCTCTTAGTAAAACGGATATTACAAAACCCTCCTAAGGTTTAGTTGCAGGTTCGATTCCTGCAGGGGACATTATACAATGAAGCATCGCACAAGCAGCTGTTTTTCACCGCGATTTTTCAAAACAAAAAAGGAGAGATAAGGGATGGTAAGGCCGAAGACGAAAACAGCTTTGATGGAAACTAGTCAACAAAACTTTCACATTCTCATTCAATTACTTTCTGAAATTCCCGAAGAAAAACGCGTGGAATTTTTTTGTTTTGATGTTGAAAAAGAAAAGGGTGCGCACTGGAAAAGAGATAGAAATATCCGAGATGTTTTGACGCACTTATATGAATGGCACCAGCTGCTGGTCGATTGGGTCGTAGCCAATCAAGCAGGAATGCAGCGTCCTTTTCTGCTAGAAGGATACAACTGGCGAACATACGGAGAGATGAATCTTGTGTTTTGGGAAAAACACCAACAAACTACGTATGATCAAGCTGTTACTTTGTTAGAAACAAGTCATAAACAGGTCATGATTTTAGTTGAAACATTTACAGATGAGGAATTATTTACCAAAAAAAATTATCCCTGGGTTGGTGGCAGTTCCCTGGGAAGTTACTTTATTTCAGCAACAACAAGCCACTACGAATGGGCGATTAAGAAAATTCGTAAGCATCAAAAAATGATAAAGAATCAAGTAAGTGGCTAATGTAATCGTTTTACTTTTCGAGACAAAGGGATTCTGTTACACTGTAGACGTAAGTAAATACATTGTAGGAGGAATTTGTTTATGGCAAAAATCGGTAGAGAATTATTGCAACAACTCACATCGGAACAAGTTAAAGGCCCCTTCGTCACAATCATGTTGAACACTCATGTCGCCCACCAAGAAGTGGAGAAAGACCAATTAAAGTTTAAGAACTTTATGAAAGAAGCAAAAAAACGTTATGAAAAACGTTACCCTAATAATGAATGGACAGGAATCCAAAAAAGAGCAGATGAATTGGCTGCAAGTGCAGACTTTTGGCGTAGTGGCTCAACGAGTGTTGCGGTGATTTTAACACCCGAAGAGACCTTTATCCATCGCCTAAGTATTGAAGTGGATGACCAGTATTATGTAGGAGATACCCCTTACTTATTAGCGATTATCAAAAATGCTCAATATAACTATCCTTTTTATGTGTTGACTTTAAATCGGGATTCGATGGCCCTTTACTTGATGGAAAATAAAAAACTCCGTCCAGTAGTCTTGCCAGAGGATGCCCCCACTACGATTGAAATTGCCTTGGGAGAAGAATTAACGGGCGGCAGTGCCAATTTTCGCTCGTCAAGTAACGCAACAGGTGATGCGAGCCACGGAACGAATGCGAAAGAAGAAGAGGTTGCGATTGACTGGAGCAATTATTATTTAGCGATTAGTAATTTTTTGAAAACCTTCCTTGAAACGAGCGAACGCTTACCCATCTATCTTTACGGATTGCCAGAAAATCAAACACTCTTTCGAAAGATTGGTAAATCCCTGTCACTTGATCCAAGTATTTCTGTAGTGACCTCACCGACACAATTGGCGGTAAGCGACCTTGAAAAAAACATTGCCATCATCTCAGAAGCGTTAAAAGAAAAAGAGATGGCAATTTATCAAAAACTGATTGAAGGAAAATACAGCGATCAATTGGCTGACATTAAGCAAAGTGCAAACTTAGGCCGAATCGGTCAGCTCTTTATCGCTACTTCAAATTTAATTTCTGGCTTTGGGGAAGATCCAGATGCGGAGTATGACTGGCGCCAAGAATTGAATCAGTTATCAATTGATACCATTGTTCATGGTGGCGATGTCTTTATTCTTGAGCAGTCGGATGCACCAGGCGAACGAAGTTTAATTGCCAGCCTGCGTTACTAAGTTCAAAAAAATCCAGAAAATCCCTGTTTTCTTTTTTATTCTGTGTTATAATGAGTTATGTAGTTTTTGTAATGGTAAATTCTGGTAGCTTGTTTCATCTTATCGAACATCTTCCAAATTTTCACCTTAACAACGAATTGCAAAATATGTGTGTGAAACACAAGGAGGATTTTCTAACATGGAAACAGGTACAGTAAAATGGTTTAACTCAGACAAAGGTTTTGGCTTCATCACAGCGGAAGACGGAAATGACGTATTCGTACATTTCTCAGCTATCCAAGGCGAAGGTTTCAAAACTTTAGAAGAAGGTCAAGCAGTGACTTTCGATGTTGAAGAAGGTCAACGTGGCCCTCAAGCAACAAACGTAAACAAAGCTTAATTCAAATGAATAAGTATCAGACGAAGCAGTTAACTGCTTCGTCTTTTTTTTGGTTAGAATAACCAAAAGAACCCCTCATCTTAAAGGAAAGTATAGTATACTAGCAACAGAACATGAGAGGAGACGAACTTTCGATGAAAACAACTTATGCTATCGTAGACATTGAAACGACTGGTACCGATCCGAAAGTCGATCGAATGATTCAATTTGGTTGTGTTCTGGTTGAAAAGAATAAAATTGTTGGGCGTTATGCAACGGATATCAATCCTGCACAAAAAATTTCTCGACAAATCCAAAACTTAACTCAAATTTCTAACTGGCAAGTGAAAAAAGCGCCTTATTTTGAAGATATTGCACCAACCATTTATCATCTGTTAAGTGGGACTGTTTTTGTGGCTCACAACATTCATTTTGATTACCAATTTCTGAATCAAGAATTGAGAAGATGTGGCATGCCTCCTTTAACAATTTCAGGCATCGATACGGTGGAATTATCACAGATCTTTTTGCCGACAGAACCAAGCTATCGTTTAAATGATTTGGCCGAAAGCTTAGGGATTACTCATGAGAACCCACATCAAGCAGCGAGTGATGCAGAAGTCACGGCAAACTTACTAATTGCCATTGAAAAGCAAGCACGCAACTTGCCTTTGGTAACTTTAGAAAAAATTGCCACTTTGAGTGAAGTGACCAGTTATCAAACAAGTCAATATCTAAAATACTTGGCTGAAGATTTGTCGCGGCAACCAAAAGAATTGGCAGAGGATTTAATCGTGGTTGCCGGCATTGCACTAAAAAAGAAAGAGGTCCCGCTTTACAACCAACCTTTATTTGAAACCAATTATCCAAAGACAAAAAAAGATAAAGAACGGTTATTTCAACAACAGTTGACTTATCGACCGCCTCAAGGAAAGCTAATGAATTTAATTCATAAACAGCTCACCACGGTGGAAGAAAAAGTCTTATTAATTGAAGCTGCCACTGGGATGGGAAAAACAATTGGTTATCTCTTGCCGCTAAGCTACCAAGCGACGCCAGAAAAACCAGTAATTATTAGTACAGCCTCGATTTTATTGCAACATCAATTAATGGATGAAGATATCCCCAAATTAAACCAATTTCTTGAACATAAAATTCAAGCGACCCTTGTGAAGAGCAAGTCACATTATATTGACCTCCAACGTTTTAAGGTGACACTGGAAGCCCCTATACGGCAAAAACAATACGGCATCTATCAAATGCGGCTGTTAGTCTGGCTGACACAGACGCAAACAGGAGATTTCGGCGAGTTAAATTTGACGAGCTTGAAACATCTGCTCTTTGATGAAATCAAACATCGAGGCATTCACTATCTATCAAAAAGTCACGCGCTATATCAGGTAGATTTTTTACGACACTTAGAAAAAAAGAAGGCGCAAAGCAATTTTTTAATCGTGAATCATGCATTTTTAGCACAAGAAACTCAACGCGAACAACCTTATCTGCCTGCAAGTGAGACCTTATTAATTGATGAGGCACATCACTTGCCTGATTTGATGGAGCAAGTGGCCAATCAATTTTTTGATACCGAAAATTTTCATCGGAAATATCGCCAATATCAAGAAGAAGGTCAATTATTTGATCGTTTAACAATGATGCTTGGGGAAGAAGAAACGACCATTCAATTGTTGAGTTTGTATCAACAAGAGCTCACGGAAATTATTGGACTACAAGAAGAAATTTTCGCCGAGTGGTTCCGAGGATATCCTGTGAAAGAAGACATCTATTTCCAAAAAGCCCCCATAGAACTTTCAAAAAGTGGCGAAAAAAATCTTGAGCGATTATGTTTGTATTATGATGAGAGCCTCTATCTACAAAAGAGCATTGCAAAAGCTTGTTATCAGTATCGTGAAAAATGGTTAAAACGCGAAAAACTCCTTTACGGTGAATTGCTTTCGTTCTTTGATGAGCTGCAAGCCCAAGCCGACTTGGTCAAAAAATGGTTGACGAATTGGTCGTCGAATCTAATTCATAAGGTATACATTTATGGCAATCAAAAAAAGGTTCGGTTACAGCTCATTGATCTAAGCGCTGCAATTTTACCGAATACAAAGTGGTATGCACGGTACAATAAAATTCTTCTGGTCGGTGGAACTTTGAAAGTTGCGAAGTCAAGGGATTATTTTGCACGACAACTAGGGGTACCAGAGGCGAAGCTAAAAGTGATTCCGGCTCCTTATGATTACCAACAGCAAGCACGTTTATTTGTTTTGGACGAATCAGTGGCGATTCATGAGTTGTCTGTTCAAGAATACGTGAACTTCCTTGTCCAGATGCTCAGCCCGATATTGGAAAGCAACCCGCAGTCGACTTTAGTTTTGTTTACCTCACATGAAGTCTTGAAGAAAGTTTATTATCAAATGCAAATGACCTTTTTAGAAAATGGTCGTGAAATCATGGCACAAGGCATCGGTGGAAGTCGTGAAAAACTCCTAAAACGTTTCCGGCACACCAAGGGTGGGATTTTATTTGGCGCAGACAGTTTTTGGGAGGGTGTTGACTTGCCGGGTGACACCTTACAATTACTCCTTGTCACACGCCTACCCTTTGCACACCCCCAACGCCCAATGATTGAAGCGAAAACACGTTACTTTGAAGAACAAGGGTTCAATTATTTTAAACAAGAGGCCTTACCTAAGGCCGCTTTGAAACTTCGCCAAGGATTGGGACGCCTAATTCGTTCAGATTCTGATCGTGGGGTGATGGTTATTTTAGACAATCGTTTCACCGATGCAACATACAGTCAATTGTTGCAAAGTTCGTTACCTAAAGATTTGGTTGTGGAAAAAGTGCCACTGAAGAAAATGTTGCCAAAAATAAAACAGTTTTTACAAAATGAGGCAAGAGAAAATGAAAAAGAAGCAGAAAACAGGAAAAATTCTGCTATAATAGACCCTAGTAAGGGAGTGGGATTACGTGAATAAAGTAGAAGAAAACGAACGAAAAAAAGTCCTCTTGCTCTTTAGTAGCATCGTCATCCTACTAGTCATGATTCTCTTTTCAGCCATCTTTTATATCCGTGCTTCTCGTCCGATGCGTCAAGCAAAAGCCGAAGCGGTAGCTATTGCTCAAGAGTACGTTGATTTCAAAAGAGTCGATCAATTTTATTGGTTTACTCGTGAAGCGACTTATTTTAGTCTCGTAGGTGAGCAAGAAAATGGTGAAAGAGTGGTTGTTGTCATTCCCAAAAAAGGAGATCAACTTTTGATTTTTGATGAGAAAGACGGATTGACGGAAGCACAAGCCCGAGGCATCATTCAAGAACGTTTTCCAGAAGAAAAAGTTCGTAAAACGACATTAGGTGTATTTTCAGACCAAGTTGTCTGGGAAGTAATGACGAAAATGAACGAGGAATCACATTATTATTTACTTAGTTTTAAAGAAGGAGAGCTGATCAAGAGCATTCCTCCAAAAGAGTAGAAACAATTGACAAAGAAGGGATGAATGAGATGGAACTATCAAAGCGAGCAAAGCAATTAAAACCATCCGTGACCTTGGCTGCTTCTGCTAAGGCCAAGGAGTTAAAAGCACAAGGGCTAGATATCTTAAGCGTGACTTTAGGAGAACCCGATTTTCCGACACCAAAAAACATTCAACAAGCAGCAATTGACGCGATTCAATCGGGCAAAGCGAGTTTTTATACGCCAACCGCGGGAATTCCAGAACTCCGTCAAGCGGTGGTGGATTATGTTCAAACTTATTATGGGCTGACTTATTCGACAAAAGAAACACTAGTGACAGATGGGGCCAAGTTTGCCTTGTATGCTTTGTTTCAAGTGATTCTAGAAGAAGCGGATGAAGTCTTAATTCCCGTCCCTTATTGGGTCAGTTATGCGGACCAAGTTCAGTTAGCAGGTGGGCTGCCGGTTTTTGTCCAAGGACAGGAAGAAAATCAATTGAAAGTGACCGTTGAACAATTGGAAAATCAACGAACGGTGCGAACCAAAGCGTTGGTTTTAAATACCCCTTCCAATCCGACGGGAATGGTTTATACCAAAGACGAGTTGCAAGAGATTGGAGAATGGGCAGTTGCACATGATATTTTAATTATTGCAGATGATATTTATGGACGTCTCGTTTACGGAGAAGCCACTTTTACTCCAATTGCGACAATTTCTGATACCATTCGCCGTCAAACGATGATTATCAATGGTGTTTCAAAGACCTATTCGATGACCGGTTGGCGGATTGGTTTTGCAGTCGGCGACCAAAAATTAATTGAGGCAATGACGAACATTGCTTCGCAAGCAACCAGTAATCCGACTGCTGTGAGCCAGTATGCAGCGGTTGAAGCTTTGAAGGGGCCACAAGACTCGGTTGAGACGATGCGTTTAGCTTTTGAGGATCGTTTGAATCGTTTGTATCCTTTAGTATTAGAGATTCCTGGCGTTACATGTGCGAAACCGCAAGGCGCTTTTTATCTCTTTCCAAATGTTAAAGAAACGATGGCCCTATGTGGTTATACCGACGTGACTCATTTTACGGAAGACTTACTGAATGAAGCTCACGTAGCCTTAGTCACCGGTGCTGGATTTGGTGCACCAGAAAATATTCGAATCAGCTATGCGAGCGATTGGGATACACTCGAAGAAGCAGTGGGTCGAATAAAAGCTTTTGTTGAAAAAAAGCGTCAAAAGTAATACAATTTTGACGAAGGTTTAAATTATAGAATGGAGAGACACAAGTGGAACAAATTCAAATTATCGATGCAAAAAAACACCTAGGTGAGATCGTACAAATTGGTGCCTGGGTAGCGAACAAACGCTCAAGCGGCAAAATTGCTTTTTTACAATTACGAGATGGAACGGCTTATTTCCAAGGAATTGTGGTTAAAAGTGAAGTAGATGAGGCTGTTTTTCAATTAGCAAAAAATCTTCACCAAGAAACTTCAGTGATGATTACTGGAGAAATCCGCGAAGATAGCCGTTCAAAGTTTGGTTATGAGATTGGTATTCAAGGCATTGAAGTCGTTGGTGAGAGTCATGACTACCCAATTACACCGAAAGAACATGGGACCGAGTTTTTAATGGACCATCGCCATTTATGGTTACGTTCTTCAAAACAACATGCAATCATGCAAATTCGTAATGAAATCATTCGTGCGACTTATCAATTTTTTAACGAGCGTCATTTTGTGAAAATTGATCCGCCGATTTTAACCGGTTCTGCTCCTGAAGGGACAACGGATTTATTTGAAACAGATTATTTTGGCGAAAATGCTTACTTATCTCAATCTGGGCAACTGTATTTAGAAGCAGCAGCGATGGCTTTTGGAAAAGTTTTTTCTTTCGGTCCAACCTTCCGAGCAGAAAAATCAAAAACACGCCGTCATTTAATTGAGTTTTGGATGATGGAGCCTGAGATGGCATTTACAACACAAGAAGAAAGTTTAGTCGTTCAAGAAGAATATGTCGCCTTTTTAGTTCAAAGTGTACTGGATAATTGTGACTACGCTTTAGATGTTTTAGAACGCGATCGCGCAGTGTTAGAGAAGTACACACAACTACCTTATCCACGCATTTCGTATGATGACGCTGTGACTTTATTAAATGAAAATGGCTTTGATGACGTGACGTGGGGCGATGATTTTGGCTCGCCACATGAGACATTCATTGCCAATTCGTTTGAACAACCGGTCTTTATTTTGAATTATCCAAAAGCAATTAAACCTTTTTACATGAAACCTCATCCAACAAGAGAAGACGTCGTGATTTGTGCAGATATGATTGCGCCAGAAGGTTATGGTGAAATCATTGGTGGTTCTGAGCGAGCGACGGACTACGAATATGTTTTAGAAAAAATTCGCGAATTCGGTTTAGACGAAAAAGAATACTCTTGGTACCTCGACTTACGTAAATATGGAACGGTTCCACATTCTGGTTTTGGTTTGGGCTTAGAACGCGCAGTGACTTGGATTTCAGGTATTGAACACGTTCGAGAAGCAAGTCCATTCCCACGCTTATTGAATCGAATTTATCCATAAAAAAGCCCAGTCAATTTTTGAAAGACGAAGCGACCTCAAAAATGTAACTTTTTGAGGTCGCTATTTTTAAATTGGAAGTGAAAATATTTCAAAATGAACAATTATCTAGATAATATATCTATGAGGATTTTTCGGGCCTTTGAAATAAGAAAATTCTCATTAATAGTTTGGCAAAATTAAATAGATAATTGATAAATGTATTTACTATTAATAAATGTATAAAAAAGGAATGGAACTGGAAACCTTGTTGACTCCCAAAAAATAGCTCAATTTGTCATATAACACTCAGTTTAAAGACATATGTAAGAGACCGAATTTTAAAAATTTGGCTTTTAGAGATAACTACAAAAATAATTGAACTTTTTTTGAAAAGAATATTTTAATAAAATATACCATTGAAATGAATAACCCGTTAAAAAAGTAAAAAAACTAATGCAAAGCTGGAGCATCATGGTACAATTGAATTATTCTGTGTTTAATTATGTAACTAACATTGATTTAAAGAGAGAAAGTTCTAGGAGGATTTACTTGAAGAAAATTAGTATTACCGTAATAATGCCAGTGTATAATGTTGAACGTTATATATCAGAGACACTGGACAGTTTAATGGTTCAAGAAAATAAAAATATTATTTTGAAAATAATAATAGTAGATGATGGTTCGATAGATTTAACAAAAAAAATTATAAAAAAATATCAAGAAAAATACGATAACATTGAATTGATAGAGGAATTCCAGATTGGCCCAGGTGCAGCAAGAAATATTGCTATTAAGAAGTCTCAATCTGATTATATTACTTTCCTTGATGGTGATGATTTACTATATCCAAATGCCTATCAGCTTTTAATTGATTCTGCTCAAAAAAATGATGCTGATATTGTCGTTGGTAATGTATCAAGATTCAATACTACAAAACCTTTCTTCTTAAGTGGTTTACATAAGAAGATTTTTTCTAACGAAATGGAAGGTACTCATATTTCTAAATACCATCCTTTGTTATTTGATACAACATCGTGGAATAAACTGTTTAAAACTACCTTTTTACATAAAGAAAACATTTTATTTCCAGAAGGAATTCTATATGAGGATATCCCTTTTAATATGAAGGCTCACGTGAAATCGAAAAATACGAATATTATTCTTGATTACGTTTATAAATGGCAATTAAGAGATGATACAAATAAATCAATTACTCAATCTAGGGTAGATAATAAAAATATGTTGGATAGAATTACAGCAATGACTTTATTTAATCAGATACTAGAGGAAACAGATATAAGTCAAAAGGAATTTTTAGAAGAAAAAGAACTGAAAGAATTAACCCTGGATTTGAAGTTATTTTTAGATCAACTAGGAGACGCAGATGACCTGTATTTTGATTACTTTTCAGAGGCAGTAAAAAATTATGTATCTAATATGAAAACTGATGTCTTTGAAACTAGATTACCTGTAATATTGAGATTAAAATATCAATTATTAATAGATAAAAATAAAAAAAGTTTATTCCATTTAATAAATCATTCAAATCAATTTAATTCCTTAAAAACAATACAATTAGGTAACAATGTATATAAAGAGATATCTAAAACTGATTTTGAAGAATACTTAACCAAAGAAGACGTTAAAATGAATTCTGATATTTTACCAATATCTAAAACTCAACATGTTTCCTGGGAGAATAATACTTTAAAAATAAAGGGCTTTGCATTTTTAAAATACTTGAATACAAATAAAAATACTCAAATAGAAGCAAAAATAGTTTGTTCTTCAACAGGTAGAGAAAAAAAATTACCTACTAACTTAAAAAAAGATCGAAATATTACTCAGATTTATGGCGGCGGCAAACAAGAATATTTGTTGAAACGCTATGTAAATTATGACTATTCTTCTTTTGTAATAAAAATTGATTTCAATGATAAAGAAATAAAATCAATACTGGAAGAAGAATGTAATATTGTGCTGACAGTAGAGACTGCTGGGACTAAACAGACAATCTATTTAGGTTCTCCTGTTAAGGGAGTTAAGGTGAGACCAAAGGATCAAGTAATTAATAATGTTGTATATAATGTATCATACGATGGGTTCTGGCGACTAAAACTATCGTCATCAGAATTAGGTGGAGAAATAACACGTATTCAATTACAAGGTGATCAAGTATTAATTGAAGGGCAGACGGTGTCAAAGAGATATCAAGAACTATTATTGAAAAATTTTAAGTTAAACCTTTCAAAAAAAATAACAATAACCTATAAAAACAGTTGTTTTTTCGCCTTGTTTGATGTGTCTTTGCTATTTGAAATTCCTGAAAAGGAAAGTTTTTATATATATTTGCTAGCCGATGAGAAAGAAGTGAAACTAAAAGTATCTGATAGCATCGAATCAGCATCAGAGATTTATGATAATTTTGATATATTTTTCGAAAAAACAAGGAATAAATTACTGAAGATATTTAGGAGTGAGGGGATTCATCCTAAGGTAAACTCGTTAAATTTGGAGACAATCAATAAGAAGGAAAAATACATAGATTTAATATTGGATTACCCAGTAGAAGAGAATTTATCAAATGTGAAATTAGAAATTATTCGAGAGAATGATGGCAGTATGTGGAATGTTTTACCGTCAGAAGTAAAAAAAGAGAGAGAAGAGTATAGAATACATTATCAGATAGATATCAACGAAAATAGATTATCGAAATTTGGTAATTCTTCATGGAAATTTTTCCAAAAATTAGAAATTTCAGGAAAAAAAATTAAGCAAGAAGTTATTTACTTGAATACCTTAGGCAAGAAGCAATTTCGGATTAAAGACAACTATTTTGACTTAACAAAAACGGGTTCTCATCAATTACAACTGAAAACATGGTTAAAAAAATCTTATTTTGATAAGGGACCTCGTCGAATGAAGATACTAAAAGATTATCTTTATCCATTAATGATGCGATTGCCTCAAAAAAATAATTATGTAATGTTTGAATCCTATTGGGGAAGATCTTATAGTTGTAATCCTAAAGCGATTTATGAACAAATGATTATCGATTATCCTAACATGGTTGGTATTTGGAGCTTTAATAATCCTTATACTGAGATTCAAGGTGTTGGGAAAAGAGTAAAGAGAAATAGTTGGAAGTATTATTACTATTTAGCGAGGTCTAGATATTTTTTTAATAATGTTAATTGGCCAACAGAATATCTAAAACGAGAAAAAAGTATTGAAGTTCAAACGTTACATGGCACATTTTTAAAGACAATGGGGTTAGATGTAGCAAACGAAGTTAATACTCCCCAAAAACTAGAAGGATTTAGAACAAGGCACAAACGTTGGGATTACCTAGTATCTCCAAGTTCGTTTATGACTGATATTTCAAAACGAGTGTTTGAATTTGAAGGAGAAATGTTGGAGTTTGGCTTTCCTAGAAATGATTTATTGATTGTCGAGTCGCAAGAAACAGAGCGTTTGAAAGAGACTTTGAACGAAAAACTTTCAATACCTAAAAATAAAAAAGTAATCTTGTATGCACCTACGTATCGAACTAAAAATGGTTTTAATTTAGAATTAGATATAGAAAAAATGCGTGATGAGTTAGCTGATGATTATGTACTGCTCGTGAGACTGCACTATTTTGTGGCTAAAAATTTAGATTTATCGAATGTTGAAGATTTTGTTATCAATGTTTGTAATTATCCAGATGTTCAAGAACTGTTACTAATCACAGATGTGTTGATAACAGATTACTCATCAATAATGTTTGATTATGCAAATTTAAACAAACCGATACTATTTTTTACTTATGATTTAGAATATTATCGCGATGTTCTACGAGGGATGTATTTAGACTTTGAAGAAGAAGCCCCTGGTCGCTTGTGTTCTACCACAGATGAATTAGTACAAAGTTTACAAGATATGTTTGCATATGAACAAAAGTATTACTTATCTAGACAGAAATTTCGTGAAAAATTCAATCAATATGAAACAGGACAATCGTCATCATTAATTTTAAAAAGAGTCTTATTAGAAGGAGAAGTAAAACATGAGAAAATGTAAAATATTTTTTATCCCCCTTATAAGTTTGTGTTTTTTTTACTCATCTGCAACAGTTGTTTTTTCTAGCGAAGAAACAAAAACAAGTGACTACGAATCTGATACCATGACAACAACAAGTGTTTCTGAAGAATCAAGTGAATTCTTTGATAGTAGTCTAATCAAAGACAGTAACTCAAAAGTTGATTCTGGTTATTTTGAAGAAATATCTAGTCAATCGACTGAAGAGTTTATCCATAGTTCAGAAGAGGAATTAACCTCCAGTTCGAGTGACGAAATTGAAAAAATAGCTCCAATGACTTTATACGAAGATTATGGCGAGAGTGTAACAACTTATCAATTGAGAATTGTGAAAAATAATTGGGATTTATGGAATCAGCCCTATGTTGTAGGAGCTAAATCACTTGGAAAAACAACAGAGTTTTACAATCAAACTGTTACCATCTCTAGAGAAGGAAAAAAAGGAGATAATATTTATGCCTTAATTTCACTTTCAAAAAATGGAACTGAATTAGGCTGGATAAATAAGAATGGTTTAGATTCAATCGATCCATTTTATAGTAGAGAAGGCGAACTAATTCCGAATACCTATCGTTATATTACAAAGAATAATTGGGATGTTTGGAGTGGACCTTTCCAGACAGGAGTAAAATCTGTAGCGAATACAAAGTCATATTTAAATGAGAAAGTCTTAATCACTAGGAGAGCGAGAACAAATAGTGGCACTTACGCAAAAATTTGGATTTATAAGAATAACCGATACAATTATTTGGGATGGTTTAACGAGTCAGGTCTCTCAGACAAGATATTGCCAATTAATGAGATGTCTGGAGAATTAATACCAAATACTTATGGGAGAATAGTCAAGAAAAACTGGACAATTTGGGAAAAACCTTATAAACCAGGCACCAATAGTGTTTCTAATACGACAAAATATCAAAATGAAACGTTATTATTTACTAGAAAATCTAAAACAAATTATGGTTTGTACTATAAAATGTGGGCTAGAAAAAATGGTCGCTATCAATTTGTAGGGTGGGTAAAACAAGAAGGAACAACGTTGGGAGATAACGTAGAATATAACAAATCAGTGTCTATTCCAATGAAGCGTTTAAGTAAGAAAAACTGGACAATTTGGGATCGTCCTTATTTATATGGTGCGAAATCAGTGGGAAATACTAGTAACTATTATAATCAAAATCTTCAAATTATTTCAGAAGCTAAAACAAATTATGGTGTTTATTATCAAGTGAAATCGTATGGAAAAACACTTGGATGGATTAATAATGGAGGTTTTTCAGATCTACACAATGAACATGTCGTTCCATTAGTTTGGGCGAACCAAATTAATACTGCAGGATACGCCCCGTCAGGTTGTGCGGCATGTGCAGCCTATACTGTTTTGCACTCGAAGAATATTGCGATGGATAAAAATTTGACGTGGTTCTATAATAACTTACCTCTTCATCATTCCAATCCTGATATCGGCCAAATCGGCAGTCCTTGGAATTACAATGATTTTAAAGCGGTGATTTCACCGGTAGGCTTATCGAAATTTATGAACTCGATTGGTGGAAATACAGAAAATATAACAGGTCAATCCTTAGAATTTGTAAAGACAGAACTAAAAAAAGGAAATCCAGTTATGTTTTGGGGGAGAGTAGGTTTAAGTGATGTGAGTAACAGCAATACTACGCACGTTATGATATTCATGGGATATAAAGATGGAGCATTTTTAGTGCAAGATCCTGCATACGGTAACTTATCAATGGGAAGACGATGGTTTAGTGAGAATCGAGTTGAAAACTATTTAAATATTAAAGGACGAAAAATGGTTTTGGTTAAGTAATTTACACGCTAAGTATAGGAGAATTAATTAAAAATTGGATAAAATAAATATATCGGTTTGGGGAAGTTGTGTCTCAAGAGATATTTTCAATCAGCAATTTGTAGCGGATCATAAAATGTTTTTTAATGTTGTTAGTGACCAGCAACATGTAAGTGTTATTTCACTAATGTCAGAAGTTATTGATATTGATGTGGAACAACTAGAAGGTCCTGTTAGCCCATTTTATAAAAAAGTTTTTATTCAAGATATGGATAAGAGCTATTTGAAAGCACTAAAGGAATCAAATCCAGATGTTATTTTATTGGATTTTTATACAGATGCTTTTTATGGGGTTAAAGAGGTACAGAAGAAAACGCATATTACTAATAAAATATGGCAATATAGGAAACTGAACGTGTTTAGACAGTTAGATATTTTTAATGAATACTCTGTTTATAATAATAGTCTGGAGTTTATTTCAAAATGGAAAGAGAGTTTCGATTTATTTATGAAATACGTTTCGCTTCATTTACCAAATAGTCGAGTAATTATTAATAAGGCTCGATTTTCTAATCAATATTTTGATGAAAAAGAGAAAAAATTCAAAGTTTTATCAGATGAATTACCAGATAAATGGAGCGAATTTCATATTCACCGATTTAACTTAATATGGGAGTTATTTGATACATATGCAATTGAAAAGTATCAATTAGAAGCTATTGATTTTGATATGAAAGAATATTATTGTAGTTCATCTCATCCTTGGGGACTGTTTTACGTACATTATAATAATACATATTACACGGATATATTTAGAAAATTAAAAGAGATGCTAGGTCTTTGGTAGGAGGTATATGAGTTGATGAGAAAAACTAAACTATTTATAGGAAGTCTTTTAATCATGTCTGTACTAGTTTCTTGTAAAGTGAATGATGAGGCAGAAAATCAGAGTAACTTTGAATCTCAGACGGATGGAAAGATAGAGGACTATTTCTTACCCGAAAGTAATTCAGACTTTGAGGAAAAAAATATAGGAGAAGCACATGTCCAGCTGATCGCCAATGATTTTGAAAAAGGGACTCCTATCTTTGTAGGAGATACAGATTCTTTATTAGATACAAGCATTCAAGCAGAATTGTCAGGATTCGAAACAAATTTAGAAGTATTCTTTTATATTGATTCTGCTTTGATTATGCAAAAAATGCCAACAAATAAAAACATAGAGATTCCCTTGAATACACTTGTTACCTCAACGACTGAAGGATTACACCATATATCATTTGTCCAATACAAGGATAATAATGAGGAATCTGAGGTAATTAATTCAGTGAATCATAATTATATTATTCGTGTGCATTAAGTCAACTTCTGATTAATTATTGGAATGGTTAGAAGAAATTAAAATCAAAAGAATTTTTTATTGGAAAGAAGTTTAAAAAAATAGCGGGATAGACTCCTTAATAGGGAATGCTGTGTAGGTTTTTAATACTAGTTCCGTTGTTAATACTGAACGATACGAATTAATTGGTAGAAACAAAAAAATAGCTAACATCTTGTGATTGCTTCTGAAAAGTACTCCATAGTGTTGGTTGTTTTTTTGTTTTTTTTAATGCTATACTATGGTCAGTAATTTTTATCAGTTGTTTCTGGTAAACACAGTAGGCCATTTTGTAAAAATGGGGTACAAATTGAGAAGGTTCATCTTAAAAATGACAAAAAGGGTACATAAAACAAGAAAGGTGCGATTGCAATTATTAGAAATAGTATAGTTTTATTTTTTAAAGAGTTATATTTATGTGGGATAAAAGTTTCATCGATGGTTAGTAAAAAGAAAAATAACAACATAATTTTTTTATTAAGCTTTCCTGAAACAAGTAATACTATTTTAGAGTATTTGTACGAAGAATATGCCGAAAAATTAATTATTTGTTATACAAGAAATAGTGAAACATTAGCTAAACACTTTGAGTCTAGGGGACTTAAAGTTTATCCAATCGAAAGCTACTTTGTCTTATTAAAAAAGGTTATTCCCAGTATTCAAGGAACCAAAATTGTTTTAGCAGATAATTATTTTGCTTTTTTTGCAGGAATGTCTCTGACAGCCAGAACAAGAGTTATCCAATTGTGGCATGCAAATGGAGCAATAAAAAAATTTGGTTTAGAAGCAAAATATGTTTCTAACAAATCAAGATGTGATAAAAAGAGATATAAAAAAGTATATGGTACATTTACAGATTATGTCCTAAGCTCTGAGAAAATGAGAAGGATATTCGAAAAGAATTTTCAAGAATCTATTCGGATTTTGAGTTTTGGTTATCCTCAGACAGATTATTATTTTGATGAAAAATTGTTGAATGAAGACAAGAAAAGATTTATACAAAAAATAGATACAAATAAAAAGGTATTATTATATGCGCCAACTTATCGAGAAGATATGGGGAATTTTGCTGTATTGACAAAAGAAACTTTGGAACAATTAAGTAAGGACTGGTGTATACTTGTGAAGTTACACCCACATGATGTAGAAAAAAATAAATCGTTCATTAATATACCAGGTGTGATAACCAAACTAGAAGATTTTGAATTAAAACAAATATTGCCATCCGTCGACTGTCTGATTACGGATTATTCCTCAATTCCTTTTGAATACTCTTTAGCTAATCCTAAGGGAAGAATGATTTTTTATTGTCCTGATTTTATAGATTATAAGAATAAAGTAGGTATTGAAGATGATTTTTTAGAGTGGATTCCAGGAGTGCTTGTAACAACAGAAGTAGAGTTAATTAGGGAAATATACTCAATGAAAGAGTTTTCGATGGAGATATTTAATGAAAGATGGAATGAATATGCCAAAGGAAACTCACATAAACAATTAATTGAATGGATGAATGAATATAATGACTAGCGAATTAATCATGGGGGTGCCCGTAGATAAGATTACATATGAGATAATACTTGAAGACTTAGAAAAAAATCTGAATGAGTCAAATAAAAAAATGACGATTGTAAGTGTAAACCCACAAGTGGTATTGGAATCCAAAAAGTATCCAGAAGTAGTTGAATTTATAAAAACTAGTACACATCGAATTCCAGATGGAATTGGAATTGTACTAGTTTCTAAACTGACTGGAGGTTCAATAACAGAACGTGTAGCAGGTTTTGATATGATGGTTAAACTATTAGAATATGGAAATAAACACTATAAAAGTGCTTTTTTTTATGGTGCTAGTCCCGTAGTATTGGAGGATATGCTCTATAACTTAAAACAACAATATCCTAATTTGAAAATATCCGGAGGAATTGATGGGTACACTACCTTGAGAGATGAAGAAATTGTAAAGATAATTAATAAAGAAAGACCAGATTTCCTTTTTGTTGCCATGGGAGTACCTAAACAGGAAATTTGGTTAAGTCAAAATTATGAAAAATTGGATGTTAAAGTTTTTCAGGATGTCGGTGGCAGCTTTGATGTTCTTAGCGGGCATGTAAAGAGAGCACCTCAGTTTTATATTAATTATCACTTGGAATGGTTATATCGCTCAATTAGCAATCCAAAACGAATTAGTCGTATTTTTCAATTGCCAGTTTTTATTATAAAAAGTTTACAGTGGAAATGGAAAAAACAAAAGAGGTGACAATATGAATAGAAAAGAAAAAATAAAAAATTTTTTAATACTACTGCTAAAGCCACTGATAGAGATAATTAGAAATAAAAGGATTAGACAAAATTTTAGGTATTATCGATATTTAAAATATAAAAAAATAAAGAAGAATACCTTTTTATTAGAGTCTTATCATGCCGTGAGTACTACAGGAAATGTTTATGCAATTTTTAAACAATTACTCAAAGATAATCCTGATGGTCATTATTATTGGGTAAGTATAGAAAAAAGTAATAACCAAATGACGAAGTACCTAGAGTTTAAGAATGTCGAAATTATCGAATATGAAAGTTGGAAATATTATAAAATGTTGGCTACATGTGAGTATTTAGTAAATGATACTTCTTTCATGCCTTATTTTGTAAAAAAACAAGATCAAAAATATATTAACACTTGGCATGGAACACCATTAAAAACTTTGGGGAAAGATATTAAAAATGCTGTTATACATGCACATAAAAATATTCAAAGAAATTTGTTGCAAACAGACATATTGTTAATGCCAAATCAGTTTACTGCAGAAAAGTTACTAGAGAGCCATGATCTTTCTGGAGTTTTTAAGGGACAAGTTTTTGTTACCGGGAATGCTAGGGTAGATTTAAATTTTTTAGAACCATTAGAAGTTAAAGAAAAATATCAAATGCCTTTGGATAAAAAAATTATTTTATACGCGCCAACTTGGAAAAAGACAAATGAAGAAACAACAGAGGCAGACTTGATAGCGTTAATTGATGAAGTTCGTAGAATTCAAGAAAATGTTTCTTCAGAATACCAAGTCCTTTTGAAGACACATTATTTTATTTATGATTATTTTGTAGAGATGGGACTAAAAGATAAAGTTGTTCCGAATTGGGTAGATACGAATGAATTACTCTCGTGCGTAGATCGTTTAATTACGGATTACTCAAGTATCTTCTTTGATTATTTATCCCTAAAAAGACCAATCTATTTTTATATACCAGACAAAAAAAAATATGAGAGTACAAGAGGATTTTATTTAGATATTGATCAATTACCAGGCGGTGTTTATCTTAACCTTGATTCAATGTTATTGGATTTAACAGTGGAAGTGAATGACTATCAAGAAAGATATTCTGAAAAGATTGATTTTTTTCTACAATCATTTTGTTATATGGATGATGGCCAGGCGTCCAAGAGAAGTACCGCTGCTATCTTAAACAAGATTTCTTTAAAACATGAATGTATCAAATTTGATTCGAAAAAAGAAGTGATTCTTCTTTATTCAGGTGGTTTATATAATAATGGGATTACTAGTTCAATAATCAATTTATCGAAAGAAATTGATTACGAAAAATATGAGCTAGTAATCATAGAGTCAACGAATATGCCTGATGGAAAAAAAGAGAACATAGAGAAGTTAGATTCTAGAGCGAGGTTGATCTTTTTATTCTCCAATACTGTTCGAACCTTTATAAGTTCGTACAATCAAAACTTGTATTTTCAAAAAGGATGGAATCATCGTCTTCTTTCTAAGAAGACCTTAATTGAGGATACGCAGTGGGAACTTAAGCGAGTTTTAGGAAATTTAAAACCAAGTATAGCAATTGATTTTGGAGGATATAATAAAGTCTTTAGCACTTTAATTGGGCTTGGAGAATTTAATAGAAAATCAATTTACTTGCATAGTGTTATGATGGAAGAATATGAAAAAAAAATAAGGGGGCACTTCATTCATAAGAAAGATCTAAATGTTATTTTCAGTATATATAATCTTTTTGATCGAATTGTTTCCGTGTCAGAAAGTAGCAATGAGAGAAATAGGAACGATTTATCACAATTCATTTTGAACAAATCTAAAATGATATATATAAATAATGTAATTGACTCTAACCAGATTATAAAGAGTATCGAAGAAACTAGACATATTAATGAAGGGAAAAATATCTTCTCAAAAATCGATAATAAATATCGTTTGCCGTACTCAGAATCAATTGATCAGTTTGGTGTTCAGACAGTTACTAGTATTATTGCACCAGCAATTGAAACTGTTAATTTTGTATCTGTAGGGAGATTATCACCAGAAAAAAATTATATAAGCTTATTAAAGGCTTTTTCTATTGTTTATCAAAAAAATGCTAATATTCGTTTATTTATGGTAGGTAATGGTCCTCTTTTGTCAGAATTACAATTAGAAATTCAAAATCTAGGATTAGAAGATGTTGTGATGTTATATGGCTACCTACCTAACCCAGCTGTGATTATGAATTTATGTGACTGTTTAATCTCATCATCTAATTATGAAGGGCAAGGGTTGGTTCTACTTGAAGCAATGATTATTGGGAAATGTGTCATAGGTACAAATGTTGTAGGAAATAAAAGTGTTTTAAAAGATTACCCACAGTCATTAGTAGAGAATACAATAGAGGGGCTGGTTGATGGAATGGAACGTTTTCTTTCAGGTCAAATTCCAGTTCACCAGTTTGATTCTAACTTGTATAATTTAGAATCTATGACGGATTTTTGTCAAATGGTTCTAGGGGAGTGCCATACTAAATACCAAGATTAACAGGAGTGATTTACAATGACCTTACGTGATAAAGTAAAGAAAATCTTGCCGGCTCCTAAAGAACTAGCCTACCTAAAATACCGTAAGCAGCCCGTACAACCAAACACCATTTTACTTGAAGGTTCTCATGGCCGAGAGTTCTCAGGTCATATTTACGCGCTCGCAAAAGCGTTGAAGGTAGACTATCCTGAATATCAGTTTAAAGTGGCCGTTCGAAAAAATGTTGTTCTTCCGCGTGAATTTGCCGAAAATCGGGTGGAGCATGGCAGTCGACAATATTTATCTTTACTGGCAACCGCTGAAATCCTGATTAATGACACATCTTTTTGGAGTTTTTTTCATAAAAGAAACGAACAAAAGTATTATATTTTTTGGCACGGGACACCATTAAAATGTCTAGGAAAGGCCACACAAGTTCAAGGATACGGGAACGTGCAGCGAAATTTCGCTGCAGCAGATCAGATTTTTGTTAGTAATGAATTTACTCGTGAGAAATTGGCAAGAGACTTCGGTGTCGAAAATATCGTGGATAATGAATTTGTGGTTGGGCCGTCACCTAGAAACAGCCAACTTTTTGTCCATCGTGTGATACCAGGAAGATATCTTTATATGCCGACTTGGCGTGGAACAGATCTTACACAGGTGAGTGTTCAGCAGGCGTTTTATACGTACTTGCAAGACTTGGATAAAGGATTAACAGATTCAGAAGAACTATATATTAAATTGCATCCTTATGAGGCGCAATTACTTGAATTTAATGAAGCAGACTATCAACACCTGAAATTGTATCCGGCTGAGATTGAAGTATATGAATTTTTACAAACAGTTGAGAAGTTGATTACAGATTATTCTTCGATTATGTTTGATTTCGCTTTGACCAGACGTGACATCTTACTTTTTACGTATGATAAAGCAGCTTACTTAAAAGATCGCGGCATGTATTTAGAGATGGATTGCTTGCCTTTTCCTCAATTTAATAACACACAAGAATTACTAGCAGGACTCCGAACAGAAAGAGAACCGAATCAAAATCAATTGATAGAAAGTTTTTACCAATATGATTCAAAAGCGGGGACCCAAATCGTCTTGGATTATTTATTAGAAAAACAAGACCATCAGCAAATTCAAGTCTATTCAAATTGGAATCAAAAGGAAAATGTTTTAATATATGCCTATCAGTTAGCAGATAACGGTATAACGGCCTCCTTATTAAATTTATTTAAAAAGATTGATTTAAATAAACGTAATTATGTTCTAATTTGGCAAGAAGGGATGATCTCTAAAGCACTTGAATACAAAATTAAACAATTACCTCAAGGTGTATATACGTTTATTCAAATGGAGAAGGTGCAAGCAACCTTACTCGAAACCTTGGCAACAGGCCTATATATGAATGGCTTCACGCTTTTAAAAGATCAGATGCACGCGATGTATCAACGCGATTTTCAACGATGCTTTCCCCAAATGCCTGTTCAGACGTTTATCCATTACCCAGGCTATGATCGCTCTTATTGTGTTTGGATTTCCGCGCTACAGGAACTAGGAATAGCGACCATGATATTTGTACATACTGATATGGAAAAAGAGTTTCAAGTGAATCCTACCCTCAAAGCTAAGGTTATCTACGAAGCCTACCAACAGGCGTCAACAGTTGTTTGCGTAACGAATCAATTAGTTGGAAAAATCCAACCGCTTGCTCCTTCTGCCAACCTCAAGGTAATGAATGTTCTATTGAATGAGCAAGAAATCAAAACTAAGGCGAAACAAGAGAATGGTTTGGAACTTCCAGTAGACTTGGAAGTAGCCTTGACTTCACAAGAGATTACTGTTTTTGTCAGTGTTGGACGCTTCTCAAAACAAAAAGGTTATGATCGTCTTATTCATGCTTTTGAACAGCTAGGTGATTTAAATACACGTTTAGTCTTAATCTGTTCTTACGGTCCTGAGAAAAATAATCTTGAACAACAAATTGCACAAAGCTCACGTAAAGAGTCAATTTATTTATTCGTCCAATGTCCAAATCCTTATTATTTGGTGAAACGCTCGAATGCCTTTGTCTTTTCGAGCCGTTATGAAGGTCTGGGAATGGTTGTTTTTGAGGCCTTAGCACTCTCAACACCTGTAATTATGACTCGAATTCCAGAGACCTTAGAAGTCTTAGGCTCTGAGAAAGCGGCCATTGTTGTTGAGAATTCAGAGGCGGGATTATTGGAAGGAATGACTCGCTTTCTTGCTGGAGAGCGACCCGGCTTACATTTTGATTTTCAAAAATATGAAGAGAAGAACTTGGCCATTTGGGAACAGTTGTTTATGAAAGATTAGTTTTTGTCTAAGAGAGTTTCCCTCGCTCAGACTTTCGTGTATAATGAGACAAGTTAGTATTTTGAAAGTAAGGAGGAGTTGTTTTGTCAAAACAACATCCAGAGGAATCATCCATTAAAGAACAGGTGATGAATTCCTTGCAACAATCAGAAAATCATAAAAAAAGAGCACAAGATTCGATGAAAGAAAGCGAAGTCACAAATACGCGCGCTTCTCGAACAAATAAATCAAAGCTTGCAACCAAAAAAGTGGATTTGAAGAATCAAAATCCTGAAAAGTTTCGTCGCCAAAAGGAAGACAAGTTGGTGAATCGAATTGTCTTGATAGTCGTTGTTACACTGGTTTTTGTTTTAGGAATCTCAGGTTTTTCGATTTATCGTTACATTACTTCCAGTTTAGAGCCGCTCGATCCAAATAATAAAGAAGTCGTCTTTGTCGAAGTACCAATCGGATCTTCGAATAAAATGATTGGTGAAATCTTAGAAGAACATCAAATTATTAAGAATGGAACGATTTTTAACTTTTTCACAAAATTTAATAATCTGAGCGGTTTTCAAGCCGGACGTTTTCAGTTTTCTCAAAGTATGACACTCGATGAAATTAGCAACATCTTAAAAGAAGGTGGTTTAGCTGCCGACCAAGCGGATGCGCGTCTTGCGATTCCAGAAGGGTATGATATTGATCAAATTGGTGATGTCATTGAGAAAGAAACGGACTTTAGTAAAGCCGAATTCCTAGATGCGATGGCTGACAAGAAAATGTTTAACCAAATGAAAAATCGTTATCCAGTCTTACTAGCGGATGCAGCTAAGGCAAAAGGGGTTCGTTATCCTTTAGAAGGTTATTTATTCCCGGCAACATATGATTACTTTAAGGGGATGCAATTAGATGATCTCGTATCACAAATGGTTGGTAAAACAAATGAAGTCATGACGAATTATCTTGAAGCGATTGAAGAAAGTCAATGGAATCTTCATGAGGTTTTAACGCTGGCTTCCCTTGTTGAAAAAGAAGGGGTTGAGGAAGAAGACCGTCGGAACATCGCTCAAGTCTTTTTCAATCGTTTAGCCATCGATATGCCACTGCAATCAGATATTGCGATTCTCTATGCTCTTGGTGTTCATAAAGAACTGGTGACCTTTAAAGACTTAGAGGTGGATTCCCCTTATAACCTGTACAAACATACTGGTTTTGGTCCAGGACCCTTTAATAATCCTGGAGAGGCAGCAATTGAAGCTGTTTTGAATCCAAAAGAAAATCCTTATTATTATTTCGTAGCGGATTTAGAGACCGGGAAAGTTTATTTTGCGGAAACGTTAGAAGAGCATAATGTTCTTGTTGAGCAATATGTAAATAAATAGCTAAAAGTTCTTAAAACGGTTTACATTTAAATAAAAGAATGGTAATCTTTTGTGGATTCAAGCAAAAGGTTACCTTTGTTTATTCCAATAAACGGATGGCTAACCAGTAAAAATGAATAGAAAAATAAAAGAATAGGAACAGAAACAAAAGGAGATTGTAACTATGGTAGAAAAAGTATATCCAATGACAGAAGAAGGCAAAGCAAAACTAGAGTTAGAGTTAGAAGAGTTAAAAACCGTTAAACGTGGTGAAATTATCGAACGGATTAAAATCGCTCGTAGCTTTGGAGATCTTTCAGAAAACTCAGAGTACGAATCTGCAAAAGATGAACAAGCTTTTGTTGAAGGTCGAATCACGACACTAGAAAATATGATTCGCTTTGCGGAAATTATTGATAATAATAATGTGAATGAAGACGAAGTTTCCATTGGTAAGACGGTTTCTTTTATTGAATTACCAGATGGCGAAGAAGAAGAGTATGTAATTGTGGGAAGCGCAGAAGCTGATCCATTAGCAGGAAAAATTTCGAATGATTCACCGATTGCACGGGCATTAATCGGAAAAAAATTAAACGATGAAGTCGCTATTTCGACTCCCGGTGGCGAAATGTTGGTTAAAATTGTTCGTGTGAAATAATCAATTACTTGAGAAATAGGAAGGAGTCGTTTGACCTTCCTATTTTTTTGTTTTTTTCAGTCTAAAGATGGATGTAAAAAGACGAAAAGATGATAGGATAAAGTGGAGAGAATAGGGGGGGGATTTGATTGAATAAATCTTGGCGCTTTTTTATTATTGTGGAAAGCTTATTTTTGTTGCTTGCACTTTGGCAACTGGTCAATCATTTTTTAATTATTATTATGCTTGGGATTGGTGCACTTTTAATCTTTGTATCACAAAACAATCAAAGAGAAAACCACCCCAAAAATGTGAAATTGATGTTAGGTTTGACGATTGTTTTTTTTAGCTTACTAAACATTCCGGCGATTTGGTTTATGCTCGTCTTTGGTGTTTTATTTATTGGATTAAAAGGCTTAGAATTATCGGGCCTATCGTTATCGAAGAGTCCTTTTCAGTTGAAAAAAAAGATGCTGATTGTTGAAACGAAAGAAGCAAATCCTAAGAGTGGTCGGGTGAGAAAACAACAGTTGTTTGGGAATGAACGATTAGGAAGTCAAATTTATGAATGGGATGACTTAAACCTCATGATTGCTAGTGGGGATACGATTATTGATTTAGGCAATACAATCTTACCGAAAAAAGAAAATTTTATTGTGATTCGCAAAGGCTTCGGACGAACACGGATCTTAGTTCCATCAGGCGTGGGGATCCACTTAGATTGTAGCGTCTTTGCAGGCACGGTGATTTTTGATGAGGATCGAATGGAACTGCGAAACGAGCAACTGACACTTTATAGTACGGACTATGATGAATCGTCTCGACGTGTTAAAATTATATCAAATACCTTGATTGGGGATGTCGAGGTTATTCAAATATGATAAAAAATAATCCTAAGTTATTTATTGCCTTGTATAGTGGGTTTTCAACTTTCTTACTGCTTGTCTTAGTTCTATTTTCCTATGGGTTTGCTTTAGGGAATAAGAAATGGCTACTGGAACTCTTTCAGATTAAATTTTTATTAATCCCTTTTGCCTTTTATTTATTTGCATTATCGGTAATTGTGGGTGCAATCATTTATTTATTTGTTTCATTTTATCAAAAACGATTGTTGATGCCGATTGAAGAAAAGCTACGTTTGTTAGCTGGAGGCAATTTTGATAATCCAATTTTAGATGAAGGCATGCCTTATTCCACTTCAAATCAAACCTTATTCGAGATGGATAATGATTTTTATATGATTCGAATGAAGCTAAAAGAAATTTTGTCCGAATTGCAAGTCTTAAATAGCCGACCACAATTAATTGATGGCGTGTCAAAAGAAGAGATTCTTGAAAATGAACGCCACCGCTTGGCCCGTGAATTACATGATTCGGTGTCACAACAACTCTTTGCTGCGATGATGCTGCTTTCTGCACTGGATGAGCAAGGGGATGAAATGAATATTCCGGTCGGTTATCAAAAGCAGTTAGAAGTTGTGACAGGCATTATCAACGCCGCACAATCGGAAATGCGCGCCTTGCTCCTTCATCTACGTCCGGTTACTTTAGAAGGGAAGACGCTGAAAAAAGGCATTGAACAACTACTTATTGAGTTAAAGACAAAAGTAAATATTGAATTGAAGTGGGAAGTTGAGAATGTTCGGATTCCGTTAGCAACAGAAGATCAATTGTTTCGGGTAATTCAAGAACTACTTTCAAACACACTTCGGCATGCCAAAGCGACAGAGTTAGAAGTTTACCTTCATCAAGTCAATCAATCCGTTTTGTTGCGGGTGATTGACGATGGGATTGGCTTTGATGTGGAAGAAAAACAAAACAAGGCGGGGAGTTATGGATTAATGAATATTAGAGAACGAGTGGCGAGTACAGGGGGAACATTAAAAATTATTAGTTTCCCGAAACAAGGAACTAGTATTGAAGTGAAAATACCGTTATTGGGAGGCAACCTAGAATGATTAAAGTGTTATTAATCGATGATCATGAGATGGTGCGTTTGGGCGTTTCCTCTTATTTATCTGTGCAAGAGGACATCGACGTGGTTGGGGAAGCAGAAAATGGACTCATTGGTTTTGAAAAAGCCCTCGCCTTGCGACCAGATGTGATTTTGATGGATTTAGTGATGGAAGTGATGGATGGTATTGAATCTACCCAAAAAATTTTAGAAAAATGGCCAGCTGCGAAAATTCTAATTGTGACCAGTTTTATTGATGATGAAAAAGTATATCCGGCAATCCAAGCAGGAGCAAGTGGTTACTTGCTGAAGACCTCTACTGCACGTGAAATCGCTGATGCCATTCGAGCAACTTACCGTGGAGAACGAGTACTTGAACCAGAAGTAACAAATAAAATGGTGAACCGCGTTGCTCATCCGCCGCGAGCCTTACACGAAGACTTAACAAGACGTGAAGAAGAAGTTCTTTTATTAATTTCAGAAGGAAAAAGCAATCAAGAAATCGCCGACCAACTCTTCATCACGCTAAAAACCGTCAAAACACATGTTTCAAATATCTTGGCGAAGTTAGAAGTGGAAGATCGAACGCAAGCAGCAATTTACGCCTTTAAACATCACCTAATTAAATAACTGGGGGAAGAAAAATGAAGCAAAACTATGCAATTATTGGTCTAGGACGTTTTGGTGGAAGTATCTGCCGTTCTTTAGTAGAATCAGGACAAGAAGTCTTAGTCATCGATAGCAATGAAGACCGTGTCAATGAATACATGAATATTGCAACGCATGCCGTTGTGGGAAATGCACAAGATGAAATGACTTTACGTTCTTTAGGTATTCGAAATTTTGATCATGTGATTGTAGCGATTGGTGAGGATATTCAAGCCAGCATTTTAGTGACGCTCATGTTAAAAGAAATGGGTGTTCCCAACGTTTTAGCTAAAGCTCAAAATGAATATCACGCGCGTGTTTTAGAGAAAATTGGTGCAGATAAAGTCGTGCATCCTGAACGAGACATGGGGGTTCGTATTGCTCATAACTTGGTTTCAAAAAATATTTTAGAGTTTATTGAACTTTCGGATGAATTTTCTTTAGCTGAAATTCGTGTGACCAATGCGCGCTTTTTTAATAAAACATTGATTGAGCTAAACTTCCGGCAAAAGTATGGGTTAACGGTTGTGGCTATACGCCGGGGCAATGGGAAAGTCGTTGTTTCACCCGATGCGACAGAAGTTGTGAAGGAACATGATAATTTATTGGTAATCGGTACAGCAGAAGATGTTGACATGCTCGATGAAAAAATAAATAAATAGAGGAGTAGTACGATGAAAGTAACCGTGACACCGAAAGTGCTTGATTGGTTTAAGAAAGAAATTGTGTTAGAAGAAGGCCAGGGCATTCGTTTTTTTGGGAAAGTGTATGGGAGTACACAAGTTCATGAAGGGTTTTCAGTTGGGATGTCAGTTGATCGTCCAGAACGTGTCCTATTTGAAGAAGAAATTGAAGGACTGTTGTTTTTTGTAGATGAAAATGATGATTGGTTCTTCCGTGGGTATGAAATGACCGTTGATTTAGATGAAAAATTAAACGAACCGGCTTACTTCTTTACGGAAGAATAAGAAAAACGAACGACTAATCGCGCACATTGCCCGGTCAGTCGTTCGTTTTTATTCAAGCGGAGGGACTTGAGGGAGTGTCCGCATCGATAAAAGAAAGAGCAGGACACTTCCAATTAAAATAAAGGTGTCCCCGATGAAGGTTGGATTGAACAAAGCAATCAGTGTGGTGACGCTAACAGGAAGCGTGCTACAAAAAATAATGATTTTTAAGTTATTTAAGAAGTTTGCTTTCAAGCCACGAAAACGTGCCGCGAGATTTGCAAAAAAGTGTGGCTAAAATAACAGTGAAAATTAGAGAAAGAAAGGCCGGATAAATGGCAACGAAAAAGGTCAATGGGAAAATCCACCAAGGGAGCTGTTTTTCCAAAATAATTTGGCGCAGTTTCTGTCCAGTAAGCTCCGTCATTTGAGGAGTATCATAAGGAATACTCATCTGATTTGACCCAAGAAGTGAAGTGACGCTTTCTGTTGCAGGAAAGGTAATGACTGCTTGGTTTTTTAAGAGCCCCACACTTAAAAAATTCCCTAGCAAATCTTGGCCAATTTCTTTTGCTGTTCGTTTTCCTTCCGGATCGAATGTAAAGATAATGGAGTCTGTTTGATAAATGAAACCTTCTTGTCCTTTGTTGACGTTTAAAGTGCCTGCTTCGATTGTGAAGTCAGGAATATTTTCAGCAATTTTTTGCCCATCTTGTCGCATGGAAGCGAAGATTTGTACCATTTGGCTCGTAAGTGGAATGGCTAAGATGGCACTTAATAGAAGTAGGTGGGCAATTGCCTGACCGAATTTTATTTTTTGAACCGCTTGAAGTTGATCGATTTTCAAGATTGCACTTTTAAATGCTTGCATGTATGACATAAAATAAGCTCCTTAATCATAGTAAGATAGCTTTTATTTTAACGGACTCTAAGCAGTTTAACAAGGAAATTGAAAAAAAGAAGGGAATCTCTCATGAAATTCACGCTTGTATTTTCGAATGTCACTCGTTTTTGCTTTGAATGAAAAAAGGTACCTATTTAGAAAAAGCAGAAAAAGTGAGGCATATGTTTTGATGAAAAGAGCATTCTTTGATAATCTTATAGTTGTAAATATAACATTTAGGAGGAATTTTTTATGACTTATCAATTACCAAAATTACCTTATGCTTACGATGCTTTAGAACCTTATATCGATGTGGAGACAATGCACTTACACCACGAGAAACATCACAATGCTTATGTTACAAATTTAAACGTAGCAATTGAAAAATACCCAGAATTAGGCTCAAAATCAATTGAAGCGTTAATTTCTGATATGGATGCAATTCCTGAAGATATCCGTACAGCGGTTCGTAACAACGGTGGTGGCCATGCAAATCATACGTTCTTTTGGAACATTATGGCTCCTAACGCAGGCGGCGAGCCTGTAGGAGAATTAAAAACAGCGATTGATGAAGCTTTTGGTAGCTTTACTGATTTTAAAGCACAATTCAAAGCAGCTGCTGCAACGCGCTTTGGTTCAGGTTGGGCATGGTTAGCATTAAAAGACGGTAAATTAGAAATTACCTCAACACCAAACCAAGATTCACCACTAATGGATGGAGCGACACCAATCTTAGGTTTAGATGTTTGGGAACATGCTTACTACCTAAACTACAAAAATGTACGTCCAGATTATGTTGATGCTTTTTGGAACTTAGTAAACTGGGAAAAAGTAAACGAGTTATATTTAGCAGCAAAATAAGAACGAGTACTGAAAAGCCCTTTTCGTTTCGACAACGAAAAGGGCTTTTTATTAGGCAAATCAAGTGAAACTTGTGATAAAATAGTGAATTATGGTTGCTATTCGAGAAAATATTTGCTATCGTGATGAAAGTAAATGAATCAATAAAAATGAGGTTAGAAGATGAAACGTGTAATTACTTATGGTACTTTTGATTTACTCCATTACGGACATATTAATTTATTACGTCGAGCAAAAGAACAAGGCGATTATTTAGTGGTGGTTTTATCAACCGATGAATTTAACTGGGAAGAAAAACAAAAAAAATGTTATTTCTCTTACGAAAAAAGAAAGCAACTATTAGAAGCCATTCGCTATGTTGATTTAGTGATACCTGAAAAATCTTGGGATCAAAAAGTGACAGATGTGAAGGAATACCATATTGATACCTTTGTTATGGGGGACGATTGGGCAGGGAAATTTGACTTTATTCAAGAAGAAACCACTGCCGAAGTCGTTTACTTGGCTCGTACACCAGAAATTTCAACGACGCAAATTAAAAAAGATTTAGAATCAGGGAAAATCAAGGGGTAGGGGATGTTGCTGCTCCTTGATTTTCTTTTGAATGATTTTCTATTCAAAAAAATTGTGCTATGATAAGAAATGTATCTTCATTTTGGATGAGATTGAATTTTTAGAATGGGTGATGACTGTTGGAAAACAACTCAGAAATAAAAGTAAGAAGTACCCTTGTCACAAAAGAGTACGACTTGTATAAGAAAAAATCAGATAAAATTAAAGCCTTATTTAAGTTCACACAAAAAAACATCCCGAAATTTTGGGCTTTAAAAGGTGTCAGTTTTGAAGTAAGAGCAGGTGAATCTGTCGGTGTCATTGGGATCAACGGTTCTGGAAAATCAACCTTGTCAAATGTCATCAGTGGGATTATACCGAGTACTTCAGGGACGATGGATGTTCAAGGAGATACTTCAATTATTGCGATTGGCGCTGGTTTGAAGTGGCAATTGACAGGGAAAGAAAACATTCGTCTAAAAGCCTTGATGTCTGGGATGACTAATAAAGAAATTGACCAAAAGATGGATGAAATCATTGCTTTTGCAGATTTAGGAGATTTTATTAACCAACCCGTAAAAAGTTATTCAAGCGGGATGCGTTCACGTTTAGGATTTGCTATTGCGGTACACAACAACCCTGATATTCTTATCATTGATGAGGCGCTATCGGTTGGAGATGAGACCTTCTATCAAAAATGTGTCGATAAAATTATGGAATTCAAGGAGCAGGGCAAGACTATTTTCTTTGTCAGCCATTCTTTAGGACAGGTTGAGGCCCTGTGCGATCAAACGATTTGGATGCATTATGGTGAAATGCGAATGTATGGACCAACAGCGGAAGTCATGGCTGAATACAAGAAATTTATTGCTTGGTTTAAGAAACTTTCAAAAAAAGAACAAAAAGAATACCAAGACAAGCAAAAAGAAGCGCAAAAAGCGTTTACTTTGGAACAGTTATCCGCTAATGCTAGAGAAGATTCTTTTGTTTTAGAACAAAATTTAACTGAAAAGAAATTACAAAAAAATCTTACTCGAACACCATTAGGAGAAAAGATGACAGTTTCAACACGTGTCCTATTAGCAGGAACAATGCTTGCGACGCTTTTTCTCATGTTGGTCTCTTTTAGTGGGCACTCCTTAAGTGCTGCACTGACGCACCCGCTAGAGACGATTCTTCAAGTATTTAAATAGCAGGCGTCTAATTTTATTTGTAAAGGAAGTTATGTTGTGAAAGAAATTGTCATGATTTTTAAGGAACAGTTTCAAAGTATCGGAATGATTTTCCGAATGTCTCGTTATGAAGACAAGGCGACTTACCAGAGTCATTACTTGGGCTTGGCTTGGCAAATTCTCAATCCAGCGATTCAAGTTGGGATTTATTATCTGGTTTTTGGTTTAGGAATGAACCAAGGAAAAGAAATTGAAGGTGTTCCTTATATCGTTTGGATGTTAATCGGAATTACTGCCTGGTTTTATATTAGTTCTTCCATTTTAGGCGCATCCAACAGTATCCATCGTCAAGTTGGAATGGTCGCGAAAATGAAATTCCCCGTCAGTGTGTTGCCGACAATTAACATCGTAAGTAATTTGTCTTCTTATTTTCCGATGGTGGGGATTGTCGTTTTTACCTTGTTGGCTTTAGGTGGTTCCCCATCAATTTATTGGCTCCAATATTTTTATTATTTTTTCTGTATGTTTCTTTTCTTGTTTGCATTTGGTGTGTTGAATGCAACGATAACGGTTTTAATTCGAGACTATCATATCTTTTTACAGTCTGTCTTAAGACTTCTATTCTATGTTTCTGGTCCAATTTGGGACATTCAAAATCGGAGTCTGCCAGTCTGGATGGTCAAGATTTTAAAACTAAATCCCATCTATTACATTATTGAAGGTTTCCGCGATGCCTTTTTAGGACGGGCTTGGTTTTGGGAAAAAACGACATATGGCTTGATTTTTTGGGGAATGGTCTTGATATTAATGATTTTAGGAACGCATCTACATATGAAGTTCCGAGCGAAATTTGTTGATTATATTTAAGCACGCAGGATGAAAAGTCTCTCTTATTGACACACGATGAAGGAGGCTTTTTCCTGAAAATCTTTTTAAAAAAAAGGATAATTTTTCAAAAAAAGATTGTCGAAAAGCCAAAAGTATGGCAAAATTCTTCTAAGAAACTGGATGAATTGAAAGAGGTGTCCTATGCGACTGTATCAAAAAATTATCGTTGCCATTTTAGGCATACTTGTTTTCGTCGTCGCAGGTTTAACAGGCTACGGTATGCAAGTGCTAGGCGATGCCAATCAAATGATGAATACCATTAGCGAACAAGCAAATCGAAAGACAAAGAAAAGAGACGTTGCCTTAAGTATTGAAGCGCGCGATCCGTTTTCGATTCTTCTATTAGGGATTGATACTGGGGCCTTAGGTCGGACCGAACATGGGCGCTCAGACAGTATGATGGTTGTGACGATTAATCCCGAAAAAAAACAATCAACGGTTGTGAGCATGAATCGCGATATTTATGCGGATATGCTTGACGGCGCTACTTTTGATAAACTCAATCATGCCTATGCCTACGGTGGAGTGGAACTGGCAATGGATGCGGTTGAGAAATTATTAGATATTCCAATCGACCATTATGTCAGCATTAATATGCAAGGCTTGCGAGATTTAATCGATGCAGTCGGTGGGATTCAAGTGGATAATAAAATTGAGTTTACCTTAGAAAAGGTTCATGTGCCTTTTGGGAAAATTACCTTAGATGGCAAAACCGGTTTAGCTTATGCACGGATGAGAAAAGATGATCCAGATGGTGACGTTGGTCGTCAAAGAAGGCAAAGGGAAGTCTTGGAAAAATTGATTAATAAAATATTAAGTTTGGATGGCGTTAGCAACTACCAAAGTCTTTTAAAGGCGGTTGAAAAAAACTCGAAAACAGATTTAACTTGGGAAGAAATGCTTGACGTAGCAACCAATTACTATCCTGCTTTTGAAACGATTGAACAAGCACAGCTTGAAGGGAAATCGGAAACGATGAACGGCATTTACTACCAGATCTTAGGAATGCAAGAACTACTCGATACGCAAAACCTTTTAAAAGGACAACTTG
This sequence comes from Enterococcus sp. LJL98, assembly GCF_054871745.1. Classification (NCBI taxonomy): domain Bacteria; kingdom Bacillati; phylum Bacillota; class Bacilli; order Lactobacillales; family Enterococcaceae; genus Enterococcus; species Enterococcus sp. LJL98. The sequence goes on along the minus strand of NZ_JBTXLU010000001.1, from coordinate 530,810 downwards.
GGATACCAGAGAGCCCTTCCCTAACACTTGATCCACAATTTGAGTATTCTTTTAACGGTTATATAGGGAATCAATTTTATGACGACCGTATCGTAGAAAGTGAACTCAATTCTGAATTCATTGAAGAAGAAGCAACTTGGTGAGAATTGAGAGCAACAAGAGCAAAGGCCACTCGCTTTTGCTCTTTCTTTTTTTTATTATCCACATTTCTTTGCTAGAAAAAAAGTTTCACAGTGTTCGATTGGAGATTCGGAAACATCGTTGATTTGTCAACGTTTTTCCAGAAGTGAAATAAAAGAGAAAAGCAGTTGTGAAACAATCAAAGCTTTTAAATTTTAGTTAGTAAAGTGTAAAAGATTCCCTATTCTTTCAGTTTTTTTGGTAAAATACAAGGTAGCAGTTGTTTAGGAAGGAAAATAAAACATGTCTAAATTTAAAAAAATAAAAATCCCATCAAAAGAAAGGGACTATGATAAAAAGAATCGGATGAAATCCCACATTCCATTTCGTTTAAACCTCTTGTTTTTTGTCATTTTTGGTTTATTTGTTGCACTGATTGTACAGCTTGGTTATTTGCAAATTATTAATGGCGAAAGCTTACAAACGAAAATCACTGCGTCTTCTATGCGGAAAATTGAATCAAGCACACCAAGAGGGATGATTTACGATGCATCAGGGAAAGTTCTCGTCACGAATAAACCCAATTCGGCCATCACTTTTACACGTGGCTTAAATATGAAAGCGGAAGACTTACTTGCTTTGGCTGAATCGCTCGTTGATTTGATTCAAATTGACATCGATGAGACACTCACTGAACGGGATTTGAAAGATACTTGGTTGGCACAGGTAGATAATTTGGAAGAGGCTCGGAAACGACCTTCTAAAAAGGCCCTAAAAGAAAATGAATACCAAGCAATCGTTGATCAAGTCACAGAAGCGGAAATTGCTTTTGATGAGCATCAGCTGAAAGTTGCAACTGTTTTTAAACGTTTAAATGGCGCGCAAGAACTAACAACTATTTTTGTGAAAAATAGTCAGGTCACAGATGAAGAATTAGCCATTGTGGCCGAACGCAGTCAAGAATTACCGGGGATTTCAACAGGTGTCGATTGGACGAGAGAAGTCGTTGAAAAAAATGGCTCTTTGCAAAGTTTGATTGGAAAGGTCTCGACGGAACAACAAGGTCTACCTGCCGAACTGGTTGAAGAATATCTAGCGAAAGGCTATGCCCGAAATGATCGCGTCGGAACAAGTTTCTTAGAAAAGCAATACGAAGAAGTGCTACAAGGCACCAAGGCACAACATGAAATCGATATTAATTATTCTGGCAGCATTGAAGGCCGAAAAGAAATTTACTCTGGGGAAAAAGGGGACAACCTCGTTTTGACGATTGACGCCGCCTTTCAAGAGAAAGTCGACGAAATTTTGCAAAGGAATTTTCAGCAGTTGATTAATAATGGTTTTGCTGATTATTCACCAGGGGCTTATGTTGTCGCATTAGATGCTAAAACCGGTGGCGTTCTAGCCCTCTCTGGTTATTATCATGAAACCCATTCGAAGGAAATTCAAGAAGATACGATTGGTGTCTATAAAAAGGCCTTTGTGCCAGGTTCTGTTGTGAAAGCTGGAACGTTAACGGCAGGATGGAATAATGGTGTCTTGCAAGGAAATGAAAAACTCTATGATCAACCCGTTCGTTTAAAAGATTCCAATTCAAAATCTTCAATCTTTAACCCGGATGGCCGTGGCAATCGCTGGTTGGATGCTCGAAAATCATTGGAAATTTCTTCGAACTCCTATATGATTCAAATTGCTTTACGTTTACTTGGCATTCAATATGATGGTAGTGAAATTTATGTGCCATCCTTGCCTCAACAAGAAGCAGCTTTTAATCAATTGAGACAAGCAATGGCAGCATACGGGATGGGAACCCTAACTGGGATTGATTTGCCAGATGAAGAAACAGGCATCCAAACGCCAGTCAAATACCTATCGGATGCCAATCATGATGGAGGGAAAATTCTCGACTTGGCTTTTGGACAGTTTGATACCTACACGCCAATTCAATTAGCCCAATATGTAGCCACGGTAGCAAATAATGGTGTGCGCATTCAGCCGCATTTGGTCGAAGGAATTTATGGCAATGATGAGTCAGGGAATTTAGGGAAACTAAAAACGGCCATTCAACCGACCATTCTAAATGAAGTTGATCTTACGTCGGAAGAGTTGGCGATTATTCAGGATGGTTTTCGAGACGTCGTGACTGGAAATGATCCGTACACGACAGGAACGATGTTGCGTGAAAGTAAGATGAATCTTTCGGCAAAAACTGGAACAGCTGAAATGACTGTGACTGAAAATGGGCGTCTGCTGGATGTTGAAAACTTAAACGCAGTTGCCTATGGACCGACCGAAGATCCTCAAATTGCGCTAGCCGTTGTGATTCCACATTTACGAGGCGAAAAACGTGGTTACCCGAACTTAACCATTACAAAAGAAATCATGGACGCCTACTATGAAATCTTTATGAAGAAAAATTAAGGCATCAAAGAAGCAATTGAGAAACTTGAGGAGGCTATTTTTTTGAAAGAATTAAAAGTCGTTGATTTATCAAAGACCTATGGAACAAAAGATATTTTTAATCAAATTTCTTTTTTGATTCGCACGCATGATCGCGTCGGGCTGATTGGAGTGAATGGGACCGGAAAAACAAGTTTGCTGTCCATTCTATCAGGAAAAGAAAATGGGGATGGCGATCGCCAAGCTGTTTTTTTTCCTAAAGACTACCGTGTGGCCTATTTGGAACAAGCGACAAATCTAGATGAAGAACGAACGGTATTAGAAGCAGTTTTCCAAGGTGAGAGTGAACAGTTAAAGACTGTTAAGCGGTATGAAGAAGCATTGCTCCAGTTAGAAGTCGACGGAGAAAATGCAGAAACGCAAAAAGAATTTCAATTAGCTCAAGAGGCGATGACCGAAAAAGATGCGTGGTTAACCGATACCAATGCAAAAATTATTTTACAAAAATTAGGTATTCGTGAATTAAATAAAAAAATAAAAGAATTATCTGGTGGGCAAAAAAAGCGGGTAGGTTTAGCCCAAGTACTCATTGATGAGCCGGATCTATTGCTACTTGATGAGCCAACGAACCATCTAGATTATCAAACGATTGAATGGCTAGAAGGGTATTTAAAGCAATACCGCGGGTCGCTAGTAATGGTGACGCATGATCGCTATTTCTTAGATCGTGTGACCAATCGCATTTTTGAGCTATCTTTTGGTAACCTTTATGAATACAAAGGAAATTATGAAGCTTATTTATTAGAAAAATCAGAACGCGAGCGGGTAGAAGAAGAGCAAGAGGAAAAACGCAAACAATTGTACAAGCAAGAGCTTGCTTGGATGCGAGCAGGAGTAAAAGCACGCACGACGAAACAACAAGCACGAATTGGTCGGTTTGAAGATCTAAAAGAAAATCTACACCAAGTGCAACGTTCTGGAGAAGTTGAAATTGATATTGCAAGTCAACGATTAGGTCGACAAGTCTTAGAGATTAAAGAAGGGTCGTATCGAATTGCAGGGAAAGAACTTTTAAAAGACTTTAACTTGTTGATTCAATCGCGAGAACGGTTGGGAATTACGGGAGAAAATGGTGCAGGGAAGTCGACCCTACTCAATCTTTTAGCCAATCGGTTACCACTTGATTCAGGAACCTTGACGGTCGGAGAAACGGTTCGTTTGGCTTACTACACGCAAGAAAACGAAGCAATGAATCCGGAACAACGCATGATTGCCTACTTGCAAGAAGCGGCAGAAGCAGTTTCACGGCAAGATGGTTCGCAGATTAGTGTGGCTGAAATTTTAGAACGCTTCTTATTTCCAAGGCATTCGCATGGAACGAAGATTGGAAAATTATCTGGTGGGGAGAAGCGGCGTTTATTCTTATTAAAACTTTTAGTTGGCCAGCCGAACGTGTTGCTTTTAGATGAGCCAACCAATGATTTAGATATCGATACCTTAACCATTCTGGAAGACTATTTACAGTCTTTTCCTGGCGCAGTAATTACGGTTTCTCATGACCGTTACTTCTTAGATAAAGTGGCAGAAAAGCTACTGATTTTTGAAGGACCAGCGAAAATTCGTTCCTACTTTGGTTCAATTAATGACTATTTAAAAATGCAACCGGCGCAGGAACAAACGAAAGAAAATGCTGAAAAGAAATCCGGCTTGCCGAAAGAACCACTAGAGACAGAAAAGAAAAAATTAAGTTACATGGAGCAAAAAGAATGGGCAACGATTGAAGATGAAATTGCCTCCTTAGAGGAACAAGTTGAGCAATTAACCGAAGAAATGAATCATCAGGGTTCAAACTTTACCGAGTTGCAAAAAATTCAAGCGAAATTGACCGAGACTGAAGCGATTTTAGATGAGAAAATGGCGCGTTGGGAATATTTAAGTGAGTGGGCTGACTAAAAAAGGAGAATGAACCAATTGGAGCAAGTATATTTAGACTTAGGAAAAAAGATTCTAGCTGAAGGAAACCTTAAAGGCGATCGCACCGGTACAGGAACCAAGAGTTTATTTGGTTATCAAATGCGTTTTGACCTACAAGCAGGTTTTCCGCTGTTGACAACCAAACGTGTCCCGTTTGGGTTAATCAAAAGTGAGTTGTTGTGGTTTATTAAAGGGGATACCAATATTCGTTATTTGTTAGAAAATAAAAATCATATTTGGGATGAGTGGGCTTTTGAACGTTACGTACAAAGTGCCGATTATCAAGGTCCAGATATGACGGATTTCGGACGACGCTCACTGATTGATCCGATCTTTAATCAATGCTATCAAAAGGAATTAACGAATTTTTGTGAAAAAATTGTAGCCGATGAACCGTTTGCAAAGATACATGGCGACTTAGGAAAAGTCTATGGTTATCAATGGCGTCATTGGCAAACATCGAAAGGTGAAACACTGGATCAATTAAAAGAAGTAATCGAAATGATCAAGACCAATCCGAATTCACGCCGTTTAATCGTGTCGGCTTGGAATCCTGAAGATGTCCCAAGTATGGCCTTGCCTCCTTGCCATACGATGTTTCAATTTTATGTGCATGATGGAAAATTAAGTTGCCAATTATATCAACGAAGTGCGGATGTTTTTTTAGGTGTGCCATTTAATATTGCCAGCTATGCCTTATTGACCCATCTGATAGCGCATGAGACGAATCTAGAAGTCGGTGAATTTGTGCATACGCTTGGGGACGCCCATTTGTATACAAATCATTTTGAACAAATGAAAGAACAACTTACAAGAGAAAAGCGTCAAGCACCAAAACTAATCTTAAATCCAGCCAAGCAATCGGTTTTTGATTTTGAGATGGAGGATATTCAAATCGAAGGGTATCATCCACATCCAACGATTAAAGCACCGATTGCCGTTTAATTAAGGGGGAAAAAGAATGTTAGCAGCGTTATGGGCAGAAGATTTGACTGGACTCATTGGGAAAAATCAACGGTTGCCTTGGCACTTACCAAATGATTTACAGTATTTTAAAAAAATGACGGTGGGAAAAACGATCGTGATGGGGCGTACGACATTTGAAGGGATGGGTTCCCGCCCGCTACCCAATCGTCAAACGATTGTCTTAACACGAAATCGTGATTATCAGGCAGAAGGGGTTCTGCTAATGCATAGTGTTGAAGAAGTTTTGGACTATGCCAAAAAGAATGAAGAACCAACAATGATTACGGGTGGCGCAGTCATTTTTGAAGATTTTATGCCTTATTATGATGTTTTATATCGCACGGTGATTGAAGCGAATTTTGAAGGCGACACTTATTTTCCAACGATTGCTTGGCAAGATTGGCAACTTGTGCAATCGACACCAGGAATCACGGATGAAAAAAATCAATACGAGCATCGGTTTGAGATGTATGAACGAAAGAAGTTGTAAAAAATGAGTTGGAAAAAAAATCGTGAAATGATTTCATATTTGATCATTGGCGTTTTAACGACCCTTGTATACTTTGTTGTACGGTTTTCTGTTTTTTCTTTAACGAATTCAGGCCTGTTTTCTGTTGTCACCGCACAAATCCTATCGATTTTATTTGCTTTTTTCACAAATAAGTGGCTGGTGTTTCAAAATCATGCAAAGGGCTGGCAAGATTTATTGCAACAATTTTTCCTTTTTAGTTTGGCACGTGGCTTTGTTTTCCTCTTAGATATAGGAATCACTTTGCTGACGGTGGAACTTTACGCAACGAACTTGATCGAATTTCTTCGCTTAGATCAAATAAACTATCATCTGTTCCCCTTTTCTTGGGGAATTCTTAAAAGTTTTATTGGTAACCCCGTCAATTTGAATGCCTTTATTTTTGCATTCCTTACGCAAGTGTGTGCCATCGTGATTAACTATATCCTTAGCAAGTACGTTGTATTTAAAAAGAAAACGAAAAAAGAAAGAATCGCGTGAGGGTTGTCCGCGACTCTTTCTTTTTTTAAGTATAAAGTAAAATGGAAAAATAAATTAAACTAGCACCTAACATGACGAATAAGTGCCAAACGACATGCATAAAGCGGATATGCGTTAGACGATAGAACAAGGTGCCAAAGGTGTAGGCAACACCGCCACCGGCTAAAAGTAGCGTACCCCAAAGACCAAGGGATTGAACCAAGGGGTAAAAAGCGAGTAAGCACAACCAGCCCATTAAAATATAGATCCAGGCGGAAACTTTCGGGTTGACGGCTTTTTGATGGAGTGTCATCGCTTTATAAATAATGCCGCTAATCGCTAAGAGCCAAATGAATAAAAACAAGGTCCATCCTAACCAACCTTGAATACTAATCAAGCAAAAGGGAGTGTAACTTCCGGCAATTAGTAAAAAAATGGAACTATGATCAAAAACTTGAAAGACTGTTTTTGCTCGCGTAAAGATTAAGCTATGGAATAAAGTGGAGAATAAAAAAAGTAAAATCATCATTGAGCCGTAGATTGCATAGGAGACGACATGGACGGCAGATCCAAGTTGTGCGCCTTTCACCAGTAAGAGGACAAGCCCTGCAATACTTAGACCAAAAGCAATTCCGTGAGTGACCGCATTTAAGACCTCATTTAGAATTAAGTAATGACGATCAAATTTTGACATTTCCATAAAACCACCTCAAGTTAGATTAATTGATGAAAAATCGCTTATAGTTTGCTATACTATATTTAAAGAAGATTCTTGTTTAGTTTAACATGAATTGGAACAGTTTTAAAAGAAAGAGTGGAAAAAGCATGAGAAAACTTAAGATCGTTACCGACTCCTCCTGTACGATTGCAAGAGCAGTTGTGGATCAATTAGATATTCACGTTGTGCCACTATCAGTGATGATAGATCACACGATTTACACCGATGATGAAACACTTGGTAGAGACCAATTCATGGAAATGATGGCAACAGCAACCAACTTACCGAAGACCAGTCAACCGCCGATTGGGAAATTCGTCGAGCTCTATGACCAGTTAGGAGAAGATGGAAGCGAAGTCCTTTCCATTCATATGACGAAAGCGTTAAGTGGTACGGTTGAAGCTGCGAGACAAGCGGCGCAATTATCAAAAACAACCGTCCAAGTCATTGATTCCAATACGACAGATCAAGGGTTGTCTTTTGGTGTTATCCGTGGGGCCGAGTTGGCTTTAGAAGGAAAAACACTCGCTGAAACGCTTCCTATCGTTGAAAAAGTATTCGCACAGACCAGACTTTATATTGGGGTTTCGTCACTAGATAATTTGGTCAAGGGAGGACGCATTAGCCGTGCAACAGGCATGGTATCAAGTTTCTTAAACATGCGAGTCGTAATGGAATTTAAAAATGGCGAATTGATTCCTGTGATTAAAGGACGTGGAAACAAAACATTTTCAAAGTGGTTTGAAGGCTTTAAAGCAGAGCTCTTAGCAAGCTCAAACTTAAAGAAAATTGCGATTTCTTATGCGGGAAGTCCAGAGCCATGGAAAGAATATCTAGAAGAACTAAAAACACTTTTCCCTCATACTCCAATTACATTTCTACATACGACACCGATTATTGCGACGCATACGGGTAGCGGGGCGTTTGCGATGATGTATTATTCAGAATAATTAAGAAAAATCTCCGAATCAGAAATGATGGAGATTTTTTATTTTCTGAAAGAATCGGACAATGTTTAGTACTAAAAAACAGGAAAATCTGTTAAAATAGCGAGTAAACCAATAGATGGAAGTGATGAACGATGAATATTGAAAAAACTTTGAAAACAACGATTGTTTTTATGGGAATGCTATTAATCAGTTTTTTATTTTTTTCATGGCTCATACCTAAGGCGCCCCAACGTCTGACCGTTGAAGAACCATCAGCAAAAGCAATGAAAGTCAAAGAGAAAATTCATTTAGTTGCCATTGGTGATTCCTTAACAGAAGGGATTGGCGATGAAACCAAGCGTGGGGGATACGTGCCGCTAATTGCAGAAAACTTAGAAGAATCCTTTGATTTAGGAAATAGTGAAATCGAAAATTATGGTGTTGCTGGTGATCGGAGCACACAAATTTTAAAAAGAGTAAAAGAACAAGAAGAAATTCAAACCAATCTTGCCTCGGCGAAAATCATTACATTGACAGTTGGAGGAAATGATTTAATGAAGGTGATTCAAAACAATATTTTAGGGCTTTCACCTAAAAAATTTGAAAAGCCGGCAAAAAAATATCAAGAACATTTAGTTGAATTGCTAGCTGAAATACGAAAATATAATCCAACGGCTCCAGTGTACGTTTTGGGTATTTATAACCCATATTATATTTATTTTCCTGAAATCACCGAAATGCAAACAATTGTCGATGATTGGAATGACCATACCCAAGAAATCGTAGAGGATCAAGCGAACATGTATTTTATTCCAGTCAATGACTTAATTTATCAAGGGATTTTTGATGCGGAAGATACAACGGGGATGACGGATATTGAAGCAGTTGACACTTTAAATGATCTACGAAACAATGCAATTTATGAAGGGGATAATTTTCATCCGAATTACAACGGCTATCAATTGATTGCCCAAGCTTTTAGCGAAAAAATCAAAGCAACCAAAAATGAGTGGTTGGGAAAGGAGTAGGCCATGGCGTCTAAAATAAACCAACAGGTCAAAACCTTAAAATCAATGAACAAATGGAAGGCGGCATTTTTTGTGTTGCTCGCACTTGTGTTAGGCTTAAGTTTGTTGCTTGTTACACGCCTTTATCAAGAGCGAGAGGCAATCCCACCTATGAAAATCGAAACATCTGCGAAAGCGGGCATACCTGTACTGAACGTCCGAAGCAATAAAGAGCAGATTAATGCGCTCGTGGCCTTTTATTTAGAGGATTTACAAAAGGAAACAGAACAAAACTATCAATTTGTACTAAAAAATGAAGCTTTATTAACGGGAGAGTTCGATTTATTGGGCTTCCCTGTAACTTTCTATCTGTATTTTGATCCTTATGTGATGGAAGATGGAAATGTGCAGTTAAAAGCCAAAAGTTTATCCATTGGGGCGTTAGGTTTACCAATCAATCAAGTCTTGCGGATGATTAAAAACAATAGTCAAATTCCAGAGTGGATTGAAGTGCAACCGAAGGAAGAAAGAATCGTCTTACGATTGGATCAATTTCAACTAAAAAACGGCCTTTCCTTTCGAGCGGACAAGCTGAATTTGGTTGAAGATGAGATTCAATTAAGTGTGTATCTACCTGAGAATAAAGTGAAAGAAAAGGAGTAGAGTGAGATGGAAAGAGGAATTTTTGCAGGAGGTTGTTTTTGGTGCATGGTTCAACCTTTTGATCAACAACCGGGAATTATGAGTGTGACGTCTGGTTATACAGGTGGGACTGTTGAAAACCCTACTTATGAAGAAGTTTGCAGTGGGAAAACAGGTCACACTGAAGCAGTTGAAATTATTTTTGATCCAACGGTGATTTCGTATGAAACTTTACTTGAAATTTATTGGCAACAAACGGACCCAACAGACGCGTTTGGGCAATTTGAAGACCGTGGTGAAAGTTATCGACCAGTGATTTTTTATTTAAATGAAGAACAAAGAAAAAAAGCAGAAGCTAGTCGTGAAGCTTTGGCCAAAAGTGGCCGCTTTACTAAACCGATTGTGACAAAAATTGAAGCAGCACACCCTTTTTATCCAGCAGAGATGTATCATCAAGCTTACTACAAAAAAAATCCAGAAAATTATGCACGTAATCATGCGAGACGAGCAGCATTTTTAAAGGAGACTTGGTAAATATGCGAAAATCGTTTTATGCCTATTTAATGACGCTTAAAGAAGTGAAGGTGGCGACGATTATTAGTCAGTTAGCAGAAGATGTCAGTTTGGATCCACAATTTCCTAAGCAAAGTCAAGATTATCATGAAGTTTCGGAGTATCTTGAGTTGCATACGGATTATTTCCCCGACTTGTCTTTGTTTGATCGATTGTGGGAAATTTATGTAGAAGAAAATATGTAAATAAAGAGGTGTAATATTGGAAAAAAACACGGTTCCGTTTCATCGTTACCTCATTTCAATGGTTTGTGTAGCAATTATTAGTGGTGGGCTCGTTCATACTTTTAGTGGGACTTCTCGATTGCAAGAAAGCGGACAAACGCAAGCCGATGAATTGGAAAAAGTGCATACCTTATTTGACAGTATCCAGCGTGATTATTATGAAGTGGTCGATCCAAAGATTTTAGTGGATGGGGCTTTAAAGGGGATGACTGAGGCGTTAGAAGATCCTTATACTTCTTATTTCAATTCAGAAGATTCAGGGGCATTTGCTGACATGTTATCGGGAGAATTTGAAGGAATCGGTGCGACTTTAAGTCTGAAAGACGAGCAACCTTATCTTGTCGAAGAACCAGTGAAAAGCAGTCCTGCAGCAAAAAGTGCCTTACAAATGGGGGATGTTATCGTGAAAGTCGATGGCAAATCAACAAAGGGTGCGCCCTTATCTGAAACGGTTTCTTGGATCCGAGGGGAAAAAGGGACCTCGGTTGTCCTAACGATTTTAAGAGATGGAGAAACGTTTGAAGTAGAAGTCATCCGTGATATCATTCCGATTGAGTCAGTTTTTTATGCACTAGACGATAAGGATTCAACGATTGGTAAAATTGAAATTATTACTTTTGCTGAAAATACAGCGATGAAATTGCAAAAAGCCATTGAAAGTTTAAGAAATGAGGGAGCGATTGCTTTTATTTTAGATGTTCGGGGAAATCCAGGTGGCTATTTGGATCAAGTTGAAGTGATGGCGAGCATGTTTTTAGCAGACGATGCGATCATTTTACAACTTGGTACAAAAGATGAAATTATTGGTGAAATCAAAGCTTCAGCGGCGCTTGATCGAGGGTTTAAAGTTCAGGAACCGGTTGTGGTATTGGTTGATGGCGCGAGTGCGTCGGCATCCGAAATTTTAGCAGCGGCTTTACAAGAGTCCGCCGGCATACCTGTTGTCGGGACAAACACCTTTGGAAAAGGAACGGTACAAGGCGTTCGTTCTTTTGAAGATCAAAGTGAATTGAAAATGACGATGCAAAAATGGTTAACGCCTAATGGAAATTGGTTAAATGAAGTAGGCTTGAGTCCAGATGTACGCGTTGATTTTCCGGACTATGCGTATTTGCCAACACTTGTTCAAAATAATACGCTTCAATTGGGAGATACAAACGAGCAAGCGGAACAGTTAAACCAATTTTTAGTCGCACTCGGCTATCTAGAAAAAGTGGGAGATACCTTTACCAATCAAACAAGTGACGCGATTGAAGCGTTTCAAGAAGAAAATGAGTTGCCAGTAACCGGCCGCTTAGATTTAGAAACGATGATTGGCATTGAGCTGCGTTTAGCAGAGCAATTGCAAAAGACGGATCCCATGTATCAAAAGGCTATAGAAGTCTTACTTGAAAGTAAAAAATGAAAAGGATGACTGCCATGAATTTCAACCGGTTTTTAGACGGTTTTTGGTTGACAGTGAAATATGCCTTCTTAGCTGGCGGTTTGGCATTGTTAATTCGCGGTTTTTTCTTGATTCCTGTCCCTGTTGAGGGAAACTCCATGCAAAACACGTTGACACAAGGCGACTTTATTGTGATGGAAAAGTTTACTGCTATTCAGCGTTTTGATGTCGTCGTTTTTCAAATGCCAGATGGAACGACTTATATCAAACGGGTCATCGGCTTACCAGGTGAGAGTGTTAGTTACCGTGAAGATCAGCTTTATATTAATAATAAAAAAGTCGATGAACTTTTTTTAGCAGAAAATTTGGCGGAAGAAGAAGAGCCGCGTAATTTCTATACAAACGACTTTGAATTTGAACAATTAATGGGTGTCAGTAAGTTAGGTGAAGACAGTTACTTTGTTTTAGGCGATAATCGGCGCATGTCGAAAGATAGCCGTTCTTTCGGAGCCATTTCGGGCGATAAAATTTTAGGAAAGGCACGCTTCGTCTACTACCCGCTGAATCACTTCCATTTTGTCTAAAATCAGAAAAGGCGGATTCGATTTGGAAAAAGCCTTTTCTTTTTTGTGAGAAAAAGGAAGGAAAAAAAATTACTCAAGTATGTTACAATAGAAAACGAAATGAACGAAGAAAGTAGGATAGAGAAATGACAATACAATGGTTCCCTGGACACATGGCGAAAGCGCGTCGGGAAATAAGCGAAAAATTAAAGTTTGTCGATATCGTCTTTGAGTTAGTGGACGCACGTTTGCCAATCTCTTCTCGCAATCCCATGCTGGATAAAGTGTTGCAACAAAAACCACGCCTTATTCTAATCAATAAAGCTGATTTGGCAGATCCGCAGCAAACGAAATTATGGGAAGCGTATTTTATCGATTTAGGTTTTTTTGTCCTAGCAATCAACGCAAATGAAAACAAATGTGTGAAAGAGATTATCGCAAAAGCGAAAGAGGCTCTCAAAGAAAAAATGGAACGAGATGCCCGTCGAGGGATCAAGCCACGTGCGATTCGAGCAATGGTTATTGGTATTCCAAACGTGGGTAAATCAACATTAATGAACCGTTTAGTCGGTAAAAAAATTGCTGTTACAGGGAATAAACCCGGTGTAACGAAGGGGCAGCAATGGCTAAAATCAGGAAAAGATTTAGAACTTTTAGACACTCCAGGTGTTTTATGGCCACGATTTGAAGATCAAGAAATTGGTCGGAAATTAGCATTAACGGGTGCGATTAAAGACCAGCTGTTACATCTGGATGAGATTGCGATTTATGGCCTACATTTTTTTGGAACTTACTATCCAGAAACCATCAAAAAACGCTATCGTTTAACAGAGGAAGATCTGACCTTAGCTGGTCCGGAATTGTTAATCAAAATCACCGAGCAATTAGGCTTCAAGGATGACTTTGACCGCGGGAGCGAGCGAATTATCTATGATATTCGTCAAGGAAAACTTGGTGCATATACCTTAGATCGTTATGAAATGAAGCGTGGTGCCGAAAATGACGAAGCCTGAATCGATTGCACAGATTAAAGAAAAATTAATGACGCTAAGTGACCCCGGTGCGTGTTATGTGCAACAATTGCGCCAAGATTCGCGTCTTGGTGTCCAAAAGCTCCTTACCCAGTTTGATAAACGTCTAGAAAAAGTCGCAGCATTAGAAAAAAAGTACCAAGAGATGCAAATTTTTGAACGACAAGCGTATCAAGCGGGCTACCAACGAATTGCTGGAATTGATGAAGTTGGACGTGGACCGCTTGCTGGTCCTGTTGTTTCAGCAGCCGTGATTTTACCAGCGGATTGCGTGATTTTGGGTTTAAATGACTCCAAACAACTCAGTGAGAAAAAACGAGAAGCGCTAGTCAAAGAGATTGAGGAAAAAGCATTAGCGATTGGGATTGGCATCATTGAGCCAGAAGAAATTGATGCAATCAATATTTATCAAGCAAGTAAAAAAGCAATGGTTGTGGCAGTCGAATCACTCGAGCAAGCGCCCGATTATTTGTTGATTGATGCGATGACATTGCCGTTGAAACAAGCGCAAGAAAAAATCATCAAAGGAGATGCTCGATCGGTTTCGATTGCTGCGGCAAGTGTGATTGCCAAAGTTTATCGCGATCAGTTAATGGCCAAATATGACACGAAATATCCGGGTTATGGCTTTGCGCGCAATGCTGGCTATGGCACAAAAGAACATTTAAAAGGGCTTGAAAACTATGGGGTGACGCCGATTCATCGTCGTAGTTTTTCTCCAGTTTCAGCAATGATTTAAATTGAAAATAAAAACTTTCTTTTTGCGAATTTAGGGTAAATGAATGCAGAAAGAAGGTTTTTTTGTGGTGGAACAGAAACTAGAAGAATTGCTATTAAAATTAGTTTTTACAGAAGGAATTGGAACGATTGGTAAGTGGCGTTTAATGCGTTTTGCGCGTAAGCATGAGTGGACCGATTTTACCTTTGAAGAAGCCTTGCAGATTACTCAAGCGAAAAACCAGCGTGGATTATTCAAAGAATCATGGCAACGAACCACTGCTAGTTGGCTAAGTGAACAGTTGAGTACGCAACCCTATCTCTCCTTTTTTTCTGAACGATACCCGGAAAGTTTAAAAAATATCGCCGACCCACCGTTAGCGTTATTTTATGCTGGGAACCTCGATTTACTTGATTATCCCTTATTTGCCATTGTTGGAGCGCGTTTGGCTACTCCTTATGCTAGCCAAGTTTTAGCGAAGTTAATCCCAGCACTGTTGGCAGAAAAGCAAGTGATTGTCAGTGGGCTTGCAAAAGGTGTCGATCGTTTTAGTCATGAATTGGCACTTTATTATGGAGGCAAGACGATTGGTGTGGTTGGTTGCGGCTTGGATATTTGTTATCCGAGAGAAGTTTATGATTTATTTAATAAAATGAAGTCGGAACAATTGGTCTTAAGTGAATATCCCGCAGGTACGCCTGTTCGAAAGCACCATTTCCCGATGCGTAATCGAATTATTGCTGGCCTGGCACAAGGAACGTGTGTGATTGAAGCCAAGGAACGAAGCGGTTCTTTAATCACGGCTCAACTTGCTTTAGATAGTGGGAAGGAGGTCTTTGCTGTCCCGGGTGAAATTATAAGTGGACAATCAAATGGCTGTCATCGTCTGATCCAAGATGGGGCCAAATGTGTCTATCAAATTACAGATATTTTAGAGGAATTACCTCAGTATTAACCCACTTTTTGTAAAAGATTCAATTTCCTTTCTTGACAAAATATTCTCTTACCGATATGATTAGCTACGATTTGTTGTAATTGAACAAAGGTACTATTATATAGTAGGAATTTGTTTTGAAAGGAGCCAATAGAAAGTATGGCCTATAAATATTTAGTCATTGTAGAGTCCCCAGCAAAAGCAAAAACAATTGAAAAATACTTAGGAAAAAACTATAAAGTGGTTGCGAGCGTGGGGCATGTTCGTGATTTACCGAAAAGTAAAATGGGAATTGATGTTGAAAATAATTACGAACCGCATTATATTTCCATCCGCGGAAAAGGCGATGTCATCAAAAGCTTACGTAGTGCGGCAAAAAAGGCTGAAAAAGTTTTCCTGGCAAGTGACCCGGATAGAGAAGGGGAAGCCATCGCTTGGCATTTGGCATTCCTACTGGGCCTAGACCTCGAAGACAAGAATCGAGTGGTTTTCAATGAAATTACGCGTGAAGCAGTGAAAGCGGCATTCAAGGAACCGAGAACGATTGATATTGACTTGGTTGACGCCCAACAGGCACGTCGACTTTTAGATCGCTTAGTTGGTTATTCGATTAGTCCAATTTTATGGCGAAAAGTTAAAAAAGGCTTAAGTGCAGGTCGTGTTCAATCAATTGCTTTGAAAATGATTATGGACCGAGAGCAAGCCATTCGAGAGTTTAAACCGGAAGAATATTGGAGCTTAGATGGGAATTTTCAAAAAGAACGACGGAAATTCAAAGCGAGTTTTTGGGGTGTTGATGGGAAAAAGAAAAAGCTACCAAATGCTGAAAGTGTGAAGGAAGTACGTGACCGCTTAACGAGCAACGAATTTGAAGTGAAAAAAGTTGAAAAGAAAGAGCGCAAACGCCAACCGGCAGCACCGTTTACCACGAGTAGTTTGCAACAAGAAGCAGCTCGTAAATTAAATTTTCGAACTCGTAAAACCATGATGGTTGCCCAACAACTTTATGAAGGAATCCCCTTAGGCCGTAAAGGAACCATAGGGTTAATTACCTATATGCGTACCGATTCAAAACGATTATCTGAATCCGCAATGGAAGAGATTGCGACATTTGTAGAAGGCACGTATGGGCCTGAATTTGCTGCCACTCAAAAGAAAATGAAAAAAGAAAAGGGTTCGCAAGATGCGCATGAGGCCATTCGTCCGACAAGTGTGTTACGAACGCCAGAAGAAATCGAGAAATTTTTAGATAAAGACCAACTGCGACTGTATCGCTTAATTTGGTCTCGAACCATCGCTAGTCAAATGACACCAGCCGTTTTTGATACGGTCAAGGCGAACTTAGAGCAAAATGAAGTCCGCTTTGTAGCCAATGGCTCACAAATTAAATTTAAAGGTTTTATGCAAGTCTATGTCGAAGGAAGCGATGATGGGAAAGAAGAAAAAGATAACATCTTACCAGAATTAGCTGTGGGGGAAAAAGTTACCTCTGTTGATATTGAACAGAAACAACATTTTACTCAGCCACCTGCTCGTTTTAGCGAAGCGACCTTAATTAAGACCCTTGAAGAAAATGGTGTGGGTCGACCGTCAACCTACGCGCCCACCTTAGAAACCATTCAACGCCGTTATTATGTGAAATTGGCCCAAAAACGTTTCGAACCTACGGAATTAGGCGAAATCGTGAACGGGATCATCGTTGACTTCTTCCCACAAATTATTGACATTCACTTTACTGCTGAAATGGAAAGCAACCTTGATGCCATTGCAGAAGGGGAAGAAGAATGGAAAAAAGTGGTCGACCGTTTTTACCGGCCTTTTGAAAAAGAATTGGAAAAAGCAGAAGAAAATATTGAAAAGATTCAAATTAAAGATGAACCTGCAGGATTTGATTGTGATCAATGTGGGCAACCAATGGTGATTAAACTCGGCCGTTATGGAAAATTTTATGCTTGTAGTAATTTCCCTGAATGTCGGAATACAAAAGCGATTGTCAAAGAAATTGGTGTCACTTGTCCAACTTGTAAAGAGGGACAAATCATTGAACGAAAATCTAAGAAAAATCGTTTGTTCTATGGCTGTAATCGATACCCAGAGTGCGAATTCGTTTCATGGGATAAACCAGTCGGCCGGAATTGTCCAAAATGTGACCACTATTTGGTTGAAAAGAAAGTCAAAGGCGGCAAACAAGTGATTTGTTCCAACGGTGACTACGAAGAAGAAGTGCAAAAATAAAATTTGAAAAGTGAGAGGAAATCCTCGGATTCCCTTTCCTTTTTTGAAACAGAGGAGAATAATATGACACATGTAAACGTGATTGGTGCTGGATTAGCAGGAAGTGAAGCAGCTTGGCAAATTGCCCAAGCAGGGATTGAAGTCCATCTTTATGAAATGCGTCCGACGAAGATGACAGAAGCGCATCATACAGACAACTTTGCGGAATTGGTTTGTTCCAATTCTTTACGTGGCAATAGTTTAGCAAATGCGGTGGGAGTCTTAAAAGAAGAAATGCGCCGTTTGAATTCGGTTGTAATCACTTCAGCAGATGAAACAGCTGTTCCAGCAGGAGGGGCCTTAGCAGTTGACCGTCATGCCTTTTCTGAACTCATCACTAAGCGAGTAAAGGAACACCCTTTAGTGACTGTTTTTAGTGAAGAAGTAACAGAAATTCCTACAGGTGTCACAATCGTTGCCACAGGTCCATTAACGTCCGAACCCTTAGCAGAAGCGATCAAAGCTTTCAATGGCTCCGATGGTTTTTACTTTTATGATGCGGCAGCTCCGATTATTGATAAATCAACCATCGATATGGATAAGGTCTACTTGAAGTCACGTTACGATAAAGGTGAGGCGGCCTACTTAAACTGTCCCATGAATAAAGAAGAATTTGAGGCATTTCGTGAAGCCTTGTTAAGTGCTGAAGTCGCACCATTAAAAGAATTTGAACAAGAAAAATTCTTTGAAGGATGCATGCCAATTGAAGTCATGGCAAGTCGTGGTCCAAAAACCATGCTCTTTGGTCCGATGAAACCGGTGGGACTAGAAGATCCAAAAACGGGGAAGAGACCCTATGCGGTAATTCAACTTCGTCAAGACAATGCCGTGGCAACGCTTTATAACATTGTTGGCTTCCAAACACACTTAAAATGGGGCGAGCAAAAACGTGTGTTCCAAATGATTCCTGGTTTGGAGAATGCAGAAATCGTTCGTTATGGTGTGATGCACCGCAATAGCTTTATGAACTCACCAGAGTTATTAGAGCAAACGTATCAATCCAAGAAACGGGCAGATTTATTTTTTGCGGGTCAAATGACAGGCGTGGAAGGATATGTTGAAAGTGCTGCGAGTGGCTTATTAGCTGGTAAAAATGCCGTACGCTTGATTAAAGGCGAAGCGCCAGTTATTTTACCAAGAGAGACTGCAATGGGAAGTTTGGCTTATTACATCACTCATGCATCAGGTAAGAATTTTCAACCGATGAATGTCAATTTTGGCTTGTTCCCAGAAATGCCTGAACGAATTAAAGATAAAAAGACACGCTATGAAGCGATTGCCAATCGCGCTTTAAATGCTTTAGAAGTAGCAAAAGAACAAGGACTATAAAAAGAATTACAAAAGAACATCTCTAGGCTGAGAAGATTGTCAGACTAGAGATGTATCTTTTTGTTTTCGCTTGTTTCTCCTCCTTTCTTGCGTTATGCTTGCTTTATAGTAGAGGAAGGAGATGAGTAGCGATGTTTAGCGAAGCGTTGAAAGAAATGGGGCAGCTGCTGTTTGAACAAGCTTTGTGGTTACGAGTCGTTTTTTTGATAGGCGGCCTTGTTGTGCTCTTATTTTTACTCTACCTCCTACTAAGTTTTCTTTTTTTTCCTGTAATGTATCTTTTTAATCGACTGACGGATAAAAATCAAAGCAACACACTTTCTCGTGAGGAACTCTTATTGGGTGAACTCACAGAAAAAATTCAAGGAGCTTCGATTGGCGAAGTGATGGCGGTCGATCATGCAACCGCTCGTTCGACCTACCCCGCCAAGTTGTATCGAGAAGAAGAACAAAAAGAAAACCGAGTGCTTCGAAAAGGCAGCAAAGTGTTAATTGTTGGGTTTGATGACCAAGGAGTTGCGTTGGTTGTTGAAAGAAATCGTATTTAGGAAGGGATGAAAGCAGATGTTTTTAATTTTTGATCTTTTTGGTAGTATTATTTTTTGGGCGATTCTTGCAGTAATAATTGTTTTAATTTTTCTTATGGCGCGTTATCGAATCGGAAAACCAGACGAAGCATTAATTGTGACCGGTTCATTTTTAGGTAAAGAAGGGATTAAAATTTTGAAGAACAGTGGGACGTTTGTTATTCCAATTGTTCAAAAGTCACATAAGTTAAGTTTATTGACGCATAAACTTGAAATTGGGACACCCGAAGTTTACACGGAACAAGGGGTTCCAATCTTAGCAAGTGCAACGGTTTTAGTAAAAGTTGGTAACAGTGTCGAGTCGATAAAAACAGCAGCGGAACAATATTTGGGTAAATCTACTTCAGAACTTGAAGATGAGGCGCGTGAAGTATTAGAAGGTCATTTACGAGCAATCTTAGGAACGATGACGGTCGAAGCGATTTACAAAAATCGAGATGATTTTGCTGAACAAGTGCAAAAGGTAGCTTCCACCGACTTAAGTAAAATGGGACTTGAAATTGTTTCGTTTACGATTAAAGACGTGACCGATCCAAATGGCTATTTAGATGCGCTAGGACGCCCGCAAATTGCAGAAGTAAAGAAAAATGCGGAAGTTGCTGAATCTAATGCTTTAAGAGAAACAAGGATTAAACAAGCATCAAACGAACAACTCGCTCAACAAGAAGAGATTCGTCGTCGGACGGAAATTGCGGAAGCCAATAAAGAAATGGCTTTAAAACAAGCGCAATACAAACAAGAACAAGAAGTTGCAGTGGCAAAAGCAGAACAAATTGCCACGGGCGAACAGATGAAAGTTCAATTAATTGAACAAGAAAAAAATATTGAAATCCAGGCCAAACAAGCCGAGTTAGCCGAAAAAGAATTAACTGCGACCTTAAGAAAACGAGCGGAAGCAGATAAATATGTAATTGAACAAAATGCATTAGCTGACAAGGCGCGGGAAATTGCGCGTGCCGAAGCAGAAGCAGAGACCGTTCGCTTAGCAACGCAAGCAGAGGCAGAGCGGATTGAAAAAATTGGTTTAGCTGAAGCTGAAAAAATCGAAAAAATTGGTTTCGCCCAAGCGGAAGCGCAGGAAAAAATGGCGGTGGCATTACAAAAACTCAATGAAGCCGGAATTTTAATTGAATTTATTAAAGTACTACCAGCGATTGCAAAAGAAGTCAATGCGCCAATTAGCAACATTGACAAAGTCGTAAGTTTTGGTGGCGCCAACGACGTTCATCAAATGGGAGAAGCAGGCTTAGCGCGCACCTTTGATACAATTAAAGAAACGACGGGCTTAGATTTGGTGACGCTGATTAATGAGTCGATGGCTCTAAAACAAGGGAATAAGGAACTTGTTGCGGCTGTTGAAGGGAAAAACGAACAACCAAAAACAAGTGTTGAGTAAAAAAACGAGAAACGTAACATTAGTTGCGTTTCTTTTTTTTGAATTTCCTCGCTTAAATTCAAAAATAAATGAAAAAAACATAATTTTGTTGCTTCGAAAAGGAAATCCCTCCTATTTGAACGTGTATCTTGTGAAGGAAAAGTATAAGATTGAGCAATAAAAACGAACGATTCCGTAATGGACAAATTTTAAAAACAGTTATTTTGGTATAGGCGTAAGCTCTTGCCGCGATTGAAGAAAAACGCATCACCTTTTTTTAAAAAGGAGAAAAAAGATTGTCAAAGTTTGTGAAAAAGTATTGAAAAATCATTGTGCAAATGGTATAAAAGGCAGTGTTCCTTTGTATGGAAACGACAATGAAACGGTTTCAGGTATCGTTTACAATGAATGAGATGAAACATTTGAGAAGAAAATCTCACAAATTTTTGATAAATGGAGGAAGTTACATGGAAGCATCAGTGAACAAAAAAGGATTTGAATATTGGAAGAAAATCGTTATCTTACTTTGTGCAGGTTGGGTTGCGATTTGGATCTACCGTTCGGCACTCTCGCCTGTCTATCCGCAAATTAGAGCATCTTTAGGTGGGGGTGTCACCGATACAGCACTTGGACTAATTTCAAGTTTTTATTTTACCGGTTATGTCGCAATGCAAATTCCAGCAGGTTACCTTGTGGATAAAATTGGGAAGAAAAAAGTTTTAATTCCTGGCTTTGCCCTATTTGGGATTGCAGCCTTTTTAATCTCACAAGCGAATTCAGTTGGCGTGATTTATGCAGGAAGTTTACTTGCAGGGTTGGGGTGTGGCTCTTTTTATGGCTCAGCTTATAGTCTAACTTCTCAATACATTCCTAAGGCAAAAAGAAGTTTTTCAACAGCCATCGTTAATAGTGGTTCTGCAGTAGGATCAGGTTTAGGTTTGATTTTATCAAGCTTCTTAG
Source organism: Enterococcus sp. LJL98 (assembly GCF_054871745.1). Lineage (NCBI taxonomy): Bacteria > Bacillati > Bacillota > Bacilli > Lactobacillales > Enterococcaceae > Enterococcus > Enterococcus sp. LJL98. The sequence goes on along the minus strand of NZ_JBTXLU010000001.1, from coordinate 509,114 downwards.
TCGCTCAACGAGGATTCCCTTGGCAAACAATGATGTACATCTCAGTTGCTTTGATTGTTATGATGTTAATTGCTTTTCAACTGATTATTAAAGAAGAGATGCCACCTGTTGATGTTGTCGAAACGCCAAAAGAAGAAAAAACAACGACTCAAGCACCCTCATCTGTCTCTGTTAGCAAATTGTTTGCTCCGAAAATGTTATTTGCCTATATTCTATACTTTGCAACTTGTTATGCTTACTATATGACAGTGACTTGGTTACCAAACTTTTTAGGAACGGAACGTGGTTTTGAAGGTGCGGCAATTGGATTTTCCGCGTCACTTGTTTCCTTTGCAGCGATTCCAGGTGCGTTGGCATTTAGTCGTTTAGCAGATAAATTTATGCATCATAAAGTTCGTTTTATTGTCATTTTAGAATTTTTAGCAGCCATTATGTTGTTATTAACCGTTCAAGCGACTAATGCAACCTTTTTATTAATTGCGTTAGTGATGTATGGTTTTCTAGGCAAACTAGCAGTGGAACCGATTATTATTTCTTGGTTAGGTGATAACGCACCAAAGGTTGGAATTGGTACGACATTAGGGGTCTTTAACTTCTTTGGCATGATGTCATCGATTGTGGCACCGGCATTAACTGGTAGCATTTCAGATGTCACTGGTTCAAAAGTAATGGGCTTTTACATTGCAATTATCTTATTAGTTGTCGGTACGACTTTATTTATGTTAGCGAATTTAAAGAAAAAGGCTGCGTAAGTTATAGCAAAAGGTTGTTTGAAAAACAGTTAGAAAGAGCTTTGTTCATCATTTTTTAGAAGCGAAAAAAGAGATCGGGAGAAACCCCATCTTTTTTTTCGCTTCTTTTTTGAATTTCAAGAAATAGTCTCAAATCCTTCTTTTTTATTTGGTATCATGAAATTTCATTTCTTTATGATAGCAAATAGAAAAACAAGGTCTTTTTTCGCTGGCTGAGCAGTTGACGAAACCTCGAATATTAAAGCTTTATTAAGAGATTGTCGCACTATTGTTAATAATAGAAACAATTCTGACAATTCCAATTGTCTTTTTTGAATACCTATGCTAATCTTAAAAATATTAGGATGGAGGGGTCTGATGGAACGAGAAAACTGGCTCTATGAATTTGTTCGCTATTTGTCGATTGAACGTGGCTACTCCGTTCAAACCCAGAATGCCTATGAAAAGGATATCCTTGATTTTATTCAATTTTTGGAAGATTCAGGCGACAGTGCCTACCTAAGGATTGATTATCGAGATGTTCGTATCTATTTGAGCTTTCTAATGAATGAAAAGCAATATAGCCGTAACACAACCAACCGAAAAATTGCAAGTTTGCGTTCTTTTTATCAATATTTATTACGACAAGAAATCATTGCTGAAAATCCTTTTAGCTATGTGCATTTAAAGAAACAAAATCAACGACTGCCTCATTTTTTTTATGAACAAGAAATAGCACAACTATTTGCTAGTATTCAGGGAACGAACCCCTTAGAACAACGGAATCGTGCGTTGTTAGAAGTCTTGTATGGTTCTGGCTTAAGGGTAAGTGAGTGTAGTGATCTTGCTCTTGAACAAATTGATTGGGAATTTTCAGTATTAAGAGTGGTTGGTAAGGGGAACAAAGAGCGCTTTGTGCCTTTTAATGAATCGACGGGTGTGGCCTTAAACCAATACATAAATGAAGGACGGCAAGAATTAATTGCTAAAAAAGCGGAAGCGCCTTCTTTTGTCTTTGTGAATCACCGGGGAGGGCAACTAACACCTAAAGGGATTCGCTACATTTTAAACCAAATCATCAAAAAAGGAAGTTTGGATCTTGAAATCCATCCACATAAATTAAGACACACCTTTGCGACTCATTTACTAAATCATGGGGCAGATATGCGAACGGTGCAAGAACTATTAGGACATGAGAATTTATCGACAACTCAAATCTATACCCATGTAACGAAAGAAAGTTTACAAAAAAATTATCGTCAATTCCATCCTCGCGCGTAGGGCGCCTAGGGAAAAGACGTAGGAGGAATAAGAATGAAATCACCTTTTCACTCAACTACCATCTGTGCAATTGAAAAAGATGGGAAATTTGCCATGGCAGGTGACGGCCAAGTAACGATGGGCGAACAAATCGTAATGAAAGGGACTGCGAAAAAAGTCCGTCGTATTTATCACGATCAGGTCGTGGTTGGTTTTGCCGGAAGTGTGGCAGATGCCTTTACTTTAGAAGGAAAATTTGAAGAAAAACTAAATGAATACAATGGAAATTTACAACGGGCGGCTGTTGAATTGGCGCAAGAATGGCGGACGGAAAGAGCGATGCAAAAGCTAGAAGCCATGCTGATTGTAATGAACGAGAAGGAAATGCTACTTGTTTCAGGAACAGGTGAAGTGATTGCCCCAGACGATGGAATCTTAGCGATTGGTTCAGGTGGAAATTATGCCCTCGCAGCTGCTCGAGCAATGAAACAATATGGTGGGGCGAATTTATCTGCGAAAGAAATTGCCAAGAATGCCTTAACAGTCGCCGCAGACATATGTGTCTTTACGAACCATAATATTATCGTGGAGGAATGTTAGAAGATGATGAACCAAGAAATCTCACCAAAAGAAATTGTCACGGAATTGGATCGCTATATTGTTGGCCAAAACCAGGCGAAAAAATCAGTCGCGGTTGCGTTACGAAATCGTTACCGTCGCCTGCAACTGGATGAAGAAATGCAGCAAGAAGTCACACCTAAAAATATTTTAATGATTGGACCAACAGGAGTCGGAAAAACAGAAATTGCCCGTCGGTTAGCCAAAATTGTTCATGCGCCTTTTGTGAAAGTGGAGGCAACAAAGTTTACAGAAGTCGGTTATGTTGGTCGTGATGTCGAATCAATGGTTCGCGATTTGGTTGAAAATGCCATTCAAATCGTTCGTAAAGAACAATATGCTCGGGTTCGATTGCAAGCAGAAAAAAAAGCCAATCGTCGCCTAGCAAAAATTTTGGTACCGGGAATGAAAAAAGAGCAAAAAAAATCAATCAATCCGTATGATCAAATGATGGCAATGTTTAATCAAATGCAACAACCGGAGGAAGTCAAAGAGGAATTGACGGATGAGATTCGGAGTAACCGTCAATCGATTTATGAACAATTAGAACGTGGTGCCTTAGATCAGCGAGAAATAACGATTGAAATTGACGAACCAAAAGTGAACATGCCTTCAATGAATCAAGGTTTAGAACAAATGGGTATTGATTTAAATGAAACACTTGGGGCCTTAAAGCCAAAGAAGAAAATTGAACGAACCGTTTCTGTTAAAGAAGCAAGAGAATTGTTATTGCAAGAGGAATCGTCAAAATTGGTTAATGATGCGGATATCCATAGTGAGGCCTTGCGTTTGGCCGAATCAAGTGGAATCATTTTTATTGATGAAATTGATAAAGTGACTTCTAAAGGTCAACAATCTGGCGAGGTTTCACGTGAAGGGGTGCAGCGTGATATCTTACCTGTTGTTGAAGGTTCACAAGTTCACACGAAATATGGTGTGTTACAAACCGACCACATCTTGTTTATTGCTTCTGGTGCTTTTCATTTATCGAAACCAAGTGATTTAATTCCTGAGTTACAAGGACGTTTTCCAATTCGTGTGGAGCTTGACGATTTAACGACGGAAGACTTTGTTAAAATCTTAAAAGAACCAAATAACGCCTTAATTAAGCAGTACGTTGCACTCTTAGGAACGGAAGGAGTCAAAGTAATTTTCACGCTTGAAGCCATTGAACGCTTAGCAGAAATGGCCTTCCAGGTCAATCGAGATACGGATAATATTGGGGCAAGACGCTTGCATACCATTTTAGAAAAGTTGTTAGAAGACTTACTATTTGAAGCTTCAGACATTCAAATGGGAGAAATAACCATTACCGAAGCCTATGTGAATGAGAAGTTGGCATCTATAACCGAAAATGAAGATTTAAGTCGTTACATACTTTAAGTGAGTGGGGGAGTAAAGATGAGTACACTTTTAGCTAAGACGAGACAGATGAACGAGTTGTTGCAACAAAAAAATACTTTTAATTCAGCAACCGATTTGCCTTACGATCAGATGGCGATTGTGTTAGGGGATATCTTAAACAGTAATGCCTATATTATTAGTCAAGAAGGGGCTTTGTTGGGTTTTAATGAAAAACATGATGTGAATAATGATCGTGTGAAAAATATGTTTATTGAAAAACAATTTCCAAAAAGCTATACTGATATGGCTGACCGATTAGCCAAGACGGAGGCAAATATTCCAATTAGTAGCGACTTAACGGCTTTTCCAATCGAATCACGAGAACTTTATCCGGATGGTGTAACCACAGTCGTACCAATCTATGGCGCAGGTTCGCGCCTAGGCACCATTATTCTTTCAAGAATGGACCAGTTTTTTGATGATGACGCACTAGTATTAGCTGAATATAGTGCAACAGTCGTTGGAATGCAAATCTTATATCAGCAATCACGCAGTATAGAAGAAGACGTTCGCAGTGCAACGGCGGTTCAAATGGCCATCAGTACGCTTTCTTATAGCGAACTCATTGCAGTTCAGGCGATTTTTAAAGCTTTACCAGGCGATGAAGGTCGCTTGACGGCATCAAATATTGCAGATGAAATTGGAATTACACGTTCGGTCATCGTGAACGCTTTACGAAAATTAGAATCGGCAGGGATTATTGAGTCCCGTTCATTAGGTATGAAGGGGACTTACTTGAAGGTACTAAACCAGCGTTTTAAAGCAGAATTAAATAAAGGGTAAACGAAGTCAGGGGGATTTTGTATGAAAATTACAATTGAAACAGCTTATTTACAAGCAACAATCGATTCAAAAGGAGCCGAGTTGCAAAGTTTATTTAGTAAAGAACATGAAATTGAATATTTATGGCAAGGAGATCCACAACATTGGGGGCGCCGCTCACCAGTCTTATTTCCGATTGTTGGGGCCTTGAAAGACGACCAGTACACTTATCAGGGTAAGGTCTATCCAATGAGTCAACATGGTTTTGCACGTGACATGGAATTTGAGGTTTTTGAACAAGCCTCCGATGCAGTCACTTTTGTTTTGAAAAGTAATGAGGAAACAAGAAACGTTTATCCTTTTGACTTTCAATTATTTCTTTCATACCAACTTGGTGGTGACGGCTTAACCGTTGCTTACAAAGTTCAAAATGAATCGAAAGAAACAATGTACTTTTCAATCGGCGGGCACCCAGCTTTTAATGTGCCCTTGGTTGACCATTTAACTTTTGAAGATTATTATTTGAAATCATCCCCGATGAAGTCTAGGATTACAATCCCATTAAAAGGACGATTCATTGACCTTGAGCATCGGACGCTCGGACAAACGAATGCAGCCATCGCTTTCACTCGTGAATTGTTTGCCCATGATGCGTTGATATTTGAAACGAAAGGGTTGAATTCCTTTTCTATTTGTAGCGATCGCTCTCCGCATAAAGTGACACTTTCATATAACCACCTGCCCTTTGTAGGTATTTGGTCACCAGCGGCAACGGAAGCGCCATTTGTCTGTATTGAACCTTGGGCCGGCATTGCAGACACAACGGATGCGACAGGGGACTTAACCGAGAAGTATGGCATAGAAACACTGGCATCAAAAGAGACGTTTTTTGCAAAATATGCCATAACAGTGAAATAAAAAAACGTTAAGTGATCGGCTGTTAACAATCGATCACTTAACGTTTTATTTTTTTGGATGGCGTCCAAAAGGCACCTTATTTTCCGTTCCGTCTTTTATGCGTTGAATGTTGTCTTTGTGACGATAGAAAATAAAAGTCGTCACACAAATAGCGATGATTGTTAACAACCAATCCTGGTGCGGTAAAATTGCAGGAGCCACGTAGGGCAACACAATGGTCGATAAAGTAATGAGAACTGCCGCAATCATACTAGATAGGCTGACCATGCTAGTCAAATAGAGCAAAATAACAAACAAGATGACCGAGTAAAAAAAGAAAATAGGGTTATAGCCTAAGAGCATTCCCGCGCTGGTTGCGACTGCTTTTCCTCCTTTAAAACGAGAGAAGATGGAGAAGGTATGACCTAAGATGGCCATACAACCAAACCATAAAGGATTGACGTCGTTGATGTGAAATAAGAGAGGTAAAGTCGTTGCCAACGTTCCTTTGAGAATATCCATCAATAAAACAACAATGCCCGCTTTAGTTCCAAGCACGCGGAAGGTATTCGTTGTTCCTGTGTTTCCGCTGCCGAATTGTCGAATATCCTTTTTAAAAAAGAGTTGACCGATCCAGACGCCGGAAGAAATGGAACCTAGTAAATAAGCAATAAATAATAAAAGAATCGTTTTCATAATGACTCACTTTCTAAAAAAATCTAGTATTATCTTAGCATGAAAATGAGGTTTCAACAATCTATTTTATCGCTGTCGGAAAAATCATGCGAGAAAAAAACAGGATTTTTTTGCGATAAGTCCCTCTTATGATGTATAATGATTCGAGTGATTTTGATAAACAAAGGAGCGTTTGCTTTGATAAAAAAGAAAACAACAGAATATAATGATGCCTCCATCCAAGTGTTAGAAGGATTGGAAGCTGTTCGTAAAAGACCAGGGATGTACATCGGCTCGACGGATAGTCGTGGACTTCATCACCTCGTCTATGAGATTGTTGATAATGCAGTCGATGAAGCACTCTCTGGTTATGGGAATCAAATTGATGTCGTTTTGTACCCTGATAATAGTATTAGCGTGGAAGATTGTGGTCGGGGCATGCCAATTGGGATGCATGCGTCAGGAGTTTCGACCGTTGAAGTCATCTTCACGGTTTTGCATGCTGGCGGGAAATTTGGTCAAGGTGGCTATAAAACTTCCGGTGGGTTGCATGGAGTTGGAGCGAGTGTCGTCAACGCCTTATCAAGTTGGTTAGAAGTATCCATTTACCGTGATGGTTTGGAATACCGCCAAGTTTTTAAAAATGGTGGAAAAGCACAGGGAACGTTGAAAAAAATTGGAAAGACTAAAAAAGCAAATGGAACAAAAGTCCATTTTTTACCTGACGAGACGATTTTTTCAGCGAAGAAGTTTTCGTATGACACGCTAGCAGAACGCTTAAGAGAGTCTGCCTTTTTATTAAGGGGGATTGAGATTGCCATTACCGACTTACGAGAAGAGCCAGAAGTTTCAGAAGTTTTTTCTTATGAAGATGGCATTGAAGCTTTCGTCGCGTATTTAAATGAAGAAAAAGATGCCTTGACGCCAATTGCTTATTTTTCTGGTGAACGCGAGGGCATTGAAGTCGAGGTTGCTTTCCAATATAACGATGGTTTTTCAGAGAACTTGCTCTCGTTTGTCAATAACGTGCGTACGCGCGATGGCGGAACCCACGAAGTCGGAATGAAAACGGCGCTAACCAAAGCCTTTAATGAATATGCACGGAAGGTCAACTTGTTAAAGGAAAAGGACAAAAACCTTGAAGGTAGCGATTTTCGTGAAGGGTTAGCAACCGTGCTTTCGATTCGGGTGCCGGAAAATTTATTGCAATTTGAAGGGCAAACGAAAGAGAAGCTAGGTACACCGATTGCACGATCAGTTGTGGAGCAAATCATAAATGAACAATTAGGTTATTATCTGCAAGAAAACAGTGAAATCAGCCAAATGTTAATTCGTAAAGCTTTAAAGGCACGCGAAGCTCGGGAAGCCGCGCGTCGTGCACGGGAAGAAAGTCGAAATGGCAAGAAACGAAAACGAGGGGAATCTTTACTTTCCGGCAAGTTAACACCGGCTCAGTCGCGTAATCCTAAGCGTAACGAATTGTATTTAGTCGAAGGAGACTCTGCGGGAGGATCTGCCAAACAAGGGCGTGATCGAAAATTCCAAGCGATTTTACCCTTACGAGGGAAAGTAATTAATACAGAAAAAGCGAAAATGCAAGATATTTTAAAAAATGAAGAAATCAATACCATGATTTATACAATCGGTGCGGGTGTCGGGCCGGAATTTTCACTAGAAGATTGCAACTACGATAAGATTATTATTATGACCGATGCGGACACGGATGGCGCACATATTCAAGTCTTGCTATTAACTTTTTTCTATCGCTATATGAAGCCGTTAATTGAAGCAGGCAAAGTTTATATTGCTTTGCCACCCTTATACAAGGTTTCGAAGGGAAGTGGGAAAAAAGAAATCATTGAATATGCTTGGACTGAAGAAGAATTACGTGAGAAAATCACAAAAGTTGGGCGTGGTTATATGATTCAACGCTATAAAGGGTTGGGTGAAATGAATGCCGATCAACTTTGGGAGACAACGATGGACCCAGAAACGCGCACATTGATTCGTGTTTGGATTGACGATGCTGCACAAGCAGAACGTCGGGTGACCACGCTCATGGGAGACAAAGTCGAGCCTCGAAGAAAATGGATTGAAAATAATGTCCAGTTTACTTTGGCAGAAGAAACGAGTATTTTAGACAAGTCCAATGACACGCGTGAGGAAGAACAAGTAGAAAGAGATTTATTTAAGAAGTAGGGGGATCACTGAATGACGGAACAACAAAATATTCAAGAGTTAACGTTAGAAGAAGTGATGGGTGATCGCTTTGGGCGCTATTCAAAATATATTATTCAAGAACGGGCATTACCTGATATTCGCGATGGGCTAAAACCTGTTCAACGACGAATTTTGTATTCCATGCATAAAGATGGCAATACGTTTGAAAAATCATTTCGAAAATCAGCCAAGTCAGTCGGAAATATTATGGGGAATTACCATCCGCATGGGGATAGCAGTATCTATGATGCGATGGTGCGGATGAGTCAGGACTGGAAATTACGAGAAGTATTGATTGAAATGCATGGAAATAACGGAAGCATGGATGGAGATCCGCCTGCTGCAATGCGTTATACGGAAGCGCGATTATCGAAACTGAGTGGCGAACTTTTAAAAGATATTGATAAAGAAACGGTTGCCTTTGTCTGGAACTTTGATGACACTGAAAAAGAACCGACCGTGCTACCTGCCCAATACCCGAATTTATTGGTGAATGGTTCAACAGGAATTTCAGCCGGGTATGCAACAGAAATTCCGAGCCATAATTTAGGTGAAGTGATTGATGGCACCATTTATTTAATTGATCATCCGAATGCCAGTCTGGAGAAATTAATGACTTTCATTCCTGGACCAGATTTTCCAACGGGTGGTATTTTACAAGGGAAAGCTGAGATTAAAAAGGCTTATGAAACAGGGAAGGGTCGTGTGATCCTACGCTCGAAAACAAAAATAGAGCCGATTAAAGGTGGCCGACAACAGATTGTCATTAATGAAATTCCTTATGAAGTGAATAAGGCTAATTTAGTGAAAAAAATGGATGAAATCCGTATGAATAAAAAAATTGATGGCATCAGCGAAGTTCGTGACGAAAGTGACCGAACAGGGTTACAAATCGTTGTAGAACTAAGAAAAGAAGCGAATGCAGAAGGAATTTTAAATTACTTATTTAAAAATACGGATCTTCAAGTAAACTATAACTTTAATATGGTGGCGATTGACCATATGCATCCAAAACAAGTTGGATTAAAGCGTATCTTAGAAAGCTATATTACGCATCGCCGCGAAGTAGTGTTACAACGTACGCATTTTGATTTAGAAAAAGCACGTAAAAGACAACACATTGTTGATGGTTTAATGAAGGCTTTATCTATTTTAGATGAGGTGATTGCAACAATTCGTAGTAGTAAAGATAAGAAGAATGCGAAAGAGCAGTTAGTTCTTCAACACCAATTTACAGAAGAGCAGTCGGAAGCCATTGTGATGTTACAGTTGTATCGCTTAACGAACACGGATATTACACAATTACGAGCAGAAGCGCAAGAATTAGCGAATCAAGTTGAAGCGCTAAGTAAAATCATTGCCGAAGAGTCTGAATTATTACGGGTGATAAAAAAAGAGCTTAGAGAAATAAAGAAACAATATGACACGCCTCGTTTAACAGAAATTGAAGCGAAAATTGAAGAACTTGTAATTGAAACCGAAGTATTAGTAATTCCCGAGGAAGTCGTTGTTACTGTAACAAAAGAAGGGTATTTAAAACGCAGTAGTCTACGTTCTTATCAAGCTTCGAAGCCAGAAGAAATTGGCATCAAAGAAGGAGATCAGCTGCTTTATACAAAGCAACTGAATACGCTCGAACATTTACTAATTATTACCAATCGAGGAAATGTCATCTACCGTCCTGTACATGAGCTAACAGAGGTTCGTTGGAAAGAACTCGGCGAGCATCTGTCTCAGACTATTTCCAGCTACTTACCGGAAGAGTCGATTATTGGCGTCTTTGATTATAAAGAGATGGCGCTTGAAAAGAACTTTGTCTTCGTTAGTCGAGAAGGTTGGATCAAACAAACTAAAATGAATGAATTTGCGCCATGGCGCACCTATAAGACGCGTCCGCAAATTGGGATGACGTTGAAAACAAAGACCGATGAAGTCATTGACGTTTATTTAGTTGACGCACAAAATCAATCACTGGATATCTTTCTCGCGACGCATAGGGCTTATGGTTTGCGCTATGCATTAGAAGAAGTCGCAGTCGTAGGGCCACGAGCAGCTGGAGTACGTGCGATGAATCTTAAAGAAGCAGACTTTGTAGTTGGTTCATTGGTGGTTTATACTGATGGAGATCAGCCAGTGGTGATTGTTAGTCAAAGAGGAGCTGTAAAACGGATGCTGGCACAAGAACTGCCACAAGCAAGTCGTGCACAACGCGGACAGATGATTCTTCGAGAATTAAAGAGTCACCCACACCGTATCGTCTTTATGGGAGATGGTGAGGTTCAAGAATATACGTTGCAAAATGAAAAAGGTGAACAAGTAGTCATTGCCACAAAAGATTATCCGATTGCCGATCGCACATCCAATGGCAGCTTTGTGATGGATGAGAAAAAAGGCGGCAAGGTTTACCAAGTGACGCGTGCTTTTTCTGCAGAAATCGCAAACGAATAACTGTTACACTTTGGAATCAAAACAGAGACAACTGTACCATGACAGTTGTCTCTGTTTTTTTCGTTTGTTCACTACTGATTTTTCCAGAAATGTTAAATTGAGTAAAATAATCACAAGGTATAAATACCTATATATCAACGTTTCATACAATATAACGAAAGATAACGATTTTTATGTTCATTGTTTTTTATGATTAGGCTTGCAAAGAAGTGGAATTGTGTTATACTATTCACGTAGAGCTGTTACACTAAAGAACAGAAAATAAGGAGGACGAAATAATGTCATCTGTAGTAAAAAACAATGTTGAACAATTTAACACCGCTTGGGAAGGGTTTACTGGCGGACGCTGGGAATCAGAAGTTGATACTCGAGGATTTATTCAAGCAAACTACACGGAATATCGTGGAGACGATAGCTTTTTAGAAGGTATCGCACCAAGTACAGACCAATTGTGGACGAAGTTACAGGAACTATTTGACGTACAACATGAGAAAAATGGTGTGTATGACATGGATAACAATATCCCTGCAACCTTAACTTCTCACGGCCCTGGTTATTTAATTAAAGAAGCAGAAAAAATTGTTGGTTTACAAACGGATGTGCCTTTAAAACAAGCATTCCAACCATTTGGTGGAATCAATATGGCGAACGGTGCATTGGTATCAAACGGTTATGAAGTCGACGAAGAAATGACAAAAATTTTCACGGAATATCGTAAAACACATAACCAAGGTGTTTTTGATGCTTATACGCCAGAAATGCGTTTGGCGCGTAAAAACAAAATTATTACGGGGTTACCTGATGCTTATGGACGTGGACGCATTATCGGTGATTACCGTCGCGTGGCTTTATACGGCATTGATTTCTTGATGGAACAAAAGAAAAAAGATCATGACAACACAGGAAACAAAGTGATGACAGACGACGTCATTCGTTTACGTGAAGAAATCTCTGAACAATACCGTGCATTAAACGATTTAAAAGCAATGGCGGCTTCTTATGGTTTTGATATTTCAGGTCCAGCAACCAACGCACAAGAAGCGGTTCAATGGTTATACTTTGGTTACTTAGGTGCTATCAAAGCTCAAAATGGTGCGGCGATGTCAATCGGTCGTATTTCAGCCTTTTTAGACATTTATATTCAACGTGATCTTGAAAATGGTACAATCACAGAATTTGAAGCACAAGAATTAATTGACCACTTAATTATGAAATTACGAATGGTTAAATTTGCACGTACGCCAGAATACAATCAACTCTTCTCTGGTTATCCGATTTGGGCAACCTTATCTATTGCAGGGATGGGATTAGATGGACGCTCATTAGTAACTAAGAATGATTTCCGTATTTTACATACATTAACCAATATGGGACCATCACCAGAGCCAAACTTAACCGTTTTATATTCTTCGCATTTACCAGAAGGATTCAGAACATTCTCAGCAAAAATCGCAAAAGAAAGTTCTTCTATCCAATTTGAAAATGATGATTTACTACGTGCGAACTGGGGATCTGATGACTGTGCCATCGCATGTTGTGTGTCTGCAACAGTTACTGGGAAAGATATGCAGTTCTTCGGTGCTCGTGCAAACCTTGCAAAAGCTGTTTTATATGCCATCAACGGTGGTGTGGATGAGAAAACAAAAATGCAAGTCGCGCCTAAATTCCGTCCAATGACAGAAGAGACCTTAGATTACGGTGAATTTATGGAACACTTCAAAGAAATCATGGATTGGTTAGCTGAATTATATGTAAACACATTAAATGTGATTCACTATATGCATGATAAATATGCTTACGAAGCTGCCCAATTAGCATTAATGGATAGTGATTTACAACGTACTTTTGCAACAGGTATCGCAGGGATCTCACATGCTGCTGATAGTGTCATGGCAATTAAACATGGGAATGTCAAAGTGATTCGTGACGAAGAAGGCATGGCAATTGACTACATTCCGCAAAATGAATTCCCGACTTACGGTAATGATAATGCCGAAGCAGACGCAATGGCTAACTGGATCTTAGATTACTTCATGACGCAAATTAAACGTCAACATACTTACCGTAATTCTCGTCCGACAACGTCACTATTAACCATTACTTCAAACGTAGTTTATGGGAAAGCGACTGGTAACACACCAGATGGACGTCGTGCAGGTAAGCCATTAGCTCCAGGAGCGAACCCAAGTTACCAAGATGGGAAATACTTAGGTGAGAAAAATGGTTTATTGGCTTCCTTAAACTCAACAGCTCGTTTAGAATATGCACATGCATTAGATGGTATTTCAAACACGCAAACAATTAATCCGAATGGTCTAGGTAAAGACGAAGAAACACGAATCAACAACTTACGTAACGTGATGGATGGTTACTTCAACAACGGTGGCTACCACTTAAACGTGAACGTCTTTACGAATGAATTATTACTAGATGCACAAAAACACCCTGAAAAATACCCGAACTTAACGATTCGTGTATCAGGTTATGCTGTGAAATTCCGTGATTTAACTGCTGAGCAACAAGCAGACGTGATTGCAAGAACTTCACACGATAAGTTATAATCGTATTTAACGAAGGGTGACAGCCTTGGCTGCTCACCCTTTTTTTAAAGAGAGAGAGGGATTCGTATGGCAACTCCGATTACAGGGAGTATTCATTCAACAGAAAGTTTTGGTACCGTTGATGGACCGGGTGTTCGTTTTATCGTTTTTACCCAAGGTTGTCGCATGCGCTGCCAATTTTGTCACAATCCAGATACTTGGAAAATAAATGATCCAAAAGCATCGATTCGAACAGCGGATGATGTCTTGGAAGAAGCATTGAAATATCGTCCGTATTGGGGAGCGGACGGTGGGATTACTGTAAGTGGTGGAGAACCCCTATTGCAAATCGAATTTTTAATTGATTTATTTAAAAAAGCGAAGGCTTTAGGGATTCATACGACGATTGACACTTGCGGAAAACCGTTTACAAGAGAGGAACCATTCTTTTCTCAGTTTACCGAATTGATGTCTTATACCGATTTATTTTTATTTGACATTAAACACATTGATAACGATGGGCATCGGGAACTAACGACACAGACGAATGAAAACATTTTAGAAATGGCAAAATATTTATCTGAAATCAACCAACCGGTTTGGATTCGTCACGTTTTGGTTCCGACCAAAACGGATTATGATGAGTATTTGATTCGTCTAGACGCATTTATCAAAACATTAAATAACGTCGACAAAGTGGAAGTACTACCTTATCATACGATGGGACGTTATAAATGGGCGGAACTAGGCTTGAAGTACCCGCTTGAAGGAATTGAGCCGCCAACGAACCCGCGAGTTGAAAATGCGAAAAAATTATTGAATGTCGATCATTATACAGGTTATTTAACTCGATGATCTCCAAAAAAGAAGAGTGAAAAGACGATTTCTCACTCTTCTTTTTCTTATGAGATAAACATGGTAATTTTCACAAGAATTTGCTATGATAATGATTGAATTGGAAAGAATGGAGCGAAAATCATGTCAAAAATCTTAGTCTTTGGACACCAAAATCCGGATACCGATGCTATTGGAGCGGCAATGGCCTTTGCTAGTTTGCAAAGTGCTTTAGGAAAAGAAGCGGAAGCAGTTGCTTTAGGTTTGCCGAATGAAGAAACACAATATGCCCTTGATTATTTCAAATTAACAGCCCCTCGTGTGGTCGAGTCTGCGAAAGAGGAAACAACCGATGTCATGCTTGTTGACCACAATGAGTTTCAACAAAGTATTGCAGACATCGCAGAATTAAATGTATTGGCTGTTGTTGATCATCATCGAATTTCGAATTTCGAGACGGCGAATCCATTATATTATCGTGCAGAACCAGTTGGTTGTACTAGCACAATTGTTTTGAAGTTATATAAAGAAGCGCAAATTGATGTGCCACAAGCGATTGCTGGGATGATGTTGTCTGCGATTATTTCGGACACTTTGCTCTTTAAATCGCCAACTTGTACGCCAGAAGATGTTGCTGCTGCGAAAGAACTAGCAACAATCGCAGATGTGGATTTAGAAACATACGGCTTAGCAATGTTGAAAGCGGGAACCAATTTAAGTGATAAATCCGCAGAAGTTTTGGTAGACTTGGATGCGAAGAGTTTTACCATGGGTGGGAAAACCGTACGTGTCGCCCAAGTGAATACGGTAGATTTAAACGAAATTTTTGAGCGCCAAGCAGAATTGGAAGCTGTCATGACGCAGTTGAATGAAACGGAAGCTTACGATTTATTTTTATTGGTAGCAACAGATATTCTAGCGAGTGATTCAGAATTGCTTGTTGTGGGAGAACCAGTTGAAAATGTGGAACAGGCGTTTGCTGTCAAATTGATTAATCGTCGTGCCTTTTTACCAGGAGTTGTTTCTCGTAAAAAACAAGTAGTGCCACAATTAACTGAAAGTTTTAACTAGCTATAAATTTGGCTTGTTGCTATAAGGACGATCCAAATCGTTGGTAGCAACGAGCCTTTTTTTGGAGGTTGTATGAAAAAAATTATTTATGAAGGTGGAAATCAACCGCTAACAAAGATGCTTCAAAGTCCGTTCTTCAGTGCCCTGAGTGCGGCATTCGAACAAGAGCCAACATTAACATTAAGAGAGTTGAAAACGCGAATCAATGACGTAAAAATCGAAAGAAAAATCGATTATTTAGTAAAAATGGGCATCATTTCTCGAGAAGCGCGTCGCTATTTTCTGAAGTTGCCTGATCTGACTGAAAAAGAAAAGAGTCCTTATTTCGAATCAGTGAAACAAGAATTACAAGCATTCGCTCGAAACCAAACGGAAGCGAAGCGCTTGTTGCTCCTATCAGCCCTTTATCCGCAACAAACATTGCCCCTTCCTTTTATTTTAAGTGAAGACCTTCCTTTTTGTTTTTGTGAGAAAGCGAGCAATGATTTATTGGAGGTTGTCACTTTTTCGACCCACCCTCATGAATTTTGTTTGCCTCGTTACTTTAATCGAACGCAGTGTGAAGACGAACGATTGATTTTTTCCTCAATAGAAGCATTAATCGGAGATGTTGATCCCGACTATTACCTCGATCAAGTCTGGGCGTTATTAGAAAAAATCCAGGGGCAACGAAGACGGATCCGAGAGAATATCTTTCTTCAATCGTTGAAAGAATTTGGTATCATTACGCAAACGGATCGTTGGGTGCTAGAAGTTCCGATCTATTCGATGGCAAAAAAAGAGCAATCAGAGTTAGATTATGCAATCATGGAATCCTATAAGAAACTTTCGCTTTTTGAACAAAGGGAGTTACTAGGCGAATTAATGCAAGAGTGGCAGATAAAAGTGAGTACACTCTTATTTATAAATGAAGAATGAGCAGGAGCACTTATTTCCAGAGGGAATGAGTGTTCTTTTTATCATTTTAAATTAATGTAAACGATAACAATTACCATCTCGATTCTTCTTGTTGGAAAATGTTTCAGTAGGCGGAAAAAACCTCGGTAGAATTTAAAGATGATTGTTATTTAAAAATAACAGTCAAAAACCGCTGAAATAGACGTGTTTTGTGACAGTTTCGAGTCTGTTTGCTTCCGACTTTTGCTTCTTTTGTTATTCTATATTTTGGAAATAAGTAGAATGAATGATAAAAATCCATATCTAAAGATTAAAAATATGATACAATATAATTAGTAATTACTAATTGTACAAACTTTTTAAAGAGGGAGACAAGGAGGTTGTTATGGAGAATGAATTAAAGAGTGTTTTGGAAGCAGAGGCAAGGTTTTTAACGGGGGAAAATTTCTATGCGCAACATTTTCTTGGTGTTCACCAACAAGCAGGACAGTATTTATTTCGTGTTTGGGCGCCACAAGCGCAACAAGTGTGGCTAGTTGGTGATTTTAATGAATGGGACGATTCGTTGCCCATGACAAAACGGGAAGAATCAGGCATCTGGGAAATTGCGAGTGGGCTACCTAAAGAAGGACAACTCTATAAATTTAAGGTTCGACAAGCAGACGGAAAAGAAATCATGAAAATTGATCCTTTTGCGATTCGATTTGAGCAACGTCCTGGGAATGCAGCGGTTATTTATACCATCCCTGAAAAAAAGTGGGCGGATGGTTTGTGGCGAGGTCGTCAAAAATGTTCGAATCACTTTAAACGACCAATGAATATTTATGAAGTTCACGCAAGTTCATGGAAACATCATAGTGAAAATCGGCCCTACACCTTTAAAGAATTGACAGAAACCCTAATTCCTTACGTCAAAAAAATGAACTACACGCATATCGAATTCATGCCATTAATGGAACACCCATTAGATGCTTCTTGGGGTTATCAATTAACCGGCTTCTTTGCCTTATCTTCTTATTATGGCAAACCAGAAGAGTTTCAAAACTTTGTTGAAGCTTGTCATTTAGCCAATATTGGTGTGTTTATTGATTGGGTTCCTGGGCACTATTGTGCGAATGAAGACACGCTACCGTATTATGATGGGACACCCACATTTGAATATGCCGATCCAGTTCGGGCGAAAAATAATCGTTGGGGGACGATTTGCTTTGACCTTGGGAAACCACAAGTCCAAAGTTTTTTGCTTTCAAGCGCTTTATTTTGGATTGAGATGTTTCATATTGATGGCATTCGAGTAGATGCGGTCTCAAGTATGCTTTACCTTGATTATGATGAGGGTCCTTGGACGCCGAATCATGAAGGAGGAAATCGAAACTTTGAAGGCTATTATTTTTTACAAAAGTTAAATGCCGTGCTTAAGCTTGCCCATCCGGAAGTTATTTTAATGGCGGAGGAAAGTACTTCTCAGACAAAAATTACGGGCTTACTTGAAACAGGCGCCTTAGGTTTTGACTATAAATGGAATATGGGTTGGATGAATGATGTTTTACGCTTTTACGAAATGGACCCTCTTTATCGTGGCGAGCATTTTCATTTAATCACTTTTTCCTTTATGTACTTATTTAATGAGAATTATTTATTGGCTTTGTCACATGATGAAGTGGTCCATGGGAAAAAAAGCTTGATGCATAAGATGTGGGGAAATCGAACGCAACAATTTGCCCAATTGCGAAATTTATATGCGTTTATGTATGCTCACCCAGGAAAGAAGCTGCTGTTTATGGGAAGTGAATGGGGCCAATTCTTGGAATGGAAATTTGACCATGGACTCGAGTGGGGGGACTTGACAGATGCGCTTAATGCGAAAATGTTGGTTTACACTAGACAATTGAATGATTTTTACAAAAACGCGCGTGCCTTATGGGAGTTGGACGATGAAGAAGCAACGATTGAGTGGATTGATGCCGATAATCAATCAGAATCGGTGTTAACTTTTATTCGACATGGACGACGAAAAAAGGATTTCTTGATTATTGTGGTGAACGTTGCGCCCATTGAACGGGATGATTTTGCAATTGGCGTCCCCTATCCAGGAGAGTACGAAGAAGTTTTTAACACGGAAATGGAACAGTATGGTGGTGCTTGGCAGGAAAAAAATCCGAATCGACAGTCGGTTGAAAAAGATTTCAAGCATTTTAACCATCAGTTAAAAACTAGCGTCCCGGCATTTGGTGTTTTATATTTGCGACCGGTTCATATCAACACTAGAAAAGTCGTAGATAAGAAAAAGAAAAAAGGAGGGAAGGTGGATTTGATTCACCGAAGAGATGAAAAATGAAATGATTGCGATGATTTTAGCTGGTGGACAAGGAACGCGCCTTGGAAAATTGACAAAAAATATCGCGAAACCCGCTGTCCCTTTTGGTGGAAGGTATCGGATTATTGATTTCACCTTAAGTAATTGTGCCAATTCAGGAATTAACAATGTGGGAGTCGTGACTCAATACCAACCGCTAGCACTCAATACGCACATTGGAAATGGTGCAAACTGGGGCTTAAATGGTATTAATTCAGGCGTGACAATCTTACAACCCTACTCAAGTTCGGAAGGAAGCAAGTGGTTTGAAGGGACGGCACATGCAATTTATCAAAATATCGATTACATCGATCAATTGAATCCGCAGTATGTTTTAGTGTTATCCGGGGATCACATTTATAAGATGGACTATGAAGCCATGCTAACGGAGCATAAGAAAAACCATGCCTCTTTATCCGTTGCAGTGCTAGAAGTGCCCCTGAAAGAAGCCTCTCGGTTTGGTATTATGAATACAGATGAAAACAATCGAATCATTGAGTTTGAAGAGAAACCAGAAAATCCTAAAAATAACTTAGCCTCTATGGGGATTTATATTTTTAATTGGGGACGCCTCCGAAGTGTTTTAACCACCAACTATGCCAAAGATAGCACGATGAATGACTTTGGCAAGCATGTCATCCCGGCCTATCTGGCAAGCGGTGAAAATGTGATGGCGTATCGTTTTGATGGTTACTGGAAGGACGTAGGGACCATCGATTCCTTGTGGGAAGCGAATATGGAGTTTTTAAATCCTGAAATGTCTTTAGATATTCGCGATAAAGACTGGCGGATTTATTCACGTAACAACATTTCTCCTCCTCATTTTATTGCCGCATCTGGCTCGGTGAAGCGGTCGCTAATTGCGGATGGTTGTTACGTTGCAGGTGAAATCAACCATAGTATTTTATCGGACGATGTACAAGTAAAAGAAGGTGCAAAAATAACCGATAGTGTCATCATGTCTGGGGCAACAATCGGGAAAAATGTCGTATTGAATCGGGTCATTGTTGGAGAAAATGCAATTATTGGTGACCATGCAGTACTTGATGGGACAGAGGAGATTGCCGTAGTCGGCTATTCTGAAGTGATTGGAGTGACGATTGATGAAGACTAATAGAATGTGTGCCCTGATTGGCAATATCCATCGTTATGATGAATTGTTGCCTTTGACTGAAGGACGTCCACTTGCCACCTTGCCCTTTGATTGTAAGTATCGTTTGATTGATTTCAATTTATCAAATGTGGCAAACGCCAATATCAAGTCCTTATTTATGGTGTTTAATGAAGGGGAGACCCAATCCGTTTTTGATCACCTAGGTGGGGGAAAAGAATGGAACTTGGATGGTGTGCAAAATCGCTTTTTCATCCATATTTATCAAGATTATATTCGACGTTCGGATAATAATCGAAGCTACTATGAACTAGTGATTGATTATTTGAAAAAATCAAAATCGCGCTATGCTGTTTTTATGGGTTCAAAGTTCCTATGTAACATCGATCTTCGCGCCTTGCAACAAATCCATCAGGCACGCGAAGCCGATTTAACCGTGGTCTATAAACGTGCACCAAAGGAAAAGCTGCACTCATCTGATATCCTCTTAAAACTTGATGATAACAACATTGTCGTGGAAAAAGCTTCCGTGAGTACGGTAGAACCGGAAGAGTTAGTCAACTTGTGTATCGATACTTATATTATTAAAACAGACTTATTAATTGATCTGCTGAGGAAACGCCAGGCAGCTGGAATTGTTGGTAGTATTGAGAGTTTACTGCGTGATAGTATTGGCGAAAATACCATCGCTTACGAATACACCGGTTATTTAAATAATATTTATGATGTGAAATCGTATTATGAAGCCAATATGGACATGCTTGACGTGAAAAAATTTAATTCATTAATGTATTCCAGTCAAAAAGTTTACACTAAGATGAAAGATGAAGTGCCAACCTATTACACTGAAAGTTCGGTGGTCACAGAGAGTCAATTTGCAACAGGATGCACCATTGAAGGACAAGTGGAAAAATCATTGATTAGTCGTGGCACCCATATTTATGAAAATGCCGAAGTCGCTCATTCGCTCGTGTTTGCGAACAATACGATTCATTCGGGAGCGGTTATCCGCTATGCCATCTTGGATAAGAATGTCATTGTGGATCCGGGCATTCGAATTGAGGGGACTGCTGAAAATCCAGTCGTCGTAGCCAAGGGAACACACGTTGTGGCAGATAGGATTGGAGGGAAATAAATGAAGCTACTTTTTACTGCTTTTGAATGTGCTCCTTTTTTTAAAACTGGCGGACTCGGGGACGTTGCAGGTGCTTTGCCAAAAGCACTCGCTAAAAAAGGGATAGAGACCCTTGTTGTCCTTCCTTATTTTACAAAAATGGCCGACCACTATAAGCGCCAGTGTGAGGACGTCTTGTCTTTTACTGTTTCTGTTGGTTGGCGGCAACAATATTGTGGAGTAAAGCGTTTAGAGCAAGAAGGCGTGACGTATTATTTTCTTGACAATTTATATTATTTTGATCGCGAAAATTTATATGGGGATTATGATGACGGCGAACGGTTTGCCTTTTTTCAACAAGCAGTGATTGAGATGATGGAAAAAATTGCCTTTATCCCTGATATCATCCATGTAAATGACTATCATACGGCGATGATTCCTTTCTTACTCAAAGAAAAATATCATTGGATCCAAGCTTTTCAATCGATTCGAACGGTCTTAACTATTCATAATATTGAGTTCCAAGGTCAATACGGCCCCGAAGTCTTATCCGATTTATTCGGGATGGGACAAGAGCGTTTTGATGATGGGACACTGCGTTGGCACGGTGCTTTGAACTTTTTGAAAACAGGTATTCTTTACGCCAATCATGTGAATGCGGTCAGTCCTTCATATGCAGAAGAAATTAAAACAACCGCCTTTGGGAACGGATTAGAAGGTGTCTTGCAGATGGAAAGTGGGAAATTATCTGGGATCTTAAATGGGATTGATTATGAAAGGAATGACCCGCTGAACGATCCCGCCTTAGTTGCTGCTTATTCTATCGATGACCTTACAGGAAAGGCCGAGAATAAAAAAGAGTTGCAACGTTTAATGGGGCTTTCGCAACAAAGTGACGTGCCTGTGATTTCAGTCGTGAGTCGTTTGACTTATCAAAAAGGTTTTCATTTATTGTTAGAAGAACTTGAAAACCTTTTACAATTTAATATTCAGTTTGTGCTACTTGGAACAGGTGATCCAAATTTTGAAGCGGGATTTGCTTATTTGTCACAAAAATATCCAGAAAAATGTGCAGTTTCAATCGATTTTGATGTGCAGCTTGCTCAAAAAATTTATGCAGGGTCAGATCTCTTTTTAATGCCTTCTGCTTTTGAGCCGTGTGGGTTATCGCAAATGATTGCCATGCGTTATGGCACGCTGCCGGTCGTGCACGAAATAGGGGGCTTAAGAGATACTGTCGAGCCTTTTAATCCCGTAACAGGAGAAGGGACAGGCTTTGGTTTTGTTGAATTTACTGGCTTTCAATTAATGCAAACCATCAAACAAGCCATTCAACTTTACGAAGCGTCTCCCGATACTTGGCGAAAAGTACAACGACGGGCAATGGCTAAAGATTTTAGTTGGACAACTGCTTGTCAAGCCTATCTTGATTTGTACGCGCAATTGTAAAAAAAGACGAGAAAAACAGACTGGAACAACAATCGCTTGTTTTAGTCTGTTTTTGATTAGGCGAGGAAATGAGGGAGGACATCAATGATTACCAAAAAACAACTGATGGATGAATTAAAAAGAACGATTCGCGAAACTTACGCGATTGAATTAGAAGATGCAAAAGATCAAGAACTGTTTTATAGCTTGGGAGTCACCGTAAAAAGCCTTTACAATCAATATTGGCAAAAGACTTGGAAAGATTACTTAACAGAGGAACAAAAGCAGGTCTATTATTTTTCCATCGAATTCTTACCTGGAAAACTACTAAAAAGTAATTTGTTGAATCTTGGTCTGTTAGAAATCGTCCGCGAGGGTCTAGCAGATTACAACATTGACCTAGAAGATTTGGCCGCGGTCGAAAAAGACATGGCGCTTGGAAATGGCGGACTGGGTCGACTAGCTTCTTGCTTTATGGATGCGATTGCTTCGTGTCAACTGCCAGGCAATGGCAATGGCATTCGTTATGATTATGGTTTATTTAAACAACAATTTGTAGATGGCTATCAGGTGGAATTACCCGATGAATGGTTGAGTAATGGCAATGTCTGGGAGATACGTCGCGAAAGCAAAGCAGTCAATGTGCACTTTGGTGGCAATGTGTATTTAAAAGAAAAAGAGAATGGGAAATTAGGAGTTGTTTCTGAAAATGAAACCGTCTTAAAGGCGGTGCCCTATGATACTGGGATGATTGGTTTTGAAAATCAAATTGTCAACACGATGCGTCTTTGGTCCGTTGAAATTCCTGTTTCTGAAGAGTGGAAGTATCGAAGCATCGAGGAGCGCAGAGCCTTTGAAGATTTAACGGCCGTCTTATATCCGGATGACTCCAATGAACGTGGTCGACTGGTTCGTTTAGCGCAAGAGTATTTTTTTGTTTCCGCGGGGGTTCAAAGCATCATTCGTTATTATTTGAAGCTCAATCTTCCTTGGAGCGCTTTAAGTGAGAAAGTAGCGATTCACATCAACGACACACATCCTGCCTTATGCGTCCCTGAATTGATGCGGATTTTAATGGATGAGCATGAGGTGAGTTGGGAACAGGCCTGGGACATTACTTGCAAAGTGATGAGTTATACAAATCATACCATTTTAGCTGAAGCGCTTGAGAAGTGGCCAACCTACTTAATGAAACGAGTGTTACCACGCATGTATCAGATCATACAGGAAATTGATCGCCGGTATGTGTTAGAAATGACAGGTATCCATGAATCAGATTTGATTCAGCGGACTCGAATCATTCAAGGAGAAAACATTCATATGGCTCATTTGGCGATTATTGGAAGCCATAGCACAAATGGCGTCGCCAAGTTACATTCTGACTTATTGAAAGCCGTTGTGCTTCATGATTTTTATTTGATTTATCCAGAACGTTTTAATAATAAAACCAACGGAATTGCCCAAAGACGCTGGCTACAACTAGCGAATGAACCACTAAGTCATGTCTTGGATGAAACGATTGGACGGTCGTGGCGTCACGACCCAACAGACTTAAAATTATTAATGAATTATCGTCAAGATTCGGCTGTTTTAAAGAAATTAGCTTTCGCTAAAAAAGAAAAGAAAAAAGAATTGGCTCGTTTTATTGAAGAAACAACGGGCATTGTTGTGTCGCCCGATGCGATGTTTGACGTGCAAATCAAACGACTGCATGCTTATAAACGTCAGTTGCTTCATTTGCTCCATATTTTAAAATTGTATTTTGAGTTAAAAGACAATCCGCAAGCCAATCTCCATCCGCGCGTCTTTATTTTCGGTGCAAAGGCGGCACCGAGTTATGGCTATGCGAAATCGATTATCAAAGCGATCAATGAAGTCGCTAACCTCATAAATCATGACGCGGACTTGAGCGAAAAATTAAAAGTCGTTTTTTTACCGAACTATAATGTTTCGCTTGCAGAACGGATTATTCCAGCCGCAGATGTGAGCGAACAAATTTCTCTCGCCTCAAAAGAAGCCTCGGGCACTGGGAATATGAAAATGATGCTAAACGGTGCTTTGACGATTGCGACCTTAGATGGTGCGAATATTGAGATTCGTGATGCGGTTGGAGGCGAGAATATCTATATTTTTGGTTTGACTGAAGAAGAGGTCTATGCATACTATGAGAAGCAAAACTATTCATCTCAGGCGCTATACGATGCGGACCCCATGTTACAGCGGATTGTCAATGCCTTCGTTGATGGTACCATTCCAAACATTCAAAGAGAAGGCCGTGAAATTTTTGATTCTTTGTTACTTCACAATGATGAATATTTCTTATTACGTGATTTTGCAAGTTATTGTGTCGCACAAGAACAAGTCAACCAAGATTATCAAAACAGCGAAAAATGGCAAGAGAAAAGTTTGATTAATATCGCGCAAGCAGGAACTTTCTCTGCTGATGATACGGTACGACAATATGCAGAAGATATTTGGCAAATTGAACCTGTCTTTGCGCATAAAAAAAGATAGAAGGTGATGGCGCTGAAATGGCTGTATTTTAATCCTTGGGAACCAAAGTCTAAATCTCCTTTTGGGGCAGTCCAAGTCAACAGCTTGGTCACTTTATCATTAGAAGTCTGGCTGGAGGCAACTCAAGAAGTGACCCTAGTGATTCATAAAGATTTTTCCATGACCCAGCGCGTAAAAATGGAGCAAGTTGCGCCCAATCTTTACACGTATGAGTATTTTTTAAATCAAGGAAAAGGTCTTTATTTTTATCATTTTGAAGTCACTTTCCAAAAGGACGGACAAAACACAACCCTTTATTATGGAGCAAGTCCAGAAGGGGGCGAAGGTCGAATCATGGAAACTTCAGAGGAGACTTGGGATTTTCAACTAACGTGTTTTTCACAAAAAGAAGAAGTACCTGATTGGTATCGAGCAGGAATTTTTTATCAAATCTTCCCCGATCGATTTTATAATGGCAATCCCAATGGTTTTGTTAACCACCCTAAACGAAATTCATTTCTTTATGGAACGACGCAAGACGATCCACTTTACATCAAAAATGAGCAAGGTGATATCTTACGCTGGGATTTTTTTGGCGGCAATCTTCGAGGAATCATAAAAAAAATCCCCTATTTAAAAGAGTTGGGAATTACAGGAATCTATTTAAATCCCATTTTTGAAGCGGCAAGCAACCATCGCTATGATACAGCCGATTTTTTAACGATTGATCCTGTTTTAGGTACGGAAGCGGATTTTCAAGCCTTAGTTGAAGCGCTCCATGCGAATGATATGCGAATCATTTTAGACGGTGTTTTTAGTCACGTCGGTCAAACTAGTCGCTATTTTAATCGTGACGGTCGTTATGGATCGAATGTGGGAGCCTACCAAAGTATTCATAGTCCATATTATTCATGGTTTCAATTTATTCATTATCCTGAGACATATCAATCATGGTGGGGGATTGCGGACTTGCCGACAGTTGATAAGACCAACCCTTCTTACCAAGCTTTTATTTATGGGAGAGAGGCGAGTGTTTTAACCAAATGGAATCAACAAGGAGTCGATGGTTGGCGTTTAGATGTAGCAGATGAGTTGCCGGCCACTTTTATTCAAGGGATTCGGCAAAACCTTGATACTTTCAAGGACAAAATCTTAATTGGAGAAGTCTGGGAAGATGCCTCAAATAAAATATCCTATCAAGAAAGAAGAGATTATATTTTAGGCGATCAACTACACGGAGTCATGAATTATCCTTTGCGCAATGGTATCATCGCCTTGTTAACAGGCAAGCAAACGACGGAACAAGTCGCTAAACGATTGATGCGTTTGTATGAAAACTATCCACCAGACGTCTTTTTTAACAATCTGAATAATATTGGTACACATGATACAGAACGTATTTTTACTATTTTAGAGAAACAACCTAAAAAACTTGATTTAGCGCTCGGTCTGCTCTTTTCGTTTGTTGGTGTTCCTTGTATTTATTATGGAGATGAAGTCGGAGTGACGGGGGGAAAAGATCCAGGGAATCGTAAATTCCATCCTTGGGAAGAGGGAGATTCGGCAATCTTAGAACAATTTAAAAAGTGGATAAGATTACGTAAAAAACATGCCATCTTCCATTTAGGAGAACTTCATTTGTTTTACACAGCCGATTTATTTGGTATTTTGCGAAAAAATGGGCAACAATACGTTGTCGTACTGTTCAATCCGACGAATCATCCTGTGCGGATAACGGAAGCTTTTGTCTTTTTAACGGGGCCTTCTGAAGTAGTGTTTAAGGTGAACGAACGTTTGAAAAATCAAACACTTGAAGAAAATAGTTATTTGTTTCTTGAATCTTAATATGAAATGAAAAAAATCTTGTAATTAGGCAGCTTTCTCCTTTCAAAAGTATGGTATTATGAAGGAAATCTGGTTTAAAAGGATGAGAAAAATGAGAAATAGTGATGAAATTAAGCGAAAACACTTTCGCTTTCCTGCTTATTCGGATGAAACAGGTGTGAAAATTCAGAGAGAGCAAAAAAAACCGCTTTTTTCTGCTCACGAACCATGGATTTTGACGGAAGAGACAGGCACACCGTTTTATACAAAAAAAGAAACAATTCAAGACACGAAGGAATTGCGCCGCTCGACTCGCACGGGGCAAAACAAAGCTGGCCACAGCATTCAACAAAGAGAAGAATTAAAGCGACATCGGACAAATCTACCGGACTATACAAAACGTTCAAAAGTGGAAGTCACCAAAACAGGCAAGAAGCAACTCTTTGGCGAGACAGTTAGCCAAGCATCTTATTTAGTGAAAGAAAAAAAATCCGAGGTTGTCCCTTCGGTGAAACGGGCATACTCAGGCCGATCGTATTTTGTACCCAAATATATACCGGCTTCGATTATCCCAGATGAAACACAATCAACGATTTCTGAAGCCGAGTTACTCGATTCGATGAGGAAACCCCAGGATAGTTATTTGTTATTTGACAGTGAACGGACGCCTTATCAGGAACGAAAAGACGATGAACCGAGTGTCAAGAAGTTTCCTGCAACAACCGAGCTACTCAAAGAGTCAGAACCTAAAAAATCAAAGAAGCGGATGTCATTAAATCGCTCGCTCGATGGGATGATTGCCAAAGAAACCAATGATGTGACTGAGAAGAATTATTTTCGATAAACGGTCGAATTGAAAACCAACTGCCCCTTACTTTGTTTCGGTAAAGGTTCAGTTGGTTTTTTCGAAAGCAGAATAAAAATTAGGTGAAATTTGTTCTTATATTCAAAAAGACGGTTGACAAATGAATGATTTATCGGTAGTATCTACTTGTTGTCATTTTATTTGCAACAAAACAGCTGCAAGAAATGAACGTTTGAAGTGAAATGAAAGCAGCCAGATTTATGAAGTGGCTTTGGCGGAACTGGCAGACGCGTACGCTTGAGGGGCGTATGAGGAAACTCGTGTGGGTTCGAGTCCCATAAGCCGCATAAGAAAAAAACAATCTTCCGTTGCGAAGGTTGTTTTTTTATTTGCAACAAATCAATTGGAGTGGCAATCCTCTTGCTTTGTTTTTGAGTTGAAACTTTGCCTGTCATTTGTTTTCTTTTTTTTTGTCAAATTCCCCGCGATTGTTTCTTTTTTGGTATAATAGGGCACGGTAAAAAACAATCAAAAGGTTCCGTTTCAGATGAAATTTTTCGAAAAGAGGAAAACGAATGAAAAAATTTGAAAAATCAACAAAATTAAATGGTGTAAGTTACGATGTCCGTGGGCCTGTATTAGAAGAAGCGGAACGAATGCAAGACGAAGGCATGAGTATTTTAAAATTAAACACGGGAAATCCAGCGACCTTTGGTTTTGAAGCGCCAGATGAAATTGTTCGAGATTTGATTTTGAATGTTCGAGAATCGGAAGGGTACTCCGATTCAAAAGGCATCTTTTCTGCTCGTAAGGCAGTCGAACAATATTATCAAGTAAAGCAATTTCCTAATGTTTCGATCCATGATATTTATACGGGAAATGGTGTGAGCGAGTTAATTACGATGTCCATGCAAGGTTTATGTAATGATGGAGATGAAATTTTAGTACCGATGCCTGACTATCCTTTGTGGACCGCCTCGATTTCATTGGCAGGGGGAAAAGCGGTTCATTACCTTTGTGATGAGGCGAGTGAATGGAATCCGGATATTAAGGACATTCGCACGAAAATCAGCCCAAAAACCAAGGCGATTGTTTTAATCAATCCGAATAATCCGACGGGCGCTGTTTATCCGAAGGAAATTTTAGAAGAAATCGTAAAGATTGCGCGTGAATTTGATTTGATTATTTTTTCAGATGAAATCTACGACCGTTTATTGATGGACGGGCATCAACATGTACATATAGCTGCCTTGGCACCCGATCGGCCAGTGGTGACTTTTAGTGGTCTTTCAAAGTCGCATCGTGTGGCGGGATTTCGGGTAGGATGGATGGCAATTAGCGGAGATAAATCACGAATCAAAGGCTATATTGAGGGCTTAAACATGCTTTCTTCAATGCGTCTGTGTTCCAATGTTCTTTCGCAGCAAATTGTACAGACTGCCTTAGGAGGCTACCAAAGTGTCGATGAACTATTATTACCCGGTGGTCGCATTTATGAACAAAGAGAATTCATCTACAAAGCGGTTAATGAGATTCCTGGCCTCTCGGTGGTTAAACCGAAAGCGGCTTTTTATCTCTTTCCTAAAATTGATACAAAGAAATTTAACATTCTTGATGATGAGAAATTCGTCTTAGATTTTTTACATGAACATCAAGTCTTGCTTGTTCATGGTGGCGGGTTTAATTGGCAAGAGCCAGACCATTTTCGAATTGTTTACTTACCTAATATGGAGCAATTAAAAATGACGGCTGATCGGATGCGACAGTTTTTAGCAACCTATCAGCAAAAATAAAAAAAACAAAAAATGAACGATGAGCGGACGAAAAAGAAGTGTTACAAGAGTCGTGGTTTTATGAGATACTGGAAAAAAATTGAACTACTGGCTTTTTTATTGCTCGAATTACGCGAAGATGAGCCCTTTGTTTCCCGTTTATCCGTCAAACCTTCATAAAATTGGCCTGGGGCTATGACAACTGTCATGGCCTCATTTTTCGTTGCGATTGATCCCATGGCTTGTCTGTTGCTTTTTATAAAACATTGAAATCAAAGGCGAAAGCATTGGACGTCTGTTCAAATTACCAAGAGCCCCACCGATTAATATCGAATAGAAAAGAGGACAAATATAGAAAAAAACCTCCACAAGCTGAATGTAGTCCATCGCTTTTGGAGGCGTAACGGGATTCGATTCTCAAACAATCATTTCACAAATCTTTTTGCTAACAACCATTCGACCGTTGTATTTTTCCATAATATCTTTGGAAGGATCAATGATTTGAATTAAAAAAGAATTTTCATACTCTTTTTCAATTGCCCCGAATAAACGAATCTCTTCCCATGTAAAAGTAACGTTGGTTTGCAGTTCAATTGTTTGCGTTTCCATAAAAACCACTCCTAATCCATTAGCAAATTTGCGAAAGTATTTTAAATAAATCGTATCTGTAGCCACATTATGTGCTAAAATAGAAAAAATGAAAAATGCAAATCCGCATTTTTAGGAGGCGAAGGCGAGTGCAAAAAGAATCAATTGGCGAAACGATTCGACATTTGAGGCGTGAACGACAATTGACCCAAAAGATGTTGGCGGCCGATATCTGCGCGCAAAGTGTGATTAGTCGGGCTGAAAACAATGAAGAGTTGCCAAATGTGGTTGTCTTACATCAAATATGCGAACGGTTAAATATTACAGTGGATCAGTTGTTGCTCTCGCAGGCAACAGATATCCACCAGAGAAGTGAAAAATTTCAACGAATTCATCATTATTTTGTCAGGCAAAAGTATAAGGAAATGATGTTGATCCTTTCTGAACCTGAATTTCTAGATTCACTCTTTTTAGAAACCGATCTACAGTTATATTATTATTATTTAGGGAGCTGTGAGTTTTTTGTTGAAAATCAACATGCAAGTGCGATTCAGTCGCTAAGAAAAGGACTTTCTTATACTTATAATCAAGATAAGGTGTTTGTATCGACGACGGAGATTCGAATTTTAAGTTGTCTAGGTTATGTGCTTAAGTCAAGTGGTCAATTGCGACAAGCGACAAAAGAACTTGAAAAAAGTTATACCTTTTTACAAAAGCTCCCTCATGAAAGAAAAACCTTTGAGTTAATCAAAGTTTGCTACCATTATGGTGAACTACTTTACGAACAAGAGAAGTACGGTGAGTCCTTAGCCGTAATTAATGAAGGGTTGCGTTTGGTCGAGCATTTTTGTAGTTATTACTATTTAGAAGAGTTGTACGAACTCAATAGTCTTGTTTTGGAAAAATGCCAGCAGAAAACAGCCGCGGTAAAAATGCGTGAGTTGGCGCAACAAGTTGGGAAAATTAGTCCCTTTAAATCACGGGAGTAACCTTGACTTTAAAAAAGAATAAGAGTACTTTAAGGATAGTAACGAATAAGAGGAGCGAAAAAAATGAGAACATTTATATTAGCAGATAAATTCTTTTTTCATTCAGGAACAAAAGGCAAAGGCTACTTAGAAATGATTGATGGGAAATTTGGTGAATACTCGACGTCAGTTCCTGAAAATAGTGAGATTATCGATCACAGTGGTCAATGGATTGGACCGGGATTGGTCGATACCCACATTCATGGCTATATGAATCATGATGTGATGGATAATGATGCCGAGGGACTAAAAGTAATGTCTGAAGCTTTACTTTCATGTGGAGTGACTTCTTTTTTACCGACGACCTTAACTTCAAGTCGTGAATTGTTAACAGAAGTTGCAGGTACAATTGGCCGGGTGAAAGAAGAAGTGACTGGTGCAAAAATACAGGGGATTTATTTTGAGGGACCTTTCTTTACAGAAGAATTTAAAGGGGCACAAAATCCATCTTATTTTGGTGATCCAAGTCTTGAAATTTTTAATGAATGGCAAGCAGCTTCAGGCGGAATCATTAAAAAAATTGCCCTGGCACCTGAGCGTGAAGGGGTGAAAGAATTTGTTGAAGCTGTGACGAAAGAAGGCGTGGTTGTGGCCTTGGGTCATAGTAATGCGACTTTGGCGCAAGCAACCGAAGCAGTTGATGCAGGAGCCAGCGTATTTGTTCATGCCTTTAACGGGATGCGAGGATTAAATCATCGAGAACCGGGAATGGTTGGCGCTTTAATGACCCTAAATGATGTTTTTTCAGAACTAATTTGTGATGGGCACCATGTCCATCCACAAGCAGCGGAAGTCCTAATTGACCAAGCAGGACATGACCATGTGGCTTTGATTACTGACTGTATGATGGCTGGTGGTATGCCAGATGGTGATTATATTTTAGGTGAATTCCCAGTGATTGTAAAAGATGGAACGGTTCGGATGGCTGAAGGAAACTTGGCTGGAAGTATTTTAAAACTAAAAGAAGCAATTAAAAATGTAGTGGATTGGGGTTTAGCAACGCCGGAAGAGGCTGTTTTAATGGGAAGCTATGTTCCAGCAGTAAGTTGTAAGTTGGATGAAGTTTGTGGGGCAATCAAAGCCGGTCGAGAAGCAGACTTCATTGTTTTAAATCCGGATATGACGTTAGCGGCTACTTATTTAGATGGGGTAAAAAGATTCAGCGAGAAATAAGAAGCAGGAAAGATGATTAAAAAAAGGGGCTGTGACTTTTGTCGCAGTCTTTTTAAGTATCTGTTGATTTTCGCTTATTTTTTTGTCTAGCGATTTTGATAAAAGATGTGTTGGCACGTTCTTTTGTTCGGTAACCCCCTAGAGTCTTATTTCAATCAAAAGAAAGATTATGATACAATAGGTGAAGCAAAGAGGAGCGAGGAGACGACGCAGATGAGCTATATAGAAGTCATAAATGCAGTAAAGAAATACCAAATGGGCGATACCGAAATTATCGCAAATGATAACGTTACCTTTCAAATTGAAAAAGGAGAAGTCGCTGTCATCTTAGGCCCAAGTGGTGCGGGAAAATCGACCGTTTTAAATGTGTTAGGGGGCATGGATAGTTGCGATAGCGGTGAGATTTTGATTGACGGTGTTGACATCGCGGGTTTCAATGATCAGGAGCTAACAACCTATCGGCGCAATGATGTGGGCTTTGTCTTTCAATTTTATAATTTGGTCCCAAATTTGACCGCAAAAGAAAATGTGGAACTCGCCTCACAAATTGTAGAAGATGCCCTTGATCCCGAAGCCGTTTTACAACAAGTGGGATTAGGTCATCGGATGAATAATTTTCCTGCTCAATTATCAGGTGGAGAACAACAACGAGTAACGATTGCACGGGCCTTGGCAAAACGACCGAAACTCTTATTGTGTGATGAACCTACGGGAGCATTGGACTATGAAACAGGCAAACAGATTTTACAGATTTTAGAAGACGCTGCTAGAAAAACAGGAACAACAGTCGTTATAATCACCCATAACTCACAGATCGCTCCGATGGCAAATCGCGTCGTGCGCATGAATGATGCAAAAGTTCGCAGTATCGAAGTAAATGAACAACCAATGCCGATTGCGAAAATTGAATGGTAGGTGTGAGATGAAAAAAAAAGCATTACTAAAAACAAGTTTACGAGAAATGAAAGATTCGCCAACGCGGTTTTTATCGATTTTAGGGATTATTTTTTTAGGGGTCGCATTTTTTGTTGGTATCGGAGCGACAGGCCCAGATATGATCCGCTCGGCGGATGCCTACTACAAAGACACTCGTTTGGTTGATTTGAGCCTTTACTCCTCTTTAGGTTTTTCAGAAGAAGATCAACAACAGCTTTCTGAAGTAAAGCAAGTGGAGGAGGTCGTTTTAGAATATGTGCTTGATTTATTTCTTAGCCAACAAAACCAAGTGATTCGTTTTTTTAGCTTTGATCAAGAAAGTTCAATTAACCACCTTGTTTTAACAGAAGGCGCATACCCTAAAAAAGAAAACGAGATCGTATTCGATCGCATGTTCGCTGAAACAAAGGAATACAAAGTAGGTGACTCCTTTAAGATTGAAGAAAAAGATGATCCAGAAAACCAATTAAAACAACGAGAATACAAAATCGTTGGTTTCGTTCAAAGTCCAGAATTTATCGATAACTCGAAAAGAGGAAATACGAATATCGGTAATGGCTCCATTGCAGCTTTTGCTTATCTTCCAAAAGAAAATTTTCAGATGGATGCCTTTGGTCGAGCTTTGTTAACATTTAACAATGTTAGGGATCAAACCGCTTATTCAAAGGAATATGAAGCAAAGATGGAAGAAAACAAAGAAACCATCCAGAGAATACTCGAACCGCGAAAGCAGGGACGGCTGGATGAAATTCGTCAAATCGCGCATAAAGAAATTGAGAAAAACCAAGCAGAATTAACAAAGGCAGAACAACAAATTGCGGATGGTGAAAAAAAATTAGCAGTGGCTTTAAAAGAATTAGAAAAGGCTGAAGCAGAATTGACCGATGGGCGCGCGCGATTTCAGGCTGAGATAACAAAAGGTCAAGCAGAAATCGAAACGCAAAGTGCCTCGTTACGAGAAGCGCAAAAAGAGTTGCGGCTGCAACAAGCAAAGCTGAATGAAAAACAGCGTGAGTTGGATCGAAATAGTGGGAAATTAACGGCCTATGAAGAGCAATTGGCACAATTATACGAACAACAAGCCGCATTCGAAATGGCACGCCTTCAATTGGAAGAAGCCCAGGTGATCTATCAAGAGCTACTACTACTTTTTGATCAAATGCAAGAGTTAACAGAGGAGGAGAAAAGCCAAGTTTTACTTGAAGTTCAAACACTGCTTCGTCAATTGCAAGGACTGCTGCCAAATGATGCGGGCGATTTTGAGTGGCTCGAGCGATTGATTACGGAAATAACGCTGGAAAATTTAAGAGAAACAGAAGCCGGGATTCGGGAACTCGGTCGATTGATTGAACAGCAACTTACTGAAACGCAAGCATTACTTGCGAATCTTGTGCAACAACAAGAGGAACTAGAGGCTGGGAAACAGGCGATTGAAGCGGGACAGGCACAATTAGATGCCGGTCGTTTGGCCCTAGAAGCAGGACAAGTACAACTCGACGAGGCGCGTGAACAATTAAGTCAAGGGAAAGCGCAATTGGCAGTGGAACGTGAGCGTGGGCAAAAGCAATTAGCAGATGGGGAAGCAGCCTTTAAAGAAGGACGAGCGACCTATGAGCAAGAGCGGCAGGCATTTGAACAGCTACGCGATGAAAAGTTACCAGAATTGAAAAAAGCGCAACAAACTTTGAATAAAGAAAAAGAAAAACTAGCAGAACTATCACCAGCAAGCTTTACCGTACGAACACGTGAGGATCATCCTGGTTATTTAGAGTATGAGGAGAATGCGAATCGAATTTCGTCCATTGCGACGGTCTTTCCTACTATCTTCTTCTTGATTGCGGCTTTGGTTAGTTTGACAACGATGGGCCGGATGATTGAGGAAAAGCGTGTGGAAATTGGAACCTATAAAGCATTAGGTTATAAAAATGGGGAAGTGGCTCAAAAGTTTTTAATTTATTCTTTGGCAGCAGGGCTAGCAGGCACCTTGCTGGGCTTGGTTGTTGGTTTTTATTTATTTCCGGTCATCATTATTAATGCTTATGGGCAACTCTATAGTATGGGGAGTTTTTCGACTCCTTGGCACCTGACTTACGCATTGATTGCGTTTGTTGTGGGTTTGTTTTGTACGGTTGGCGTTTCCTTAATTGTTTTACGAGTCGATTTAATAAGTAATCCTGCAACTCTCCTGCGTCCGAAGGCACCAAAAGCGGGGAAGACCATTTTACTTGAGCGGATTCGTCCCTTGTGGCGGCGTTTGAATTTTAATCAAAAAGTGACAATGCGCAATTTGTTCCGCTATAAAGCGCGAATGTTTATGACTGTTTTTGGAATTGCTGGATGTACGGCGATGATTTTAACAGGTTTTGGGTTGAAAAATTCGATAGGTGACATTGTGCCTATTCAATTTAACGAAGTTTGGCGCTATCAAGGGATCGTGACTTTTGATACAGATGCAACAGAAAAAGAAGAAAAACATTATCAGGAGACACGTCAACAGTTGCCTGGAATAGAAAGCCATTTAGGAATTGCTTCAGAAAATCTAATGTTAAAACAATTAGGGAAAAACAATCAAGAGGTCACAGTTTATGTACCAGAAGAACCGAATCGACTCGCTGACTTTGTCTCCTTTACCGATCGGAAAACGAAAGCAGTCTACTCTTTGGAAGAAGAGGGGGCAGTAATCAATGAAAAGCTCGCAACTTTATTCGACTTACGGATTGGAGATCAACTCACTCTGGAAAATAGCGACCAAGAAACATTTCAATTAGAAATTACAAATATTGTTGAAAACTATGTGGGGCACTTTGCTTACGTGACGCCTGCTTATTATCAAAAAGTTTTTGGAAAAACGCCAGATTTTAATACGGATTTATTATTATTCCGCAAAGAGTTATCTAAAGAAACAGAAACCAAAATTGCAAACGAATTAATGAAAGAAAAACAAGTCTTAAATGTGACGTTCTTATCGGATTCATCGACGGCATTAGATGACACGACAGAAGTGCTAAATATTGTCGTTTGGGTACTCATTATTTCTGCCGGTCTACTTGCTTTTATTGTGTTGTATAATTTAAACAACATTAATATTTCAGAACGAATTCGAGAGTTATCAACCATCAAGGTTTTAGGTTTTTACAATAAAGAAGTGACAATGTACATTTATCGTGAAAATATCTTTTTAACCATCTTTGGAATTACTGGTGGATTAGTGTTTGGTCAAATTCTCCATCGATATGTATTACAAACGGTTGAACTAGATATGTTGATGTTTTCACCTAAGATCCATGTCTTAAGCTATTTGTATTCGAGCATTATTACGATTTTCTTTACGATTGTCGTCGGTTTTGTGATGTATCAAAAGTTAAAAAAAGTCGATATGATCGAAGCATTAAAGTCTAACGACTAAAAAACAGTCAACTTTCCACGATGAGCTAGCTTTGGAGAAAAGAAGGTTTCTTCTCCAAGCTAGCTGGAAGGCTCACTGTTTTTTAAACTTGTTAGTGGAAGGAAGGTATTGAGTCCAACGGCAATTAAGGTCCCAATAAAAGTATCGATGACACGTTGAAAAGCGTAGTTTAGTGGTTCGTCCCCTGGAGAACTTAAGGTGATTAATAACAACGTGGCAACACCAGAAATGATTCCCGCGTGGTTATTCACACCATCAGATAGGATGATAACAAAAGCCACTGCCAGCGGGACAAGCAAAAGCTCAAGTGGAAAAGATTGTTGGGCCAGGCTCTGAACAAAGACATAGGCCATGGCAGTGATCCCACCAATTAAATTGCCTAAGATGCGTGACTTGCCAAAGCTTAAGGTAGTGGGTAAATCTTGTCTAAGTGAAAATACAGCGGAGAGTGCAGCGATCATTGCTTCTCCGCGATGGGTAAAGTGGAACAATAAAATACAGATCATCACCGCTAGTGAAGACTTGATGGTCCGCATACCGATGCGAAAACGGCCGAAATTCATTTATAATCACTTCCTTTCTTTCTATTTTAACCAAAAGAAAAAGGAATAACTAGTGAAAAGAGGCAATTTAAACGAAAAAGGGGGACGATCATGAGGTTTGGATTACGAACAATTAAAACAGTCATCGCTTGTTTGTTGGCGATGTTACTAGCAGAATATTTAGGCTTACATTATAGTCCTGCAGCGGGTATCATTGCAATTTTAAGTGTAGGAAATACGAAGAAAAAATCTCTAGAGACGGGGCTTGCTCGACTCCTTTCTTTGGCCTTAGCCACTGGATTAGCGTTTATCGCTTTTCACTTGTTAGGTTACACCGCACTAGGTTTTGCACTGTATCTATTCTTTTTTATTCCAGTTACAGTAAGGTTTGGGTTAACGGATGGGATTGTGGTTACCTCCGTGTTAGTTACGCATTACATGCTCGAACAAAGCTTCGCCTGGACCTTGATTTTGAATGAGTTTTTATTAATGGGACTGGGTGTAGGTTTTGCACTTTTAATGAATCTTTATATGCCCAATTTAGAAGCACGAATCAAAGAAGAGCAACAAAAATTAGAAGCGAGTGTTCGAGCGATTTTTTTAGAAATGGCAGCGACATTAAATCAAAAAGATGGTTCGAGTTTGTTGCAGTCTTGTGACCGTTTGCTAGAACAGATTCGTCGAGGTCAAAAACAATCGAAACTCTATCAAGAAAACCACTTACTTTCTGATAATTGGTATTATGAAGATTATTTTGTGATGCGAAGATCACAAGTCGAATTGATTAAAACAATGATTTACCTTTTAGATGAGATTCAAGTAGAAGAAGCATTAGTGGAAGATTTACGCATTTTATTGACAAATACCGGACAAACGTTGTCTGAAAAAAATGATGGGCAACAAATTTTGAGAAATATCGATTTAGTGATCGAAAGTTATCGTGGAAAACCTTTGCCAAAGGATCGACAAGAGTTTGAAAGTCGCGCTCGATTGTTCCAATACTTACAAACCTATAAAGATTTCATTGAAATTAAAGCGGCCTTTTATATGAAACAACAAGAAATTTTTTAATGGTGAATCGTAAGTTCTCTTGTTTTAAACGGTGATGATTTGCGTCAACAAAAAGGAAGAGCATTCCTTTATTTGACGGTTAAAAAGACTTCAAATGAAGCGGCATTTGGTTCAATCCTGTCTTTTGTGGAAAAACAAGCTGATTATCAGTATTTTTATCTTCCGATTGCAAGAGTTGTGTTTTTTTGTTCCGGGTTTATTCGATTGATATTTTTCCCTAAATCGAATTCCTAGGTTATAATACGATTAGTGTCACAAACTTTTTAAGATTTATTTTAATGTGTTTCTTTTCTGTGTAAAAGAAAGTAAAATAAGTAGAGGAGGAAGACGAAATGCATGCAATCTATATTGAGTTGGTTTTGAGTGGAATCTTTGAAAAATATACTTCTGAAAGTGCCTTTTATCGAGAATATCTTGGGTTATCAGAAGAAAAATGGCTTCAATGGAAAAAAGGTGTCTTAAGCCTTAGCCCAGAAGAAAACCAGAAAATAAAAAATATTTTTAGTGATTATGAATGGATGTTGTTACAAAAGATTTTACGTCAGACGATCATTTACCCTGAAAAACGTCAGATTGCCGTATCAGAGTATAAGAAGTTAAAAATTAAAATCGCTCAAAAGTGGTTAAACACCAATTGTGGGGTGGTTGAATTTCAGCAATTAAAAGAAGAAGAAAAAAAAGAACACTTTATTGATTTACGAGTAAGTTTGCAATACGATGAGTGGGGCTTTGACGATGTGCTTAACTTCCGATTACCTGCAGCGATTCAACAGCAAGTCGTTAGTCAAAAAGTTGCGTTACTTGATTGGGTAAATGAAGAGCTAGAGAGTGCCTATGTACAATAATAATTATTTGAGGGATCAAGATTGAAAATAAAAAAAGGAATCAGTTATAGTGTTTTAATCATTATCGGTTGTTTATTAATTTATGTAACCAATCGTTTTGTCACTCGTCCTTATGTTTCAACCGAGGGAGAGGAAACGGCAATGATTGAACACCCGAAAGAAATGAAAACCAAAGAAGCACCTCAAGTGGCATTACCTGATGGCCAAAGAGACGATTGGAATTTACGCTTAGTCAGTCCGCAGTCGCCATTGGAATCAGATATTCCAGAGGAAACGTTTCTGACTCTATCAAACGGGATGATGATTGATCGCCGGATTGAAGCGGCCTATACACAGTTAAACGAAGCTGCGGAGGCGGCAGGATTTCCATTAGTTTTAGTCTCTGCCTATCGTTCAATCTCTTATCAGGAACAGATTTTTCAAGAGTATTTGAATCAATGGATCAGTCAGGGATATTCAGAAGAAGAAGCCTTGAAAAAAGTGAAAGAAACTTCGACAGAACCGGGATTTAGCGAACATCATACGGGCTTGGCAATCGATATCGTTGATGAAGAGTGGTCCATGAATTACCCAGAGGAAATGTTGGACGCTGATTATGCCCAGACGCCAGGTGCCAAATGGTTGGCTGCGCATGCCCGTGAATACGGCTTTATTTTACGCTACCCTCAAGGAAAAGAAAAACAAACGGCGATTCATTTTGAACCTTGGCATTTTCGTTATGTGGGCGTCGAACACGCTCGCTATATTGAAGAAAATGAATTATGTTTAGAGGAATATTTAGATTTAGTAAAAGAAAAGTAGTGGTAAAATGAAGAAAAGACAAACTGGAAAAAAGAATCGATTAAGATTTCCGGCGATATTAGCAGGTTTATTATTTATTTTCCTCTCCTTTATTTTTTCGTTAAAGAGTTTACTAGAAACGGAAATAGGGGTTGGAAGAGAGGTTTCTCAAGCAGAGGTGACACAAGCATTGTCAAAAGAAGCATTTATTGAACGTCTGTTGCCTCATGCAAAAAGTTTACAAGAAGGTTATGGCGTGTTACCGAGCATTATTATCGGTCAGGGGATTTTGGAATCAAACTGGGGAATCAGTCAATTAGCTAGTGAATACAATAATTTATTCGGTATTAAATCTTTTGGACATCCGGAGAAAGTGACTCTGGATACACAAGAATATGTTAATGAACAATGGATTACTATCCAAGGGGATTTTCGAGTGTATCAAAGCTGGGAAGAATCCATGACGGATCACACGATGTTGTTTGTAAATGGCGTCGATTGGAGTCCGAATAAATATGAAAAAGTTTTAACTGCAACGAACTATCGAGAAGCAGCGATTGCTTTGCAAGAAGCAGGGTATGCAACCGATCCCGAATATGCCAATAAGGTTATCCATGTTATTGAAACCTACGAATTAAATCAGTACGATTAGGGTTGGAGGATCAGAAATATGACAAAGAAATTTATACCCAATATTACGACAGAGTTAAGAAAAGATATTGTACGCGTGCCAGAAGCGATTGATGAAGCAAGTGGGATTGTCATTTTTGGTAAAAAAATCCGCTCGATTATTTTTACGACAGATATTGCGATCATCCGTAATACGAATGCGAATGCAGTGATTGCTGTTTACCCTTTTACCCCTCATCCGGCGATTACAAAAAGTATTATCGAAGCTGCTGATATTCCGGTTTTTTCTGGTGTTGGTGGAGGTCTCACGCAAGGAACGAGAGCGGGTTATATGAGCCTTTTTGCTGAAGCGCAAGGTTCGATTGGTGTGGTCTTAAATGGTCCTACGCCAATTGAGACTGTTCGTGAAGTTTGTCAAGTCGTTGATATTCCAGTTGTGAGTACGGTGACGAGTAAGTACACATTTATTGATGAAAAAATTCAAGCCGGAGTTAAAATTATTAATATTAGTGCTGGGAAAAAAACAGCAGAAGTCGTTCGTTATTTTCGCGCACAGTATCCCGAGTTGCCGATTATCGCTACGGGAGGACCGACAGAAGAAACGATTCGAGAAGCAATTCAAGCAGGTGCCAATGCGATTACTTATACGCCACCTTCAAATGGGAAACTCTTTAGTAAAAAAATGGAAGACTACCGTGAAAAAGAGCGGATGGCGTTTGAAGGTTAAAAACAAATGAAAAAATCGGTGAAATCGAGGAAACTCCATGATTAAGACTTGTTTTTTTAAGTATTTCACGAGATAATAATCATTGTGTTTTTCATAATTAGTCATTACTTATATATAGTCGTAATTGGTCGACAGTCTCTACCCGGTGCCGCAAATACTGGACTATAAGTAAAAAAAGTGTTCGAGGCACCTTTTTTGCTATTGTCGCAAAAAGGTGTCTTTTATTTTGAGAAAAAAGGGAGTTAGTTGGAAATGGAAGAATTAGTGAAGCGAATTCAACAAGATGGAGATGTGCTCGGTGAAGGTGTCCTAAAAGTCGATAGCCTGATTAATCACCAAGTCGACCCTTTGTTAATGGAACAAATGGGTAATCTTTTTGCTGAGGTTTTTGAAAATCGCAACATTACCAAAGTGGTTACGATTGAATCTTCAGGCATTGCCCCTGCCATTTTTTGTGCCTTAAAACTAAATGTTCCGATGATTTTTGCTCGGAAATCAAAGAGTTTAACAATGAATGAAGAACTGTTAACGGCTTCCGTTTATTCGTTTACGAAGCAAGTAACCAGTACGATTTCAATTTCGCGTAAGTTTTTAAATGAATCTGATAATGTCTTAATCATTGATGATTTCTTAGCCAATGGGCAAGCGGCAAAAGGGTTGATTGAGCTTTGTCAACAAGCAGGAGCTTCAGTGGAAGGGCTAGGGATCTTAATTGAAAAATCCTTTCAAGATGGCCGTGAATTATTGGAGAAAATGGGGATTCAAGTTGTCTCTTTAGCTCGAATTGAATCGTTAAAAGAAGGGAAAGTAACCTTTTTAGAAGCGGACGCTTAAAAACAATGAGCGATAACGTATAAGAAAATAAGGAAGGCGGCGTTCAAACGACTCTCAAGTTTGAATGTTGCCTTTCTTATTTTCTGATTGAGGACATGAAATAAGGAGCATTCTTAAAATCTTAGACTCAAAAGATCAAAAAAAAGGCAATAAAAAGGTTTTTTTTTTCAAAGATATCTGTTCAGGAGGCACCCTTACGGTATACTATTAATAGGTTCTGAATTCTTTGGAAAACCCGATGAATCGGACGAATAGTAAAAAGTAAGAAGGGAAAAAAATGACAAAACGAAGGAAGTATCTTATCCCAATCACTGCGATCGCTTTGATCGCAATCTTTATTTTATTGCCTCAAATCTACGTTGGGTTTGTACCATTAGGCTCGGACATGTCTTTTCACTATAATCGTTTTTATGAAGTTGCGCAGCAAATCGAAACGGGGAAATTCAATTATTTTCAAAGTCTCTATGGTTTTAATGGTAGCGGAAGAATTGTTAATGCTTTATATGGCTATGACATGGCTTTTATCAACGGCATTCTTTTGTACCTGACAAAATCTTGGTTGAAATTCCAATTAATTAGTTCCTTTTTCTGTTTGTTTGTTGCAGGAATGGGGACCTACGCCGTTGCGCGCAAACTCAAAATGGAACAACTTTATGCAATCATGGCTGCCAGTTTCTATATGTCTTGTGCAGGTGTGATTTATTATGTGCGCGCTCAAGGTTTTTCGGGGTGGGGTTCTGCTTTGCTCCCATTTGTTTTTATCCAAGCAATCCGAGCGGTGACGGATAAAAGGAAACCGATACATGTCGTTAATCTTGCCATCTCAGTCAGTTTATTATTAAA
This sequence comes from Enterococcus sp. LJL98, assembly GCF_054871745.1. Lineage (NCBI taxonomy): Bacteria > Bacillati > Bacillota > Bacilli > Lactobacillales > Enterococcaceae > Enterococcus > Enterococcus sp. LJL98. The sequence goes on along the minus strand of NZ_JBTXLU010000001.1, from coordinate 466,451 downwards.
TACCCATGTGTTGAGTGCCTTGATTGGTGTGGTTGCGATTGTACCGTTTTATTTGGTTAGTTTTTTTAAAGCAGGAAATAAAGGAAAATGGTTGGGAAGTGCTTTTTTAGCAGTTGGACTCACGATACTCATGTCCTTAAATACACTCATCGCATATTTTGAAGTCTCTTTAACCAATCATTTATTACGCCCCTATATTCCTGATTCTTTTCTTTTAGAGTCCTTAAAGCTAGATGTCGGAGCAATCAATGGAAACCATACGCTAGGGCTATTGTTTGGCTTTCCTTTTATTTTTTTGATAGTCTATGTGCTTCTCAATCGAACCGAAATCTGTTTATTAAATCGATTAATGACCGGTGTTGGTGCCTTCTTTCTTTTGGTTTCAACGACAATCTTTCCATGGGATAAACTCATGCAATTGATTCCAGCTTTAACGATGCTTCAATTCCCCTTTCGCTTGAGTATCGTTGCTTTTATTCTACTACCGGTTGTCTTTTTTGATGAAATCGGTCGAATCAAACAGTCATTTCAGTTGCCTCAACAAAAAATGGTGACTGCGACTTTGCTAACGCTCACCATCTTAATTAGTAGTTCGGCTCATTTACAGATGGAAGCAAATGCGCAAAAATGGCTACGTGATCCATTGTCTATGGGAAACAATTCTTCAAGCTACACGGCGAAAGAAATTAGGAACCATTTAAGAAGTTCCGACTTATCATACGCTTTAAAGACTATTCAAAAAGGGACCTCTGATTATTTGCCAATGAAAAAAGAGCGGGCGATTACAGATAGTAGGGATTTTGAATCGTTAGAATCGTATAAAAAATATCGAGAGACGATTCTAAACAACCAAGTCGGTTTTGAACGAGAAATTACCGATCAAGGAGAAATCAAATTAAGTTGGGAAAACGAAGAGTCGAATTCTAAGTTGGTACCAATTATTATTTATCAAAATAGTCGCGTGAAATTGAATGGCAAGTTGTTGCCAAAAGAGGCATATGATACCACCGAGTTCGGTACGTTGATTGTAGCGGCTGAAAAAGGGCAAAATGTTGTTGAGGTGGGATACGAACCACTTTTTCCCTTAAGACTCGTTCTTTGGATTAAAATGGGAACGATCGTACTCGTCCTTGTTTATGTCATTGGAAAAAAGATAAAAAAAGGAAAAAGCAACTCAACGCGTCGTGCTTCAGGTAGAAAAAGTTTTTCAAATACCTAATAATTCTGAGATGACTTCTCTAATAAGCGAACGATGAATCATTTGGATGGATTAATATTCGATATCTCTTTGACTTTTAAGGTTTTGGTTGTTAGAATAAGCCTAAAATAAGCATAAAAGGGGAAAAAGAATGAAGCCACAAGTAGCAGTCATCATGGGAAGCGTTTCTGATTGGGAAACAATGGAAGAAGCCTGTTTGGAGTTAGAGGCCTTAGGAATTTCGTACGAAAAAAAAGTCGTCTCGGCGCATCGGACACCTGATTTAATGTTTTCTTTTGCAGAAAAAGCAAGAGATAGAGGGATAAAAGTGATTATTGCGGGTGCAGGTGGAGCGGCTCATTTGCCAGGAATGGTTGCAGCTAAAACGACTTTACCAGTCATCGGTGTCCCGGTTCAATCACGAGCCTTAAGCGGGCTAGATTCCTTGCTCTCAATCGTTCAGATGCCTGCGGGGGTTCCGGTTGCGACGACCGCGATTGGAAAAGCGGGTGCAAGAAATGCTGGAATTCTTGCAGCTCAGATGCTTTCGATGTATGATTTAGATATTGCGAAAAAAATTGAAAACAATCGAAACGCAATGAAAGAAATTGCGATAGAAAGTAGTGATCAACTTGGTTAAACCGCTAATGCCCGGATCAACCATTGGAATTATTGGTGGCGGTCAGTTAGGAAAAATGTTAACAATGAGTGCAAAAAAAATGGGTTTTCAAGTCGGAGTGCTCGATCCAGCTGAAAATTGCCCAACTGCACAAATCGCAGATTGGCATTTATTAGCCGATTATGACGATGTTCTAGCCCTTGAAGAAATGGCGAGACGTAGTGATGTCGTGACGTATGAATTTGAAAATGTGAATGTGGAAGCCTTGAGTACGATTACGTCTATCGTTCCAGTACCACAAGGGACCGATCTTTTGGCAATTACACAAGATCGTTTAATGGAGAAATCCTTTTTAGAAGCCAATAACGTTGTAATTGCACCTTATTCTACAATTATTAATCCAACTGATATTCAAGATGCGATTGAAAGTATTGGTTATCCTTGTGTTTTAAAAACCACTCGCGGTGGCTATGATGGAAAAGGACAATACGTCTTAAAAAATATGTCTGATTTGGCGCCGTCAATGAATCTATTACGTGAAGGTACGTGCGAGCTAGAAGCTTGGATTCCTTTTGAAAAAGAATTATCGATTATGGTGGCAGGAAACGGGAGCGAATTTATGACTTTTCCGATTGTTGAAAATATTCATCGGAAGAATATCTTGCATCAAACGATTGTACCAGCTGGTATTTCAGATGAAGTCGCAAAAGAAGTGACACGGATAGCAAAAGTGATTGCAAAAGCAGTCAACTTGCACGGTGTTTTAGCGATTGAAATTTTTCTGACAGAATCTGGAAGCATTTATGTCAATGAACTCGCTCCGCGTCCTCATAATTCCGGACATTATTCAATCGAAGTTTGTAATATCAGTCAATTCGATGCGCATATTCGTGGAATTTGTGGCTGGCCTTTAGGTGAAGTAGAACTGCTATCGCCAGCTATTATGGTCAATATTTTAGGAGAAGATTTAGAGAAAACATATGGATTAATTTCCCAACAGCCGAACTGGCAATTTCATTATTATGGAAAAAAAGAAAGTAAAAAGGGTCGGAAGATGGGCCATATCACAATTGTAACCGCAGACTTAATGCAAACAAAAGCGGAGATTGACCAAACAGGTATTTGGTAAGTGTCATTTTGGTGGTTTGTAAAAAATGGAACCAATCAAACCTGTTGTCAGGATCATCAATGTTTTTCCCCTTATGTTCAACTGAAAGCAGCAACCTTCAAAATAAGAGGCAGGTCTCTTGTTTTGAAGGTTTTTTTGTATCGTTAAAAAAACACGAACGTTTATAGGTTATATTAAACGAAATGTAAATAATTAATTGACGGATGACTTTCTGAGTTGATACAATAGTGACATAAAAGAAACGTTCTTTATCAAAAAGATTGCTTTAAAAATCAACTTAACGCTTGAATATACGTAAAATTAAGAGAGAGAAAAATTTTTTGTTTGTTATTCTAGCGGAAAGCAAAAAAAGAGCGTCCGATTTCCTGGTTCTCTTTTAGTGTCAAACACGAACGATATTGGAATAACTCTCGTTCATTAAATGACAAAAGGAAGTCAAAGCATTTTTCGTTAAATAAAAAATAAAGTTTTTATTAAAGGAGAAGAAGAACATGTATTTCGTTAAAGTTTATGTTACTTACAAAGAATCGGTTGTTGATCCACAAGGAGAGGCGACTAAAGGAGCTATCCATCGTTTAGGTTTTACCGAAGTAGAAGATTTACGTGTCGGCAAGTATTTTGAAGTGAAGGTGGCAAAAGCGGATCGTCCGGTCGAAGAAGTGGTCGAAGAAATCTGTCGTAAGTTATTAGCGAATGAAAACATGGAAACTTATCATTATGAAATTATTGCAATGGAGGAAGCCTAACATGAAATTTGCGATCGTTGTTTTTCCAGGTTCTAGTGGCGACCTTGATTTACTATGGGCGATTCAAGAAATCATAGGCGAAAAAGCAGCGTACGTCCGCCATGATGCAACGAGTCTAGCAGGCTTTGATGGTGTTATCTTGCCAGGTGGGGCATCTTACGGTGATTATTTACGCAGTGGCGCTTTAGCCAGTCGCGATACGATTATGCATGAAGTCATTCGCTTTGCCAAAGAGGGAAAGATGGTCTTAGGTGTGGGAAACGGCTTTCAAATTTTGACTGAAGCGAATCTCCTACCTGGAATTTTACAAACGAATCAAGCTTTGAAGCCTATCTGCAAGACCCTTGCGATTGTTGTCGAAAATAACCAAACAAAATTTACAACGGCCTATGGCGAGCAACAAGTTTTGCAGTTGCCAGTTGCGCATGCTCACGGCAATTATTACTGTGATCAAGCAACTTTGGCGCAATTAGAAGAGAACCAGCAAATTGTTTTTAAATACCTTGAGAATGAAAATGGCAGTTTAGCGAGTATCGCAGGGATCACTAATGCAGCTGGAAATGTTTTAGGGATGATGCCGCATCCAGAACGAGCGATGGAAGCCTTGCTTGGTTCAGAAGATGGCAAAGCACTTTTTACTTCAATCTTAAAGAATTTTGGAAAGGTGACCGTTTAAAATGACAAATCGAATCGAGCCAACGCCACAAGAAATTAAAGAACAAAGAATTTATGCGCAATGGGGATTAACGGATGAAGAGTACCGAATGATCTCAGAAGAAATTTTACATCGTTTGCCTAACTACACAGAGACTGGTTTGTTTTCTGTCATGTGGAGCGAACATTGTTCTTACAAAAATTCAAAACCGGTTTTAAAGAAGTTTCCAACAGAAGGTCCGCAAGTGCTACAAGGGCCAGGGGAAGGCGCTGGGATTGTCGACATTGGCGATAATCAAGCAGTTGTGTTTAAAGCAGAAAGTCATAATCATCCATCTGCAGTTGAACCTTATGAAGGAGCGGCGACGGGTGTCGGTGGCGTGATTCGTGACATCTTTAGTATGGGTGCGCGTCCGATTGCGATGTTGAATTCTCTGCGAATCGGTGAGCTTGAATCTGAACGGACCAAATACATCTTCAAGGAAGTTGTGGCCGGCCTTGGCGGTTATGGCAACGCGATTGGCATCCCGACAGTAGGTGGGGAAATTCAATTTGACGCATGTTATGAAAAAAATCCATTAGTGAATGCAATGTGTGTTGGTCTAATAAATCATGAAGACATTCAAAAAGGACAAGCGAAAGGAATTGGAAATTCAATCATGTATGTCGGTGCCAAAACGGGACGAGACGGGATTCATGGTGCAACCTTTTCATCCGAAGAATTTTCTGAAGAGGACGAAGAACAAGAGCGTTCAGCTGTACAAGCAGGAGATCCTTTCTTAGAGAAGCTATTGATGGATGCTTGTTTAGAATTGATTTTAGAACACCGTGATATTTTAATTGGAATCCAAGATATGGGGGCAGCGGGGCTGGTTTCTTCTAGTTCTGAAATGGCTTCAAAAGCTGGCTCTGGCTTGAAAATGTATTTAGATGAGGTACCACAACGAGAAGTAGGGATGTCAGCCTATGAAATGATGCTTTCCGAATCACAAGAACGGATGTTACTTTGTGTGAAAAAAGGTGCCGAACAAGAAGTAATTGATTTATTTGAAAAAGCTGGTTTAGAAGCAGTAACGATTGGCGAAGTAACGGATGACCGCTTGTATCGCCTCTATCACAAAGGAATCGAAGTCGCGAATCTACCCGTCGATGCTCTCGCTGAAGATGCTCCGACCTATTATAAACCCTATGAAGAACCTACAAGGATCAAAGAATTCTCTGAAATGGCTGACTTTATGCCGACTATCACTGATGCAAATGAAACATTCCTAACCTTATTGCAACAACCAACAATCGCTTCAAAAAAAGCGGTTTACGAAACGTTTGATTCAGAAGTTCGCACAAATACAGTGGTTGGACCAGGTAGCGATGCGGCGATTGTTCGAATTCGTGAAACCAATAAAGCGTTAGCGATGACCGTTGATTGTAATAGCCGTTATCTTTATTTGAATCCAGAAATTGGTGGCCAAATAGCGGTTGCGGAAGCGGCACGTAATATTGTCGCTTCGGGTGGGAAACCATTGGCTTTGACGGATTGTTTGAATTATGGGTCGCCAGAAAAACCGGATGTTTTTTGGGAACTATGGACGTCTGCAGATGGAATCGCCGAAGCTTGTCGCGTCTTAGAAACGCCGGTTATTTCAGGTAACGTTTCAATGTACAACGAAACAGAAGGCGAAGCGATTTACCCGACACCGGTCATTGGTATGGTTGGGCTTATCGAAGACCTTGCCCATATTACGACACAAGATTTTCGTTCAGCCGGCGATGCGATTTATTTAGTGGGACAGACCGGATTGGATTTCAATGGAAGTGAAATTCAAAAAGTTCAACTTGGCAAAATCGAAGGGAAATTGATGCCTTTTGACTTGGTTGCAGAAAAAGAAAATCAAGCACTTGTTTTAGCTGCGATTCAAGCCGGTCTTGTTGTAAGTGCGCATGATTGTGCAGAAGGTGGAGTAGCGATTGCCTTGGCCGAATCTGCATTTGGACAAGGTCTTGGGGTAGAGGTGGCGCTTGACATGCCGAAAGAAGCTTTATTTTCAGAAACACAATCACGTTTCGTCCTTAGTGTGAAACCAGAAAACCAAGTTGCTTTTGAAACACTCGCAGGAACATTCGCAACAAAAATCGGGACAGTGACGTCAGATGGTCAGCTGAAAATGACCGCGAAAGAGGGTGCGATTCACGTAGCAACCCAAGCGGCGAAGCAATTGTGGGAGGATGCGATTCCATGTCTACTGAAGTAAGAAGTCTGAATGAAGAATGTGGCATTTTTGGCGTCTGGGGACATGAAGAGGCGGCTCGTGTGACCTATTTTGGCTTGCATAACTTGCAGCACCGTGGGCAAGAAGGCGCAGGAATCGTTTCAAATGAAGCAGGAAAATTATATGGCGAGCGTGGACTAGGGTTATTATCTGAAGTTTTTGCAAACGAAAAGCGTTTAAATAAACTACGTGGTTCTGCAGCGATTGGTCATGTGCGTTATGCAACGTCGGGCAATGGCCATGTAGATAATATTCAACCATTCCTATTTCGTTTTTTTGATAGCGATGTGAGTTTGGCTCATAATGGCAATTTAACCAATGCCAAAACACTAAGACGAGAATTGGAAGAAGCAGGAGCAATTTTTCATTCGAGTTCTGATACAGAAATTTTAATGCATTTGATTCGTAAAAGTACAGCGGAGACTTTTTTAGAGCGGCTAAAAGAAAGCTTGAATCAAATAAAGGGTGGCTTTGCTTATATCTTAATGACGGAAGATGCGATGTATGCCACGCTTGATCCAAACGGATTTCGGCCACTTTCAATCGGTCAGATGAAGAATGATGCATACGTCATTGCTTCGGAGACGTGCGCGCTGGAAGCAATCGGTGCACGCTTTGTTCGCGATGTTCAACCAAGCGAAGTGGTGATTATTAGTGACCAAGGATTAAATATTGAGACCTTCACCGAAGAAGTCCAGCCAGCAATTTGTTCAATGGAATATATTTACTTTGCTCGTCCGGACTCGAATATCGCTGGAGTCAATGTACACACCGCTCGAAAAAATATGGGGATTCGTTTAGCGGAAGAAGCGCCAATTGAGGCTGATATGGTCATTGGGGTGCCAAATTCTTCGTTATCTGCCGCTAGTGGTTATGCAGAACGTTCGGGCATCCCTTATGAGTTAGGGCTTGTTAAAAATCAGTATGTTGCCAGAACCTTTATTCAACCGACCCAAGAATTGCGTGAACAAGGTGTTCGAATGAAACTTTCTGCTGTTCGAGGTGTTGTTGAGGGAAAACGTGTGATTTTAGTCGATGACTCAATCGTTCGAGGAACAACAAGTCGTCGAATTGTTCAGTTGTTAAAAGAAGCAGGAGCTAAAGAAGTTCATTTACGCATTGCTTCGCCTCCGCTCAAATACCCATGCTTTTATGGGATTGATATTAAGACGCGAAAGGAATTAATTGCGGCTGATTTAACGATTGAACAAATGAACCAGCGATTTGGTGCAGATTCGCTCGCCTTTTTAAGTGAACAAGGATTGATTGATGCCATCGGACTGAATTTTGATGCGCCGTATACCGGATTATGCATGGCTTATTTTAATGGCGACTATCCAACGCCGCTGTATGATTATGAATCCAAATACCAAGCATCATTGAAAGATAAAAAATCAAAATTTTAATTGGAGGAATGACAAGTGCCAAATGCATATGCCCAAGCGGGTGTTGACGTCGAAGCAGGATATGAAGTTGTGGAACGCATAAAAAAACACGTCAAAAAAACAGAACGTTTAGGTGTGATGGGAGCTTTAGGTGGTTTTGGTGGCTGTTTTGACCTTAGTTTGTTAGACGTAAAAGAACCAGTATTAGTTTCTGGAACAGATGGCGTCGGAACAAAATTAATGGTGGCAATTCAAGAAAATCAACACGCAACCATCGGAATCGATTGCGTGGCGATGTGTGTGAATGATATTATCGCCCAAGGAGCAGAACCGCTTTATTTTCTAGACTATATTGCCACGGGGAAAAATCATCCTGAGCGATTAGAGGCCGTGGTTGCGGGGGTTGCAGAAGGGTGTTTACAAGCAGGAGCCGCTTTAATCGGTGGCGAAACAGCAGAAATGCCCGGAATGTATGGTGCAGACGACTATGACTTGGCAGGTTTTGCTGTTGGGATTGCTGAAAAAAGCCAGCTTGTCACCGGCGAAAAAATAGCTGCCGGGGATGTGTTAATTGGTTTGCCGTCTTCAGGCATTCATTCAAATGGTTATTCTCTAGTACGTAAAATTTTTTTTGAAAAACATGGATTAAAAGGGACGGACAGGTTAAAAGCGAGTCAAAAAACCTTACGAGAAGAATTGTTAACGCCAACGAAAATCTATGTAAAAGAAATTTTGCCGTTAGTCAAAGCGGGATTGGTCAATGGAATGGCGCATATTACAGGAGGTGGTTTTGTCGAAAACTTGCCTCGTATGCTTTCTGATGAATTCGCAGTAGTGGTTCAACAAGGCTCGTGGCCTGTGCTTCCGATTTTTAAAGATTTAGAAACATACGGTCAAATTCCAACGATGGAGATGTATGAAATCTTTAACATGGGTATCGGGATGGTTCTAGCAGTCGCTCCAGATAAGGTAGCTACCGTTCAAAAGATGATCACTGATTTAGGAGAAACTTCTTTTGTGATTGGGTCAGTTAAAACGAAAGAAAAAACAGAAATTGAATGGATTGAAGCGAAATGATGAGGATGGCTATTTTCGCTTCAGGAAACGGAAGTAATTTTGAGGCGATTGTGCAAGGTGTGAAAAATGGGGAGATTCAAGGAGAAGTGGCGCTTCTTTTTTGTGATAAAAAAGATGCTTATGTCCTTGAACGAGGAAAAAGGCATGGCATCCCATGCCTTTCTTTTTCACCCAAAGAGTTTGATTCGAAAATTGCATATGAAGAAAAAATCAAAGAAGCCTTAGAAAAACATCGGGTCGATTTAGTGGTTATGGCAGGTTATATGCGGATTGTTGGTGATACCTTATTACAAGCGTATCCCAATAAAATCATTAATCTTCACCCTTCATTACTTCCAAGTTTCCCTGGGTTGCATGGGATTCGAGACGCCTTTGAGTATGGGGTGAAAGTGACCGGCATTACGATTCATTACATCGATGAAGGAGTTGACACAGGGCCGATTATCGCACAAGCAACGACGGAGATCTTACCTTCGGATTCGTTGGAGAGTATAGAGGAAAAAATTCATCAATTGGAACATGAGTGGTATCCAAAAGTATTAGCCGAAATTACGCAAAAAGGAGTTTCATTGACATGTTAAAAAGAGCATTAATTAGTGTTTCTGACAAAGCGGGTATTGTAGACTTAGCAACAGAATTAGTCGGTTTAGGTTTTGAGATTCTTTCAACGGGTGGAACAAAAACTGCTCTAGATGAAGCTGGAATCGCAACAATTGGGATTGAAGAAGTGACGGGATTTCCTGAAATGATGGACGGTCGTGTCAAAACACTCCATCCAAAAATTCATGGAGGCTTACTCGGACGTCGGGATTTAGACAGTCATGCGCAAGCGATGGTGGATCATCAAATACATCCGATTGATTTGGTTGTTGTGAATTTGTATCCATTTAAAGAAACGATTGCTCGATCAGACGTCACCGCAGCCGAAGCGATAGAAAATATTGATATTGGCGGACCAAGCATGTTACGCTCTGCAGCTAAAAACCATCAATTTGTCACTGTTGTGGTTGATCCAGCTGACTATCCCCTTATTCTTGGGGAATTAAAAGCAAAAAATGAAACAACTTTTGCCACTCGTCAGCGCCTAGCTGCAAAAGTCTTCCGTCATACTGCAGCCTATGATGCCTTAATTGCGAGCTATTTAACCGATTTGGTTGGTGAGGAAGAACCTGAAAAATTAACACTGACTTATGATTTAAAGCAATCGCTTCGATACGGAGAAAATGGCCATCAAGCAGCCGCGTTTTATCAAGATGCGCTACCGATTTCCTTTTCGATTGCCCAAGCAAAACAACTACATGGAAAAGAACTTTCCTATAATAATATTCGTGATGCAGATGCCGCAATTCGGATTGCCAAAGAATACGCGAAACCTGTTGCAGTGGCTGTGAAGCATATGAACCCTTGTGGAATTGGGACAGGAGCGACGGCTTATGAGGCATACATGAACGCTTATGAGGCAGATCCTGTTTCTATTTTTGGTGGAATTGTCGTGGTGAACCGTCCGATTGATTTAGCGACAGCAAATGAAATGAAAAAATTATTCTTAGAAATGATTATTGCACCGGCTTTTGAAGAGGAAGCTTTTACCGAACTTGCGAAAAAGAAAAACTTACGCTTGATGACGTTAGATTTTGAGACGCCAGCTCGTTTTAAAAAAGAAGTGGTTTCTGTTTTGGGAGGCTTACTAGTCCAAAGTCCGGATCATTTAGCAGAAGTACCAGCGGATTGGAAAGTTGTGACCAAACGTCAACCGTCACAAGCGGAAGTTGAAATGCTAGATTTTGCTTGGAAAGCCGTCAAACACGTAAAATCAAATGCAATTTTATTAGCTAATGAAGCAGGAACGGTTGGTATTGGTGCTGGACAGATGAATCGGGTGGGCTCGGTGAAACTTGCGATTGAACAAGCAAGGGCTAATGGAAGGCTAACAGGAGCCGTTTTAGCAAGTGACGCATTCTTCCCAATGGGGGATAGTGTGGAATACGCAGCGAAAAACGGCATTAAAGCCATTATCCAACCTGGTGGAAGCATTAAAGACCAAGAATCCATTGATCTGGCTGATCAATATGGAGTTGCAATGATCTTTACTGATGTTCGTCATTTTAAACATTAAAAGACTTTTAAAAGATAAGGGAGATTGAGATGAAACTATTAATCATTGGTAGTGGGGGTCGTGAACATGCTTTATCGAAGAAGCTTTTAGAAGACGACAAAGTAACAACGGTCTATTGTGCCAAAGGAAATCCTGGTATGAAGCGTGATGGAATCGAGATTGTTGATATTGCGGAAGACGATCATCCGTCGTTGATTCAATTTGCAAAAGATAAGGGGATTGCTTGGACCTTTGTTGGACCGGAAGTTCCCTTGTTAAATGGAATTGTAGATGACTTTCAAGCAGCAGGTCTTAAAATATATGGTCCGAATCAAGCCGCTGCTTTCATTGAAGGTTCAAAAGAGTTTGCAAAGGAATTAATGACAGAAATGGGAATTCCGACAGCTGCCTATGAAACTTTTTCTGATTTTGAAGCAGCCAAAACCTATGTTTTATCCCAAGGTGCACCTATTGTGATTAAAGCAGATGGATTGGCAGCAGGTAAAGGGGTCGTTGTCGCTGAAACGGTTGATGAAGCGATAGCCGCTTTGCGTGAAATGCTTGAAGAGCAAAAGTTTGGTGAAAGTAGTGCCCGTGTGGTAATTGAAGAGTTTCTAGTAGGGGAAGAATTTTCTTTGTTAGCCTTTGTTGATGGTGATTGCGTCTATCCGATGGTAATTGCTCAAGATCATAAGCGGGCTTACGATGGTGATCAAGGGCCGAACACCGGTGGGATGGGTGCTTATACTCCGGTCCCACAAATTCCTGAATCGATGGTCGAACAAGCAGTGAAAGAGGTTTTGTATCCGACAGTCCAAGGAATGATTCTGCGTGGGACGCCGTATCATGGCATTTTGTATGCGGGATTAATCGCTACGACAGACGGACCAAAAGTCATTGAATTCAATGCGCGCTTTGGCGATCCGGAAACACAAGTCGTTTTAGCTCGTTTAAATAGTAGTTTAGCAGATATTATTTCCGATTTAATTGCCCATCGAACACCAAAAATCGAATGGAACAATCAAGCATCCGTCGGAGTAGTCGTTGCTGCCTCAGGTTATCCTGTAGCAAATGAGACAAAAGGTGTGTTTGTACCAAATTTAGAAGATGAAAACACAGCAGTCTTTTATGCGGGGGTAGCAGAAAATGAGGGGACACTTGTTTCAAATGGTGGCCGTGTGTTGTTAGTTGAAGGTCATGCAGCGACGATAGCAAAAGCGCAAGAAAAAGTTTACCGCGCGTTAGAAAAATTGGAAACCAAAGAATTGTTTTATCGTCAAGATATTGGGCATAAAGCATTGACTTAAAAGAAAAACGCAAATGATCCTTGCTTGTTATGGGGTGTCATTTGTGTTTTTTTATTTGTGAAATTGTCGCGTTTTCAGTCATCTGTGGTAAAATAAGTATGTGGTTTTTTAGGAAATCATTCGAGTGTTTTAAAAGAGCTACTTGAAAGAAGGAGGATATAAATGAAACAAGTAAAATTTGGTCAAACCGAAAGGAACGTACCATCGATTATCTTAGGATGTATGCGAATTCTTTCAACAGATAGTCCTGTGAAAGTCTTAGAAACAGCGGTCGAAGAAGGGGTCACTTTCTTTGATCATGCAGATATTTATGGAGCAGGAGAATGTGAGTCAATCTTTGGGAAAGCTTTAAAAGACAGTTCTTTGAAGCGGGAAGAGTTATTTATTCAATCAAAATGTGGCATTGTCCCTGGTGAAATGTTTGATTTTTCAAAAGAGCATATTATGGACGCGGTAGAAGGAAGTTTAAAGCGTCTGCAAATTGAACAGCTCGATGCCTTGTTGCTGCATCGACCAGATACTCTTTTTGAGCCTGAAGAAGTGGCGGAAGCTTTTGATTTATTAGAAGCTCAAGGAAAAGTGAAATATTTTGGCGTTAGTAACCAAAAACCAGGTCAAATTGAATTATTAAAAAAATATGTCCGCCAACCACTTGTGGCCAACCAATTGCAATTCGGGATAAAACATACAGAAATGATTGATCAAGGGTTTCATGTAAATATGAGCGATGCGGCTGCGGTTGATCGAGATGGGGAAATTTTAGAATATTCTCGAATCAATGACATGACGATTCAAGCGTGGTCACCTTATCAATACGGATTTTTTGAAGGGGTTTTTATTGGTCACGAGAAATTTCCGGAACTTAATCAAACCTTGCGTGAAATGGCGGAAAAATATGGAACGACGCCAACAGGGATTGCTTCGGCTTGGATTCTAAGACACCCAGCGAATATGCAAGTGATTATTGGTACAATGAATCTACAACGAATTCAAGAAATTGCCCAAGCTTCTGAAATCCAGTTATCACGAAGAGATTGGTATGCTATTTATTTGGCGGCAGGGAATGTTTTGCCTTAAACACGAACAATCGAAGGTGCTCATTTGAAAGAAAGGGTAATCTTCTTGCATTTTCTGAAAATATCGGCTAAAGTATCTAGGGCGTCAACAAAAGCCCAATCATTTTTAAGTTAAGAAAATTTGAGAGGATGTTTTCGATGTTTGATATGCAAGTCTTTGATTATGAGGATATTCAGTTAGTTCCAAATAAGTGTATTGTGAGTAGTCGTTCGGAGTGTGACACAACAGTAAAATTGGGGAATCACACTTTTAAAATGCCTGTTGTTCCCGCAAATATGCAAACGATTGTCGATGAGTCAATTGCTGAGTTCCTAGCAGAAAAAGGCTATTTCTATATAATGCACCGTTTTGATGAAGAAGGAAGAATTCCTTTTATCAAAAAAATGCGCGAAAAAGGCCTAATTGCTTCCATTAGTGTTGGAGTAAAAGAATATGAATATGCTTTTGTCGAGAAATTAGCATCAGAAAATGTTGTTCCTGATTATATTACAATTGATATCGCTCACGGGCATTCGACAGCCGTGATTAATATGATTCAACACATTAAAAAAATTATTCCTCAAACTTTTGTCATTGCTGGAAACGTTGGAACACCAGAAGCAGTTCGTGAATTAGAAAATGCTGGAGCAGATGCAACGAAAGTTGGGATTGGTCCAGGAAAAGTTTGTATTACAAAATTAAAAACAGGTTTTGGTACAGGTGGTTGGCAATTAGCGGCGTTACGTTGGTGTGCAAAAGCAGCTCGTAAACCAATTATTGCAGATGGTGGCATTCGTACGCATGGCGACATCGCGAAATCAGTTCGTTTTGGAGCGTCCATGGTTATGATTGGTTCCTTGTTTGCAGGACATGATGAGTCTCCAGGTGAAACCATTGTGCAAGATGGCGTTGTGATGAAAGAATACTTTGGTTCAGCATCTGAATTTCAAAAAGGTGAAAAGAAAAACGTCGAAGGTAAGAAAATTTGGGTAAAACACAAAGGTTCTTTAGAAGATACGTTAGTTGAAATGCAACAAGATTTACAATCATCCATTTCCTATGCGGGAGGAAAAGATTTAGAAGCAATCCGCAAAGTGGATTACGTGATTGTGAAAAACTCAATCTTTAATGGTGATACGATTTAAATCAAAAAAAGAGTAGGAGGTGTGACGCTAGTCATAGCTCCTATTTTTTCATAAAGCGATGTAGGAAGGGTTCCGTCTATTTTTCCTGTAGGATCAAACAAACTTTGTTATAATAAAATAGAAGAAGACTAAAGGAGTGAGGATAGAAATGGCAATTAAAGTGTTTTCTGTATTTGGTACACGACCAGAAGCAATCAAAATGGCCCCGTTAATCAAAGCTCTCGAAGCTGATTCTCGGTTTGAGTCAAAAGTAGTTGTCACAGGACAGCATCGCGAAATGCTCGATCAAGTATTGGCTATTTTTGCAATTCAACCAGACTACGATCTAGCGGTGATGTCGGAGAACCAGACCTTAACAGAGATTACAACGAAGGTGCTTGTTGCCTTAGAACCAATTTTACAAGAAGAACAGCCTGATTTACTGCTTGTACATGGCGATACAACGACAACCTTTGCTGCGAGCCTGGCTGCATTTTATCAACAAATCAAAATCGGACATGTAGAAGCAGGTTTACGGACATGGAATAAAAATAATCCCTTCCCGGAAGAAGCCAATCGTCAAATGGTTGACTGTCTGGCGGATTTTTATTTTGCGCCGACACAAAAAAGTCGAGCGAATTTATTACAAGAAAATCAGCCTGCTGACAAGATTTTCATTACAGGGAATACAGCTGTTGATGCAATGCAATATACGGTGAAAAGTTCTTATACTTCCAATTTATTTGATTTGGCTGGTAAAAAGAATATTGTCTTAACGATGCATCGTCGCGAAAATTTGGGGGCACCTATGCAATCTGTCTTTAAAGCGGTTAAGCGCATTGCCTTGGAGTTTCCTGATTACACCATCATTTTCCCGATGCATAAAAATCCTAAAGTTCGCCAATTGGCAAAAGTGGAACTGGGACATTTGACAAACGTTCAATTAATCGAACCATTGGATGTGGTTGATTTTCACAATTTACTTGCACGAAGCTATTTGATTTTAAGTGATTCAGGTGGGGTTCAAGAAGAAGCCCCTTCTTTAGGCGTTCCTGTCTTGGTTTTAAGGGAAACAACGGAGCGACCAGAGGGGATTGATGCAGGGACGCTTAAATTAGTTGGAACATCCGAAGAGGTGGTGTATCAAGAAACCAAAGAGTTTATTTGTAATCGCGCTGCATATGAAAAAATGGCCCAGGCGAAAAATCCGTATGGTGATGGTCAAGCCAGCCAACGGATTTTGAGGATAATTGCTGATTTTTATCATTCAGGCGCAGTGGAATCGCAATCAAACAAGTAGTTGAACGGTTTTTTACCAAAGATGATGTTCGAAAAAAGAGGAGTGTCGCGAAGAAAACGACATTTCTTCTCTTTAGTCATTTGACAAGCAATGAAATCATCGTTATAGTGATAAGTGAAGTAAATAATTGTTAGGTGAGGCTCCTATAAAGAAACAAGCTGCTGCCGCGAAAGTATCGAGAGATTCTTAGTTGGTTAACAGGGATGGTCGCGAAGGTCATTCATAATGCAGCTGATAAGCAATACTGCTTGTCTACGCTTTATAGTGCTAAAGCTCAACGATGACTATGTTGCCGTGATAAACGCATACTCATTGTTTGAGTGTGCGTTTTTTTTCGTCTCACCAGAAACAAGAAAGGCGGTCGATGAAATGGACAATCCAAGTCCCAGTCCCAATTCACAGAAAAAGGATCAAATGATTCAACTGTTAGGAGGACCTAAACGAGAATCCTAACGAAAAAAGTAGGAGGTCTATCGGATGTTGAAGAAACCAGAATTAAAAGAACAAGAATTAAAGAAATTGGCGCTGCTATCGGAGCGTGAATTGTACATGGAGTTACGCTCGTCTCCTCAAGGGCTATCTGAAGAGGATGCAAAAGAGCGGCTAGAGGAATATGGTCCAAATAAAATTAATGCAGAAAAACCAACACCTGCATGGTTGATTTTTCTCTCGGCATTTAAAGATGCCTTTGTCCTAGTTTTATCCGGGCTAATGATTGTTTCCTATTTGGTGAAAGACTATGAAGCGGCAATTGTTATGGCGGTGATGATTTTTGCGAGCGTTAGTATTACGTTTGTACAAAATTACCGTTCACAAAAAGCAAGTGAAGCTTTAAAAGAGTTAATTGAAAATACATGTGGCGTGATTCGAAATAATGAATTGAAAGAAATACCAATGGACGAAGTGGTCCCTGGTGATATTGTCAATTTAGCAACGGGTGATATGATTCCAGCCGATGCGGTCTTAATTTGGACGAATGATTTATTCGTCAATCAATCTTCACTCACGGGCGAATCTATGCCAGTAGAGAAATTTACAGAAGCAGGGATTGAAAAAAATAATCAAGAAATTTCTGCTTTAGACATGCAAGATTTAGTTTTTATGGGGACCGATGTTTTAAGCGGTCAAGGGAAAGCAATTATTTTAAAAACCGGTCAAAATACTTTCTTTGGTGATATTGCTAAAAATGCAACGAAAAAACGTGGGCGGACAACCTTCGATGATGGCTTGATTCGTGTCAGCAAGTTACTGTTGCGGATGGTTCTGGTACTGTTCCCAATTGTCTTTTTATTAAATGGGCTAACCAAAGGAGATTGGAGCGCAGCCTTTTTCTTTGCGATTGCTGTTGCAGTAGGGTTAACTCCTGAAATGTTGCCAATGATTGTAACGAGTAATTTAGCCAAAGGTGCCTTATCGCTGTCACGCGAAAAGGTGATTGTAAAGGAATTGCCCTCCATTCAAAACTTAGGAAGTATGGATGTTTTATGTACGGATAAGACAGGAACGATTACCGAAGACCGAGTGGTTTTAGTGCAACATTTGAACCCCTTGGGAGAAGATAATGAAGAAGTTTTAAATGTTGCTTATTTAAATTCTTCGTATCAAACGGGTTGGAAAAACTTGATGGACATCGCTGTAATTAATTATTTTGAAGAAAATAATGTTCAATTGCCTTATCAAAAAATTGAAAAAATTGATGAAATTCCATTTGATTTTTCTCGTCGCCGTTTAACGGTAGTGGTAGAAGCCGACGGACACCAATTAATGATTACGAAAGGTGCCGTAGAAGAGATGGAAGAGGTCTGTTCACATGTGAAAATTGATGGAGAAGTTATGGTCATTACGGATGAACTACGCGATCAAATGCGTCGCGTCAACCGTCGATTAAATGAGCAGGGAATGCGGGTGCTGACGGTTGCCACGCGTCAAGATGCGCACAGTGATGCAATTTATTCTGTTGCGGATGAAAAAGAAATGACCATTGTTGGTTTCATGGGCTTTTTAGATCCGGCGAAAAAAAGTGCAGGTACGGCGATTAAATCCTTACAAGGTCATGGCGTGAACGTGAAAGTCTTAACCGGAGATAATGAAATTGTTGCGCAAAAAGTTTGTAGCGATGTTGGCATTGATGCAGAACGTTTCCTATTAGGAACCGATGTGGATGCCATGTCTATGGAAGAGTTAGCTTTAGCTGCAGAAGAAGTGAATTTATTTGCGAAGTTGCATCCTATGCAAAAATCACGGATCATTGAAGCCATTCAAAGCAAAGGACATACAGTTGGTTTTATGGGTGATGGAATTAATGATGCGCCTGCACTACGCATGGCAGATGTTGGGATTTCAGTTGATACGGCAGCCGATATCACAAAGGATGCCAGTTCAATTATCCTATTAGAAAAAAGTTTAGATGTATTAGATCATGGAGTGGTTGAAGGACGGCGCGTTTTTAGTAACATCATGAAGTATATTAAAATCACGATTAGTTCAAACTTCGGGAATGTTTTCTCTATTTTAGCGGCGAGTGCCTTTTTACCATTCCTACCGATGCTATCGATTCAATTGCTCGTACAAAACCTCATCTACGGGATTGCACAATTAACGATTCCTTGGGATAATGTTGACGAAGAGGAGTTAGCAACACCTGTTAAATGGCAAATCGGCGGCTTACTCAAGTTTACACTTTATATAGGACCGGTAAGTAGTATCTTTGATATCTTGGCCTTTGTTATTTTGTGGAATGTCTTTTCAGCGAACACCGTAGCCGAGCAATCATTCTTCCAAGCGGGTTGGTTTATGATTGGTTTAGTAACACAGGTTTTAGTTGTTCATGTAGTACGTACAAAGAAAATGCCTTTTATCCAAAGTGTCGCTTCGTTCCCTGTTATACTATCTAGTTTAGCTGCGGTGGGTGCTGCTTTTGCGATTATCCTAACCCCCTTACGTCAATTGTTTGATTTTGCTGCCTTGCCAATGACTTATTGGGTTTGGTTTGTTGGAATTGTGATTGCGTACTTAATCACGTTAGAGCTGTCCAAACGAATTTACATTCATTTTACGAAAGAATGGTTATAAAATGAGACAGTCATGAGAAAAAAGGGAATAAAATGAAAAAAAGAAACAGCTTCTTTGGGAAATCAAAGAAGAACTGTTTCTTTTTTTTCTTATTCTGTCTTATAAAGAGAATCAAAAAGAGCGAATTGCCTTTTAATGTGTTTCGCTTCACATTTAAAAATTTGATGAAAAAGAATAGAACATCAAAGGTTCCCTTTTGATACAAGCGTTTTTACTGTATTATTTTAAATTCAGAAAAAGAAACACAAGTAACGTTGTGACGTTGTTCACGAATGAATCTTTTCAGAATACGTCTTTTCATGATACCAAAAGGATTTCTTTGAAACTTATTACTTGTCTTTTTTTCTTAAAAGTGATAATTTATTAGTGTAATTGATAATAACAGTGGTACAGAAAAAGACTGCTGTTGCAATTTAACAAATAGAAAGAACTTATTTAAGAGAGGAAAGTGTGACAAGATGGCAAAGAATAAAACAATTGACTTCCAAGCGTTACTTGACAAGGCACATTCGGATTTCCCGATGTATCAAGCATTAGACAAAGATGGGAAAGTAGTAAACGAAGCGTTAGTACCAGATCTATCAGATGATGAATTAGTAGAGTTAATGACTCGTATGGTGTGGTCTCGCGTGTTGGACCAACGTTCAACTGCATTAAATCGTCAAGGCCGTCTAGGATTCTTCGCTCCAACTGCTGGACAAGAAGCAAGTCAATTAGCAAGTCATTTTGCTTTTGAAAAAGACGACGTATTATTACCAGGTTACCGTGATGTACCACAATTAATTAAACACGGTTTACCATTATCACAAGCATTCCTATGGTCTCGTGGACATGCAGCAGGTAACTACTATGAAGAGGATTTAAAAGCATTACCTCCACAAATTATTATTGGAGCACAATACGTTCAAGCAGCTGGAGTAGCATTAGGCTTGAAAATGCGTAACAAACCAAACGTTGCATTTACTTATACAGGTGACGGTGGTTCTTCTCAAGGAGATTTCTATGAAGGAATTAACTTCGCGGGTGCTTACAAAGCAAATGCCGTTTTCTTCATTCAAAATAATGGTTTTGCGATTTCAACACCTCGCGAAAAACAATCTGCAGCTGTTACTTTAGCGCAAAAAGCAGTTGCTGCTGGAATTCCTGGTATCCAAGTTGATGGAATGGATCCATTAGCAATGTATACTGTAACTAAAATGGCTCGTGAGTGGTCTGTTGCTGGTAACGGTCCAGTCTTAATTGAAGCGATGACTTACCGTTATGGTGCACATACTTTATCAGGTGATGATCCAACCCGTTACCGTTCAAAAGAAATGGACGATGAGTGGGTAGCAAAAGATCCTTTAATTCGTTTCCGTAACTATCTAGAAGCAAAAGGTTTATGGAGTGAAGAAAAAGAAAACGAAATTATCGAACAAACAAAAGAAGAAATCAAAGAAGCAATTGCAGAAGCAGACAAGCAACCAAAACAAAAAGTTTCTGATTTCTTAAAATCAATGTTCGAAGTTCAACCACAAAACATTAAAGAGCAAATTGAAATATTTGAAGCGAAGGAGTCGAAATAAACAATGGCACAAAAAACAATGATTCAAGCAATCACAGATGCACTTGCTTGTGAGTTAGCTGCTGATGAAAACGTAGTAATGTTCGGTGAAGACGTTGGTAAAAACGGAGGGGTATTCCGTGCAACAGAAGGCCTGCAAGAAAAATTCGGTGAAGACCGTGTATTTGATACGCCTTTAGCAGAATCAGGAATTGCTGGTTTAGCATTTGGATTAGCTTTAGAAGGTTTCCGTCCTGTTCCAGAATTACAATTCTTTGGTTTTGTTTTTGAAGCAATGGATGAAGTGGTTGCTCAAATGGCTCGTACTCGTTACCGTATGGGTGGTACGCGTCAATTACCAATTACAATTCGTTCACCATTTGGTGGTGGCGTACATACACCAGAACTACACTCAGATAACTTAGAAGGTTTAATTGCGCAATCACCAGGTATCCGTGTCGTTATTCCATCAAATCCATATGACGCAAAAGGGTTATTGATTGCTTCAATTAGAAGTAACGATCCTGTTGTTTTCTTAGAGCATATGAAACTTTATCGTTCTTTCCGTGAGGAAGTGCCAGAAGAAGCATATGAAGTGCCATTAGATAAAGCAGGTATCACTCGTGAAGGAAAAGATGTTTCAATTATCACTTATGGTGCAATGGTTCGTGAAGCAATCAAGGCAGCAGAAGTTTTAGAAAAAGAAAACATTGATGTTGAAATCATCGACTTACGTACGGTAGCACCTTTAGACTTAGAAACAATTATTGCATCTGTTGAAAAAACAGGTCGCGTCGTTGTTGTTCAAGAAGCTCAAAAACAAGCAGGTGTTGGCGCACAAGTAGCTGCTGAAATCGCAGAACGCTCAATTCTTTCTTTAGAAGCTCCAATCGGTCGTGTTTCTGCTCCGGATACAGTATTCCCATTCGGACAAGCAGAAAGTGCATGGTTACCGAATGCAAAAGATATTGAAGATAAAGTAAGAGAAATCGCAAACTTCTAAGATAGCGATGACGAGAAAGGGAGATAGCAAACATGGCATTTCAATTTAGACTACCAGACATTGGTGAAGGAATCGCAGAAGGCGAAATCGTAAAATGGTTCGTAAGCGTTGGCGATACAATCAATGAAGATGATACACTATTAGAAATTCAAAATGATAAATCCGTTGAAGAGATTCCGTCTCCGGTAACTGGGAAAGTAACAAATATTGTTGTTGCAGAAGGTGTGGTCGCAAACGTGGGCGATGTGTTGATTGAAATCGATGCACCTGGCCATGAAGACAATGATGCACCAGCAGTTGAAGCAACCCCTGCTCCAGCAGAAGTTGCTGCTGCGCCGGCTGCAGCAAGTGCAGGCGTATTCCAATTCAAATTACCAGACATTGGTGAAGGAATTGCAGAAGGTGAAATCGTAAAATGGTTCGTAAGTGTTGGCGATACGGTTAAAGAAGATGATACGATTCTAGAAGTTCAAAATGACAAATCCGTTGAAGAGATTCCATCTCCAGTTACTGGTACTGTAACAAATATTGTTGTCGCAGAAGGCGTTGTTGCAAATGTTGGTGATGTATTAATTGAAATTGATGCACCTGGCCATAACAATGCAACTTCAGTTGTTGCAGAAGCAGCAGCTCCAGTAGCAGCAGCAACACCAGCAGCTCCAGCAACACCAGCTGTAGCATCAGGTAAACCAAGTAAAAATGTTTTAGCAATGCCATCTGTACGTCAATTTGCGCGTACAAATGATGTGGATATTACTTTAGTGACGCCAACTGGTAAAGGCGGCCGTGTCACAAAAGAAGATATTCAAACATTCTTAGCTGGTGGTGCAGTTGAAGCAAGTGCGCCTGTAGCAGTTGAAGCAGCAGCTCCGAAAGCAACAACGGAAACTGCCGCACCGAAAGCAGCGCCACAACCATTCCAATCAAACTTAGTTGAAATGGAAACGCGTGAGAAATTAACACCAATGCGTAAAGCCATTTCTAAAGCGATGGTGAACAGCAAACATACAGCACCTCACGTGACCTTACATGACGAAGTGGAAGTTTCAAACTTATGGGATCAACGTAAGAAATTTAAAGACGTTGCTGCAGCACAAGATACGAAGTTAACTTTCTTACCATATGTTGTAAAAGCATTAACAGCAACAATGAAGAAATTCCCAGTTATGAACGCTTCAATTGACGATGCAACACAAGAAGTGGTTTACAAAAACTACTACAATATCGGTATTGCAACAGATACTGCACATGGATTATATGTACCTAACGTAAAAGATGCTGACCGTAAAGGATTGTTTGCTATTGCAGATGAAATTAATGGAAAAGCAGCATTAGCGCACGAAGGAAAATTAGCTGCAGAAGATATGCGTAATGGTACAGTTACAATCAGTAACATTGGTTCTGTAGGTGGAGCATTCTTCACGCCAATCATTAACTACCCAGAAGTAGCAATCTTAGGTGTTGGAACAATCGCTCAACAACCGGTTGTGAATGCAGAAGGCGAAATTGTTGTGGGTCGCGTAATGAAATTATCATTAAGCTTTGACCACCGTATTGTTGATGGAGCAACTGCTCAATTAGCAATGAACAATATTAAACGTCTGTTAGCAGATCCAGAGTTATTATTAATGGAAGGATGATAAACACATGGTAGTTGGAGATTTCGCTTTAGAATTAGATACAGTTGTAATCGGTTCGGGACCTGGTGGCTATGTAGCTGCCATCCGTGCCGCTCAAATGGGCCAAAAAGTAGCAATTATTGAAAGAGAATACATCGGAGGCGTTTGTTTAAACGTTGGATGTATCCCTTCGAAAGCGTTAATTGCTGCAGGTCACCATTACCAAGAGTCATTAAACTCTCAAATGTTTGGTGTCACAGCAAAAGATGTGACCTTGGACTTTGCACAAACACAAGAGTGGAAAGACAACGGTGTAGTGAACAAATTAACTTCAGGGATTGGTTTCTTACTAAAGAAAAACAAGGTAGAAATCATTGAAGGGGAGGCTTTCTTTGTTGACGATAAAACATTACGCGTCATCACTGAAGATGCGGCACAAACGTATGAATTCAAGAATGCGATTGTTGCAACAGGTTCTCGTCCAATTGAAATTCCAGGTTTTAAATTTAAAGGCCGTGTAATTGATTCCACTGGTGGACTAAACTTAAAAGAAGTTCCTAAAAAATTAGTCATCATTGGTGGTGGCGTAATCGGAGCTGAATTAGGTGGCGCTTATGCAAACTTAGGTTCAGAAGTAACGATCTTAGAAGGTTCACCACAAATTCTACCAACTTATGAAAAAGATATGGTAAAAGTAGTGGAAGATGACTTCAAGAAAAAAGGCGTTACAATTGTGACGAAAGCAATGGCGAAAGAAGCAGTTGATAACGGT
This sequence comes from Enterococcus sp. LJL98, assembly GCF_054871745.1. Taxonomy (NCBI): domain Bacteria; kingdom Bacillati; phylum Bacillota; class Bacilli; order Lactobacillales; family Enterococcaceae; genus Enterococcus; species Enterococcus sp. LJL98. Next base: position 442,485 of record NZ_JBTXLU010000001.1, on the reverse strand, counting down.
GAGGATGTAACAGTCACTTATGAAGTGGATGGAAAACAAGAAACGATTACTGCTGACTATGTAATGGTAACAGTTGGTCGTCGTCCAAATACGGATGATATGGGCTTAGAATTAGCTGGTGTAGAAATCGGCGAACGCGGATTAGTCCCAGTTGACAAACAAGGTCGTACAAATGTAGCAAATATCTATGCAATTGGTGATATCGTACCAGGAGCTGCTTTAGCACATAAAGCGAGCTATGAAGCGAAAATTGCTGCAGAAGCTATTTCAGGTAAAAAAGTTGAGGTAGACTACAAGGCAATGCCTGCAGTAGCCTTTACAGATCCTGAGTTGGCATCCGTTGGTTTAACCATTGCAGAAGCAAAAGAACAAGGAATTGAAGCGAAAGCAGTTAAATTCCCGTTTGCTGGTAATGGACGTGCATTATCTTTAGGTAAATCTGAAGGATTCATCCGTCTAGTTACAACAGTGGAAGATCATGTCATCATTGGCGCGCAAATTGCTGGTGTTGGTGCTTCTGATATGGTATCTGAATTGGCTTTAGCAATCGAATCTGGCATGAACGCAGAAGACATCGCTTTAACAATTCATCCACATCCATCCCTAGGAGAAATCGTAATGGATGCAGCAGAATTAGCTTTAGGCTTACCAATTCACGCTTAAGATATTCTGTTAAAAAGCTTTCTAGTAGCTTATGCTATTAGGAAGCTTTTTTTTAGTAAATTGAAAAAAATAAAAGAAAATTTCTTGAAACGATTGAAAAAATAGGTCATAATAATAGTTATAAAATTTGATGAATGAAGAAAAGAGTGAAATGAAGAATGACCAAGAATGATAAGAATAACATGGTTAAAACAAGTCTCTTTGTAATATTGTTCGCAATAATTGCGACAGCAGGAGCCTTCTTATTTTTTGAAAAAATTGAAAATGGGTATGTAGGTGTCCGCTATTCAATCAATGGCGGCGTTCGTGATGAAACGCTAGGGCAAGGAATTAAGTTTGTCGGTTTAGATAAAGTGACCCAGTATCCGATTCGACTCCAAACCATTCAAGCAGAAAATTTATCAATTGCGACATCCGATGGGAAGAAAACAGCAGTCAGTATTAAATATGATTATAAAATCGATCCGACTAAAACTTCAGCGATGTATAAAGAGTTTGGCAACATCACCTCAGAAGACATTGAAGAAGGTTGGGTGAAATCAAAGTTGCAAAAAGAGGCTCGCGAAGTCTATTCTGAGTACACCATACTAGATATTTTATCTGGAAAATCTTCAGAAGCAGAAGCAAAATTATTAGAAAATTTTTCGAAAGCAGTTGAAACAAAAGGCTTCGTTGTGGAAGATGTAACTGTTGGCGTACCAGAAATTGATGAAGAAACACAAAAATCAATTGATGCGATCGTGTTATCGGGACAAGAAAATGAAAAAGCGAAACTAGATGCAGAAACAAAAAAAACACAGGCAGATGCAAAAGCTTATGAAATTACGAAGCAAGCAGAAGCAGAGGCGGCAGCGAATAAAAAAATCGCGGAATCGGTGACAGAAAATTTGATAAAATATGAAGAGGCGCAAGCCCGGAAAGAACACGGATGGGTTACTGTAAATGGGGCAAATGCCGTTATTAAAGATGGTGAGTAACCATGTTGTTTTTTATTCTTCGGTTTTTTATCTTAATGCTAGGAGCCGGTTATCTATTGATTTTCCTACGTAAAATGAAGCAACAAAGAAAGAGTAAAGAAAAGGAGCAAAATCACTGCGCTTCACAAGAAGGCGAAGACTGGTCTGATTTTTAATAAGAAACGGAGCTTTTCTAACGTTGCATCGTTAGAAAAGCTTTTTTAGATGCTGGTCATTTTCAAAATGTCCGTTCTTGCTTTGATTCTTTTTGTTTCTAAACTATGGTAAACTAAAAGTAAGAAAAACTGTAAAGGAAGTAGACGATGAAAGATTATGCTTATCCGTTAGATATAGAGTGGAGTACAGAGGAAATGATTCGGGTGATGGACTTATGGTCGGCCTTAGAGCAAGCTTACGAACAAGGGATTTCGAATCAAGAATTTTTGAAAAAATATCAGTTATTTAAAACAGTTGTTAAAAGCATTGGTGAAGAAAGACGAATTGGGAAAGACTTTGAACTGATTTCAGGCTATTCCCTTTATCAAGCCGTAAAAACAGCGAAAAATAATGAGAAAATGACATTAAGGATGAAAGGGTGAGAAAATGCAGATTTTAATTAACGAGGTCAAACGCTGGATGACAGAAGCGGGAGAAAAGCTCAAATACGCTTTGCAGGAAAAGGCTCTGGTTGTTCAAACGAAGACGAGTCGGATGGATTTAGTCACGAATTTAGATCGTGAAATTCAGAATTTTTTAATTAAAGAAATTGAAGCTTTTGATCCGGCCACGAAGATTCTTGCTGAAGAAAATGGACGAGATTCGCTGGATGATTTTTCCGGTCGTGTCTATATCATCGATCCAATTGACGGGACGATGAATTTTGTCTTAGAGGGTGAAAACTTTTGTATTATGTTGGCGGTTTATGAAAAAGGTCAAGGCATCTTAGGCTTTGTCTATAATGTGATGAAAGGCGAATTTTTATGGGGAGGACCGAGCATTGGTGTCTACATTAATGAAGAGCGAGTAGAAATGCCAGTTGACTTACCATTAGAAGCAGGGTTGCTGGGAGTGAATACCGCCATGTACCGTGAGAATTATGCGAATGTCCAGAAGGTATCGAACCATTCGATGGGCGTACGGATGTCTGGCTGTGCGGGAGTAGAGCTGGTTCATCTTGTCATGGGGCGCCGTGTAGGGTACATCTCCAACCTCGCTCCTTGGGATTATGCTGCAGGTGGTGTTTTGCTTCAAACTTTTGGCATGAAAATGTCACAACTTGATGGCGCGCCGCTGAATCTAAATGGTCGAGTCCCTTTTTTAGCTGCCACACCGACTGCCTATCAACAAATCTTAGCAATGACCCAAGAAAAATAAGAATAATGAAGAAAACAATCGTTAGAACTTTTTTTTAGAGGCTGTTTGTTGTATAATCAAGGATTGAAGAGTGAGAAGGAAGCTCTTGATTGTTTTTATTAAAGGAGAAAATATGTTTTTAAAATACAAGCCAACTTGGATGTTAGAAGCCATCTATCAAATTACACCTGAACAGCTCGCTCAACACGGAATCAAAGCCGTCTTAGCTGATTTAGACAATACTTTGATTGCTTGGAATAATCCAAATGGGACCGAAGAATTACGCCTCTGGTTAGAGAAAATGGCAACTGCGGGCATACCAGTAATTGTCGTATCGAATAATAATCACGATCGGGTAGAAAAAGCGCTGGAAGCATTGGAGCTTGATTTTATTCCTCGTGCACTAAAACCTTTTCCAAAAGGAATTCATCAAGCACTAAAAAAATTAAAGCTGTCTGAAAGAGAAGTCATTATGGTCGGCGATCAATTAATGACAGATATTCGAGCGGCACATGGCGCAGGAGTGCGTAGTGTACTAGTCAAACCAGTCATTCCAACGGATAGCTGGAAAACACAGTTCAATCGATTTGTCGAACGACGAGTAATGAAACAACTCAAAAAACAAAACCCAGAAATGAAATGGCAAGGGGAGTTAAAATGACAGAAAAAATCCAATGTATTGGTTGTGGCGTTACGATTCAAACGAAAGATAAAACAGCAATTGGGTATACCCCAGATTCTGCTTTAGCTAAAGGACTGGAATCCGGCGAGGTTTATTGTCAAAGATGTTTCCGTCTGCGTCACTATAATGAAATTCAAGATGTTGCTTTGACCGATGATGATTTTCTTCGTCTTTTAAATGAAATTGGAGAAAAAGAAGCATTGATCGTCAACGTGGTCGATATTTTCGATTTTAACGGCTCGTTAATTCCAGGCTTGCATCGTTTTGTGGGTGACAACCCTGTCTTACTTGTCGGCAATAAAGTCGATGTGTTACCAAAGTCTTTAAAGGCACCAAAAATGATTCAGTGGATGCGAGAACGTGCACATGAAGTTGGCTTACGTCCCGTGGATGTTTTGCTAACGAGTGCCAAAAAGCCCCAAGAGCTGCACCATTTGCTTGATACGATTGAAAAACACCGTCAAGGAAAAGATGTCTATGTTGTCGGTGTGACCAATGTCGGCAAGTCCACGTTAATTAATCAAATTATTAAACAATCTTCTGGAATTCAAGAGTTAATCACGACTTCTCGTTTTCCTGGAACAACATTAGATAAAATTGAAATCCCCTTGGATGATGGCCAATCTTTAATTGATACACCAGGAATTATTCATCGCCATCAAATGGCTCACTATCTTGGTGAAAAAGATTTGAAAATTGTGACGCCACATAAAGAAATCAAACCAAAAACCTATCAATTGAACCCCGAACAAACCTTATTTTTAGGGGGGCTTGCAAGGTTTGATTTTATTCAAGGAGAAAGAAGTTCTTTTGTAGCGTACTTATCCAATGATTTAGCCATCCATCGGACAAAATTAGAAAAAGCAGATGCTTTTTATGAAAAACATCGAGGTGGGCTGTTACAGCCGCCACGTCCCAATGAGGTCGAAGACTTTCCGGAATTGGTACGTTATGAATTTTCGATTAAAGAAAAAACCGATATCGTTTTTTCTGGTTTGGGATGGATTACAATTGCAAAACCATGCGTAGTCGCTGGTTGGGCTCCTAAAGGGGTCGCTGTATTAAAAAGAAAAGCGTTAATATAAGGAGAAAATAATGGCATTAAGCGGAAAACAAAAAAGATTTTTACGGAGTCAAGCGCACCATTTAAACCCGATTTTTCAAGTAGGAAAAGGCGGCGTAAATGAGGCAATGGTCCACCAAATTGGTGAGGCGCTAGAAAAGAGAGAACTCATTAAAATTAGTCTCTTACAAAATACGGATGAAACACCAGAAGAAGTCACTCAAGTACTTGAAGAGGCTTTGAAATGTCGTGTAGTCCAAACAATCGGTAAGGTTTTGGTGGTCTATAAACCATCGATGACCGATAAATACCGGAATTTGTCACTTGAAGTAAACAAAATTTAATGAAAGGATGAGAATGGGAGGGATGAAAAATCAATATCAAGCATTGTCTTTTGCACAAACAGAAAAAAAAATTCTAGGCAAGCGAAAACAAATTGGTCTTTTAGGTGGTTCTTTCAATCCCGTTCACTTAACTCATCTGATTGCCGCCGATCAAGTCGGACATGCATTAGGCTTAGAGAAAGTTTTACTCATGCCTTCTTTTATCCCACCGCATATTGATGTAAAAACGGCAATTGCTGCTGAACATCGTCTGGCGATGCTGGAGCGTGCGATTGAGAACAATCCGCTTTTAGGCATCACAGATATCGAAATTCAACGGGAGGGAACAAGTTATACTTACGATACCATGGTGGCTTTGAGGGAACAAAATCCCGATACCGATTATTTTTTTATTATTGGTGGTGACATGGTAGAGTACTTGCCTAAGTGGCATCGAATAGACGAACTGATGCAACTTGTTCAGTTTGTAGGGATTCAGCGTCCGGGTTATCCAAAGGAAACCAATTACCCGATTATTTGGGTCGACGTCCCATCAACGGAAATTAGCTCAACGATGATTCGTCAAAAAATTGCACAAGGATGCTCGGTTCGTTACTTCTTACCTGAAAGTGTGATACACTATATTCAAGAAAAGGGGTTATATTTGCATGATTGATTGGACAAACGATACAAAAGAAACCAGAATTCAACTGATGCAAAAGGTCCAAATGCAGATGAGTGAGGTACGCTTTAAGCATGTGTTAGGCGTTGAACAAACCGCTGTTGCACTTGCCGAGAAATATGGTTGTTCAGTCAAAAAAGCGAGCATCGCGGCACTCGTACATGATTATGCCAAAGAACGTAGTGACGATGAATTTCGTTCTCTCATTGAAGAAAAAAACTTTGATCCAGCATTATTACAATGGGGAAACGCCATTTGGCATGGCATCATAGGCGCGTACCTAGTGGAACATGAATTAGGTATTCAGGATGAAGAAATTTTACAAGCAGTACGCGTGCATACAACAGGTGCCAAAGAAATGAGTGTCCTCGATAAAATTTTGTATGTTGCCGATTACATTGAGCCAGGTCGAACTTTTCCCGGTGTAGCAAAAGCGAGAACTTTGGCAGAGGTCGATCTTGACCAAGCGGTAGCTTATGAAACCCAGCAAACATTATTGTATCTGATTGAGAGAAAATACCCGATTTACCCGAAAACGATTGAAACGTATAATCGCTGGGTAACGAAACAAATATAGGAGGAGATTATCATAGAAAGTAAGCAGATTTTAGAGATTGCTGTAAAAGCCGCCGATAGTAAACGGGCGGAAGATCTATTAGCGTTAGACGTTAGAGAAGTATCATTATTAGCCGATTATTTTTTCATTTGTTCTGCAAATACAGAACGTCAAATTTCCGCAATTGTTGATGCGATTATTGAAGAAGAACAAAAAGCCCAAGTGCAAGTTAAGCGAGTGGAAGGAAAAGAAGGCGGGAAATGGATCTTGATTGACTTAGGCGATGTCGTGGTTCATGTCTTTAGTACTTCGGAACGTTCATTCTATAATTTAGAAAAATTATGGTCGGATGCACCACTTGTTTCGATCACTGATTGGATTGACGAGTAAAATGGCTGCATACGAAACCTTTGCCTTTGTGTATGATGAGGTCATGGACACAAGTCTCTACCAACGTTGGTTAGATTTTTCTTTGCGACATCTAGCAGGAAAAAAACAAATTTTAGAGTTGGCTTGTGGGACAGGGGCCTTGGCTGTTGAATTTGCAAAAAATGATTTTGATGTGACGGCGCTGGATCTTTCGGAAGAAATGTTAATGATCGCTAGTGGACGGGCACAAGAGAATGAAGTAGCGATTCAATTTGTTGCAGGTGATATGCTTGATTTAGCCGATATAGGTACTTATCAAGCAGTCACTTGTTTTTCTGATTCGCTTTGTTATATGCAAAGCGAACAAGAAATTCAACAAGTGTTTGATGAAGTCTATCAAGTAATTGAAGATGAGGGGATCTTTATTTTTGACGTTCACTCAACGTATCAAGTGGACGAAGTATTCCCCAGCTACAGTTATCATTACCAAACAGAGGAGTTTGCTTTTTTGTGGGATAGTTATCCTGGAGAGGAGCAGCATAGCATCGAACATTTTTTAACTTTTTTTGTTCAGGAGGAAAACGGCAAATTTGTTCGTGAAGATGAACTTCATCGCGAACGAACCTACCCGTTAAAAACCTACTTATTAATGTTAGAAAACGCAGGCTTTCAACAGGTCTCAACTTATGCAGATTTCATTGATAGTGAGCCAAATGAAAAAAGCCGTCGATGGTTTTTTGTTTGTCATAAATAATAGGAGGAAGATGGGAAAAAGTTCAGGACACTTTTTCTCATTTTTTTCTTCCGAAAATAGATAAAAGAGGAGGCGAGTCGATGAAAGCTTGTGGTCTAGTGGTCGAGTACAATCCTTTTCATAACGGGCACCGATACCATGCCAAAAAAGCACGTGAAGTTTCTCAGGCAGAAGTCGTCGTTGCTGTCATGAGCGGGAATTTTTTACAAAGAGGAGAACCAGCCATTTTAGATAAGTGGCGGCGCGCGGAAGCTGCTTTGGAAAATGGCGTTGACCTAGTCGTTGAACTACCTATTGAATGGGCTGTGCAATCCGCTGATTTTTTTGCAGAAGGGGCGATCGCGCTGTTACAAGCATTGGCTTGTGAGAGTTTTTGTTTTGGTACGGACCGTGAGACACCTTTTGATTATGCGACCTTTGGTAAATTTGTAAGAGCCAATCAAGCCGACATTGATCGGTACTTTCAAGAAAATCATCAGAAGAATCAATCTTATCCTGAAAAAATGGCGCAAACACTGGGACATTTTTTCCCAGAAGCACCAATTCTTGAAGGACCAAATCATCTTTTAGGGATGAGTTATAGTATCGCCAATGCTCATTATCCGCAACCGATGAGGATGCATCCGATTCAGAGGATTCAAGCAGCCTATCACTCGGAGGAAATTCGGGGAGAAATTGCAAGTGCCACTGCCATTCGTCGAGGGGTTGCTGAAAATGCGAAGATCGCAGATGTTGTACCGCTTAAAACAGCAAAAGATTTAGAAGATTATCAAGTGACTTGGCAAGATTTTTGGCCTTTCTTGAGGTATCAACTAAAGGTAATGCCATTAAAAAAAATGCGAGAAATTTACCAAATGGTTGAAGGATTAGAATACCGATTAAAAGAGGCGGCAAAAACGGCGGATGATTTTGAGACATTTATTCAAACGGTCAAGACAAAACGTTACTCGCAAGCGCGATTGCAACGATTATGTACCTATGTTTTACTAGGGATTACACAAGAGGAGGTTCATGGGGCTTGGGATAAAAAACATCTAAGCGTTTTGGGCATGAACGAAAAAGGAAAAGCTTACTTAAAACAAATAAAAAAATCTTGTCCCTACCCCATTCTCTCACGCATTGGAAAAAAAGAAGGACAAACCTATGACTTGACAGTCCGTTGCGATACGATTTATGCGCTGGCAAACGACCAAATTTTTGAACAAAATTACGGCCGATCTCCGATTATAAAAAAACAAAAGGCGTAAAAAATGCTTCACAGAACACCGATTGGCAAGTATAATAATAAAGGATGATTCCCCAATGCTGAGTCATTGGAAATTAGTAGAAAGAGAAGTGAGACCATGGGTCGTAAATGGCAAAATATTGTAGAAAAGAAGACCGCAAAAGATGCGAATACGAGTCGAACATATGCAAAATTTGGAATTGAAATTTATGCAGCAGCAAAAACGGGAGAGCCGGATCCTCACTTAAATCAAAAATTAAAATTTGTTATTGATCGTGCCAAAACTTATAATGTTCCAAAACACATTATTGATCGAGCAATTGATAAGGCTAAAGGTTCGGGCGAGGAACATTATGATGAGTTACGCTATGAAGGTTTTGGTCCCAATGGCGCGATGGTTATCGTAGATACTTTAACAAATAATGTCAATCGTACGGCAGCAGATGTGCGCGCAGCATTTGGAAAAAATGGTGGAAACATGGGGGTTTCGGGTGCGGTTGCCTATATGTTCGAACCCACGGCTCTATTTGGCTTTGAAGGCGAAGACGCAGATAGCATCTTAGAGTATCTAATGGAAAAAGAAATTGATGTGCGAGATGTTGAAGAAGAAGCCGGACAAATCATGGTTTATGGAGAACCCGAGGATTTTCATGCCATTCAAGAGGCATTAAAAGAAAAAGGCATCGAGCGATTCAATCTTTCTGAGATGGAAATGTTGCCACAAAATGAAGTCCAATTAAGTGCAGAAGATCAGGCTATTTTTGAAAAGATGATTGACGCCTTGGAAGATTTAGAAGATGTTCAAAAAATTTATCATAATGTGAGCGAAGTAGAATAACAGAACCAACCTTGAAAGGAATACGTCAATTTATAAATAACTCTGCTTAAAAAACACCCCCGGGGAAGGATGATGACTCGTTCTTCCTCGGGGGTGTCTACTATTTGAACGCTGAAATGGACAATAGCCCTCTCTTAATGAAGAGAAGGCTATCTAACGAATCAATAGTTATTATTTTAAAGTTGGTGGACACTATTACTTAAAAATTAATTATTTCTCATTTAAACGACATATTCCCTAACCACTAATACATCCTTGTAACCCTCTGTTACGCCAGTTTGAATAAATTTCCTTAAAACAAATTAAAATTATTGCTTAATAATATCTTTCGTGTAAACCAATTATAGCGTTCTTTTGAAAAGGGGTCAAATAAAGTTAAGAAAATATTAAGTGTAACCCCTCGATTATTGTCGCGATTGAAATGAATCAACAGCTGTTCTTATCTCTAAGTGGGTATGCTATAATTGTAAAATGAATGATATTTTATAAAGGAAGAGAAGCCAATGACCCAAAAATATATTTTAGCCATTGATCAGGGAACGACAAGTAGTCGCGGCATCATTTTCAATAAAAAAGGCGAAGTTTACGCGACGAGTCAGAAAGAATTTACCCAAATTTTCCCACAGCCTGGATGGGTGGAACACGACCCCATTGAAATCTGGCATTCCGTTCAAAATGTGATTGCCGGTGTTTTAATTGCCGGGAAGATTCAGCCTGAAGAAATTGCTGCAATCGGGATCACCAATCAACGAGAAACAACGGTCTTATGGGAGAAAGAAACTGGGGAACCGGTTTATCATGCCATTGTTTGGCAATCAAAACAATCCAGTGAGGTCGCCGATGAGTGGAAGGCGCTTGGTTATGAACAACGAGTCAAGGAAAAAACAGGCTTGCCGATTGATTCTTACTTCTCAGCGACAAAGATTCAATGGTTGTTCCAACAACGACCAGACTTGAAAGTTCGAGCCGAAAAAGGCGAACTATTATTTGGAACGATTGATACTTGGTTATTATGGAAATTGACAGAAGGAAAGGTCCATAAGACTGACTATACCAATGCCAGTCGAACCATGTTATTTAATATTCACGAATTGGCATGGGATCAAGAACTATTAGATTTATTCGATATTCCAAGAAGTCTGCTACCCGAAGTTTGCTCCAATACAGAGATTTTTGGTTACACAGACGATTATTTATTCTATGGTCAACAAATCCCCATTGCTGGGATTGCGGGCGACCAACAAGCCGCTTTAATTGGGCAAGGGGCATTTGAAGAAGGCATGGTAAAAAACACTTACGGAACAGGTGCCTTTATATTAATGAATACTGGGACAGAACCAATTATTTCGGAAAATGGCTTACTGACAACAATCGCGTATGGAATCGGTCATGAAGTAACCTATGCATTGGAAGGGAGTATTTTTGTTGCTGGTTCTGCCATTCAGTGGCTACGAGACGGCCTAAGATTAATTAATGATGCGACATCGACTGAAAGTGCAGCGATGAGTGTACCAGACAGCAATCAACTATATGTCGTTCCAGCTTTTACAGGTTTGGGTGCTCCTTATTGGGATCAAGAAGCTCGAGGAGCAATCTTTGGGATTACGAGAGGAACGACGAAAGAACATTTTATTCGAGGCACATTAGAATCATTAGCCTATCAGACTTGTGATGTCGTTCAGACAATGTCTTATGAGGCTGGCCTGCCAATCAGCTTGTTAAAAGCAGATGGAGGCGCATCAAAGAACAATTTTTTAATGCAATTTCAAGCAGATATTTTGCAGACAGATGTTAAGCGACCGGCATTTCTAGAAACCACAGCTTTAGGTGTTGCCTTTTTAGCGGGGTTAACGACGGGCTTTTGGCAAGATTTTGATGAAATAAAAGAGGTGTATGCAAAAGCTGAAACCTTTCATCCTAGGATGACCAAAGAGGTAAGCCAGAATTTATACGCTGGATGGCAAGAAGCGGTTGAGGCAACGATGAAGTTTAAACATCGTCCGCTAGGAGAATAGAACGAGGAGGAATATTGGTGGAGACAATTATTTTAGAACCCTTTGATCGGATTTTAAGTGGCTATGAGAAAATAACGGAAATTTCTGTAGCTATTAGTGATTGTTCACAACTTTGTTCACGTTACCGTGAGTTTGGTGTGCAAGGCTATCGATTGGGCGATTTTCGAGGCGTTAGCTATTTAAATCGTTACCTAACGTGTGCCGTAAAACAAGCACCCATGTTAATTTATCGCAAAGATTACTTAATTCCCTTGGTTTTCCGTGAATCAGAAGATTCCTGGCTACTCTTTGAAGAGTCGACCCGTCTGACTGGCTTTTTTTATCTTTTAGATTGGTACCTCGCCAATGACCGGGAAAAGGTTTTAGTCAAAGAACACAACTTTGGGAATCAAAAAGGACGAATCAATCGTGAATCAGTCATTGATAGTGCCTTTTTGTCCTTTCGCCTATCTGAGATTATTGATGGTGCAGGTTTTCCACTCAGTCAATTTGTTTATTTGGAAGAATTTATTGATTGGAATCGCAGCAATCGATTGATTGATAACGGTGGCATCGGACGTCATAGCCGGATTTTTGATGTTGAAAACCCGAAGAATTATTCGGAACTAAAAGTAATTTTACAAATTATTCAATTAAAGTATCCAACACTCCCTTTACTTGATTATTTGGAGGTCATGTATGAAAATTGATGAGAACGAATTGTTTAAAAGAAGCAAAAAAAGCTTCTTACAATTGGTCTTTAGTCGTGTCGGCATTATTCTTTTATTATTAATAATTCAGATTGGGTTATTGTTTCTCGGGATGAACTATGTTTCGACCAATTATGTGCATATTTATTATGGTGGTTCGCTTGTTGTGACAGTTATTGGTTGTGTCGCCTTATTTAACAGTAAAAGTGACAATAGTGTGAAATTAACTTGGTTAGTTTTATTCAGCGTCTTGCCAATTATTGGCATCTTTCTTTATTTTTATACCCGTTTAGAAATTGGGCATCGCTTGGAACGCCGCCGACTTGTTGAAATTGGAAAGAAGAGCAAGGGACGGATTCAAACAAAAAAGGAGGTCTTGGTAGCCTTAGAGCAGTATCCTAATCTAAAAGGCCTGCATCATTTTGTCAATTTAACGGGTTCGTACCCGATCTATCAAAACAATGCGGTTTGCTACTATCCATCTGGAGAAGCGAAGTTTGAAGATTTACTTAACGAGTTACGACAAGCAGAAACCTTTATTTTTATGGAGTATTTTATTGTTGGAAAAGGTCGTATGTGGGGTCAGATTTTAGAAATTCTAATTGAAAAAGCCCAAGCTGGGGTGGAAGTTCGTTTTATGTATGATGGTTTTTGTGAATTTTCTTTGTTGCCACGTTCTTATCCAGATGAATTAAGGAAATATGGGATCAAGTGCAAAGTCTTTTCCCCCATTCAGCCCTTCGTCTCGACCGTCTATAATTTCCGTGACCACCGGAAAATTTGCGTCATTGATGGCCGAGTCGCCTTTACAGGGGGAGTGAATTTGGCCGATGAATACATTAACGAAATCGAACGGTTTGGCCATTGGAAAGACACAGCGATTAAAATTACAGGACAAGCAGCAGAAAGTTTTACGTTGATGTTTTTAAAAATGTGGGCCATGGATAGCAGCGACATTGATTTTGAACCTTGGCTTTCGTTAGCAGTTGAGGAGGCAGATGACAGCGTTGAGGAAGGGTTTGTGTTGCCTTATGCAGATTCTCCGCTTGACGATGAAAGAGTAGGAGAGATGGTTTATTTTGATCTCTTGAACAAAGCACAAAAATATGTTCATATTATGACCCCTTATTTAATTCTGGACGGGGAGATGGAGACGGCCTTAACTTTTGCCGCTAAAAGAGGCGTTGATGTAAAAATCATCTTGCCACATATTCCAGATAAGAAGTACGCCTTTGCTTTGGCTAAGAGTCATTACAAAACATTAATTGAAGCAGGAGTTCAAATTTACGAATACACACCAGGCTTTGTTCATGCCAAGAACTTTATCGTGGATGGTTATCAAGCGACGGTGGGGACCATTAATTTGGATTATCGTAGTTTTTATCATCATTTTGAATGTGGCGTTTATCTTGAGGGGGTCAAGGAAATCGAAAAAATGGCAATCGACTTCGCTGAAACGCTGGCACTTTCTCAACGAATCACGCTAGATGATGTTCGAAACGAGAAAGATTTTACAAAGCTTCTAGGATGGATAATGAAAATATTTGCTCCGTTGATGTAATAAAATAAACAAAAAAGCCAGTGTCACGGTGTTCGATGCATCCCGTGGCGCTGGCTTTTTTCGGCTCTATAATTTATGGGACTGATGATTCAGAAATGAATCAATCAGGCCCTTTTTTCGAGTGTTCAATCGTGTGGTACTTTCTCAACGAATCGTTTGATAGGTTGTCTGGTCGATGTTTTCTAAAAGTGGACTCGGGGTTGCCGGAACAAGCACGGTAAGTTCATGCATGCCGCGGGTCGCAATGGTGTAGAGAATGAGTTGGTCTTGTGCTGACGTGAAATTGTCCCCGATATTCCAAGCAAAGACGCTATCAAATTCTAGCCCTTTGGCCAAGAAAGCAGGGATAATCATCACTTGACGTTTCATAAAAGCATCTTCCGAAGTAATTAATTGAATTTCCCTTTGTGTTGTCTCATCGAATTGTTCATAAAGTGTTTGACATTCTTGAATGGACTTACCAATAATGGCAATCCGCCAATAAGGATTCTTTTGGCTAGTTGTTTGGACTTGCCGGAGGAGCTTCTCGCGCAAAGCATCCAAGGTTGTTTCCTGTAAGAGGATAGGTAACTGTCCGTTTCGGGCGGTTGTTTGTACCTGTTCTTCTTGAGATAAAAATTGGTTCGCAAAGGCTGTAATCTCTTGCGTGGAACGATAGCTTGTCGTTAATTGATAGCGAGCGATATTTTCTTCTGGGAACAAGTAATCGAGAGAGTTAACAATCGTTTCGTTACCGAAAACTTTTTGGTTTAAATCCCCGCAAAGGCTCATGCCGGCTTTGGGATATAAGGTACGTAATAAAGCCACTTGTGCAGGTGGGAAATCTTGCATTTCATCGACAAAAATAAAGCGTGCTTTTTGCTCCACGTCAATCGGGTGTAGGCCTCGTGATAGTAAGAAGAATAAAATTCCGTCTTGTTCCGTTAATTCCCGACTTCTAAATTGTTGCTTGACCGTATTCAAATGGTCATTCCATTCGGTTTGTGACAAGTTGAAACGAGTGAAAGTTTCCATCGGGATTTGTTGCAAGAAATGCACGTATTGTTTCGGTCGATTAATAAATTGATAGTTTTGAACGCCTCGAGTCAGTGCACGGAATTTTCGACGAACAATTTGCATGCGAATTTTTTTACGCAGACGACGTTCGTTTTCCTCAGTGTAATCCTGAGTTGGATCGTTTTCGAAAAGTGCTTGTAAACGCTCCTCCGTTTCATCTTTTACCCATTGTTTCCGTAATTCATCTCTTTCTAAGCCACCAATTTTCTTAAGGAGCTTTGTTTGTAATAATTGGCTGCGTTGGTGTAAGGGCAGTTGGCTATTTGTTTCTTCATACCAACGACGAATCTGTTGTTTGGTAATATACGTTTCCCCTTTGATTTTTAAGTCTCTAAAGAGGGGGCCGACAGGGGTAATCATTTCTAAATAATCCGAGATTAGACTCACAAGAGACAGGCTATTCATTAGTTTTTCGATTTTGTTATCTTTTCCAGTTAAGAAATGAATCTCTTCTGCTGCTTCTTTTTGAATTTCATAACGTGGCAATAGTTGTTGTAAGAAGTCACGGAAAGTGCGCGTTGGGACTTCACTTTCTCCTAGCGAAGGCAGGACTTGGGAAATATAATCAGAAAACAAGTGATTGGGTGAAAAAAGTAAAATTTGTTCGTCATCTAACCATTTACGATTCCGATACATCATATAAGCAATGCGTTGCAGTAAGGCAGAAGTCTTTCCGCTTCCTGCAATTCCTTCGATTAATAAAATCCGATTGGTCGTGTCACGGATAATCTCGTTTTGGGCTTTTTGAATGGTTGATACAATATTCTTCATCTGACCCGAAGAGGCTTCATCTAAAATTTCCAATAAAAAATCATCATTAATAATCTCCGTCGTATCCACCATTGAGAGCAATTCACCGTCTTGAATTTTAAATTGACGTTTTAATAATAGCTCAACTTCAAAACGATCGGTATCTGTTTCATAAAAGGTCGTTCCTAGTTCCCCTTCGTAATAAAGGTTCGCAATGGGAGCACGCCAGTCGATTACAAGGGTATCTTCCTTTTGGTTACGTAAGGAAGCGATCCCCAAATAAAGTGTTTCTGGTGCTTCAATGCCTTCTTTAAAATCAATTCGGGCAAAATAGGGCGATTTTTCCATAACGCTTAAAGTTTTTAAACGCTTTTTTTGTGCTTCGGTCGTTTGATAGCGTAAAAGCAAATCTTGTTCATGCTGTTGATATTCAACCACGGACTCGTAAAAAGCTTCTTCAGAGCCTGCGTTAATTTTTTTATCTGCTACTTCCTTTAGTTGCGATTGTAAAGTGTTTTCAACCTCTTCTTGTTGTTTTTTGATAATATCTTGTTCTTTTTGAATCAACTGAATGGTTTGACTCAGTTGTTTTTTTTCGAATTCACGGGCAGTCATTTTGGCATACCTCCTAAAAATTTGACCCTAAAAGTATAGCATAGAACCGTAAAGAATACGAAAAAAAGAACGAAATCTTAACGAGTTGTCAGAAATCATTCTTTTATTTTTTTAATCAAAGTAAGTGAGGGACGTTTGTTGACTTAAAAGTGTTAACTGTTCTTTTGTGGTTCTTTTTTCCGAAAGTCTCGGCAGCTGAGTCAGGGGGAAATAAGCTATTTTGCGAACCTCGATATTTGGACGAAATGCACCATCAAGTAAGTGACAAGCAAAGACGAGTTTATAGTATTGAAAACTTTGGGGAACTTCCAGATTTAAGTTTGTGTCAAAGACAGCTAACAAATGGGAAACGTCTACCTGATAGCCTGTTTCCTCCAACATTTCTTTTTCGATATTTTCTCTGGGGCTGAAACCAACTTCGCCAAAACCACCGGGTAAAGACCACTCTAGACTTGTGGCGTCTTGTACGAGCAAAATCTCGTGCTGTTCGTTTAAGCAAAAGCCGCGGACATCAATTTTGGGCGTTGGGTAACCGGATTCTTGAGAAAAAAGTTGTTCGATTGTGGGCAGTGAGGCACTCCCACAATCTGCAAGTAAGGTGAGTGCAATTTGTTTGACTTCCGTATACCTTTCGTGATCATAAGGATCTTTTCCAAATGTGAGGCCGCTTTGTGCGATGGCCAAAAGTCGTTGTGCTTGTTGTAAAAGATTCATTGCTTTTTTCCCTCCTTTTTCTTTTTATTCTAGCAAATTTAAGCGTAAAAAACCTTTACTGTGAAAGCGAAATCTTTTTATTTAAAGAAAATTAGGGGTACAATGAAGAGAGAGACCGAAGGAGGTTTTTGAAGTGGGAGAATTAAAAATCAAAAGAGCTTATGAAGATTTGACGTCGATTGCCGGCAAACGAGTGTTGGTTGATCGGATTTGGCCAAGAGGAATCAAGAAAGAAACGCTGCATTTGGATTTATGGGAAAAGGAAATTGCTCCTTCAAGTGAACTGAGGAAAAACTTTGGGCATGTCCCGGAAAAGTATCCTTGGTTTAAAGCGCAGTATGAAAAGGAGCTTGAGAACAATCCAATTTATCCCTCTTTTCTGGAACAAATTCGTCACTGGTTACAAAACGAAAATGTCTTTTTACTTTTTGGTGCGAAAGATGAAACCCATAATCAAGCCGTTGTCCTGCAAGAAAAATTACAAGAAGATTTAAAGAAGTAAAAAATCCTTGCAATTTTTCAGAAAAAGTGATTAAATAAGAACATATTTGATTAATGAAAAAGACACCTGCATTTGAGAGTCTTCGAAAAGAGAGGAAAAGCGTGGCTGAAACTTTTCCGGGAGAAAACCAAAGAATGACCACTTTTTCAGACCTTTGTTGAAACAGAGGCGGTCGTTACCGTTAACACGTTTGAGAAATACAATGATTGTATTTAAAATTAGGTGGAACCACGATGAGTCGTCCTAATACTGTAGACTTGCTACAGTATTAGGACTTTTTTATTGCAAAAAAACAGGAATTTGTAATAAAAGGAAAATAAAAGGAGGAAGCGAAATGATTAAAATAACATTTCCAGATGGTGCCGTTCGTGAATACGAGGCGGGCATTACAACAAAGGAAATTGCGGAAGGTATTTCAAAAGGACTTGCAAAAAAAGCACTAGCTGGAAAGGTGAACGGAGAATTGATTGACCTTGATCGTGCGATTGAGGCAGATGCAACGATTGAAATTGTCACACCGGACCATGAAGACGCACTCGGACTTTTGCGTCACTCGACGGCTCATTTAATGGCACAAGCCATGCGCCATTTGTATCCAGAAATTAAGTTCGGTGTGGGACCAGCCATTGACTCTGGTTTTTATTATGACACCGATAATGGTGAACAGCCAGTCACTGCCGAAGATTTGGCAGCGATTGAAGCAGAAATGATGAAAATCGTCAAACAAAACTTACCCATTACGCGTCGTGTACTAACGAAAGAAGAAGCACTCGAACTGTTTGCCGGCGATCCTTACAAAGAAGAGTTGATTCAAGATCTACCAGCTGATGAAATTATCACTGCCTATGAACAAGGGGACTTTGTTGATTTATGTCGTGGGCCTCACGTCCCGACAACTGGGCGCATTCAAGTATTCCAACTCTTATCAGTAGCAGGCGCTTACTGGAGAGGCAATTCCGATAACCACATGATGCAACGCGTTTACGGAACAGCTTTCTTTGACAAAAAAGCACTGAAAGCTTTTATTCAAATGCGTGAAGAGGCAAAAGAACGTGACCACCGCAAGTTAGGAAAAGAATTAGATTTATTTATGTTATCACCTGAAGTAGGATCAGGCTTACCGTTTTGGTTGCCAAAGGGGGCAACAATTCGTCGAACAATCGAACGTTACATTACAGATAAAGAAATTGCCTTAGGCTACCAGCACGTTTATACGCCGATTATGGCAAACGTTGAATTTTATAAAACATCAGGGCACTGGGCACACTACCATGAAGACATGTTCCCGCCGATGGATATGGGCGATGGTGAAATGTTAGTGTTGCGTCCAATGAACTGTCCACATCATATGATGGTGTATAAAAATGACGTCCACTCTTATCGCGAGTTACCGATTCGTATTGCAGAGTTGGGACAGATGCACCGTTATGAAAAATCAGGAGCGCTGTCGGGCTTACAACGTGTACGAGAAATGACCTTAAACGATGGGCATACGTTTGTTCGTCCAGATCAAATTAAAGAGGAATTCCGCCGCACACTTGATTTAATGATTGCTGTCTATGAAGATTTTGACATTACCGACTATCGATTACGTATTAGTTACCGTGACCCAAAAAACACTGAAAAATACTTTGATGACGATCAAATGTGGGACCATGCACAATCAATGTTAAAAGAAGTAATGGATGAAACTGGTCTCGATTACTTTGAAGCAGAAGGTGAAGCGGCCTTTTATGGACCGAAATTAGACGTTCAAGTAAAAACGGCTTTGGGAAATGAAGAAACACTTTCAACGATCCAGTTGGACTTTTTATTACCTGAACGTTTTGATTTGACCTATGTGGGTGAAGACGGGGAAAACACGCATCGACCAGTTGTCATTCACCGCGGGATTGTTTCTACGATGGAACGTTTTGTTGCTTATTTAACCGAAACCTATAAAGGAGCCTTTCCAACTTGGCTGGCACCGATTCAAGCAACTATCATTCCAGTCTCTGTGGAGGCACATCACGAATACGCCCTGACTGTGAAGGAACGCCTGCAAGAACAAGGCATTCGAGTTGAATTAGATGACCGCAATGAGAAACTTGGATATAAAATTCGTGCTTCTCAAACACAAAAAATCCCTTATCAAATTGTTGTGGGTGACCAAGAAGTCGCAGAAGGCACCGTCAATGTTCGCCGTTATGGTTCGAAAGCAACCCAAGTGGAAAACTTAAATGTTTTTGTTGATGCGATGGTAGCCGATGTCTTAAATCGTAGTAAATAACGGGAAAATTAAAGAAAATGAAAACGAAATGTTAAGAAAATAGGAATCTCTTGAGTTTTCTGAAAAAATATGTTATATTTCTAACTGTAATGATACTAGAGTTGAGTGAGGGCGGTCTTTTCCCTCACTCTTTTTATGGCATGAAATGGATTTCGTTACGATTATTTAAAGGAGGGATCATATTTTGAGTACGGTTGTGGAAACTGTTACAGATTTAGTAACACCAATTTTGGAAGCGGAAAAATTTGAGTTAGTTGAGGTAGAGTTTGTTAAAGAAGGTAAAAACTGGTTTTTACGTGTCTTTATTGATAAGGAAGGCGGAATTGATTTAGAAGATTGTGCCCTTGTCAGTGAGCGTTTGAGTGACTCCCTTGATACAATTGAACCGGACCCAATCCCACAAGCTTATTTTCTTGAGGTTTCTTCTCCTGGTGCAGAACGACCATTAAAAAAAGAAACAGATTATGAACAAGCTTTAGGCGCTTATATCCATGTCTCTTTCTATCAAGCAGTCGATGGTGAAAAACAATATCAAGGGTTCTTGCAATCGTTTGATGCAGAACAATTAGTTTTAAAAGTTAAAATTAAAACCAGAGAAAAAGAACTGACCCTTGATCGCAAAAATATTGCCCATGCTCGTTTAGCAGTTCAATTTTAATTACGGAGGATGCAAAGAAAATGAGTAAAGAAATGTTAAATGCTTTAGATGCCTTAGAAGCAGAAAAAGGAATATCAAAAGAAATCGTGATTGAAGCTTTAGAAGCAGCGCTAATTTCTGCTTATAAACGTCACTACGGCCAATCACAAAACGTGGAAGTTGAATTCAATCAAAAAAAGGGAAATATTCATGTCTATTCAGTGAAAGAAGTCACTGAAGAAGTGATGGATTCTCAGTTAGAAGTATCATTAAAAGATGCCATTTTAATTAATCCAGCTTACGAAATTGGAGACAAAATCCGTTTTGAAGTAACCCCAAAAGACTTTGGTCGAATTGCAGCACAAACCGCAAAACAAGTCATTTTACAACGTGTACGTGAAGCGGAGCGTAATATTATTTATACCG
This sequence comes from Enterococcus sp. LJL98, assembly GCF_054871745.1. Classification (NCBI taxonomy): domain Bacteria; kingdom Bacillati; phylum Bacillota; class Bacilli; order Lactobacillales; family Enterococcaceae; genus Enterococcus; species Enterococcus sp. LJL98. Next base: position 421,787 of record NZ_JBTXLU010000001.1, on the reverse strand, counting down.
AGTTTAGTGCCTATGAAAATGATATTATGCAAGGCATTGTTGAGCGTCAGGACAATCGCTATATTTATGTAAACTTAGGAAAAATTGAAGCAGTTTTATCAAAACAAGATCAAATGGCCAATGAATTTTACCAACCTCATGATCGCATTCGGGTTTATGTATCGAAGGTGGAAAACACTTCAAAAGGGCCGCAAGTTTTTGTTAGTCGAAGCCATCCAGATTTATTACGTCGTTTATTTGAACAAGAAGTGCCAGAAGTCTATGACGGGACGGTAGAAATTGTGAGTATTGCGCGTGAAGCAGGTGACCGTTCGAAAATTGCTGTTCGCTCTCACGATGCAAACATCGATCCAGTTGGAACATGTGTCGGGCCAAAGGGTCAACGAGTGCAAGCCTTAGTAAATGAGTTAAAAGGCGAAAACATGGATATTGTTGAGTGGAATGAAGATTCAGCTGTCTTCATTGCCAATGCGTTGAATCCAGCAGAAGTCAGCGACGTGATTTTTGATGCAGAAAATCCAAAAGCGTGTACGGTTGTTGTACCAGACTATCAATTGTCACTAGCTATCGGAAAACGTGGTCAAAACGCTCGTTTGGCAGCGAAACTAACTGGATTTAAGATTGATATAAAATCAGAATCCGATATGGTCAGTTTTTATGAAGCACTAGAGCAACAAGAAGCAGAAGTGGAAGCGGAAAGCGAAATGGAAGAAGCAATGCTAATCGATGAAACAATAATGGCCAATCCAGACATGACTGCGGACGATTATGAAAACGTTGAATTTGATGAAGAATAATTCAAGGTGGGATGGATATGAAAAAAAGAAAAATACCTTTAAGAAAATCCGTTGTTTCGGGCGAAATGTTTCCTAAAAAAGATCTTTTGCGAATCGCACGTTCAAAAGAAGGTGTCGTATCAATTGATCCCACAGGAAAAGCACCTGGAAGAGGCGCTTATCTTGCACTCGAACCAGCGGAGGCACAGGCGGCTTGGGACAAAAAGATTCTTGATCGTGTCTTAGAAACAAAAATATCCGATGCGTTTTATCAAGAATTACTTGCTTATGTGACGCATCAAAAAGCACGAAAAGAGTTGTTTGCCAATGAGTAAAGAAAAGGCACTGAATCTGTTAGGTCTAGCAATGCGTGCAGGTCAATTGGTTACGGGTGAAGAGTTGACTTTAAAAGACATTCGGGCGAACAAAGTGCGTTTGGTTTTTATTGCTCAAGATGCAGGAAAAAATACACAAAAAAGTATTAAAGATAAAAGTTCGTATTACAAAGTTCCTTGCTTTGATTGTTTTGATTCAACGCAACTAAGTTTAGCGATTGGTAAAAATCGAATGGTTGTTGGGGTGAAAGATCAAGGCTTTGCAAAGAAGATCGAGGAACTATTATTAAGTTAGGAAGGTGATTGCATGACGAATAAAAGAGTCTATGAAATTGCAAAAGAAATGAATACATCGAGTAAAGAAATCGTCGATAAAGCAAAATCTTTAGGATTTAATGTATCAAACCATATGGCGGTGATTTCTGAATCACAAGAAAAATCGTTGCGCCAGGCATTAAGAAATCGTTCGACACCGAAAAAAGAAGGAAATGCTAAAGCAACAACTGCTTCTGCGAAACCGACTGAAAAGAAATATCAAACACAAAAAAATAATCCGAATTTCCAAAACCGTCAAAACAAAGGTGGAACAACCACACAAGGAAATCGAAATCATTCAGGAAAACCAGTGAATAAAGGTCCGCAACAAGGTGGTAACAAACCAACAAATAAAGCAACTGACCAAAACAAAGGGTCGCAAAACAATCAAAATCGTTCACAAAACCAGGCGACCCAACAAAATCGCTCGGCATCAAATCAAGCGACGACGAAACCAACAACGCAAAATCGTCAAGAGCAAGGAACAAATCAAAATCGTCCCGCTCGCCAAAACTCAAATCAAGGGCGGAATCAAGGTTGGGGTAACCAAAACCGAAATCGTTTCAACAAACGTGGACGGAAAGGGAAACATCCAGCATCTGAAAATAAACCAGCAGTGCCTGCACGTAAATTCCGTGAATTACCAGAGGTGCTTGAATACACAGATGGCATGAATGTTGCAGATATTTCCAAGAAGATTTATCGTGAGCCTGCTGAAATCATTAAGAAACTCTTTATGATGGGTGTGATGGTCAATCAAAACCAACCACTAGATGCAGAAACAATTGAATTATTAGCAACAGACTATGGTATTGAAGCACATGAGAAAGTGCAAGTGGATATTGCGGACATTGATAAATTCTTTGAACCAGAAGAAATGAACGAAGAAGCACTTGTTTCTCGTCCGCCCGTTGTTACCATTATGGGACACGTTGACCACGGGAAAACAACTTTACTTGATACATTACGCAAATCACGAGTAACAAGTGGAGAAGCCGGTGGAATTACCCAACATATTGGTGCCTATCAGATTGATATTGATGGCAAACCAATCACATTCTTAGATACACCTGGACACGCGGCGTTTACAAGTATGCGTGCGCGTGGAGCAAGTATCACAGATATTACAATTTTAGTTGTTGCAGCCGATGATGGTGTGATGCCACAAACAATTGAAGCAATTAACCATGCAAAAGCAGCGGGTGTTCCAATTATTGTCGCAGTCAATAAAGTAGATAAGCCAGCAGCGAACCCTCCGCATGTGATGCAAGAATTAAGTGAACATGGATTAATCCCTGAGGCATGGGGCGGCGATACCATTTTTGTCGAAATCTCTGCAAAATTCGCTCAAAATATTGATGAATTGTTAGAAATGGTTCTATTAGTTGCTGAAGTGGAAGATTTAAAAGCAGATCCAACGCAACGTGCAATTGGAACGGTCATTGAAGCACGCTTAGACAAAGGAAAAGGGCCAGTAGCAACACTATTAGTTCAACAAGGAACCTTGAAAGTCGGTGATCCAATCGTTGTAGGAAACACCTTTGGACGTGTTCGAGTGATGACGAATGATATTGGTCGTCGAGACAAAGAAGCAGGACCAGCAACGCCAGTTGAAATTACAGGATTAAATGATGTGCCTCAAGCAGGTGATCGCTTTGTAACCTTTGAAGACGAGAAAACGGCGCGTGCAGCGGGTGAAGAACGTGCCAAACGTGCGCTATTGGAACAACGTGGCAGCAATACACGCGTGACCTTAGACAACTTATTTGATAGCCTAAAAGAAGGCGAAATTCGTGAGGTAAATGTAATTATTAAAGCAGATGTTCAAGGAACAGCAGAAGCTTTAGCCGCATCCTTGCAAAAAATTGATGTCGAGGGTGTACGTGTGAACATCGTCCATTCAGCGGTTGGTGCAATTAATGAAAGTGACATTACTTTAGCTGCAGCAAGTAATGCGATTATTATTGGCTTTAATGTTCGTCCGACGCCGCAAGCTCGTCAACAAGCGGATGCGGAACAAGTTGATATTCGTCTACACCGAATTATTTATAACGCCATCGATGAAATTGAAACGGCAATGAAAGGGATGCTTGATCCAGAATTTGAAGAGAAAATTACAGGTCAAATGCTGGTTCGTGAAACCTATAAAGTTTCAAAAGTTGGAACAATTGCGGGATGTTATGTAACAGAAGGGTACATCCGCCGAGATAGCGGCGTTCGTGTGATTCGAGATGGTATCGTTATTTATGAAGGACACCTAGCAAGCTTGAAACGCTTTAAAGACGATGCAAAAGAAGTCAAATTAGGCTTCGAATGTGGTGCAATGATTGAAAAATACAATGATATTCGTGAAGATGACATCATTGAAGGCTTCATCATGGAAGAAGTAAAAGCAAAATAAAAAATAGGTAGGAGGAGTTTCCAATGGCTAACTATCGTGATCGTCGTGTAGCTCAAGAAATCTTAAAAGAAGTGAACCAAGTTTTACGTAAAACCGTTCGCGATCCTCGAGTTGCCGATGTGAATATCACAGATGTTCATGTAACGGGTGATTTACAACAAGCAACAGTATACTACAGTATTTTATCAGATCTCGCTTCTGATAAAAAAGCCGCGCAAGAAGGGCTAGAAAAAGCGACAGGGATTATTCGTCGGGAGATTGGCAAAGCGTTAACGCTATACAAAACCCCTGAAATTCTCTTTGAGTTAGATGAATCTGTGGCTTACGGCAATAAAATCGATCAAATGTTACGTGATTTAAATCGAGATTAAGTGTAAAAAGAGGTTGTGGCGTTGGTCACACCCTCTTTTTTACGCGAAAATCTTGAAACATGCTATAATGAAACGAGAAAAAAATGGAATGAAGGTGTAAAAATATGATGGATGGCATTTTACCTTTATGGAAAGAACGTGGCATGACAAGCCACGATTGCGTCTTTAAATTACGAAAAATACTAGGGACCAAAAAAGTCGGACATGGCGGGACCTTAGATCCAGATGTCGATGGTGTTTTACCCATTTGCGTAGGAAAAGGAACCAAGGTAATTGAATTTTTAACTGATTCAGGAAAAAAATACGTGGGAGAAATCACTTTAGGATTTAGCACCACAACGGAGGATGCCTCAGGAGAGGTTGTCGAACGAAAGGGGATTGAGCAACCGTTTACGGAAGAAGAAATTGATGCTGCAATGGCACAACTGACGGGAACGATTACCCAAATACCACCCATGTATTCTGCCGTGAAGGTCAACGGAAAACGATTATATGAATATGCTCGAAAAAATGAAACCGTTGAACGGCCCAAGCGAACGGCAGAAATTGCTGCCTTTAAACGAACAACCCCTCCAATTTGGGATACGCAAACACAAACGCAAACCTGGCGTTTTGCTGTTGATTGTGGCAAAGGGACGTATGTTCGAACGCTAGCGGTCGATACTGGCCAGCTTTTAGGCGTGCCTGCTCACATGTCTGACTTGACGAGAATCGCCAGTGGAGGTTTTTTAAAAGAACAAGCGTTCACACTCGCACAAGTTGCTGATTTAATGGAAAAAAAGATGTTGTCAGAAGCGCTTTTGCCCGTTGAATTCGGTGTGCAAGATTTTGAACGTATTGATTTATCGGAAGCGTTATGGATAAAAGTGAAAAATGGTGCCCGACTCGAATATGAAGAACTAGGATTACACGCTGCTCCAACGGATTTACTCGCTCTTTTTTATCAAGGGCGTGTCGTTAGTCTATATGAAGCGCATCCGACCAAAATGGGGATTTTAAAACCACGGAAAGTATTAAGAAACGAGTAAGGAAAGGAATAATGTTATGCAAACAATTGAAATCCGTCATCCTTATGATGACAAACAAATCCCCGGAGAGCCGGTAGTTTTAGTGCTAGGCTTTTTTGACGGGGTTCATAAAGGCCATCAACGAGTGATTGCGGAAGGTCGTAAAATCGCCCAAGAACAAGGCTTAAAACTAGCACTAATGACTTTTAATCATCACCCATCGATCGTCTTTCAAAAACTCCCTGCGGAACAAATGAAATATTTAACCAGTTTAGAGCAAAAGAAAGCGTTAATGGCTTCGCTAGGCGTTGATTATTTATATATCGTTGAGTTCACTTCTGATTTTGCCAGCTTGAGTCCACAAAAATTTGTTGACACTTATATGGTCGGCTTGCATGCAAAAACAGTTGTCGCAGGCTTTGATTATACGTACGGTCCAAAAGAAATTGCCAATATGACTTGTTTGCCTACCTATGGACAAGGGCGCTTTGAAATTGTGACGGTATCAAAAGAGACGCTGAATGGGGAAAAAGTGAGTTCAACACGTATTCGTGAAGAATTAGATGCTGGGAATTTAGAAAAGGTTCAAGAGTTACTGAACTACCCTTATCGCATTGATGGGGTCGTTGTTCATGGCGATGCTCGCGGTCGAACACTTGGCTATCCAACAGCCAATGTTAAAGTTAAAAGTACGACTCGATTACCAAAAGAAGGCGTTTATGTGACAGAAATCAAAGTTGGCGATCACTGGTATCCTTCGATGGGGTCAATTGGTCGAAACGATACTTTTGAAAAAAATCGACCCGTGACGGTGGAAGTCAATCTCTTAGATTTCAATCGAAATATCTATGGGGAACAGGTATCTGTTCGTTGGTTACACTACTTAAGAGGACAAGTGGCTTTTGAGAGTGTCGATGCGTTGATTGCCCAACTAAAACAAGATGAACAACATACCCGTGATTATTTTCAAAAATAAGTCATCAGGCGTTAAGCGACATGCAGTTAGGAGAGAGTTTGAATGAAAACATATCAAGTAGTGACACCTTCACCCCTAGGTCCTCTGTATTTAACTAGTGATGGCGATGCCTTAACAGGGGCTTATTTTGGAAAAAAGGAATTTGAAGCGACTTGCAAAGCGGAAGTAACCCCTGGTGAGGATTTGCCATTGTTTCGACGCGTGAAACAATGGCTAGCCGCTTATTTTTCTGGTGAGAATCCAGCTATTGATTTTGCAATTTCTCCAGAAGGGACAGCCTTTCAACACCAAGTGTGGAAGATTTTAACGGAAATTCCATACGGTCAAACGGTGACATATGGAGAAATTGCTCAACGAATCGCCCTTGAGTCGGGAAAAGAAAAAATGTCCGCACAAGCGGTCGGTGGGGCAGTTGGAAGGAATCCGATTTCGATAATCATCCCTTGTCACCGAGTGATTGGAAAATCAGGGAGTATTACCGGTTACGGTGGCGGGATTGCTCGCAAGTTGGCGCTCTTTGAACTAGAAAAAATCAGCAAAGACACGTACTTCGTCCCTAAAGACTTGAAAGAAGCACGCAAGTTTATCGTAGAAACCGAGAGCTAAAAGATGTTTGATAGCCAATTGATTCTCCGTAAAACCTTTTAAAAAGTTCGTATTTATATTCTCAAAAGCTTTTTTTTGTGGTATTCTATTCTTGTAAAACATTAAAAAACGAACTTAAAGAGGTGCCTTATGAAACGCATTTACCAAGGTAAGACGAAAGATGTTTATGAGAAAGAAGATGGAACCATTCGATTGATTTTTAAGGATGAAATGACTGGGAAAGATGGCGTATTTGATCCTGGTGAGAATCAAGTCGGGTTAACTGTTGAAGGTTCGGGCCGTTCTGGTTTAGCTGTAAGTCAATTCTTTTTCGAACGATTGAACCAAGAAGGCATTGCGACGCATTATTTAGGGGCGGACCTTGAGAAAAAGTCGATGGATGTAAAAAAAGCGGTGATGTTCGGCCGAGGGCTTGAGGTCATTTGTCGTTATAAAGCAGTGGGGAGCTTTGTACGTCGGTATGGAGCCTACATCGAACCCGGTGCCGATCTGGATGGCTATGTTGAAATCACCTTGAAAGACGATCAAAGACAAGATCCGTTAGTGACGGAAGATGGTCTGCTTGCTTTGGGGATATTATCCGAAGGTGAGTATGCCATCATTAAAAAGCAAACGAAACGAATTTGCGCATTCGTTCAACATGAATTAGCTCAAAAAGGGTTAACTTTGTACGATATCAAGCTGGAATTTGGTCGAGGAGAACAAGCTGGAGAAATCATTTTAATTGATGAACTGTCTGGTGGAAACATGCGTGTTTTTAAAGGCGAGGAACCGGTACACCCGCTTGAACTCGAACCTTTATTATTCGCATAAATGAACGAAGGGTTTGCTATCTTGATTGATAGCAAACTCTTTTTTTGTAAAAGTTGAAATACTTTAAAGGACTTGACCTAAAACCGCTTTTAGCTCTTATAATAAAGAAGACAAGTAAAAAGTAAAAGAAAGTGAGTGTGAGGCAATCGCTATGGTAACCATTCATGATGTTGCCCGTAAAAGTGGCTACTCGGTGTCAACCGTTTCCCGAGTGTTAAATCAAAAAAATCATGTTTCGAAACAAGCACAACAAGCAATTGAGCAGGTGATTGAAGAATTAAATTTTGTTCCTAATAAAATTGCACGCGATTTGAGTCGAGGGAAAAATGGTAATATCGGTGTTGTTTTGCCCCATACGAAACATCCTTATTTTCGTGAAATTGTGAATGGGATTATTGACTGTGCTTTTTCAACGAAATATCGCATCGTCATCTTGCCATCAGAATATGATGAGGAGATCGAAGTTGAATATTTGGAGCAATTACGGAGAAAGGCTGTCGACGCATTGATTTTTACTTCTAGAGGGATAACATTAGAAAAAATCGCAGAGTATTCTCAATTTGGGCCCATCGTTTGTTGCGAAGATCCTAAACGAAAAGACTTGTTTGCAGTCTACTCCAATCGACAGCCGGCATATCGTGAGGCTTTTTACTGGTTAAAAGAAAAAGGAATGAAACGGATTGGCATCTTATTAAGCCGTGATTATCATTCAAGTGTGACCAGTCAAATTACCTTAGATACCTTTCGTGAAGTCTTTGGTTACTATCCTGAGAAAGAGGACATCATTCTTAACAGTACGACCTATGAAGATGGTCTTCGCGTAGGTAAGGAACTATTGAATAGGAAACAACCATTGGATTGCCTTTTTGTTAATGTCGATGATATAGCCGCAGGTGTGCGTGAACAATTTTTAACGGCGGGTGCGTCGGTTCCCTTGATTGTTGGACAAGAAAATCAATTGAGTGGGAAGTTATTGAATTTTTCAACGATTGATCATCATTTGAGAGAAATCGGGCATCAAGCATTCGCTATGGTTATTGATCCATCTAAGCAAAAACAAGTGCGCTTGGATTCAAAATTTATCTTAAGAGAGTAACCCTATTTTAGGGTTATTTTTTTGGGGCGAATTAAAATCCTTTTGCGAACTTGGCGAAGGTTTGTCGAAAGAATGGCTTTGTTTTTGTGTTATAATTGAAAGGCAAGAAATGAAAAAAAGAAATTGAGGAGTTTTTAATAGTGAAAGAAAGAATCGTTAATCCCGGTTCAAGCACCTCTGCCTACATCCATATTCCTTTTTGTGAGCATATTTGCTACTACTGTGATTTTAATAAAGTTTTTTTAGAAGGCCAACCGGTGGATGAATACATTGAGTCCTTGTTAAAGGAGATTCAGTTAACGTTGGCCCAATCACCTACTGTCGCTTCAGAAACAATCTATATTGGCGGTGGGACACCGACGTCGTTAACAGCGAAGCAATTAGATGTTTTATTAACTGGTGTCCATCGTTATTTGCCGACAACAACGACGAGAGAATTTACGGTGGAAGCCAACCCGGGAGATTTGACGGCTGAAAAACTTGATGTTTTGAAGGCTCATGGCGTGAATCGCCTCTCAATGGGGGTGCAAACCTTTGATGACCGCTTATTGAAAAAAATTGGACGCAAGCATTCTGTGCAAGATGTTTACGACACAATTAAACTGTTAGAGAAGAAGCAATTTGATAATATTAGTATTGACTTGATTTATGCTTTACCTGGACAAACGATTGAAAGTTTTCGAGATACCTTGCATCGAGCCCTCGCTTTTGATTTGCCGCATTATTCAATGTACTCACTGATTTTAGAGAACAAAACAATGTTTATGAATTGGGTGCGTCAAGGTCGTTTGGAGTTGCCGAATCAGGAAGCTGAGACCCAGATGTTTGAAGAAGCGATTGAAGCCATGGAAAAGTCAGGACATCATCAGTATGAAGTGAGTAATTTTGCAAAGCCAGGTAAAGAATCATTACATAATCTTGTCTACTGGGATAATGAAAATTATTATGGTTTTGGAGCCGGCGCCAGTGGTTATCTGGGGAAAACTCGTTATAAGAATTATGGCCCCATTCAGCACTACATGAACCCACTGAAGGAAGGGCGTTTACCGATTTTAGAAACTGAAAAATTGTCAAAGAAAAATCAAATCGAAGAAGAATTATTTTTAGGACTACGAAAAACGGAAGGAATCTCATTGAGTCGGTTTGAAGCAAAGTTTAATGAAAAATTAACGAGTGTCTATGCTGCGGTCCTACCCGAATTAAAAGCGCAGGGATTGGCTGAAGTTCAAGGAGATTTTTTCCGCTTAACCGCGAAAGGTTTATTCGTAGGGAACGAAGTCTTTGAAAAATTTCTTTTAGAACAAGTATAAAAAAGGATTTAGCACTCTTGAGTATTGAGTGCTAAAAAAACGAGTAAAATGCTTGACAAGAAATCTAGATGTGGTATATTTATAGTCGTATTAGCACTTGAGGTAAAAGAGTGCTAATAAGGGGTGATAAATTTGTTAACTGAAAGACAAGGAGAAATTTTACGTGTACTCATTCAGAACTACACCACAACTGGTCAGCCTGTTGGTTCAAAAACCTTAATGGAAGACGGGGTTGCTGCAAGTTCAGCAACGATTCGTAATGAGATGAAACGATTAGAAGAAATGTCTTTGTTGTCAAAGACGCATTCTTCATCCGGTAGAATTCCTTCGATGAAGGGGTATCGTTATTATGTCGATCATTTGCTAAATCCCATGCAAGTGCAACCAGAAGAACTTCAAAGAATTCGCCAAGGATTTGGTCAAGAATTTCATGAAATTAACGATATTATTCAACACTCTGCCGAAGTTTTATCAAGTTTAACCAGTTATACCGCACTTTCATTAGGTCCAGACGTCAATGAAAGACGGTTGACGAGTTTTAAAATTGTTCCTTTGAATCATCGACAAGTTGTTGCCATTATCGTAACAGATAAGGGAAATGTAGAAAATCAAGTCTTTACCTTGCCACATCATATTCGAAGTGAAGAACTAGAAATCGTTGTTCGAATTATTAATGATCGGCTAATCGGTGAACCGTTAATTACGGTCTATCATCGGCTACGAACGGAAATACCAATGATTCTACACAAGTATTTTCAAACGACCGAAGGAATCTTGGATTTGTTTCATCAAATGTTGAATCATCTTTTTGAAGAAAAAGTGTATGTTGGTGGACAAATGAATCTTTTAGATTTTGAAACCAAACAAGACAAAATCCAATTTAAATCGATGTATTCATTTATGAAAAATCCGGAAGAACTTACCCAGTTACTGGGACCACGTAATCCAATGATTCAAATTAAGATTGGCTCCGAACTCGGTCATGAGTTGCTAGAAAACATGAGTTTAATTCAAGCAAGTTATGACATTCAAGGGCATGGAAAAGGGACAATCGCTTTACTAGGACCAGCCAGTATGCCTTATTCAAAAATGTTCGGATTGGTGGATACCTTTAGTCGAGAACTTGCAATGAAGTTGGCTGACTACTATCGAATATTAGATTCGTCTAGTGAGTGAGTAACAATATAAAGCGTCAATATGAGAAGGGATGGTCGACAATTGTCAGAAGAAAAAGAAAAAGAGATCGTCGAAGACACACCTGTTGAAGCGGTGAATGACAATCAAGCGGTTGAAGAAGTCGAAGAAGTTGAAACAACAGAGCTATCGGAAGTTGATGAACTAAAACAAAAATTAGATGAGATGGAAGACAAGTTTTTACGTGTTTCAGCTGAATTAGCGAATATCGTTCAAAGAAATCGCAATGAACGTGAACAATTACAAAAATACCGTTCACAAGATTTGGGTAAGAAATTATTACCAGCAATTGATAATCTTGAAAGAGCAATCGCAGCTGAAGTCACAGACGAACAAAGCATTAGCTTGAAAAAAGGCGTCGAAATGGTTTTAGAAAGTTTAAATGCCGCTTTAAAAGAAGAAGGAATTGAAGAAATTCCAGCAAAAGGGGAAAAGTTTGATCCAAACGTGCATCAAGCAGTTCAAATTGTCCCGTTGAATGATGATACCGAAGCGGACACGATTGTGGAAGTTTTACAAAAAGGCTACAAACTACAAGATCGTGTGTTAAGAGCAAGTATGGTTATTGTTGCCCAATAAAAATGTAAATGATAAAGGAGATTTTTAATATGAGTAAAATTATCGGAATTGACTTAGGAACTACAAACTCTGCAGTATCTGTTTTAGAAGGCGGAGAAGCGAAAATTATCACAAACCCAGAAGGAAATCGTACAACTCCTTCAGTTGTCTCATTCAAAAATGGTGAGATTCAAGTAGGTGAAGTAGCAAAACGTCAAGCAGTCACTAATCCTCATACCATTTCATCTGTGAAACGTCATATGGGTGAAGCAGGGTATAAAGTTGAAGCGGAAGGAAAAGAATATACACCACAAGAAATTTCAGCAATGATTTTACAATACCTAAAAGGTTTTGCTGAAGAGTATTTAGGTGAAAAAGTCGAGAAAGCTGTGATTACAGTTCCAGCTTACTTTAACGATGCTCAACGTCAAGCGACAAAAGACGCTGGTCAAATTGCTGGTTTGGAAGTTGAACGTATTGTCAATGAGCCAACTGCTGCGGCACTTGCTTATGGTCTAGACAAAACAGATCGTGAAGAAAAAGTATTGGTTTTTGACTTAGGTGGCGGAACATTTGACGTTTCCATTCTTGAGTTAGGAGATGGCGTCTTTGATGTGTTATCTACAGCAGGCGATAACCACTTAGGTGGAGATGACTTTGATGATAAGATCATTGACTTCATGGTTGCTGAGTTCAAAAAAGAAAATGGCATTGATTTATCAGCAGATAAAATGGCGGTTCAACGTCTAAAAGACGCAGCAGAAAAAGCGAAAAAAGACTTATCTGGTGTAACAAGCACGCAAATTAGCTTACCATTTATCACTGCAGGAGCAGCGGGTCCATTACACTTAGAGATGAACCTAACTCGTGCAAAATTTGATGAATTAACAGCTGACTTAGTTGAACGCACGAAAATTCCAGTACGCCAAGCGTTAAAAGATGCAGGAATTTCTCAATCTGAAATTGACGAGGTCATCCTAGTGGGTGGTTCTACTCGTATTCCTTCAGTGGTTGAAGCAGTTCGCAAAGAAACTGGCAAAGAACCAAATAAATCGGTCAACCCAGATGAAGTGGTTGCAATGGGTGCTGCGATTCAAGGTGGCGTAATCAGTGGTGATGTGAAAGACGTTGTCCTATTGGATGTCACACCATTATCATTAGGTATTGAAACAATGGGTAGCGTATTTACGAAATTAATTGATCGTAACACAACAATTCCAACAAGTAAATCACAAGTTTTCTCAACAGCAGCAGATAACCAACCAGCAGTGGATATTCATGTATTACAAGGGGAGCGTCCAATGGCTTCAGACAACAAAACATTGGGTCGTTTCCAATTAACAGATATCCCAGCGGCACCTCGTGGCGTACCTCAAATCGAAGTAACGTTTGATATTGATAAAAATGGTATTGTAAACGTATCTGCCAAAGACTTAGGGACTCAAAAAGAACAAACGATTACGATTAAATCTTCTTCAGGTTTAACAGATGAAGAAATTGATCGTATGGTAAAAGATGCGGAAGCAAATGCAGAAGCTGACAAAGCACGTAAAGAAGAAGTTGACTTACGTAATGATGTGGATTCCTTACTATTCACAGTTGATAAAACATTAAAAGAACTTGAAGGCAAAGTGGATGCAGAAGAAGTTCAAAAAGCAGAAGCAGCTCGCGATGAATTAAAAGCAGCAGTAGAAGCAGATAATATTGAAGAAATGAAAACAAAACGTGATGCGTTAAATGAAATCGTACAAAACTTAACGGTTAAATTATACGAACAAGCTGCGCAACAACAAGCAGAACAAGATCCAGAAGCGGCACAAGGTGGCGCAGACGATATCGTTGATGCTGATTTTGAAGAAGTAGATAACGACTAATCCCGTTGTCTTTGAAAAAGCCAAAGCCAACAAACTTTGGCTTTTTCTATTGTAATGGTAAAAAGATATCTCTTCGGAGTCTTTTGTGCTAAAATATGAAGGACTCGAAATGTTTGAAAAGTGGGGGAATCCAATGGCAGCAAAACGTGATTATTATGAAGTTCTGGGAGTACAAAAAGGTGCCTCAGATGACGAAATTAAAAAATCTTATCGAAAACTATCAAAAAAATATCATCCAGATATTAATAAAGAAGCCGATGCCGATGCAAAATTTAAAGAAGTTTCAGAAGCTTATGAAATTTTAAGTGATCCGCAAAAACGGGCTGCTTATGATCAATATGGTCATGCGGGTACCGATCCAAACTTTGGTGGTGGCGGCTTTGGCGGCGGCTTCTCTGGTGCGGGTGGTTTTGGTGGCTTTGAAGATATTTTTGAATCTTTCTTTGGTGGTGGCGGTGGTCGTCGGGCAAATCCGAACGCCCCTCGTCAAGGAGAAGATTTGCAATACACCATTAACTTAACGTTTGAAGAAGCGATTTTTGGTGTTGAAAAAAATATTAAATACAATCGTGAAGAAACCTGTCACACGTGTCATGGAAATGGTGCAAAACCAGGAACGGAACCAACGACTTGTCATAAATGTCATGGTTCAGGAACGATTAATGTCGAACGTCAGACACCGCTTGGACGTGTGATGAGCCGTCAAACGTGTGATGTGTGTCATGGTTCGGGGAAAGAAATCAAGGAACCATGTCCAACTTGTCATGGCAGCGGTCATGAGAAAAAAGCGCATAATGTCAAGGTTAATGTGCCAGCGGGTGTCGAAAATGGTCAACAAATGCGGCTAGCAGGCCAAGGGGAAGCAGGAGTTAATGGCGGCCCTTACGGTGACTTATATGTTGTCTTCTATGTTGCAGAAAGTAATATTTTTGATCGTGATGGTGGAGAAATCTACTATGAATTACCATTGAACTTCGTACAAGCGGCTTTAGGCGATGAAGTCAATGTGCCGACCGTCCACGGTGATGTCAAGCTGAAAATTCCAGCTGGCACTCAGACGGGAACAAAATTCCGTTTGCGTGGCAAAGGCGCGCCGCGTTTACGTGGTGGTGGCAATGGCGATCAACAAGTAACAGTGAAAGTTATGACACCTAGAAACTTGAACGAGGAACAAAAAGACGCTTTAAGAGCTTTTTCAAAAGCGAGCGGTCATTCTAGTGTTGAAGAACAATCGGATGGCTTCTTTGATAAAGTCAAAGACGCCTTTGGTGGACACAAGAAAAAATAAATGAAGTAACGATACAAAAACAAAAGTCTTTTTCTTTCGAATCACTCGGAAGGAAAAGCTTTTGTTTTTTTTGTCCATCTGTGACTCAGGTGATAAAAGTGACTGATCTGTAAGGAATTGTTCGATAAAACGAACGGTTTGAATGACTTTTTGATAATGTTAAGAAAACCTTGTTTTTTTCAATTGGAACTTTCAAGAAAGTTTGCTTGTTGTTACAATTGTTATTTATAAAAGTAAGGTAGGTGTCAACAAGTGTTCATTAGTTTAAAAAAAATGAGTGAGAAGAATGGTTTCTATCGACTATGGTTAATCATACTCGCTTTTTTCTTCGTCCTTCCTCAGTATTTGACAAAGAGTATGATCGTCGGATCGGATATTATTTTTCATTTCAATCGTTTCTATGACGTTTCTCAACAGATTGAACAACATAATTTTCAGTATTTCATGAATCAATATGGTTTTCAGCAATCAGGAAGAATTGTCAATGCCCTATATGGGCCGTTAATGGCCTATATTCACGGAGGACTTGTTTGGTTAAGTTCCTCTTGGTTCGTCTACCAGATGTTAGCAAACTTTCTCTTATTTGTTTTAGCTGGAAATTGTATGTATTTCTTACTAAAAAAATGCACGATAAAAAAACAAAAAGCATTTTATCTTAGCGTGCTCTACATGACTTCTTTTTCAATTATTTATTGGGTTTCTAGGCAAGGATTTACCAGTTGGGGAGCGGCTGTTTTCCCCCTATGTCTTGTCCCAATCGTTGATTTGTTTGAAGAAGAGCGTTTTCCACCGATAAAAGTCGGCTTTTTGATGGCTTTGATATTTCAAATTCACTTATTTTCTTCCGTTTTATTATTGATTGTCTATTTTGTTTGTT
Source organism: Enterococcus sp. LJL98 (assembly GCF_054871745.1). Lineage (NCBI taxonomy): Bacteria > Bacillati > Bacillota > Bacilli > Lactobacillales > Enterococcaceae > Enterococcus > Enterococcus sp. LJL98. The sequence goes on along the minus strand of NZ_JBTXLU010000001.1, from coordinate 405,990 downwards.
ATGGCTTTCTCTTTTTCAAGAAACCACAAGTTCGAAAGCAGTTGCTGATCCAAGGAATTTTATCGGTTGGTTTGTTCTTTACGTTGACGCTGAATGTTTGGTATGGTTTTTGGACTTTGTATCGAGGGAATGAATTGCTTTCGCCATTTGTCAATCGAAGTATGTACAAAAATACAACAACGTTTCGCAGTGTTTATTGGTTAGTCACTCCGGTTGCGCTTTTCCCTTTATTGCTTTTTTATCTTCGGAAAATCTGCAAAGATTGGAAGCAACTAGCCGATTTTGATCGAGCTATTGCAAGTGTGGGGCTTGTTTTTCTTATTTTATCAACGAATCTCGTGCCTTGGAAGTTTCTAGCAGGGAAAAATTGGACGATCATCGAAACGATACAATTTCCTTTTCGTTTTTTTGTTCCATTTACTGTTTTGCTATTGGTTTTTATTGGTCGGAACGGTCGCTTGGTATTGAAGCGGCAGGATTGGACACTTTCATTTTTACGAATGATGACCTTCTTGGCAGTGATCCAACTATCGGTCACTACGCTATCTGCCTATCATCAGTGGCAAACAGCGGAAAAACCGGTGCGTGCAAGTCGTCATACGCATCTTTTTTCAGAAAGTCGTGATGAAATGACGTCTTCTTTTTTTCAAACGGATAAAAGCAAGACGTTAGCGCTGATTCAAAAATCAACCCCAGATTATTTACCGATTTACCAAGAGAATGGTTTAAATAAATACAATCAATACAAGGTTTTGGTGATTGATCAAAATGAATCGGAAAAATTCACCAAAGAAGTGGTCGATGGAAAACTAATCGTCTCGTGGGAGGCAACTGCGGGAGAAGAGGTGCATCTGCCAGTTGTCGTTTATGAACGGACGAAGGTTGTCTACAATCAAAAAGAACGGGAGCATCAGGAACTGAATCTAACGGATATCGGCACACCCATTTTATTGTCAGAAGCAGGGGTCAATCAGTTGGAACTAAGCGATCCCTCTTCAAGAGTGTTACTTATTTGTATTTTTATCCCGTTTTTGACACTTCTTGGAATCAGTTCTTTTTCTCTCGTCAGAAAATCAAAAAAATGAAGAAGTTCCCTGAACGATTTCAATCACTCCTGGGGCCTCTTCATTTTTTATTTAAATATTTAAGACTTTATCTAAGAAATCCTTTGTTCGCTCATTTTGTGGATGATCAAAAATTTGTTCGGGGCTACCGTCTTCTAAGAAGTTTCCACCATCAATAAACATCACGCGGTTGGCCACTTCTTTGGCAAAGCCCATTTCGTGGGTAACAATGACCATTGTCATACCTTGTTTAGCTAGACGTTTCATGACATTTAGGACATCGCCCACCATTTCAGGGTCTAAAGCAGAGGTTGGTTCATCAAAAAGCATGATATCTGGTTCCATTGCAAGGGCTCGAGCAATCGCAACACGTTGTTTTTGACCACCTGACAAGCTTTCAGGATACGCATCTTTTTTATCTGCTAGACCAACGTTTTCCAGTAGTAAAATCGCCTTTTTTTCGGCTTCTTTCCGTGTGATCTTTTTTAAATCCATCGGTGCTAAAATAATGTTTTCGAGAATGGATAGGTGAGGGAAGAGATTAAAATGTTGAAAAACCATCCCGATGTGTTGCCGAATTTGATTCAGGTTCGTCTTGTCAGCCGTTAAGTTTTCTCCATTGACCAAAATCGTTCCACTATGAATCTCTTCTAGACGATTTAAACAACGGAGAAAAGTCGATTTTCCAGAACCAGAAGGTCCGATAATACACACGACATCTCCCTCATGGATCGTCGTATTAATTTGATTTAAAACTGTATTTTCTCCGTATTTTTTCACTAAGTCTTTCACAATAATTTTTTCTTTCATGTTAATTCACTCTCTTTTCTAAGACTTTCGCAAGCTTGGTTAAGGCCGTGATGACAATTAAGTACATAATGGCGATAATGAGATAAACGTAAGTCGTTTGCATGGTCCGAGCAACAATAATTTTTCCTGTTTGTAGTAATTCGACAATTCCGATGACAGAAATAATTGTTGTATCTTTTAATGAGATGACAAACTGGTTGACAAAAGATGGGACCATAATACGAATGGCTTGTGGGAGTACGATTTTTTGCATGGTTCGCATGTAAGATAAGCCTAAACTACGAGCCGCTTCCATTTGACCGACTGGGACCGCATTAATTCCTCCGCGGACGATTTCTGCAATATAGGCACTTGCATTCAGCGTTAAGGTAATCACGCCGGCTGTAAAATCAGGAATCGTGATGCCAATTGCATCAGATAAACCGAAATAAATAAATAAAGCTAAAACCATCATCGGAATTCCACGGATAACATCAACGTAAACGGACGAAACGAAACGGAGCGCTTTGATTGGTGAGACACTCATTAATCCGAAAATAATTCCAACGACAAGCGCAAGAGCGAAGGAAACCAAGGTTAAGAGTATGGTTTTTCCTAATCCGACAAGCAACACTTGATAATTGTTTTTTAGAATGCCCATGAAAGAAGATTCATCTACGGTTTTATCCGTCGGTTTACCATCTTGGATGTAGGTGGAAAGAATTTGATCGTATTCTCCCGTTCGTTTCATTTCAGCGAGTGCTTCATTAAACATTTCGAGTAGTTCTGGATTTTGATCTTTTTTCACGGCAAAACCGTATTGTCCTCCTGGAATGCGTTCGATGGGCGTTTCGATTTCTTGCCCTTGAGCAATAGCATAACCAATCACAGGGTAATCATCCATAATTCCTTCAACAGCACCGACTCTTAATGCGTCATAGAGTTGATCTGCTGCGTCAAAATATTTCAGTGTGTAACCATAAGTTTCTTTGTTTTGCTCCAAATAATCAGCGCTTTCGGTTCCCACTTTCGCGCCAACGTTTTTTCCTGCTAAATCGTCAAATGATCGTACTTTCGTATTGCCTTTTTTGATTGCTAGTTGAATGCCGCTATCAAAGTAAGGTGTTGAAAAATCAAAAGCTTGTTTTCTGGCATCTGTAATTGTCATCCCAGCAATCATCCCATCGGCCTGGTTGTTTTCTACAGATTGCACAGCGCCAGAAAATCCAATGTGATTAAATTTGACATTGAACCCTTGGAGCTCGGCAGCACGTTTCATTAAATCAACGTCAATTCCGACATATTGATTGTTTTCGTTTTGAAATTCGAAAGGAGCAAAAGCAGAATCGCTCGCAATGACATAAAGTTCTTTTTTGGGTGTCACTTGTTTCATTGTTTCTTGCGTTTCGTTTTGAACGATATAAGTTGAGATGATTTCATCGTAGCGTCCAGAAGCTTTTAGTTGTTTTAAACCAGCATTGAATTTCTCTAAGAGTGCTTGGTTTTCGCCTTTTTTTACGGCGAAACCGTAAGCATTTCCCTTTTCGGGTTGTCCAACTAATTTGAAAGCCTCTCCTTGGTTAATGGCATAACCTAAAATCGGGAAATCATCAAAAATCGCCTGTAAGGCCCCATTTTTCAAAGAGCCATATAACCCAGTTGCATCTTCGTAAAGCTTGATTTCGTATCCATATTTCTCTTGGTTTTCAGCAAGGAAAGTGGCGCTTTCTGTGGCAACTTTCGCCCCGACGGTGAAGCCTTTTAAGTCCTCGTAGGATTGAATGTGGTTGTCATCTTCTTTTACAGCCATTTGAATCCCGCTATCAAAATAAGGGTCAGAAAAGTCGAACGTTTTCTTTCGTTCCTCAGTAATGCTCATGCCGGCAATCATTCCATCCAGTTGGTTGGAGAGTACTCCTTGAATCGACGAGTTAAAGCCTAAAGGTTTAAACTCGACCTTAAAGTTTTGATCTTGGGCAATTTCTTTTAATAAATCAATGTCGATGCCGACATATTCATTATTTGTATCTTGGAACTCGAAGGGAGCAAATGTGACATCTGTTCCGATTTTGTACGTTTGTTCTTCTGCAGAGGCATTTTTTGTAGACAAAAACAAGCCAGACAGTAGTATAGAAAAGAGTGATAACCATAATAGTCTCTTTTTCATGTGATGATACCTCCTAATTAACATATATTTTAGCATTATAACTGATTGAATTTGAAATAAGCAAGAAAATGAGAAAAAAATTTCGGAATTTAATCTATTTAATGACATTTCATGTAAGGAATGCTGTCATTAAAAAAGAGTAAAGAGTAAAAAAAATAAATAAAATAAATAGCGAAAGTATGTTCGCTATGGTAGAATAGGTATTATTGAGCAAAACCACAGAAAGTAGGCGCAAAGTATGATTGAAAGAGATACTTCCCGTCGATTTAAATTAGTTTCTAAATACCAACCTGCTGGCGATCAACCGCAAGCGATTCAAGAACTAGTGAATGGGATTAACAAAAAAGAAAAAGCACAAGTTTTGCTTGGTGCAACAGGTACCGGGAAAACGTATACGATTTCAAATGTGATTGAACAAGTGAATAAGCCAACACTAATTATGGCTCATAATAAAACCTTAGCTGGACAGCTGTATGGGGAATTCAAGGAGTTTTTCCCTGAGAACGCGGTCGAGTATTTTGTTAGTTACTACGATTACTATCAACCAGAAGCTTACGTCCCTTCAAGCGACACCTATATTGAAAAGGATTCGAGTGTCAATGATGAAATTGATAAATTACGCCACTCTGCCACTTCGGCCTTGCTCGAACGCAATGATGTCATTGTCGTTGCTTCGGTTTCTTGTATTTTTGGGTTAGGTTCGCCATTAGAATATCAAAAGCAAGTGGTTTCTTTGCGAACTGGGATGGAAATTTCACGTGATCAGGTACTAAAAGCATTGGTAGAAATTCAATTTGAGCGCAATGACATCGACTTTCAAAGGGGTCGTTTCCGAGTCAGAGGTGACGTTGTTGAAATCTTTCCAGCTTCTCGTGATGAACGTGCATTAAGAGTTGAATTTTTCGGTGATGAAATTGATCGAATCCGGGAAGTGGACGCTCTTACAGGCGAAGTTATTAGTGAAGTAGAACATATTTCTATTTTCCCCGCGACACACTTTATGACTGATGAGGACCATCTAGAAACAGCGATTGCAGCCATCCAGTCGGAGCTTGACGCACGTTTAAAAATTTTACGGAGTCACGATCAATTGCTAGAGGCACAACGTTTAGAACAACGAACGAACTATGACATCGAAATGTTGCGAGAGATGGGCTACACTTCGGGTATCGAAAACTACTCCCGTCATTTAGATGGGCGCCAAGAAGGAGAACCCCCCTACACCTTGATTGACTTCTTCCCAGAAGATTTCCTGATTGTCATTGATGAATCGCATGTGACCATGCCACAAGTTCGAGGAATGTATAATGGGGATCGCGCGCGTAAACAAATGCTAGTTGATTATGGTTTTCGGTTGCCGTCAGCCTTGGATAATCGGCCCTTACGTTTAGAAGAATTTGAACAACACGTCCATCAAATTATTTACGTATCTGCAACTCCTGGGCCCTATGAAGCAGAGCAAACAAACCATGTCGTTCAACAAATCATCCGACCGACAGGGCTGCTTGATCCACTGATTGAAGTCCGCCCAATTATGGGGCAAATCGATGATTTAGTTGGCGAGATTAACGAACGAGTCGAACGAAATGAGCGAGTTTTCATTACGACCTTAACAAAGAAAATGTCAGAGGACCTCACGGATTATTTTAAAGAATTAGGAATCAAAGTGAAGTACTTACATAGTGATATTAAAACGCTCGAACGAACGGAAATTATTCGTGACTTACGTTTGGGTGAATTTGATGTTTTAATAGGAATTAATCTATTGCGAGAAGGGATTGACGTGCCTGAGGTTTCGTTGGTTGCCATTCTTGATGCAGATAAGGAAGGTTTCTTACGTAGCGAGCGTTCCTTAGTCCAAACGATTGGACGTGCCGCTCGTAACGCCTCTGGAAAAGTTATCATGTATGCGGATAAGGTGACGGATTCGATGCAAAAAGCAATCGATGAAACGGCTCGACGACGTGGAATTCAAGAAGCTTATAATGAAGCACACGGAATTACCCCGACCACGATTATTAAAGAAATCCGTCAGCTAATTAAGATTTCGAAAGTTGCAGAAGAAGAAGCTGGCTATTTAACGAAATCATATACGGAATTATCAAAGGAAGAAAAAGAATTGTTAATTGTAAAATTAGAACAAGAAATGCGCGAAGCAGCCAAAACACTGGACTTCGAAACAGCTGCGACTTTACGAGATACCATCCTAGAATTAAAAGCACAATAAAAAGGAGTTTGATGTTATGGCAAATGATAAAATAGTCATTCGAGGGGCTCGTGCCCATAACTTGAAAAATATCGATGTTACAATTCCAAGAGATCAATTAGTGGTGATTACGGGTTTGTCAGGCTCAGGTAAAAGTTCTTTAGCCTTTGATACACTATATGCGGAAGGACAGCGACGTTATGTCGAAAGTCTTTCTGCTTATGCGCGTCAGTTTCTAGGTCAAATGGATAAGCCTGATGTGGATAGTATTGACGGTTTAAGCCCAGCGATTTCAATCGATCAAAAAACAACGAGTAAAAATCCTCGTTCCACCGTTGGTACGGTGACGGAAATCAACGACTACTTACGGCTGCTCTATGCTCGAATTGGGCATCCAATCTGTCCCGATGATCAGACTGAAATTACAAGTCAATCCATTGAACAGATGGTCGATCAAGTGCTAGCTCTACCAGAACGTAGCCGGTTGCAGATTTTAGCGCCAATCGTCAATCAAAAAAAGGGGCAACATAAGCGTGTCTTTGAAATGATTCAACGAGAAGGTTACGTTCGCGTTCGAGTCGACGGTGAAATTTATGACTTAAGTGAAGTTCCGGAATTAGAAAAAAATAAAAAACACGACATTGCTATCGTAATTGACCGGATTGTCGTGAAAGAAGGTATCCGCTCCCGTTTGTTTGATTCTTTAGAAAATGCCCTACATTTAGCACAAGGGTATGCCCTCGTCGATGTGATTGGGTCAGAAGAATTGTTATTTAGCGAACATTATGCTTGTCCTTATTGTGGCTTTACTGTCGGAGAGTTGGAACCGCGTCTCTTTTCATTTAATGCGCCATTTGGGGCATGTGGAGAATGTGATGGGTTAGGGATAAAGCTAGAAGTCGATATCGATTTGGTTGTTCCCGATCAAGGAAAAACATTGCGTGAAGGAGCACTTGTTCCTTGGAATCCGATTAGTTCCCAATATTACCCTCAAATGCTTGAACAAGCGTGCCAGGAGTTTCATATTGATCTGGATACCCCCTTTGAAGAGTTACCTGAGGAGCACCGTCACCTCATCTTGTTTGGATCAGATGGGGAGACATTTCATTTTCATTATGAAAATGATTTTGGTGGAGTACGTGATGTGGAAGTGGCTTTTGAAGGGGTTATTACCAATATTAATCGACGCTATCATGAAACAAATAGTGATTTTACCCGTGAACAAATGCGTCTGTATATGCGAGAATTAACATGCCAAGCTTGTCATGGTTATCGTTTAAATCCACAGGCCCTATCTGTGAAAGTCAATGGTGCGCATATTGGGGAAGTCAGTCAGTTATCCATTAATCAATGTTTGACTTTTATCGAAAAATTAACGCTTTCCGAACAAGAACAAATGATTGCTAAGCCGATTCGGAAAGAAATTGAAGATCGTTTGAGTTTCTTACAAAATGTGGGGTTAGATTATTTAACACTTAGTCGAGCATCAGGTAGTCTATCTGGTGGAGAAGCACAGCGAATTCGGTTAGCGACACAAATTGGTTCGAATTTATCAGGGGTATTGTATATTTTAGATGAACCATCAATTGGTTTGCATCAACGAGACAACGATCGTTTACTTGAATCATTAAGGAAAATGCGTGATCTAGGAAATACGCTCATCGTGGTAGAACACGATGAAGACACCATGCGAGCGGCAGATTATTTGATTGATATTGGTCCTGGAGCCGGTCACGCAGGTGGCGAAATTGTGGCTTGCGGTACACCGCAAGAAGTGATTGCCAATCCGAATTCTTTAACCGGTCAATATTTATCTGGTCAGCGTGTCATCCCTATCCCGAAAGAGCGGCGGAAGGGGAATGGAAAAGCATTAAAAATAACAGGTGCAACTGAAAATAATTTAAAGAATGTGGATGTGACTTTCCCCTTAGGAGAATTTATCGCAGTTACCGGCGTCTCAGGCTCAGGAAAATCAACTTTAGTCAATGAAATTTTGAAAAAGGCTCTGGCACAAAAAATCAACCGAAATACAAATAAACCTGGGAAATTCAAAAAAATCACTGGGTATCGACAGATTGAGCGCTTGATTGATATCGATCAAAGTCCAATTGGTCGAACACCAAGAAGTAATCCAGCGACGTATACCAGTGTTTTCGATGACATTCGTGATTTGTTTGCTGCGACCAATGAAGCGAAAATCCGTGGTTATAAAAAGGGACGCTTCAGCTTTAATGTTAAAGGTGGTCGCTGCGAGGCATGTAAAGGCGATGGTATTTTAAAAATAGAGATGCACTTCTTACCAGATGTATATGTTCCTTGTGAAGTATGTCAAGGCAAACGCTACAATTCTGAGACGCTTGAAGTGAAATACAAGGGGAAAAACATTTCTGAAATTCTTGATTTAACCGTAGAAGATGCGGTGGCCTTCTTTCAAGCGATACCAAAGATTCATCGCAAGCTACAAACCATTGTGGACGTTGGTTTAGGTTATGTCACTTTAGGCCAACCCGCGACTACACTGTCGGGCGGCGAAGCGCAACGTATGAAACTCGCGAGCGAATTACATAAAAAATCGCATGGCAAGAGTCTTTATATTTTGGATGAACCAACGACGGGTTTGCATTCTGAAGACATAGCCAAATTGTTGCTTGTCTTAGATCGCTTGGTTGAACAAGGAAACACGGTGCTCGTCATTGAACATAATCTAGATGTTATCAAATCGGCAGACCATCTGATTGATTTGGGTCCTGAAGGAGGCGACGGCGGTGGCACGATACTGGCAGTTGGGACGCCAGAAGAAGTCTCTCTTGTCGAAGAAAGTTATACTGGACAATATTTAAAGCGTGTCTTACAACCAAAATAAGTGAGGAGGGTCTGTGACAATCGTCGCAGGCCCTTGGTATTTTACGAATATTTGGCGAATAAACGGGCAACAAAAGGCTACGCTTTGGGAAACTTCACGAAATATGAGCAATTGCAAAAAACAATTGTCCGAATTCCCTTCCAGTTTCTCAGGGTAAAACAACTTTTGTCACACCGCTATTTGTGCGTCCACAACTCTTTTGAAAACGAGGCGAAACCTTATTTTTTGCTTTCAAAAGTTTTTTGCGGTAAGAATTCAATGAAAAAGAATAGCTATGATACGCTCGGGGTGTTACAATAGATTGGATAGAAAATGATAAAGGAATGATTGGAATGGCAGAAAGTTTAGAACTCGTAATTATTACTGGGATGAGCGGTGCAGGAAAAACAGTTGCAATCCAAAGTTTTGAAGATATGGGCTATTTTTGTATTGATAATATGCCACCGAATTTGATTCCGAAATTTTGGGAACTCGTAAAAGAAACTGGAAAAGTAACGAAAATCGCTCTTGTTGTTGATTTACGCTCGCGTTCTTTTTTCGAAGAAATTCAAAGTATGTTAATTGATATTGAAAATACCGCATTTATTGATACACGCATTCTCTTTTTAGATGCGGCAGATAATGAACTGGTTTCACGTTATAAAGAAACGAGAAGAACCCACCCGTTAGCAATGGATGGGTTAATTACAGAAGGGATTCGAAAAGAAAGAGCGATATTAGAAGATTTAAAAACACAAGCTTCAATTGTGATTGATACGACCAATTTGACGCCTCGTCAATTGCGTGAAAAAATCAATCAAGAATTTATCGCTTCGAAAGAGGTAGGTTTTCGAGTAGAAGTCGTTTCCTTTGGGTTTAAGTATGGCATCCCGATTGATGCGGATATCGTCATGGATGTCCGTTTCTTACCAAATCCCCACTATATTTCAGAATTGCGACCAAAAACGGGACTGGATCAAGAAGTCTATGATTATGTGATGAGCTTTGAGCAAACAGAAGCCTTCTATTCGCAATTCAATCAATTACTTTTAAGCATCATGCCGGGCTATATTCAAGAAGGAAAAAGTAGCTTGACGGTGGCGATTGGCTGTACTGGTGGACAACATCGCTCGGTTGCTTTATCAAAACGTTTGGCAGAATCATTAGGACAAACTTATCGCGTCAATGTTACCCACCGCGATAAGGATAAACGGAAAGAAACGGTTAACCGCTCATGAAAATGAAGACCTATCGGATTCGGAAACCAAAAGTGGTTGTTATTGGTGGGGGGACAGGCTTACCAGTCTTATTGAAAAGCTTGAGAAATCAAGGTGTTGATATTACAGCCATTGTGACGGTTGCCGATGATGGCGGCAGTAGTGGTGAACTTCGTGAGTCCGTAACAAATATGACACCACCCGGAGATTTACGCAATGTTCTGGTGGCCTTATCTGATATGCCAAAATTATATGCAGATATTTTTCAATATCGTTTTAAAAAAGAAGATAAATTTTTAGCCAATCACGCCTTAGGGAACTTAATTATTGCCGCGATGTCAGAAATGCGCCAAAGTACCTATGAAGCGATTCAATTATTGACTAAAATGATGCACGTTGATGGGAAAGTTTATCCCTCTTCGGATGAACCGCTCGTACTCCATGCTGTTTTTACTGATGGCTCAACCGCTGTTGGAGAATCTAAAATTGCCTTAAGCCGGAAAACGATCGATCACGTGTATGTCTCAAATCAAAACAATCAAACAGCACCCAAAGCAGCACCAAAAGTGGTTTCTTCGATTATGGATGCCGATATGATTGTTTTGGGACCAGGCAGCCTTTTTACAAGTATTTTACCCAACCTCATGATTCCTGAAATTAACGAAGCGCTAGGGAAAACACAGGCAGAGATTGTCTATGTGTGCAATATTATGACGCAAAAAGGCGAAACCGAGCATTTTACCGATGCCGATCATGTCCGTGTCTTGAATCAACATCTGAATAAACCTTTTATTAGTACGGTATTGGTTAATACCGAAAAAGTACCAGAAGGGTATATGGACTTTGAAGTCTACGACGAATACCTAGTGCAAGTCGTCCACGATTTCTCAGCTTTAAGAGACCAAGGCTGTCGAGTCGTATCGACGGACTTCTTAAAGTTGGAAAATGGCGGTGTTTTTCATGATGGGGAAAAAGTCATTGAAGAACTCTTACGCATTGTTTATGGTGCGAAAGTGTAAGAAATAAGGGAGTGAAGGAATGTCTTTTGCAGCCGAAGTCAAAAAAGAATTAACGAGTCTCGAAGTGCATCGAGAACATGCCAAAGCAGAATTAGCTGCCTTAATACGAATGAACGGGTCACTGAATATCTTGAATCAACAATTTATTTTAAACGTACAAACGGAAAATGCAGCAATTGCTCGGCGGATTTATTCGTTACTAAAAGATCATTATCACGTCCGAAGTGAATTACTTGTGCGACGCAAAATGAAATTAAAGAAAAATAATGTTTATATTGTTCGCCTAAAACAGGAAACGCGAGACGTTTTAGAAGATTTAGGCATTTTTGAAGGAATGATGGTTCACAGCCACGTTTCGGAGGAAATTATGGGCAATTCTCAAAAAATGCGTTCGTATTTAAGAGGCGCCTTTATGGCATCTGGATCCGTTAATAATCCAGAAACAAGTCGCTATCATCTTGAAATCTATTCTACTTATGAAGAACATAATCAAGACATTTGTGATATGTTAAATTACTATGGATTAAATGGTCGGACATTAGAGCGTCGCAATGGCTATATCGCTTATTTGAAAGGTGCTGAACATATCGCCGATTTCTTAACGTTAATTGGGGCGACGAACTCGATGTTAAAATTTGAAGATGTTCGGATTGTTAGAGATATGCGCAATTCGGTGAATCGTATCGTCAATTGTGAGACAGCAAATATGAACAAAACGATTGATGCTGCTTCAAAGCAGATAGAGAATATTCGCTACATCGAAGAACGCGTGGGTTTGAATGCCCTCCCGGAAAAATTACAAGAAATTGCAGAGTTGCGTTTAGAAAATCCTGAGGTCAGTTTAAAAGAACTAGGTGAAATGATCCCAACTGGAGCAATTTCGAAATCAGGAATTAATCATCGAATTCGAAAAATTAATGAGTTTGCTGAAAAACTAAGAGAAGGTAGCCATTAGCGTTCATTTTCGCATCAAAAATTTAGAAATTCAATAAGTGAGCGACAATCTGACTTTGTTTGTCTATTTGTTTATGATATGATAAGCCTATTGAAAAAATCTTTAAAAAAGAGAGTGTTGTATGATGGAACAAATGAAATTCATTCCTATCTTACTAGGAAGTGACATGAATGTGTACGGAATGGCGAAATCATTTCATGAAGCTTATGGCATGAAGTCGGTAGCTTACGCAGGACATGTCTTAGCGCCAACGAGATATAGTAAAATCGTAACGGTTCATCCGACACCTGGATTTGAAGAAGATCCCGTTTTTACAGAAACCTTACTAAAATTAGCGAAAACAACGTATAACAACCCTGAAATGCAATACTTATTAATTCCTTGTGGCGATGGTTATGCAGAACTACTATCGAAAAATAAAGAAAAGTTAGCGCCATACTATACGTTTATTGCAAATGATTATGCTCTTTTTGAAAAATTAGTCAATAAAGTGAGCTTTTATGAAGTCTGCGAAACCTATCAACTGCCTTATCCTAAAACCTTGATTATTAGTAAGGACTCGCTGGTTGAAGGTAAGTTTATCGATTCGCTTCCATTTGAATTTCCTGTCGCTTTAAAGCCAGCCAATAGTGTTGAATGGCTCTCCATTGATTTTGAAGGGCGGAAAAAAGCATTTATTATTGAGGAACGAGCGGAGTTTGATGTGATTATCGAACGCATTTATCAAGCAGGTTATCAAAGTGATATGATTGCCCAAGACTTTATTCCTGGAGACGATAGCAATATGCGTGTCTTAAATGCCTACATCGATCACAAGCAACAAGTCCGAATGATGGGATTAGGCCACCCCTTATTGGAAGATCCGACTCCAGGGTCTGTTGGCAATTATGTTGTGATTTTACCAGATGAGAATCAAGCAGTTTATCAACAAATTGAGGCTTTTTTAAAGCAAATTCATTACGTTGGATTTGCAAATTTTGATATGAAATATGATTCACGTGACCAGACCTATAAATTGTTTGAAATCAACTTACGCCAAGGGAGAAGTAGCTTCTTTTTAACTTTAAACGGTTTGAACTTAGCGAAGTTTATTACAGAAGACTTGATTCTAAATGTCCCATTTACGAAAACAGTGTATGGTCAAAAAGGAACTTCCAACGATCGTCTGTGGCTGGGAGCCCCTAAAAAGGTCTTCTTAACCTATGCAAAAGAAAATGCAGAGAAAGAACGAGCGAAAATGCTTCTTCGTAACGGTCAATGGGGAACCACGGTGTTTTATGCCAAAGACTGGTCATTGCGCCGCTGGGGACTCATGCAGCGTGCTTTTTACACGTATCATGAACGCTTTAAAAAATATTTTCAAGGGAAAGAAGGTTAACTATGGAGCATTTTTTTAGTATTCTTGGTGGGATGGGAACCATGGCGACAGAAAGCTTTGTTCATTTGTTAAACCAACGAGTCATCGCTCATAAAGATCAAGACTACTTGAATTATGTGTTGTTTAACCATGCGACCGTTCCAGATCGGACGGCCTATATTTTAGATGAAACGAAAGAAAGTCCCTTACCTTATTTACTAGACGATATTCAAAAACAAAACTTGTTACAACCTGGCTTTATCGTTTTAACTTGCAATACGGCGCATCACTTTTTTGATGTCTTGCAAGCAGCAACACCCATTCCATTATTACACATGCCTAAAGAAGCAGTTGCAGAAGTCGCTCGCTTGGGATGTGTCGGAAAAGTTGCTTTTTTAGGAACGACAGGCAGTGTTCGTGCGCAAGTGTATGAAAAAGAATTACAGGCAGCGGGATTTGAAGTTTATTTACCGACAGATGCCCTCCAAGAAAAAATCAATCACTTAATTTACCACGAGATTAAAGAAAATGATTATTTGAATGAGGCACTCTATTTGGAAATTTTGGCCGAAACGGTTGCCGCAGGTTGTGAGCAAATCATTTTAGGGTGCACCGAATTGTCGTTAATGGAAGCGACATTTCATCAACATGGCTATCCCGTGGTCGATGCCCAATCGGTTTTGGTTGATCGTACGATTGAACGTGCACTTTCGTTGCGTAGCGAGAAATAAAAAAAGAAAAACTCAGGAGCGTAGTAAGCGGCTCCTGAGTTTTTCTTAGGTTGTAGTTATTTTTCGGAAAGAAAATTTTCCATTGCATGTTAGATGTTTTCCCAACAAAAAAACCAGTATGATTGGTCACATCTAATACTGTTATCCGTTAGCTGAGAATACTCGTGACTTTAGTCATGAGAGGTTCAAGCATATAGGTATCGGCTTAAGTTTTGGACTTCCATAAACGACATTAAAAAAAAGAATATCTGATAAGAGATAAGCAATCGAATTGATTTTTTACTGAAAAATTCCAAAAAATCATAAAAGCTATGGTATACTAATGAATAAATAAAGTAGAAAAGGAGGCAGCGCGAGGTGATCAATTTGGGGAATGTTTTTAGTCTAGAATACTGGCAAAAACTCTTTTCACAAGATATTTTTACCGGTTCTTTTTTGATCAATATTTTGGATATTCTTGTTGTCTGGTTTATTATTTATAAACTCATTCAGTTGCTACGACGAACGAAAGCCATCCAATTATTTAAAGGTGTCGCCGTTTTTATTGGCATTCGATTTTTCTCAGAATTGGTTGGCCTCCATACGCTTTCTTGGCTGATGGATCAAGTGATTATTTATGGGGTTATTGCAGGAATTGTCATTTTTCAGCCAGAAATCCGGCGTGGTTTAGAGCATTTGGGACGAACGACTTTACTGAATGCACCAAAAGAAAAAAGAAATGAAAATGATCAAATGATCCATGATATGGATCGTGCCTTACAATATATGTCGAAACGAAAAATTGGCGCTTTAATCACGGTAGAAGGACATACTGGATTAGAAGACTATATCGAAACGGGGATTCCTTTAGACGCAGATATTTCAGAAGAATTATTGATAAATATTTTTATTCCGAATACTCCTTTACACGATGGGGCAGTAATTGTGCAAGGAGGAAAGATAGCGGTAGCCTGTGCCTACTTACCGCTTTCAGAAAGTCTACTTATTCCAAAACACTTTGGTACCCGGCACCGGGCGGCCGTCGGTGTTTCTGAAGTCAGTGATGCGTTAACGCTGATTGTGTCTGAAGAAACGGGAGAAGTAAGTATTGCATATAAAAATCATCTTTATGCCAACTTAACGCGAGAAGAATATCTTGAAATGTTAAAAGAGATACTTTTACCGGAAGAGGGTAGTACCGATAAAAAGAATTTCTTTACAACCTTATGGAAAGAACTGAATCGAACGACACGAGGAGGTAAGTAATGTTTACCAAAGAACGAATTAGTAATATTTTATATGCATTGCTTTCGCTTTTATTTGCCTTGATTCTATTTTTTAATCCGAATAGTGCTTCCATTTCCAAGACGATTTTATCGCCGAATACGCTAGAAGAAACGGTTCAAGTCCCCATTCAACCGATTTATGATACGGAGCAGTATTTCATCCAAGGTTATGAGCCAACCGCAACGGTTCGATTAAGTAGTTTAAATCGGATTTTATTAAATGGCGAAGTCAATGAAGAAACCCGGACCTTTCGAGTAGTGACCGATCTGACGAACCTCGGGGAAGGAACACACACGGTTCCTTTAAAAGTACAAAACCTCACGACAGGCGTGACCGCGACATTGGAACCGGCCAGTATTATTGTTACGATTGAAAAACTTGAAACCAAAAGCTTCCCAGTTGAAGTCAACATTTCAGATGAAAATTTAGCAAAAGGCTATCAACTAGCAGGTTTAGGCGTGAATCCCGAACAAATAGAAGTCACGACAGGGAATTTGAGTATGCAAGAAATTACGAAAGTCGTGGCGAATTTAGATAATTTAGAAGGGATTGATAAAAACCTAGCGAAAGAAGTGCCTGTTTATGCGGTGAATAAAGAGGGTGAGATTATGAATGCGATTTTGTCATCTGAGAAGGTGACGGTGACGGTTGAGATTAAAGCACCGCAAAAAGAAGTGCCGCTTTATCTGGAACAAGTTGGTGAATTGCCAGCTGATATTTCCCATTTTGAACTCTCGCTCAGCCAGTCAACCGCCGTAATCATTGGCTCACCAGAGTTATTAGAAAAATATGATCATTTGACGCTGACGGTAGACGTTTCGAAAGTAAAAAAACAAACGCAGCAAACAATCAGTTTAGAAGTTGAAAAAGGGATGTTCGTTCATCCTCAACAGGTGATGGTTACCATCACACCTGTTTTCATAAAGGTAGAAGACAGTAAGGAGAGTAAAACTTCCACGCCACCTGCGCCTTCGTCTGAAAAAGAAGAAGGCGTGTCAACCACTGAGTCGTCAGAAACGAGTGCACGACAAGAGGAAAAAACGGTTGGCATGGCGGGAGAAGAAGCACTTGTTGATGAAACGCAACCATCTGCGCAGGCAGAAAACTAAGGAATAAATAAGGAGACAATTAAACATGGGTAAGTATTTTGGAACAGACGGTGTGCGAGGAGAAGCAAATAAAGAATTGACACCAGAATTAGCTTTTCGCTTGGGTCGGATTGGCGGCTACGTTTTAAGTCAACATGAGGCAGGCGAGAAACGTCCACGTGTCCTTGTTGGACGTGACACTAGGATTTCTGGTGAAATGTTGGAGCACGCACTCATTGCTGGCTTATTATCGGTTGGGATTGAAGTTTTTCAACTAGGCGTAATTGCGACACCGGGGGTCTCATATCTGACCCGAACGCAAAAAGCCAGTGCGGGAGTGATGATATCTGCTTCGCACAATCCAGCAGAAGATAATGGCATTAAATTTTTTGGTAATGATGGATTTAAACTGGATGACGAGCAAGAATTAGAAATTGAAGCACTATTGGATGCAGGAGAGGACCTCTTGCCAAGACCCTCAGCTCAAGGTCTAGGAACAGTGGAAGAGTTCCCAGAAGGGTTGTTGCGTTATGCTCAATTTCTACAACAAACAGTCACCGGAGATTTAGCAGGCTTGAAAGTTTGCGTGGATGCAGCGAATGGAGCAACTGCAACTTCTGTGAATCGTTTATTTGCTGATTTAGAAACAGAATTTTATACGATGGGTGCTTCACCAGATGGTCTAAACATTAATGACGGTGTTGGATCAACACATCCAGAAAAATTAGCGGCCTTTGTCTTAGAAAAGCAAGCAGATGTGGGCTTAGCTTTTGACGGTGATGGCGATCGAATCATTGCAGTAGATGAACAAGGGAAGATTATTGATGGCGATAAAATTATGTATATTTGTGGGAAATACTTGGCAGAACAAAAACGTTTGAAACACAACACGATTGTGACGACCGTAATGAGTAACCTCGGTTTCCGTAAAGCCGTTGAAGCGGCAGGCATGCAAGACGTGATCACGAAAGTAGGGGATCGCTACGTTGTTGAAGAAATGCGTAAAAATGATTACAATTTTGGTGGCGAGCAGTCCGGGCATATGATTTTTCTTGATTTTAATACAACCGGCGATGGCATGCTTTCAGGGATTCAATTGCTAAACGTCATGAAACAAACGGGTAAAAAACTTTCTGAATTAGCAGCAGAAGTAACGATTTATCCGCAAAAACTCGTTAATATCCGGGTATCTGATAAAGATGGAGCGATGGAAGTTCCAAGAATTAAAGCCGTGATTGAGGAAGCCGAAGCAGAAATGAACGGAAACGGCCGTATCTTGGTGCGACCTTCTGGAACAGAGCCTTTGCTACGAGTGATGGCGGAAGCGGAAACAGATGAACTCGTCGAGTACTATGTTGAAAAAATTGCAACCGTTGTTCGTGAAGAAATCGGTATCGAATAAAAAAAGAAAAAATCATGAAATCAGTTATTAAAATCTGATTTCATGATTTTTTTGATGGCGAAACAATTTCTTAGTTCGATGGTTTTTTCAAAGTTCCTAATACAATTCCTGAAACAATCGCCCCAGCTAAAATAAAGGCTAAGAAGAGGAAGGGTTTATTTAATAGGAAGAGGACGAAAATCCCCCCGTGAGGTGCGAGTAGTTTGATACTAAAAGCCCCTACTAAACCACCTGTGAGAGCAGAGCCAACCATAAAGCTTGGGATTGCTCGTAACGGATCGGACGCGGCAAAAGGAATCGCTCCTTCGGTTACAAAGGAAAGGCCCATCACAATGTTTGTTAATCCTGCTTCACGTTCTTGCTGGGTGAATTTATTTTTAAATAAACGAGTCGCAACAAAAATGGCAAGTGGAGGCACCATGCCGGCTGCCATTACTGCGGCCATGACGACACTACCGCCGCTAGCTACTGTTGCTGCGAGAGTTCCTGTCCCAAAGACATAGGCTGCTTTATTAATTGGTCCACCTAAATCGGCTGCCATCATCACTCCTAATAAAATTCCAAGGAGAGCGCCGTTTGTGCCATCGAGTCCACTTAAAAAGTGATTTAAGCCATCATTGATGATTTTCATTGGAACATTGACTAAAAGCATCAAAAAGCCTGTAATCAGCAAACCGAAGAAAGGGTAAAATAAAATTGCTTTAATGCCATCCAATGATTTAGGGAGTCCGGCCAACGCTTTACGTAAGAAAACAATGACATAGCCGGCAAGAAACCCACCAACTAAGGCCCCTAAAAATCCTGCACCACCAGCATTCGCCAAGGCACCGGCTGCAAAACCAGCTACCAATCCTGGACGATCACCGATACTCATCGCGATAAAACCAGCTAATACAGGTAACATAAAGCCAAACGCTGCACCACCAATTTCATTAAACCAAGCAGCTTGAGGATGGTACGAACCTAGTTGGTTTAATGAATCAACAGGGACACCGAGAAATTGATCGACCATAAATGAAATGGCAATCAATATTCCCCCTGCAATGACAAATGGCAACATGTGAGAAACCCCATTCATCAGATTTTTGTAGAGGTCTTGTCCGAAAGAAGTGCGGGTCGATTCATTTTCCTCACTGGACGGCCCATCACCATGAAAAATCGGTGCCTGCTTGCTAAGTGCTTCTTCAATGAGTGATTCTGTTTTACGGATGCCGTCACTGACTGGACGATTGATTAAACGTTTGCCATCGAAACGATTCATTTCCACCTTTTTATCTGCTGCAACAATGACTGCTTCTGCTCGTTGAATGTCTTCGGTTGTTAGGCGGTTTTTAATGCCCTCCGAACCATTCGTTTCTACCTTTATTTCCACGCCCATTTCATTTGCCTTTTTTTTCAAAGCATCAGCTGCCATAAAGGTATGGGCAATTCCCGTTGGACAAGCGGTAACCGCCACAAGAAAAGGCCGGTGGGTTGCGTTTGGAACCACTTCAACAGAAGGTTCTTCTTCAGGTTCTTTTTCAAATAAGGTTGTCACATCATCGGGTGTTTTTGTTTGTTTCAATTGATGAAGAAATTCTGGCTCCATCAAGCGACGAGAAAGCGCAGCTAATGCTTGTAAGTGTGTATCGTTGGCTCCTTCAGGTGCAGCAATCATAAAAAAGAGAAAAGTCGGTTGCCCGTCTAACGCTTCATAGTCCACGCCTTGCGCGCTTTTTGCAAAGAGGACGGTCGGACGAGTCACGGCTTCATTTTTGGCATGAGGCATAGCCACACCATCACCGAGTCCGGTTGAAGTTTGTGCTTCACGAGTGAGAATCCCCGCTTTAAAGGTTTCAATATCCGAAATACTGCCGACTTCAAAAAGTTTATCAACCATTTCCTCAATGGCAGCTTGCTTGCTCCTTGCTTTTAAATCCATAATCATGGCATTTTTTAAAAGTAAATCATTGATTTTCATTGTTTTTTCCCTCCAGAGTTGTAATTTTTACTTCAGGTAAGAGTTCTTGAATGAAACTTTGCGTTGCTAAATCATCAGAAAATGCGGTCGCGCTTCCGCAAGCGACGCCCCATTTAAAGGCTTCGATGGCATTTTTGTTTTTATTCCACTGGCCAATAAAACCAGCGATCATGGAATCTCCTGCGCCAACAGAGTTTTTTAAAGGACGCTTTAAAGCGGCAGCTTGGTAGACGCCTTGCTTAGTAAACAAGAGAGCACCTTCACCACCCATTGAAAGAATCACATGTTGTGCTCCGTCTTTTAAAAGTTTTTTTCCGTGTGTGATTAAGTCGGTCAAAGAAGTGAAATCGGTTTGATAGATTTCAGCGAGTTCTTCCTTATTTGGTTTCACAAGAAGTGGTTGACTGGGTAAGGCATCTAGCAAATCTTGGCCCGTCGTATCAATCACAAAATTTGCGCCTTGTTCTTTAATCAAACGAATTAATTCTTGATAAAAGCCTGTTGGTAGGCAAGGTAAGGTGCTGCCCGATAGTACCACGATGTCTTCTTTTGTTAAATGAGAGAGACTCGATTTTAAGGCGTCAACTTCTGCGGAAGAGACTTCAGGTCCTGCGCCGTTGATTTCTGTTTCTTCTCCTGATTTTAATTTAATATTGATACGAGTATCAGCAGCGATTTTTGTGAAATTGCCAGTAATTTGCTCTTTTTCTAACCATTCTTGAATAAACGAGCCTGTAAACCCTCCTAAAAAACCAAGTGGGCAATTGGGAATCGCCAGTCGTTGCAGGATTCGTGAAACATTGATTCCTTTACCACCAGGTAATTTTAAATCTCGTTGCATACGATTGAGCTCTCCTAATTTGATTGTGTCAGTATGGACAATATAATCAATGGAAGGGTTCAGCGTCATAGTGTAAATCATTTAAAAACCTCCAATATTGTTGTTTGTTCTTGTATCGCTTTTTGGACCTCTTGGGGACAAGATTCAGTGATGATTTTGGCTTGTTTGAGAGGCATGACTTTTGCGAAGCTTCGATGACCGAATTTTGATTGATCTGCTAAGACGTAAGTCATTTGACTTTGTAAGGCGGCCGTTCTTTTGATAAAAGCTTCTTCTGGATCAGGCGTCGTGTAACCAGCGAAAGGATCGATGCCGTTCATCCCGAGAAAGGCTTTGTCGAAATAGAGTTGCTGGAGTTGCTGACCAGCGGCAGCCCCCCAGATGGCATTTGTTGTTGGCTTAATATTGCCTCCTAAAACAATGGTTTCGAAACCTCGATCGAGGAGTTGACGGGCGTGTGTCACAGAATTGGTCACAACTTTTAATGAAAGCTTCTCAGGTAAGAAGGGAATCATAGTGAGGGTTGTTGAACCCGCATCTAAGAAAATTGTGTCATAAGCCTGAATCAAATCGGCTGCGAATGTTGCAATCTGTTGTTTTTCCTCTTGTTTTAGTGCTTGTTTTTCACTCATGGTTGCTTCGTAAACCAAGGGTGTTTTTTTTCTCGCACCCCCATGAACTCTTAGTAATAACCCTTCGTCTTCCAAAAATTGTAAATCGCGACGAATCGTAGAATCGGAAGTATTTAAGGCAGCCGCAATCTCGTGAATGGTAATCGTTCCGTTTTGTTCCAAAAATTTAAGAATGAATTGATGTCTCTCTGTTGTAAGCATTTTCAACCCCCCTTCAAAGAAGAGTCTAGCATGAATTTTTCATAAAATCAACCAATAACAATCATAAACAATCATAATCAGTCATAAATAAGAAAGGAAGGGAAATTTTAATGTTTGTTCTCTTTCAGGTGAAATCGGAAAATGCTATACTTGTCAAAGGAATCGAAATAGAGAGGATGTTGAATTAAATGTCATCCAAGCAGTATTTACTTGATGGAATGAATGAAAGACAAAAAGAAGCTGTCCAAGTAATTGATGGACCGCTTTTATTAATGGCTGGAGCAGGTAGTGGGAAAACCCGCGTATTGACGCACCGAATTGCTTACTTAATTGAAGAAAAAATGGTCAACCAATGGAATATCTTGGCGATTACTTTTACCAACAAAGCCGCAAAAGAAATGAAGGCTCGGGTTGTTGATTTACTTGGCAGTCGTGGAGAAGATGTTTGGGTGTCTACCTTTCACTCCATGTGCGTGCGAATTTTAAGAAGAGACATTGATCATATTGGTTACTCAAAAAACTTTACCATTTTAGATTCTTCCGACCAATTATCAGTCATGAAACGGGTGTTAAAAGAATTAGATCTTGATCCCAAAAAATATGATGCCAGAAGTATTTTATCGACGATTTCGAATGCCAAAAACGAAATTTTAACACCCGAAAAATATGAAGCCTTACAAGGAGATTATTACCAAAAAATTGTTGCCAGATGCTATGCTCGTTATCAAAGAGAACTGTATCGAAACGAATGCATGGATTTTGACGATCTGATTATGAATACAATTCGTCTGTTTCAAGAAGTGCCAGAAGTTCTCAGTTATTATCAAAATAAATTTCATTATATTCATGTCGATGAGTATCAAGACACCAACCATGCACAATATACACTCGTTAATTTATTGGCTGCTCGGTTTCGTAATTTATGTGTCGTAGGGGACGCGGACCAAAGCATCTACGGTTGGCGTGGAGCAGACATGCAAAATATTTTAGATTTTGAAAAAGATTACCCAGATGCCCAAGTCATTTTACTTGAACAAAACTATCGTTCGACGAAGACCATTTTAGAGGCCGCCAACCAGGTGATTCAAAACAATCGCAATCGTCGCGAGAAAAAGTTATGGACGGATAATCAAGCGGGACAACAAATTACTTATTACCGAGGCCAAAGTGAAAGAGAAGAAGGTCAATTTATTGTCAGCCAAATTGGCCAGGCAATCGAAAATGAAAACCGTAGCTACAATGATTTTGCAGTTTTGTATCGGACAAATGCGCAATCACGAGCAATTGAAGATGTTTTATTAAAGGCCAATATCCCTTATACGATGGTGGGTGGGCATAAGTTCTATGATCGTAAGGAGATTAAAGACTTGCTGGCCTACTTAAATGCGATTGCCAATCCAAGTGATTCCATTAGTTTAGAACGGATCATCAATACGCCAAGACGCGGTGTAGGTCCAACGTCACTCACCAAGCTTCAACAGTTTTCAGCGATGCATGATTGGACGCTATTAGAGGCGGCTAAAGAAGCGGATTTAGCCAATATCGGAGGAAAAGCTGGAAAAGAACTCAAAGCCTTTGGGGAAATGATGATGGCTTTCACTAAAATGATTCCTTATTTATCCGTAACAGAATTAACGGAACAGGTCTTAGAAAAAAGTGGTTATTTAGACGAGTTGAAAATTCAAAACACCTTAGAGTCTCAAGCGAGAATTGAAAACTTAGAGGAGTTTTTAACTGTCACGCAAGAGTTTGACCAACGCTTTAAAATGGAAGCCGAAGAATCAGGTGCAGCAGTCGAGGAACGCTTGATTATCTTCTTGAATGACTTAGCATTGTTATCAGACATTGACTCTTACGAGGAAAAGAGTGCCCAAGTGACGTTAATGACTTTGCATGCAGCCAAAGGGTTGGAATTTCCAGTTGTCTTTTTGATTGGGATGGAAGAAAATGTCTTTCCGTCCTCTCGTTCGCTAACGGAGGAACAAGACTTAGAGGAAGAACGTCGCTTGGCCTATGTGGGAATTACACGGGCAGAGGAAAAATTGTACTTAACCAATGCCTCTTCACGGATGCTTTATGGACGTAGCCAATACAATTCGCCTTCACGTTTTATTAGCGAAATTGATACGGCTTTATTGCAAGCACAAACGTCAAGACCTGCTGCGAATTCATATGGTCGTCCGCAAGGGCAAGCTCAGGTTTTAAAACCAGTCTTTCATCAACAAGCGCCACGTCCGAGCCGGACAAACAAACAAGCAACTGGTGCAGAAGCTAAAGAATGGGCAATTGGCGATAAAGTGTTGCATAAAACATGGGGACAAGGTACGGTTGTGAAAATGATTAATGAAGGCAAAGATAGTGAATTATTTATTGCTTTTCCGCAGCAAGGCGTCAAACGCTTATTAGCTGCTTTTGCACCGATTGAAAAACTTTAAGAGACAAGGGGGTTGTTTTGTGACCAATCAGCAAGAAATACAAGTAAGAATAAGTCAATTAGTGAAAGAATTAAATCAATATGCGTATGAATACTATGTCCAAGATCGACCGACCGTTGAAGATTTTGTTTATGACCGGAAGTATCAAGAGTTGGTTGACCTAGAGGCTGCCCACCCGCACTTAATTGCGCAAGATTCACCTACCCAAAGAGTAGGTGGGACTGTCTCTACCGGATTTGAAAAGGTACAACATGAAATTCCCTTGTATAGTTTAAATGATGCGTTTAGTGAAGCAGACTTAGTGGCTTTTGATCAACGCGTGAAAAAAGCGCTTGGCCATGCAGCAAGTTATATCTGTGAACTAAAAATTGATGGATTATCGATTTCGTTACGCTATGAAGAAGGGAAGTTCGTTCGAGGGGCGACCCGAGGCGACGGAACAATCGGTGAAAATATTACGGAAAATTTAAAGACCGTTCGTTCGATTCCACTCGAACTCAATCAACCCTATTCGATGGAAGTTCGTGGAGAATGTTTTATGCCTAAAGATTCTTTTTTGCAATTAAATTTAGAGCGAGAAGAAGCAGGGTTGGATGTTTTTGCTAATCCAAGAAATGCAGCTGCAGGTAGTGTGCGGCAGCTGGATTCAAAAATCACAGCCAAACGACAACTAAGTAGTTTTTTATACACGGTCGCTGATGCGGGCATGCTACATGTTACCAACCAAGCAGATGCGTTAAAAGAATTATCTGAATTAGGCTTTAAAACCAATCACGAATCGCGCCTTTGTACATCGATTGAAGAAGTTTGGCAATATATTGAAGAATACCAGGCAAAAAGAATGGAACTGCCTTATGAAATTGACGGAGTTGTCATCAAAGTGAATGAATTTTCAGACCAGGAAGATTTAGGTTTTACCGTTCGAGCTCCCCGTTGGGCGATTGCCTATAAGTTTCCACCGGAAGAAGTTGAAACGACTATCGAAGACATTGAGTGGACCATTGGGCGAACAGGTGTAGTCACGCCTACTGCAGTCATGGTTCCGGTACAAGTAGCTGGAACTATGGTCAGTCGAGCGAGTTTACACAACCGTGATTATATTGAAGCAAAAGACATTCGTTTGCACGATCATGTCGTCATTTATAAAGCAGGAGATATTATTCCTGAAGTGGCGTATGTATTGCTTGACAAACGCCCGGAAGAAAGTGAAGTATATCCAATTCCAACCGAGTGCCCAATCTGTCATAGCGCACTCGTTCATTTAGAAGAGGAGGTTGCTTTGCGTTGTATTAATCCAAAGTGCCCGGCACAAATGAAAGAAGGCCTCAATCATTTTGTGTCACGTAACGCCATGAATATTGATGGCTTAGGACCGAAAGTTTTGGAACAGTTGTATGATAAGGGACTGGTAAAAGACGTCGCAGATCTCTATCGGTTGACGGAAGCTGACTTTTTGAGCCTAGAGAAAGTAAAAGAAAAATCAGCCAATAATTTTTTACAAGCGATTCAAGCAAGTAAAGACAATTCGGCTGAGAAGTTACTTTTTGGTTTAGGAATTCGTCACGTCGGTGCAAAAGCAGCCAAAATCTTGCTTGAAAATTATGGGGATATTCCGACTTTGAGTCAGGCAACAAAAGAAGAAATCAGTCAAATTTTTTCAATCGGTGAGGTGATTGCCGATAGTGTCGTCAACTACTTTGATAACCGTGAAGTTCATGAATTGTTAGCGGAATTTCAAGCAGCAAAAGTCAATTTGGCCTACTTAGGTAAAACTGTTAGTGATTTAGCAGCGGTTGAGTCGGTTTTTAAGGAGAAACGAATTGTCTTAACTGGAAAACTTGCTCATTTCACTCGAGAAGAGGCAAAGGGGAAAATTGAAGATCTTGGTGGAAAACTGGTTGGAAGTGTCTCAAAAAAAACGGACTTGGTGATCGCCGGAACGGATGCCGGAAGTAAACTAACAAAGGCTCAAACGCTCGGGATTGAGATTTGGACAGAAGCGGACTTAGTCACTGCCTTTGAGAAGGAGGAAGCCAATGAAGCGACCATTTAAACTCTTGCCATTAAGTTTGGCTTTCTTCATTTTGACAAGTTGTGGCAATCTCGAAAAAGAAATGAAGCCCGTAAGAGAAGAACAACTGGCTAATCAAACCGTGACAACGGGACGAATTGATCGCACGATTTATCAGAGTATGCTAGAAGATGGCACCTATCAAAAAAATCCCGTTCATGGTTTAACGGCGAGCGGCCTGCAAAGTGGCTATAATCAAAAGAATTTTGAAAAGGGACTCTTACGCTTCGCTCACGAACAATTTTCGGCGGATGAATATTATTTCCGAGAAGGCCAAGTTGTCGATGAAGTGACGATGAAGTCTTGGTTAGGACGAGAGTCAGAGGACAACCCACAAGGCTTAAACGCAGAAGATGAACAAACACCACTAATTTTCCAACAGTTTTTGGCCTATGAATTGATGGAAGAAGACGGTCAGACTTTGGCAGGAGTAAGTCTAGGGTTTGCCTTCACTCGTCATTTTGAACAAGAAGGAAGCAAGCAGGAAATTTCCAGAGAAGCGATGATGAAGCAAGTCCATAAAACGGTGAACAGTAGCTTGACTCGGATTCGGAAACAACCAGGTTATGAGAGATTACCGATTCAAGTGAATATTTACGAACAAGCACCCGCCAATCAATTACTTGGTGGAAAATATATTTATACCGCCGTTAGTCAAAAAGGGGAGCAATCCATTGCGGAATATGAAGAAGTTAGGGAAGTGACGCTTTTACTTCCTGTCTCTGAAAACGTGCAAAATTTAGCGACGGAAAAAGGCATCAATCAACCTTTCTTAACTTTTAAAAGTGCGATTCAAACCGCTTTCCCCGATCTAGTTGGGGTAACAGGGCAAGCACTTTTTGTCGATGAACAATTGATTGATTTTACGATTAAGATTGATTCGAAGTATTTTAGTCAATCCGAAATTGCAAGTTACACGCAATATGTCGGCAAACAAGTCGAAGTTTTATTTAAAGGACTTGGCGCAGATGTTTCTGTTGAAATTCATGCCCTGGGGATGCCTCAATCTTTGATTTTGCTTAAAGAAGATACGGTGACTTCCCATCTTTTTAACTAAAAAATTGGAACAGCCTTTAGGTGCAGCGATGTCTGTCAAAACTTAAAGGTTGTTTTTTCAGTAATTGATTTGTTCATTGAAAGAGCGATCAAAGCATGAAGGAAACAATTCTTTTCTTGAAAAAAACACGAAACTACTGAAAAAAATGGGATAAACGTTTCAAGATGAGGGATAAAATGATACAATGTGGTGAAAAGAAAATGCAAAGATGCATGAAATGATAAGAGGGGGATAATATTGACAATTAGTGCAGAACAAGTAAAACATGTCGCTAACCTATCAAAATTGTCATTTAATGACGATGAACTACAGGAATTTACTGTCCAGTTAGGTCATATCATTGATATGGTTGAAACATTAGAAGAAGTAGATACAGAAGGTGTACCCTTCACCTCAAACGTAACCGATTTGATCAATGTCATGCGTGAGGATGTACCAACTGAAGGTTGGGATCGAGAAGAATTAATGAAAAATGTACCGGAATCAGAAGATGGCTTCATTAAAGTACCGGCAATTATGGATAATGGGGAGGCCGGAGCCTAATGACAAAATTATACGATAAAAGTTTAGTTGAATTACATGATTTACTAGTATCAAAAGAAATCACCGTAACAGATTTAACACGTGCTACTTTTGACCGAGTGAAAGAAACCGAACCACAAGTCGCATCGTTTATTACATTAAATGAAGAAAAAGCACTTGAATTAGCAAAAGCAATTGATTTAAAAGGGATTACTGAAAACAATGTCTTGGCAGGCATTCCAATTGGGATTAAAGACAACATCGTGACAAAAGACCTTTTAACAACAGCAGCTTCAAAAATGCTTTATAACTTCAATCCAATTTACGACGCAACCGTGATGGAGAAAATTTACCAGTCAGACATGATTCCAGTTGGAAAATTAAACATGGATGAATTCGCGATGGGTGGTAGTTCAGAAACTTCTTATTTTAAGAAAACGAAAAACGCTTGGGATCAAACCAAAGTTCCAGGAGGGTCATCAGGTGGGTCAGCAGCCGCAGTTGCAGCGGGTCAAATCCCTGTTTCACTAGGAACCGATACAGGAGGCTCCATTCGTCAACCAGCAGCATTCAATGGGATTGTTGGGATGAAACCAACTTATGGACGTGTTTCACGCTATGGCTTAATTGCCTTTGCATCTTCTTTAGACCAAATTGGTCCCTTAACACGTAACGTAGAAGACAACGCCTATGCCTTAAATGCAATTAGTGGCTACGATGCAAAAGATGGCACTTCGGCGGGGCGTTCGATTCCCGATTTCACTGAAAAATTAACAGGAGAAATCAAAGGCATGAAGATTGCTTTACCAAAAGAATATTTAGGTGAAGGCATCCAACCAGAAATCAAAGCAGCGATTTTAAAAGCAGCAGAGACTTTCCGTCAACTGGGAGCAACTGTTGAAGAAGTAAGTTTACCGCATTCAAAATATGGAGTCGCAGCCTACTATATTATTGCCTCATCAGAAGCAGCAACGAACTTGCAACGTTTTGATGGGATTCGTTTTGGCTACCGTTCAGAAAATGTGCAAACCTTGGAAGATGTGTATGTGAACTCGCGTAGTGAAGGTTTTGGTGCGGAAGTCAAACGTCGGATTATGTTAGGGAATTTCTCCTTAAGTTCTGGGTACTATGATGCTCACTTTAAAAAAGCAGGGCAAGTTCGGACATTGATTAAACAAGACTTTGATCGAGTATTTGATGATTTTGATCTAATTATCGGTCCATCTGCACCAAACGTTGCTTATGCTTTCGGTGCAAATGATGAAGATCCACTGGCAATGTACTTAAGTGATATTTTAACCGTCCCTGTGAATTTAGCAGGCTTACCAGGTATGTCCATTCCTGCAGGTTTCTCAGAAGGATTGCCAATCGGCTTACAAATTATTGGGAAGCACTTTGACGAGCAAACCATGTATCAAGCGGCCTTTGCCTTTGAACAAGCGACGGATTTTCATACGAAAAAACCAGTGATTCTAGGAGGAGATAAATAATGAACTTCGAAACAGTCATTGGGCTAGAAGTCCACGTAGAATTAAAAACAAACTCAAAAATTTTCTCGCCAGCGCCGGCTCACTTTGGCGCAGAACCAAATAGCAATACGCATGTAATTGACTGGGGTTACCCTGGTGTTTTACCAGTTATGAATAAACAAGCGCTCGAATATGGAATGAGGGCGGCTTTAGCTTTAAATTGCCAAATTTCACAAGATACCCACTTCGACCGTAAAAATTACTTCTATCCAGATAATCCAAAAGCCTATCAAATTTCACAAGATGACAAACCAATTGGGCACGATGGTTGGATTGAAATTGAAGTGGAAGGGAAAAAGAAAATTATCCGGATTGAACGCGTCCATTTAGAAGAAGACGCAGGGAAAAACTTACACGGAAAAGATGGGTATTCTCATGTTGACTTAAACCGTCAAGGAACACCACTGATCGAAATCGTAACGGAAGCAGATATGCGTTCACCGGACGAAGCCTATGCCTTTTTAGAAGCTTTACGTGCAATCATTCAGTTTACAGGCGTATCTGATGTGCGGATGGAAGAAGGTTCGATGCGTTGTGATGCGAACGTTTCTTTACGTCCATACGGGCAAGAAGCTTTTGGTACAAAGGCAGAAATCAAAAACTTGAACTCGTTAAATTTTGTGCGACGAGGTTTAATCTTTGAAGAAAAGCGTCAAGCGAAAATTTTATTAGCAGGTGGCGAAATTCAACAAGAAACGCGTCGTTTTGAAGAAGCAACAAATTCAACGAGTTTAATGCGTGTGAAAGAAGGATCAGCAGATTACCGTCTCTTCCCAGAACCAGATGTGCCACGCTTTGATATTAGCGATGAATGGGTTGAACGTGTTCGTCAAAGCTTACCGGAAATGCCACAAGCACGTCGCGAGCGTTACATTAAAGAACTAGAATTACCAGAGTATGATGCGATGGTACTAACTCTTACTCGTGAAATGTCCGACTTCTTTGAAGCAACCATCCAAGCAGGTGGCGATGTGAAACAAGCATCGAACTGGTTAATGGGTGAAGTATCTGCCTATTTAAATAGTGAAAAAATCGAATTACACGACACAAAACTAACCCCTGAGAACCTAGCAGGTATGCTATCATTAATTGAAGATGGTACGATTAGTTCGAAAATTGCGAAGAAAGTTTTCCGTGAGTTAATTATAAACGGTGGCGATGCCAAGCAAGTTGTGAAGGAAAAAGGTTTGATTCAATTATCAGATCCAAGTCAACTATTACCAATGATTAATGAGGTTTTAGATAATAATCAACAATCCATTGATGACTTTAAAAACGGGAAAGATCGTGCAGTAGGCTTCCTAGTCGGACAAATCATGAAAGCGACGAAAGGGCAGGCAAACCCTGGAATTGTTAATAAATTATTGCAAGAAGAGTTAGCAAAACGTTAAGAGGTGCAACATGAAAAAAGCGCGTGTGATTTATAATCCAGTCTCTGGAAAAGAATTGATGAAGAAAAATTTAGCGGATATTCTCGATGTTCTAGAGGAGGCAGGTTTTGAAGCAAGCGCCTTTGCAACGACAGCTGAAGAAGATTCAGCGAAGAACGAAGCAAGACGAGCGGCAGAAGCGGGGTATGATTTAGTCGTTGCAGCTGGAGGCGATGGTACGATTAATGAGGTGGTTAACGGCATTGCACCGCTAGCCAACCGCCCCAAAATGGCAATTATCCCTGGTGGAACAACGAACGATTATGCTCGTGCCCTAAAAATTCCGCGAGACAACATTCGGGCAGCGGCAGCAGTGATTCTTAAAAACCAAACCATTAAAATGGACATCGGAAAAGCGGACGCTTCCTATTTTATTAATATTGCCGCAGGTGGCCATTTAACGGAATTAACTTATGATGTGCCTTCAGAATTAAAAAGTGTTTTTGGCTATTTAGCTTATTTAGCGAAAGGCGCGGAATTATTGCCACGCATCAAACCGATTCATATGCATTTAAAATACGATGAAGGTGTCTATGATGGCGATGCTTCCATGTTTTTCTTAGGCTTAACGAATTCCGTTGGCGGTTTTGAACAAATTGTCCCCGATGCGAAGCTTGATGATGGAAAATTCTCATTAATCATTGTAAAAACAGCCAATGTTTTTGAAATTTTACACTTGGTTGGCTTAATGATTAACGGTGGCAAACACGTCAACGACCGACGAATTATCTATACAAAGACATCGAAGTTAGAAGTGAATCTTACAGATCCAGAAAAACGCTTGATGATTAATTTAGATGGAGAATATGGTGGTGATGCGCCCATGACTTTTGAAAATTTGCATCACCACATTGAATTTTATGGTGATCTCGATGCCATCCCGAATGAGGCTGTTTTAGGTGACTACGACGAAGTTAGCAAGGATTTCCTTGAAGAAGTTGAACGCCTGCAAGGCAGCGACTACGAGAAAGAATTAGAAGAATAGTTGAGGAAGGAAATAGGAAAGAAACACTTTTGTTTTCTCTCGTATTTCCTTTCTTGTTGCCTTTTAATCGAATGTTTTTTAGAATAGAAGAAGTAACTCGCTAAAAAGCGAATGAGGAGAAAAAAGAATGAATACCATTAATTTAAAAAAGAACCAAATATTGGAAGTCGCAATCATTGACTTGTCTCACGAAGGTTTAGGTGTCGCAAAAGTAGACCATTATCCATTGTTTATCGAAAATGCCTTACCTGGCGAAACAGCAAAAGTAAAAGTCATGAAAGTCGGTAAACGTTTTGGTTATGCCCGGATTGTTGAAATCCTACAAGAAAGTCCAGACCGTCAAGCAACAACGAATGCTGATTTGCTACGAACGGGTATCGCTCCGTTAAGTCACCTTGCATACGATAAGCAATTACTTTTCAAGCAAGAACAAGTGACAAAAGTCATGACGAAAATCGCAAAAATGCCAGAAGTAGAGGTTTTACCAACAATTGGTATGGAAAATCCGCTTGCCTACCGTAACAAAGCACAAATCCCTGTTCGCAAAAAAGAAGGAAAATTAGTGACAGGTTTTTATCGCAAAAATAGCCATGATATGATTCCAATTGAAGATTTTTATATCCAAGAAAAAGCAATCGACGAAGCAATTATTAAAGTTCGAGAAATTCTGGCACGCTTTAATATTACTGCTTACAATGAAGAGTTTAATGAAGGCTTCTTACGCCACATCATTATTCGTCGCGGCCATTACAGCCATGAAATGATGGTTGTTTTAGTTACTCGCCGTGCGAAATTCTTTAAAGGAGAAGAAATTGCAGCGATTATTAAAGAAGAAATTCCAGAAGTAGTTTCTGTCATTCAAAATATCAATGAGGAAAAAACCAATGTCATCCTAGGCGCGCGAGAAAAAGTATTATTTGGTAAAAGCTATATTGAGGATCAATTATTAGGCAATACCTATCGAATTTCCGCTAAATCATTCTACCAAGTCAATACAGTCCAAGCAGAAGCGCTTTATAAAAAGGCATTTGAACTGGCAGACCTACAACCAACAGACGTCGTCATTGACGCTTACGCTGGAATTGGTACGATTGGTTTAAGTATTGCGAATCAAGTGCGTCACGTTTACGGCATGGAAATTATTGAAGAAGCCGTTGAAGATGCACAAAAAAATGCCGAAATCAATCACATTGAAAACGCCACTTACCTCGTTGGAAATGCAGAAAAAACAATGAAACAATGGGAAAAAGCAGAAATTGAAGCCGATGTCGTCTTTGTTGACCCACCACGTAAAGGATTAGAAGCACCCTTTATTGAAGCGGTATGTGAAATGAAACCAAAGAAAGTCGTTTATATTTCATGTAACCCAGCAACGATGGCTCGTGATTTAGTATTGTTTGCAGAACAAGGCTATGCAGCGAAAGTGGTTCAACCAGTCGATTTATTCCCGCAGACACATCATGTGGAGAGTGTGACGTTGTTGGAAAGGATCTAATCCACGTATCCCCTCATCAATCGAAACCCGTTTTGAAGAATCCAAAAAATCGGTAGAGAAGACTCTGCCGGTTTTTTGTCTCTTGAGGAGTTGATGTATTCTTCTTATACGTGTTTTACTCATTGTAAAATGAAACGAGATAAATAAAAAGCAGGCGGCTAACACTCAAATTGGAATGTTGCCTTTAAAAAAAGCACTAAACTACTGAATAAATGATAAGATTTCTGTGCCATTATGAAAATGAAGAACAATTCTCTCGCTTAATTTATCAAAGCTTGTTTAATAAAAAAATGGAGAGGTAAAGCCATTTATGGAATTGTTCTTTTGACGAGGGACATAAAACGTATTATCATTATTTAACAGGCGATGAAAAGATTGAAGTCGATGGATTGTCTTGGTTTCTACTGACAAGGCGAATCACCTTGCTGTGGCAAAGGTCGTGAACATTGAGTATTACTCTGAGAAAAATGCGCCCTTTCCCCCGAGTAAAACCAAGCAAATTGCTAGAAAATGTATCGCTAAAGATTTTGATTTGCCGGGTTTGGTATCAAGAAAATAAAAAAGGAGTCATAAAAGAATGAAGTTAATTTCGTGGAATATAGATTCAATCAATGCAGCATTAACCAGTGATTCAAGTCGTGCGCAGTTGTCACGAGAAGTTTTACAAACAATCGTTAAATATGATGCAGATGTCATTGCCATTCAAGAAACAAAGCTACCACAAGGTGGGCCAAGTAAAAAGCATTTGCAATTATTAGAGGAATATTTCCCGTCTTATGAAATTATTTGGCGATCCTCTGTTGAACCTGCGCGAAAGGGTTATGCGGGGACAATGTTTCTTTATAAAAATCATCTAAGCCCCCAAATTACCTATCCTAAAATCGGTGCACCTGGAACGATGGACGATGAAGGCCGGATGATTACCTTGGAATTTGAAGACTTTTATGTGACACAAGTTTATACACCAAACGCTGGGGATCAACTGGTAAGGTTAGGGGATCGACAAATATGGGATGAAAAATATAGGTCTTATTTAAAAGGACTGGATCAAGAGAAAATTGTTCTAGCCACTGGTGATTTTAATGTGGCTCATAAAGAAATTGACTTAGCAAATCCCAACGGTAACCGTCAATCAGCTGGTTTTACCGATGAAGAACGCCAAGGATTTTCTTTCCTTTTAAATGAAGGATTTATTGATAGTTTTCGTTATATTCATGGTGAAGTTGTTGGACTTTATACTTGGTGGGCACAAAGGGCAAAAACAAGCAAAATAAATAATTCTGGTTGGAGAATTGATTATTGGCTCGTGAGTGAGCGAGTAAAAGACAAAATTCAAAAATCCGAGATGATTGATTCCGGAACAAGACAGGACCACACCCCGATTTATTTGGAAATCGAACTTTAAAAAATTATTTAAAGAATTAACATACAAGTTAGGAGAAAAGAGACATGCCATTGACATACGAAGAAAATACCGCGAATTTTACAATAATTGACAGTAAAAAAGCAGAGGAAATGATAAAGGAAAAGCAAGAAGCAGTGATTTATATCGGAAGACCGACATGTTCATTTTGTCGTATGTTTGTGCAAAAATTGAAAGTGGTCGCTGATCAGACACAGACGGACATTTATTATATTGAAAGTTCAAATATTGCCGACGATCAGAATATCAGCGATTTTCGAATGAAATATCAAATTCCAACAGTTCCAGGACTTCTCTATACAAATGAAGGAGTCGTCAAGGTCAAGTGTCATTCAGCGATGCCTGAAGAAGAAATTCGGCAATTTATCAATAAATAAAAATTTCATCTAAGTCACGACTCGACGGGCACACCGTAAAAGAGTGTTTGAACATAGTAGGGGACAAGGGATGGACTTTTATCAATGGATTCGATGCTTTCTTCCATTCCATACCTGGGTCCTTTGCTAGAAGCCTTTGTTTTAAGATGGCAAGTAAATTTAGGCTTTCTTTTCGGTCTCGTCTTGGTAATCATTTTTGACAGATAGCGATCACAATCTGTCGGTAAATACAGATTATCCACAGACACCTGTCTTGAATCCGCTTGTAGAAGTTTGCCACTTAGGCAGAGTGCTTAGAGTTTTGAAAAAATTGCTAAGGGAGAGATTCTTTTTGACGTTATTATTAAAGAATGTACGTTTAGAAACAAGTTATATCTACGAGGAGTCTTTTGTTACCGCGACTGAAACAGAAATTGTTGATCTTTTAATTGAAAATGGCAAGTTTGTTGAAATTGCTCCAACGATTGAAGCAAAGCATGCAAAAGTAGTCGATGCCAAGAAACAACTACTTGTTCCTTCATTGAAGGAGATGCATACCCATATCGATAAAACATATTTTGGCGGTGAATGGAAAGCACCCATTCCAGCAACAGAAGGAATTTTTACGCGTCTAAAAGAGGAAGCCACGCTATTACCTAAACAACTGGATGTAGCGGAAGAGCGTGCGCATACAATGGTTCAACATTATATGAAACATGGGCATACCCATATTCGAACACATATAAACGTGGATCCACAAATTAAAACAAAACATATGGAAATGATCCAGCGTGTTTTGGAACAGTATAAAGATCAAATAACCTATGAAATTGTTGCATTTCCACAGCATGGTATTTTACGTAATGGCCCAGATTTCTTAATCGTTCTTGAGGAGGCCTTACAGATGGGGGCTACGCATATTGGAGGAGTGGATCCGGCTTCGATTGATGGCAACAGTGGAGAAGTGTTAAAAACAACCTTTCAATTAGCTGAAAAGTATGGTCTAGGAATCGATATTCATCTACATGAACGCAACACACTAGGCGAATTCTCGATTCGACAAATTCTAAATGAAATGGAACAACGAGCCTTTGACAAGGAGGTTACTATCAGTCATGCTTTTGCCTTTGCCGATTTACCCCAGCAAGCACTTGATGAGTTAATCAATCAGGCGGCTGAAAAAGGGCTGAAAGTGACAACCTCGGTTCCGATAGGTGCAGACCCCATTACCATTCCGGTGAAGGATCTTTATGATCGTGGCGTAGACGTTTCTTTTGGGCATGATAGTTTAATGGATCATTGGTCTCCTTTTGGAAGTGGAGATACCATTCAAAAATTAAATCAATTTATTCAGCGTTTTGGTTACATTGATGAATGGCATATTGGACAATCCTTAAAATATGCGACAGGTGGGATAACACCCTTGGATGGTAATGGTGACCCGCAATGGCCAAAAAATGGGGATACCGCAAATGCCTTACTTGTGGATGCAGTTAGTTCTGCCCATTTGATCGCTAGACAATGCCCGATTTCAATGGTGATTGCAAAAGGAAACATTATTCATGAAGAAGAAATAGAAGTAAGGGGGGAATTTCGATGAGTACGTGGTTACGAAACGTCCGATTGGAGACTGGTGAAGTCGTAGCTGACGATGGTAGTATTCAAACCCAAACCGATTTGTTTCATATTCAAGTGGCAAAAGAAGGCATTCAATCGATTCTTCCTATCTCTGAAAACATAATGGATGAAGATGCAATCGACATGGAAGGAAAGCTAGCACTTCCTCCTTTTAAAGAAATGCATAACCATTTGGACAAAACCTATCTGTCTTTAGGATGGCGAGCTTGTCGTCCGGTAAAAAGTTTATCCGAACGACTCGATTTAGAAGCTGCTGAATTAGAAGAACTGGCTGAAACCGTCGAGCAAAGAGCCTCTGCGATGATTGAATTGCATTTGAAACACGGCGTGAACCATATTCGAACACATGTCAATATTGATCCCTTTATTAAATTGAAAAATTTAGAAGGGGTAAAAAAAGCACTTGAGGCGTATAAGGATGATCTGACTTATGACATTGTAGCCTTTCCACAACATGGTTTGTTGGCTCATGCAGAAATGCCGGATTTATTGAGACAGGCGCTAGAATCGGGTGCAACAATCTTAGGGGCGCTTGATCCAGCAGGTATTGATCAAGAAATCAATCAGTCCTTACAAATGACGATGGATTTAGCGAAAGAGTATGGTGTGGATGTTGATTTCCACTTGCATGACCGTGGACAAGTCGGCTTTTATACGATGGATAAATGGTTGGAGATGGTGAAAGAACAAAATTATAAAGGGAAGACTGCTTTTAGTCATGCCTTTGGTTTAAGTAAATTGGCGCCTCCGATGCAAAAGCAATTTGCTAAAAAACTACGTGCACACAAGGTAGAAATCATGTCTACGATTCCTATTGCCATTCATTCTCAACTCATTCCAATTGACATTATGAGAGAAGAAGGTGTGAACGTGTCATTAGGTTGCGATGGTTTCTTTGATTCTTGGAGTCCTTATGTTTCAGGAGATCTTTTAGAAAAACTATACAATTACTGTGTTTATACCGGGAAATCGAGCGAACGTTCCTTGCGGGAAAGTTTGAGCTTGGTTACACAAGGCCTGACACCGCTTGATGATAAAGGAAAACAGGTGTGGCCGGTTGTCGGCGATGAAGCGAGTTTTGTATTTGTCGATGCGAGCTGTAGTGCGGAAGTGGTTGCGAGACTCCCCAAAAATAGATTGTTAATGCATCAAGCAAAGTTGTACCAAGCAAGACAGTAAAAGCTGGAAATGAAATCATCGGACGAAGGGTATTTGTATTCGACGATAGCGATTCATAAGAAGTGTTCAAATTGTAGCCTTGCTACCCCTTAGTTTAGGGAAACTCGTTGTTTAATGAATCAAGTTTTTCTATTTTTCGTAATCTACTTTTGAAGTTTGAAGATTTCTATCTATCATTGCGAGCATTTTTTTGCTATCACGAGATATAGACATATCGTTCCCTCCAATTGGTTTGGTGTAGTGAATCAATCATACTAGGGAACGGTATGTTTTTTTTCATTAAAAACAAAAAAAGGGCCTGATTGATCCATTTCTGAATCATCAGTCCCATAAATGATAGAGCCATTTATTTTTTTGCTAGAAATCATATGCTTCTTCAGCTTCTGCCCGCAGGTTAGCATAGGTTTTTGTTAATAAAACCGTGTCCTCCACTAGACGTTCCATTCGTGATAAAACATCAACATTGGTAATTTCTTTTTTATAAAAATCTTTTTCTTCAATAAAAACGTAAGATGGAACAACCTGTGCCTTCATGTAAAGTAAAATGGGTCTTAATTGTTGTTCAGCGATTAGGTAATGTTTTGGAGAACCGGCAGTCATGAACATACCGATAACCTTATCACGAAAGGCATGAATAGGAAGGAGGTCAAAGACATTTTTCAGCGCAGCCGGAATTGAAGCTTGAAAAACGGGTGATCCGATAATTATTGCATCTGCTTCCATCAAAGTTTGAGTAACATGTTGCGTATCACCTCTATATTCTAAGTAGTTCCGGCCATCGCTAAACTGGATATCATATTCGGCCAAATCAATTAATCGAACTTCAAAATCTGGGTATTTCTCTTGAAATAAGTTAAGTGCGTAATCCATGGCAATTCTCGTTTTTGTCCCAACATTTGAGCCGGAAAGTCCTACAATTTTCATTTTACACTCTCCTCTTTGTTTGCCGTGTATTTTTTGACAGCTGGTAAAATTTCTGTGCCGATGAGTTCAATGTTTCTCATTACTTTATTAAAAGGAACACCACCAAAATCAATTTGTGCCATGTAACGTTGGTGACCAAATTGTTCGTGTTGATACAGAATTTTTTCAATAATTTGTTGAGGGCTTCCGATATTCATCACATTGTGTGGATCTGTTGATTGTGCAAAAAGCTGTTTTGGAAACCCTTGGCCATTGGCTTTTTTCATGCCTTCGTTAATATGAGGATACATCTCTTTCAATGCTTGTTGTGATGTTTCTCCTGCATAAAAGAGGCCGGTCGTTCCAACTGGCAAACTCGCAGGATCAAATCCTTTGGCTTGTGCAGCATTTCGATAAGCTTCGATCGTCTGTTTGAATATTGTAGCCGGACCACCTAACATGGAAAGAATCATTGGAACACCTGCGTACCCCGCTTTAATTGCACTAGCAGGGTGACCGCCTACCGCACGCCAAATTGGCAAGCTTCCATTTGTAGGACGTGGAAGGATTTCTGCATTCTTTAAAGAAGCACGAAATTCTCCTTCCCAATTAATTATTTTTTCTTGATTTATTTGTAATAATAGATCAAATTTCTCTTCAAACAAAGCTTCGTAGTCGCGAAGGTTATAACCCAATAACTCATAAAGCCCCACCCTAGAAGCACGACCTGCAATAATTTCAGTTCTTCCCCCTGAAATTAAGTCGATTGTTGCAAAATCTTCATAGACACGTACAGGATCAGAAGTGCTAATAATCGTAGCGGAACTGCCGATTTTAATCTTTTCTGTTGCCTGAGCAATCGCTGCAAGAATAATGCCATGTGCTTGCGAAACAAAATATTCTTGATGGCTTTCTCCAACGCTGAAAAAGTCAAGTCCCGCCTGTTCCGCAAGTTTTGCATATTCAATAATTTCTCGTACTCGTTGTCCTGCTGAAACCTGCTCTTTTGTATGGGGATTAGGGAAATGATCCCCTAGAGTGTACATCCCAAATTCCATTCCTTTACTTTGATTAATCCTATATTTTTCCATTGTTTTTTCACCTCTATAAGCTGTATTCGTTGTAGACTTCTATAGAAATCTTGTCAACTATCTAAATGAATTAAAAACGCCTTTGTTTCATTCAAATATGAATATATTATAATCGAAGTAATAGTTAATGGAAGTACGCACTTTAAAGTGGTATAGTATACAAAAAGATACTAAGGGGAATGATCATGAATAAAGTAACGGAATATTGTCGTGTTGAGGATGCTTTGGGTATTTTAGTTGGAAAATGGAAACCAATCATTTTGTTAAAATTACTGAAAGAAGGCACGAAACGCTTTAGTGAACTTAAGCGAAGTATGCCAAATATTACTCAAAAAATGCTAACGAAACAATTGCGAGAGCTAGAAGAAGAAGATATTATCGAACGTGTGGTTTATCCTCAAGTACCCCCGAAAGTTGAATATTCGATTACTGAATATGGAAAGAGTTTAGAACCCATTTTAGAAGCGATGAACGAATGGGGAATACAGCATACATTGCACAAAAGTAAAAAAATGAATGCTCAAGATAGTTAGTTCTATGATTGGACAAGATATTTTATATCCTGATTGGGTTCATTTTTTAATGATTTAGCGTAAGGTTGAAATCTGAAAAAAGACAAGTTCACTTTCGATTAAAGGACCGTTTGGGACACTCGATTTGGAATTGAAAAATCTCTCTTTCAAAATTTAGTGAATGCTTTCGGGAAGATTGAAGAAAGTGGCTTTTTTTTGACTTGCTTGTTTGATAGCGTTTTAACAAAATAAAAAAGGAGGGAAACATGAAATGAGCGAAGAAGAAAAAATCTTTAAAGGCATTCTTTTTGCCCCAGGAGATCCAGAATTAAGAAAGATTAAGCTGAAAACCCATAACTTATGCACTGAATACAATGCTACTTTTGAGGATGAAGAAGAAAAAAGAAAAGAAATTGTTTCAGCTATCTTTGATGAAGTAGGAAAAAATAGCTTTCTACAAGGGCCAATCTATATCCACTATGGACAGCATACAAAAATTGGCAAGCATTTCTTTGGTAATTTCAATTTAACCATTCAAGACGATGCAAGGGTGACGATTGGTGATTACTGTAGTTTCGGTCCAAATGTAACGATTGTCACGCCAGTGCACCCCATGCTGCCTAATGAGCGTCGGAGCATGATGGATAAAGACGGAGTAGCGAAACATATGTGTTATGCCAAACCAGTAACCATTGGGAATGACTGTTGGTTAGGAGCGAATGTTGTGATTTGTCCTGGCGTAACGATTGGCGATAATTGTGTGATTGGAGCAGGTAGTGTTGTAGTGAAGGATATTCCAAGTAATCACTTTGCAGCAGGGAATCCCTGTAAGGTGATTCGAGAGATTACGGAACAAGAAAGCATGCAATATCAACCAGAAGTTTTAGCGGATAATCGAGTAATTGAGTGAGACTTTCAAAGAAATTAACGAATCCTTCTTAGTAAGGCTTGTGTCTACTTGCTTTGTATTTGAAATGGTCCATGAAATTGGAAGAGGAGAAAATGGCTTTACAAATAGTTTGTACTCAGATGACTTTTTTACATTTCAAATAAATGTACTTGAAAATGCTGACATGTCGGAAGGGATAAATTTGGAACCGAAATTTGTTCCACAAACGATTTACTGGCTATATATAGACGGAAAACCCGTGGGCTATGGCAAATTACGACATTACTTAAATCAACATTTGTTACAGCGTGGCGGTCACATTGGGTACGTCATTCGTCCGACAGAAAGAGGAAAAGGATATGCAAAAATACTGCTGGAAAAATTAATCCAAGAATCGAAAGAAAAAGGTATCAAGCAAGTTTTATTAACTTGCTATGAGAATAATATGGCTTCTAAAAAAGTAATTGAGTCTAATGGCGGAAAGTTAGAAAATAAGAAAGCAGGCATTTATTTTTACTGGATTGAAACTCAGTAATCTTTTTACGAGATTCAAAAAGATTTCCATCAAGACCTCCATCTTCATTTCTGTACCTAGACAAGACAAAGAGTGGTGTGGGAGGGAGTCAATCCCAACTTCTTGACACCAATGTTTATCGATAGAGGCAGGAGTGATTTCACTATAACTAGGTAATTCTTCGTAGGCAGCGTGTAAGAGAATCTTGAGTGTCGTTTCAAAATAACCTTTTTTTCTTTTTTTGGTAATAATCAAAATATTTAATGGCATTTTGGGATTTTTTAGACAATTCGTTGAAATTTATCGTAGAAAACCATTTCTGAAAAGTTGTTTTTTGTTATGCTTATCCATAGGTTAGTCCTTTTTATTGGTCTTGGATAAATCATCCTTGATTCAGTATAAAGGACTTTTTTACGTCTGGATAGTAATAATCGCAATTTTTAGTGTGAAAAATTCTTTGCACCACTAGTGACAAAGTTGACTGGGACGGTCGGGAAATCATCAAAGTGAATTAATGGTTTCTATCTAGTCAAATCTGTTCGAATTGTGGACATAAATCGGACACGTCCACTTTCGAAATTCGAGAATGGACGTGCCGATTTGTCATACCCATCGTGACTGAGATATCAACGCGAGTATCAACATTTTGGCGGAAGGTCTAAGAATACAATCATTCGCTTAGATGAAATCAAGAACCATAGGAGCTACGGGGATCGCTTGGTAAATAAGAGAAACCGCTGTGAGTAAAGAAATACACTTGCAAGTACGCTCTATTCCCAAGAATCTCGTGACTTTAGTCGTGAGAGGTTCAAGAAATGATTTTGTTATATAGTAAATTCTCTTCATCATTAAAATGAACAATTTTTAGCCGGTTGGTATTTTTAATAAAAATACTTTTGTATTCTTTTTTTCCATCAGCAGTTTGAAAAAGAATCGTACGGGTTCCTCTATTGTCGGATTTGATAACACCTTCATAGTGTTCTAAGTCTAATTCTTGTACTAAAATATCAAATTCCACGAAGTTTTTTAGATGTTCATTATTGACAGAAATCTGCTTTGTTCCCTGGCTATTTGAGGTTTGTTGAGCTTCGAAATTTTCTTCGCTTTCAGCAACAGTGTTCGTTTCTACTGTAGATTGTGTA
The DNA here is from genome assembly GCF_054871745.1 of Enterococcus sp. LJL98. Classification (NCBI taxonomy): domain Bacteria; kingdom Bacillati; phylum Bacillota; class Bacilli; order Lactobacillales; family Enterococcaceae; genus Enterococcus; species Enterococcus sp. LJL98. The sequence continues at coordinate 363,082 of NZ_JBTXLU010000001.1, read as the reverse complement.
TCATGAGTAATTACAAGACCTTCGTTTGTTTTGACTTCTGAAGGATTTACTGGGTCAATTTGACTATTTTGAGGATTACTGGAACAACCAGCTAATAAAAAGAAGCCAAATAGGGTAAAAATTTGTTTTTTCATTTTTATAATATATTCCTTTCGCTTCGCTCAAGGTACAACACGTCATGAAAATGATTGTTATACTTTGAACCTTTTTTTATCTTATATTCTAATTAAGAAACAACCGCTCACACTACAAATCACGGGCAAGTGAGTAAGTGCATACGTCACAGACTTCTAAGTAGTACTTTGGGATGGATTGCCGAATTATTCAAACATGATTTATTATTGAGCCGTTTTATTCCACTTTTGTAGATTCGTGAATTAAGAGATTGAAATCACTACTACTTTAAGCTAACCAATAAAGAAACGACGAGGACACATTTACAAAAAACACCATTGAAGGTTTTCTTGAAATTTTTAGAACAAGAATCTTTATTTAAGTGTATCTTTTTCTCTGTTTTAGATAAACGAAAGTGGTAAAATTATTTTTCAAGCTTTGCTTTCCTTACAATGTTCATTCTATCATACTTATCTCATGCAAAATCATTTTGATTCAATAGGGGAGATTCTCTTTTATAATCTCCTTTATGGAAGCATGACTTATTAATAAAGATTCGAAACAACTATTTTCTGAAAATAATAGTTTATTCAGGAAAACTTTCTTTTTTTCATCGATCATGTTATGATAATTTGTCTGTATCATTGGACAAAATCATTTTAATTGTGATAATCACTCGTAAGAAAAGCTTTTTTCTTACGATTAATTATAATAAAAAAATCTTGTTATATAAAATATCAAGATTGGATATGGGGAGTAGTTGGTATTATGAAAGAAACAAAAGTTAAAGTAATCGTCGCAGATCCGTCTGCACTAGGTCTGTTTGGACTCGCAATGGTGACCTTAGTCGCATCTTCACAAAAGTTAGGGTTGACTTCAGATGTGTCATTGGTTTTACCTTGGGCCATTTTTTTGGGGGCATCTGCTCAGTTAATGGCAGCTGTTTACGATTTTAAGCATAACAATACTTTTGGCGCGACCGCTTTTGGCGCATATGGCTTTTTCTGGTTTGCAATGGGCTTCACTTGGTTAATTCAAAATGGCATTTTTGGAGAAACCTTAGCAGTAAATGCGGATCCAAAACAACTTGGTTTTGCTTTTGTCGGTTACTTTATTTTTACGGTCTTTATGACAATTGGTGCAATGGAAACACACAAGGTCTTATTCACAATTTTTGTTCTAATCGATTTCCTGTTTTTAGGCCTAGCAGGTTCGGCTTTTGGTATTATGGAACACGCAATGCATCAAATGGCTGCATATGCAGAATTAGCAATTGCCCTCGTGTCATTTTACGGTTGTGGCGCGGCCGTGTTAAATACCCATTTCGGACAAACATTCTTACCTGTGGGGAAACCATTTGGGATTTTTAAGAAATAAAAAAGTAGGTTCGAACAAAAATAATAGAGGTTGCGGCTAACGAAAGCCGCGCCTCTTTTTTTAATCGAAAACCGCTCAAAGAAATCGGATGAAAGGATTTGAACCATTCCCATGAGTCATAAAAGGGAATCCCTCATTAAGTCGACTGCTTTTGTTCGTTGTTGATTGGTTTGACGACGCGACAAGGATTACCGACAGCCAAACAATTAGCAGGAATATCTTTGGTTACAACACTGCCAGCACCAATCACACTATTTTCACCAATTGTCACTCCTGGTAAAACCAAAACACCGGTGGCAAGCCATACGTTGTCTTGAATGGTGATTGGGCGTGTGTATTCTAGTCCTTCCAATCGCTGTTTGACATCCATCGCATGTTCTTCTGTAATCAAAGAAACATTTGGTGCAATCATCACGTTATGGCCAATTGTAATTTTCCCGCTGTCCATTAGGCGGCAGTTTACATTGAGAAAAAAATTGTCTCCAACTGAGATATTTGAGCCATAGGTACAAAAAAAGGGTTGTTCTACGGTACAGTTTTCGCCAGAATTTCCGAAAATCTGGCGAATGGCTTGTTTTTTCGCAGCACGATCTAAAGGATGCAGCTGATTGAATTCATAAAGCTTTTGAACAGTGATTTCTCGTTCGGCAGTTAGTTCGCTTTCCCCTGGTTGATAGAGTAGTCCAGCAAGTGATTTTTCTTTTTCATTCATATTTTTAACTCCTATTTTCATTTATTTACAAATAGTATAACAGTAAGTGACGTCTGACGGGGTGAAAAAAGTGAATAAAAGCAACAAAAGAGAATCTATGCTAAAATGAATAGCATCGAAAGGGAGGAGTTTTTTATGAAAAGAAAGATTTATACAGGAAAAAATATCGCTTCGTCAGGCCCTTACTCACATGCAGTTGATAGCGGTGATTTTATTTATTTTTCCGGTCAAACAGCTTACAATGGCCAAGATTACCAGGGAGAAAAGTATGATATTGCGACACAAGCGCAAAAGTGTTTTGACTATTTAGAAGATGTCATGGAAGCTGCAAACGTGTCTTTGGAGCAAGTAGTAAAGGTTAATGTTTATTTAACAAGCATGCAGCATTTTGATGCCATGAATACTGTTTATCAATCGCGTTTTTCAAAACCATATCCAGCTCGAACGTGTGTTGCAGTATATGAACTGCCTCTAGGTGCAGATATTGAAATCGAATGCATCGTCAAAAAGTAAAGTAGGTGGCTTTTCAATGAAATATTTTTTTGTGATTGGGTTGATAGCGTTTTTGTTAGGTGGTTGTACGCATGACAAGCCAGCTTTTGAGGACGCTGCGTTTGAGCAAGTAACAAGTCAATCCTCTCAAGTAAAAATTAGCGAAACGACAGAAACAACAAAGGAGCGAGTGTCAGTGACTTATTCAGTAGAAGATTTAATCAAAGCGGTGGAAGAAAATCAAATCGAAGAAGTCAAAGAGATTTTAAAGCAAAAGCATGAGTTAGTGAATGAACAAAACGCACAAGGAGAAACAGCCTTATTATTTGCGACTCAGCAAAATCAAGTCGCAATCGCCAAACAACTAATAGATGCCGGAGCGGATATCAATTTACAGGATACGATTCAAGATAGTCCCTATTTATATGCAGGGGCCCAAGGGCGGACAGAAATTTTAGCCTATATGCTTGAAAAGGCAACACCTGACCAACAAATTGTTAATCGATATGGAGGAAATGCCCTCATTCCGGCTGCGGAAAAAGGACATGTAGCCAATGTGAAATTGTTATTGGCAGATGGACGTGTCGCGATTGATCATCAAAATAATTTTGGTTACACCGCACTGATTGAAGCGGTTGCCTTGCGCGATGGTTCGCCAATCTATCTTGAAATTGTTCAAGAATTGTTGAAATACAAGGCAGATGCAAGCCTACGCGACAACAGTGGTCGAACGGCAGAAGACTATGCCAAAGAATTAGGCTACATGGATATTTTAAAGGAATTACAAAGGTGACAATCACAGAAGTTCTATTTTTTCGCGTGCGTCCTTCTTGTTTTTTCCATGACTATCATTGATTGAAAGAAGGAAATTGAATGCAAAAAAAATCAAAAGTGTTCCTACTTTTCTTTATTATCAGTCTGATGGCTTTCTTCGTTTTTTTTAGTCGCCAAATCGTTTCTGAATCCACCGTGAAAAAAGTACAGCAAGCGTCTTTGTTAGAAATAAAGGCTCCTCATTTTTGGGTGATTTCAGATAATCACTTTTTGGCGGATGACTTAATTGAAGAGAGTGAGAAGTTTCGCAGTTTTGAAAAAACTTCGATTGGCAAAGATATTCGATACACATCAGCGGTCTTAGAAGCACTGGTTCAAAAAGCGTTACTTGAAAAGCCGACAGGGATTATTTTAACAGGTGACGTCACGCTAAATGGAGAGAAAAGAAGTTTGGAACAGATGGCTGAAATATTTCAACCGTTAAAAGAACAAGGAATCTTTGTTTTTGCGATTCCAGGTAATCATGACATTTATAATGGTTGGGCGCGTCAATTTCAAAATAAGCAACAAATAACAACCCATCAAATCAGTCCGAGTGATTTTCAAAGGGCCTTTCCAGATGGTTATACTTTGAGTCAACAACCAGCAGTTGATTCTTTGAGTTATTCACTTGATTTTAGTGACTATCGGTTCTTTTTTTTGGATAGCAATCTTTATACAGACCGTTTTTCCAAAACAGAGCCCGTGACGGAGGGAAGATTGAGTGAAGGGACACTTGCTTGGCTTGAGGCTGGATTTGCAGAAGGGAAACGATTAGGAAAAAAGCCGTTGTTATTCTTACATCATAGTTTGTTGGAACATAATCCTAAGATTACGAAAGGCTTTGTTTTAAATAATGCAGAGGTCGTTTTACAGCTAGTTGAGAAATACCAAGTGCGGCTTGCCATGAGTGGCCATTTGCATCTACAAGATATTATGCAGTCGAATGATAATCCTGCTTTTTATGAGATTAGCACGTCTTCTTTTAGTACTGCGGACAGTCATATAGGTCATTTAATGTTAGAGCCGGAACGTCTTTCCTATGAGGTCGAGTCATTTGACCCACGTCCTTACTTGAATCAAGTGCAGCTGAAGCAACCGGATTTAAAAAATTACCCTGAATATTTGAGACAGAAGTACCGTGCGGTCGGAGAGCAACTCGCTCAAAATATGCTGGCCCAGCTGGAAATCAAAGATGACATTGGGATGGCAGCCTTAGTAGGTGAGGCAAATTTGCGCTATTTTACCGGTAAAACGTCTGTAACGCAAGAAGAAAAAGAGCAGTTGTTTCAAACACCAGCAGCAAAAAAACTAAGGGAAGAAGCACCACAATTATGGTTAAGGGTACTTCGTTCCATCGAGGATGAGAATATTTCGGACAATCATCGCCTCGTAATTGAGTGGTAGTCATAGAGTAAAATTTCGGAAATGAAAGCAGCCTTTCACTCAAATGAAGGGCTGCTTTCATATTTCCTTAGAAGGAAAAGGCTATGACAGATAAATGGGCAACGCAAGGGAACGCTTTCGAGAACTTCACGAGGTTCGAGTGTTCGAATGACTCTCCCATTTCTCAGGGCAAAACGATTTTTGTCACATCTCTTATTCGAATAATTTTTGGTGAAAAGCTAGATGGAGTTGCCGGACCTGTTCGGCAAGTTCGGGTACGGGGCCGTCGACTTCAGCATCGCGCAAAATTTCCTGAATGGCCAAGTTTTTTACGGGTGTCGGGGGCACCCCTAAGTCCTCTAACCAAGCAGCTAGTTGTTTTGACGAGCTGGCATAAACAATGCGACCTAATCCAACCCATCCGTGAGCTGCTGCGCACATGGGGCAATGCTCACCTGAAGTGTATACCGTGGCTGATTTTCGTTCTGAAAGCGTCAAATTTTCTGCCGCCCAACGAGCAATTGCAAATTCGGGATGTTGCGTATGATCGCCACCTGCAACGTGATTGTGGTCTTCCATAAGGATTTCTCCTTCTTTTGAAACAAGAAGGGAACCAAAGGGCTCGTCCCCACTAGCGAGAGCAGCTTGCGCAAGGGCAATACTCCGCTTTAAAAAAGTTTGATCGGTTGAAGTAATCATAAGAAATCTCCTTTCAAAAGTGAAGCTTTTCTTTCATTATACTAAGAATGACTAGACTTTGCTTCTTTTTAAGATTCCTAGTATAATAAACATGTTTTTTAGGAACCGCAGAGAAATGGAGATAAAAGAGTATGACAAAACATTTTTGGGCCGATTTACCAAAGCCTTTTTTTATTTTAGCACCAATGGAAGATGTAACTGACGTTGTTTTTCGCCATGTTGTCAAAGCAGCGGGTGCACCGGATGTCTTTTTTACGGAATTTGCAAACTCTGATAGTTACTGTCATCCAACAGGAAAAGAAAGTTTACGAGGCCGTTTGGCTTTTACTGAAGATGAGCAGCCGATTGTTGGACACATCTGGGGCGACAATCCCGCCTATTTTAAGCAAATGAGTCTTGGTTTAGCAGAGAAGGGTTTTAAAGGGATCGATATTAATATGGGCTGTCCTGTCCCAAACGTCGCTCGCCAAGGAAAAGGTAGTGGCTTGATTTTGCGTCCTGAAGTTGCTGCAGAATTAATTGAAGCAGCAAAAACAGGCGGGTTGCCAGTCAGTGTCAAAACGAGAATTGGATACAGTCATACAGATGAAATGGAAGCTTGGATTACGCATTTATTAAAACAAGACATTGTGAACTTATCAATTCATTTACGAACAAGAGATGAGATGAGTAAAGTCGATGCCCACTGGGAAATGATTCCACAAATTGTAGCGCTTCGTGATGCAATCGCTCCACAAACTTTGATTACGATTAATGGTGATATTCCTGACCGAACAAAAGGCTTGGAATTAGCAAAGAAGTATGGTGTGGATGGTATTATGATTGGTCGTGGTATTTTTAAAAATCCTTATGCTTTTGAAAAAGACCCTCGTGAACATTCTAGTGAAGAATTGCTAGGTTTATTGAACTTGCAACTTGACTTACAAGATCAATATGCCGAAATGGTACCCCGGTCAATTGTTGGGCTTCATCGTTTCTTTAAAATCTATGTGAAAGGTTTTGCTGGAGCTAGTGATTTGCGTGTGCGCTTAATGCAAACCAAAACAACCGATGAAGTGCGAGAAATTTTAAACGAGTTTAAAAGGACAAGTCAGTCACCAAGAGGTGTAGAATAGAGGGAATAAATGAGTGGGACGAAAAGAAATAATATTCACATCGGTTCAACCGTACTCGTTGTTCAAAAACAAGATCAACGAACAGGGAAACGAACAGAAGGTGTCGTCAAACGTTTATTGACGAAATCTCCAGAACATCCTCATGGGATTAAGGTGATGCTAGAAAGTGGTATTGTTGGACGTGTCAAAGAAATAAAATAATGCATGCAGATGAAAAACGAAGGGTTCTTCGTTTTTTTTTGTCTGTTTAACCGTAAATAAAGTGAAAGCGCACATTTAATTTTAAGGTATAGTTAAAAATAATGTTCCAAACAAAGGAGAAAAATAATGGGAAATACGGATGAATTTGAGAAGATGGCTCGTAAATACGATACTGCCGAGCGAGTAGAAGTGGCGAAAGTAATCGCGACGGCCATCCGTCAAGAATTAAATGACACTAAGGATAAAACAGCAATGGACTTTGGTTGTGGAACGGGTCTCGTCGGTTTGGAATTAATTGGGAATTTACAATCGATCTTATTTGTAGATACGTCGGCAAATATGTTAGAGGTTGTAACAGAAAAGCTTCATCAACAAGAAATTTTAAATGGTGCGGTTAAATGCTTTGATTTTGAAAATAATGAGCCCTTTAAAGAGAAAGTCGATGTGATTTTTATGTCTCAAGTACTTTTACATATTAAAGACCCAATCTCTTTGTTAAAACGTCTCTACCATGTGTTAAATAACCAGGGACAGTTGTTGATTGTTGATTTTGATAAAAATAAAAAAGTAGATTCGGATTTGGTTCATAATGGCTTTGTCCAAGAAGATTTAAGACAAGAATTGATTGCTTTAGGATTTGAAGAGGTAATGTCGAAAACATTCTATACCCAGGAAGCTCTTTTTATGGGACAAAATGCTTCTTTATTCTTAATGCAAGGGGAAAAAAATAGATTTTTCATAAATAAGGGATAAACATATTATACGAGGAGGAGAGTTGGTGGCAAGTTATCTTTTAGTCGGACTAGGTGCTTTCTTCGGTGGTGTTTTTCGAGGCATGCTAGGAAATAAGTTTAATGGAAAGGACACGACCTTTCCAAAGGGGACGCTACTGGCAAATATGCTAGGAGCCATTTTAATCGGTTTTCTCTCAGCGCTGTTTGTACAAAAAGAACGAATCGGAGTTGCCGAGAATCAATTATTGGTGATTGGTTTTTGTGGTGGATTAACAACATTTTCAACCTTTACAATGGAAACCATGACTTTATTCTTTCGTAAGAAGCTCAATTTAGCCCTGGCTTATTGGTTTGTCAGCTTCGTAATATCCCTATGTCTCGTGTGGCTGACTTATAATATTGGACGAAAAATCTTTTAATGAAGAGGTGATTGGATGAAGCATTTCAAGAATTATTTTATCATTGGAATTGGTTGTGGGTTAGGGGCCATGCTCCGCTTTTTCTTAGAAACAAAATGGAATCTCTCAACGAGTGTCTTTCCTTTTGGTACCTTGTCGGCAAACATCTTAGGGACCTTGATTATCGGTCTGACCACGGGAGTTTTTCTCAAGTACAAAAACCTATCTCCCTTAGCTAAAACACTCATCACGACGGGATTTTGTGGGGGGCTAACGACATTCTCTTCCTTCTCCTTAGAAGTTGTCCAGAAAATCGGTAGCGATCCATGGTATCTGATTCTCTGCTATATTTTACTGACGATGTTAACAGGACTCGCTTGTGTTTTTCTTGGTCTTTACATCATTTTAAAAGGGAAGACCTTAGAGTATTTTACATCCAATTAAAAAGGCGTAGAAAAGGCATTTATTTGCACTTTCTACGCTTTTTTCTTACAATAAAGGAGAGTGTGTAGAAAAGCGTTTTACATTATTTTAAGATTGCATACGCTTATTTTTTTGTTAGACTAATGACATTAAAACACGTTTGAATCAAATGACCGAGCAAGAAAAAACAGAGTGGATTCAGCAGCTTGCTCGAAAAAAGCAGGAGAATGAGTGGGAATCCTTTTTAGACTCGCTCCACTTTCAAATTTCAAAAACGGACTTTGATAAAGAAAAGCTAACTAGCTGGTGTGAAAAAGTAAGGACCGGCTCTTTTTATGCTTAAGCCGAGAACACTCGTGGCTTTAGTCGTGAGAGGTTCAATTGTGCATTTACTAGATGAAGTGAAGGCTTCAAACGGTATAGGAGAAAGCAAGGACGTTCGGTCTTTTTATCAGCAAAATATAAAAGAAAGCGCGCATTCCAGCAGGAGTTAGAAAAATTATCGTAATCATAGAAGGAGGCCAAAATGAAAGGACAATTGCATCATCTTGAGATCAATGTGAAGGATTTAGCTGTCTCAAAAGAATTCTGGGGTTGGCTACTAGCTGAACTAGGTTATCAGGAATACCAAAAATGGGATAAAGGGGTGAGTTATCGTTTAGGTGCAACCTATCTTGTCTTTGTTCAAGTAGAAGATAAATATTTAGATGTCCCTTATCACCGTCGACGAGGAGGCTTGAACCATTTAGCTTTTCATGGTGGGAGTCGAGCATTTGTCGATGAAATCACGGAAAAATTAAAAGCCAAAGGATGTCCAATCTTGTATGAAAATCTACATCCTCACGCGGGTGGTTTAGGCACCTATCTGGTTTTCTTTGAAGACCCAGATCGGATAAAAGTTGAAATCACCGCAGATTAAAAAATGGCGTGTATGTCTATGATTATTTCCTATCAAGAACAACATCAAACAGCTTTGATTCGATTGATTCTTGGAATTCAAAATAAGGAATTCCATTTAGGGCCCCCATTAAATGAGCAACCAGGTCTTATACAAATTACTTGCAATTATCTAGATACAGAGGAAGGGTTTTGGTGGCTTTGAATCAAGAAGAACAAGTGCCAGGCACAATTGCTTTACAAAAAGTGCCCGAAGAAATTGGCTGTTAAAAAAAATCGTACAAAATTTTTCGAAGATGAGCGTTTGGCGTTTCCCAAAAGCTTTAGGAGATGTTCTTAGAATTTTTGGAAAAAAAGAGAACGACCTTGCTTTTAGATAGCCTAGCAAAAGTGCAAAGATTTCATGCATTTTATCAGAAAATGGGCGGTCAATGGATTGAAAAAGCTGCATTACCAATCTCTTATAATTGTTCGGATCGAAATACCTCCATTTTTCCTTTAAAATTGTAAGTATGGGAAGACTTCAATTTTTTTCAGCCTATTTTTTTCATATGAAGTGGTTTTGATTGACACTAAGAAAGACATGAGATAAAGTAATTCATACTTATATTCGGAAAGTATGATGTAATATCCGATTATTTGCTAGTTTTTCTAAAAAACATTTGGCTTACTTAAAGGAGGTGAGGTAAATCAATGTGTCAAGATGATTTAGGGGAGTGTTGTTGTATTTGCTTCACTAGGCAAGAGAAAGTGGTTCTTTTCTTGCATGACTTTTAGTAACTGTTATTTTATTTTAAGAAAATGGGGGCGTTTGGAAAATGTTTAAAAGGAAAAAATGGTTAGTCAGTGGTTTCGTTCTTGCAGGATTGTTATTAGCGGCTTGTGCTGGAAAAGCAGAGACACCAAAGAGTGAGGGGGCAAGCGGTGCAGGTGCGCAAGAGACCTTTACCTACGCAATTAGTGGTGACCCTTCTGCAACAAATCCGATTAACGCAAGTGACCGTTGGGGACTGACGATTAATCAAATGATTTACTCACCATTAGTTATTGTTGAAACGGACGGGACGGAAAAGAATGCTCTGGCAAAATCCGTTGAGGCAGCAGCTGACGGTCTTTCTTTGACAGTGAAGTTGCGTGAAGACGTTAAATGGTCGGATGGAGAAGACTTTACAGCAGATGATGTGGTCTTTACCTATGAACAAAAAGTCAAAAAAGAAAACGGAAACGCGGATCAGTTATGGGTAGGGGACCAACCGATTGCAATCGAAAAAGTCGATGACTATACAGTGAAATTTGTCTTACCATCGGCGAGTGCGGCCGCTCTCCAAAATATTGTGACAGAAACGTTTATTATTCCAGAACATGTCTTTCATGAGGTCGAAGATTTTTCAGTCAATGAATTACCTGTGGCAGCCGTTGGAACAGGCCCTTATAAGCTGAAAGAATATAAACGTGGGGAATACTTAACCTTTGAAGCAAATGAACATTATTACGGTGGTAAAGCAGGGATAAAAAATGTGACCTTGCGCATCATCGAAAGTTCGGATACAGCGAAAGTGGCATTACAAAAAGGAGAAGTTGACGCGGCGGTTGTTTTACCTTCTGATATCGCAGACCTAGATACAGAACAGTTGCAAATTTATCCTTATTCTGAAAATCGAGTAGGCTATATTGGTGTCAATACGCAATCAGAAGAACTAAAGGACGAAAAAGTTCGCCAAGCAGTATTCTTTGCATTGAATAAGGAAGAATTAAATCAAGCTGCTTATTTAGACAAAGCCTATTATGAACAACCTTATACTTTCCTACCACCAAATAATCCATATGCAACGACAGAAGGTGTTGAAAAGTATGAGACAAACATCGAAAAATCAAAAGCGTTACTAAAAGAAGCAGGAGTCACTGATTTGAAGTTAAATATTGCTTTTGCTTCAACAGACCCGGCTCAGACAATCCAAGCAACACTTGCTCAGCAACAATTGCAACAAGCAGGGATTCAAGTAACCTTAGAAGGTGGCGATGGCACTGCGATTTATACGGAACTCGGAAAAAAAGGTTCGACCAAGTATAACCTGTTTACAGGCGGCTATATTATGGGGAACGATCCTGACTTATATGGATCGCTATTTAAATCGGATGGTAGCGCCAATTACTTCCAAGCAAACAATCCCATCACTGATGAGCTATTTGAAAAAGCAGCGGTGGAACTTGACAGCGAAAAACGTCAGGAATTATACAACGAATTACAAAGGGAGATTGCGAAAGATGCCCGTATTTACCCAATCGTCGATAATAAGAAAATTTTAGCAGTGAACAAGCGCATTACGGACGTTGAAGCAGCTGGATTAATCCCGATTTATACATTTGAAGACATGTCTAAATTAAAAATTCAGTAATTTGTTTTGAATAAGCTGTGACATCAGTTTGTCACAGCTTATTTTTTGAATGTATGCTGCTTAAAATAAAAACAGAAGGGAAGAGTCAATTGTGTTCCAATATATTTTAAAACGCATCTTACAAGCAATTCCTTTATTATTTCTTATTTCTTTTATTGTTTTTTCTTTAATTCAACTCGCACCGTATGACGTCATCGATTCGGTAACGACACCCAATATGTCACAAGCTCAAATTGATTTATTACGGGAACGCTATGGGTTAAATGAGCCCTTTTTGGTGCAGTATTTTGTCTGGGTTAAAAATATTTTATCTGGAGATTTAGGCTATTCACTAGTATCACAAAAAAGTATTACTCAAGAATTAGTCACTCGCATTCCAAATACTATCCGTTTAGTTTTACCTGCGTATTTAACGGCATTGTTGTTGGCGATTAGTTTCGGTTTAATTGCTGCTGCAAATAAAGGGAAATTCTTGGACCGTTTGATTGATTGGATTGCTTCTTTAGGAATTGCCGTTCCTACATTTTGGTTTGCCATGATTTTAATTTATTTCTTTGGCTATCGCTTCAATTGGTTCTCAATTATTGGGATGCATACTGTTGGTAAAGAAGGAGAAATTGGCGATTATTTCAATCACTTTATTTTACCTTATACGACCTTAACCGTCGCTTTTTTCCCAGAATTGACTCGGTATATTCGTGCTTCAGCCACCCAGCAAGTTTCGGAGGACTATGTCATGGTTCAAAGAGCCTTTCACGCAACAAAATGGGAGATTTTTAGTCGGCACATTAGTCGCAACGTATTAATCCCTGTTGTGACACAGATTGGCTTAGCGTTACCGATGCTTGTAACAGGTGCTATCATTACTGAAACCATCTTTGCTTGGCCTGGAATCGGCCCTTATTTAATGAGTGCGACAAAAAGTCTTGATTATCCAATCATTATGGCGCTGATGCTTTTGTCGGCCACGTTAGTTATTTTAGGGAATTTATTATCAGATGTTCTTTACTCGATTGTCGATCCACGAATTCGTAAGGAGGGGAAAAAATAATGGGGAAAGTTGTTAAAATTCGACAAGTTATTTTTTCTTCACCAATTTATACATTTTCTTGTTTTTTTCTAATGCTATTAATTTTATTGTCACTGATTGCTCCCTGGCTTCCTTTAGATCCAAATGCGACAGACGTCAGTAATATGTCGCAACCACCCAGCTTGACTCATTGGTTTGGTACTGATGAAGTCGGTCGCGATTACTTTATCCGCGTGGTTCATGGTGGTCGAGTGTCCCTACTTGTTGGTGTTCTTGCAATGTTGACAGCAACAACGATTGGAACAGTGGTTGGTTTAATTGCAGGCTATTTTGGTGGTTGGATTGATAACCTTCTCATGCGACTATTGGATGTTTTATCCGCAATTCCGTGGCTAGTCCTTGTGATTGTCTTAAGTGTTTTTTTAAAACCGGGTTTGACCACCATTATTATTGTCATTGGTGGTTTTTCATGGATGAGCATTGCCCGATTGATTCGCGGGGAAACTTTAGCCGCCAAAGAAAGGGAATATGTCGTTTACGCCCAGTTTATTGGAGTTTCTCCAGCTAAAATTATTGTAAAACACGTCTTGCCCTCTGTTTTACCAACATTAATCGTTGCGGCTTCAGCAAGTATCTCAGGAGCAATTATGACAGAGTCTGCGCTCAGTTTTTTAGGGATGGGGATTCAACAACCCATGGCTTCCTGGGGGAGTTTGCTACAAAATGCCCAGAGTAGTTTACAAAGAGCGCCATATATGGCGATTTTACCAGGCTTATTTGTTGTTTTCACCATTTATTCATTTAATAATTTAGGCGATATGATCAAAGCAATTTTACAAAGGGAGGTCTAGTCGATGGATCACAATTTATTGGCGATTGAAGGCTTAGAAGCAACTTTATACCATAAAAAAGAAGTGCAGACCTTGATCAAAGACATCACTTTAAAAATACCTAGAGGAAAAGTAGTTGGTGTCGTCGGTGAGTCCGGCAGCGGCAAAAGTATGACGATGAAAAGTATGATGAACCTGTTACCGGACAATATTTCGGCTACCTTTGACTCCTTTTTCTTTGATGGACAAAAAGTAACTCCAAATATGGACTTGCCAATTGCAATGATTTTTCAAGATCCAATGACTTCTCTCAACCCATTACGAACGATTGGCTATCACTTGATTGAAGTCATTCGTCGTGAAAAAAAGCTTTCGAAAAAAGAAGCGAGAAAGTTAGCAGTGAATGAACTTGAAAAAGTTGGGATTCCCTTAGCGAAAGAACGAATGAAACAGTATCCCCACGAGCTGTCTGGTGGGATGCGACAAAGGGTTATGATTGCCATGGCTTTGTTGGCCCAACCGAAATTGTTAATTGCCGATGAACCAACGACGGCTCTTGATGTCACAATCCAGGCACAAATTTTAGCATTGATTCAAAAGTTGCAACAACAAGAAGCCCTATCAGTTATTTTAGTTACCCACGATTTAGGGGTGGTCGCTGGTATGTGTGATGAAATCAAGGTCATGTATCAAGGGAGAATTGTAGAAGAGGGGCTAACGGAAGAAATTTTCTATCAACCCCAGCACCCTTATACCAAACAATTGTTGCAAGCGGCTCATTTAGGAGAGAAAGAGGCTCATTTACCAACCTTTGATTATCATGAAACATTACCTGCTTCATTGGAGAAAGTGGAAATTTCCAATACTCATAGCATTTGGGTGGAAGAGGAGGGGAATCAATGAGTGAACTGATTCGTATAGAAAAAGCAACGAAAATTTTCACATCGAAAAACTGGCATGGAGCCGTAACAGAAGTTCGTGCAGTGGATGACGTGACCTTAATCATTCATAAAGGAGAAACTTTAGGTTTAGTCGGTGAATCTGGTAGCGGAAAGACAACACTTGGCAGGAGCATCCTAAATTTGGAAAAACTAACAGAAGGCCATGTGTTTTATGAAGGACAGAATCTGAGCCAGTTATCGAAACAGGAAGGACAATCCATCTATCAGCAAATGCAAATTATTTTTCAAGACCCTTATTCGGCATTAAACCCACGATTAACGGCTTTAGAACTAGTGATGGAACCACTATTAAAAAAAGAAGCCAAAGCAAGTGCTCAAAAAAAAGCGGAGGAAATCTTAGCGGTTGTTGGGATTGTTGGTGACGATATCCATAAAATCCCCCGTCATTTTAGCGGCGGACAACGTCAACGAATTGGCATCGCCCGAGCAGTTGTCAATCGCCCTTCCTTTATCTTATGCGATGAACCAACTTCTGCTTTAGACGTTTCGATTCAAGCACAAATTATTCAATTGTTACGGACTTTGCAAAAAGAATACGCCTTGTCTTATCTCTTTATCTCTCATGACTTATCAGTCATCCGTCATATTTCTGATCGAATCGCAGTCATGTATCAAGGGAAGTTGGTGGAGCTTGCACCAACAGACACTCTTTTTGAAAATCCCCAACATCCGTATACGAAAAAATTACTAGCAGCGGCTCTAGTCGCAGATCCGAAAACTGCTCGTAAAAGAATGCAAGAAGAAGTGATTCAAGACAAAATAATCCTGTCAGAAAAGGCAGAATGGCGAGAAATTGCGTTTGAACATTTTGTCCGAATCGATCAGTGAAAGACACTTGGTGCCAAAGTTTCACGACTGAGGCATCAAGTGTTTTTGGTCTATTCGTGGTATGATAGAAGAAAAGAAGAGTCTTTATTTTAAAGTCTTTGAAAGGGAAGGAGGATTTGATGCGACCTCATAAAATAGAAGAATATCTTGGAAAAGCAGCATTCGGTTTTGAAATCATTGATTGTCAACCGCTGACTGGAGGTACTTCAAGTCAAGTTTTTTTATTAACAGATGCGCAGCAAGAAAGCTATGTATTCAAAAGCAACGACAATATTAGAGAAGAAATTGACTACCTTACGCAATATTCAAAAATTTCCCTTTTCCCTCGTGTTTTATATTGCGACTTGGAAAGAAGTGGGTATTTGTATTCCTTTATGCCTGGTCAGGTGGAAAAGAAAATGCTGGATAAACAAAAGATTCTGACAGATTTTGTTATCAAAGTACTGAACAATTATCAAGTCGTGGAAGAAGGTCCTTGGGGATGGGTGAATGAGCCGAAAAAAAATTGGCAAGATTTTTTACTGACAGAAATGGAAGTTGTCAAAGAAGTGAATCGCCAGATATTGACGCCAGAGGATGATCGACTCATAAAAGAAATTGGACAAAAGATAATGCAGAATTCGAGCAAGCCTTATTTGCTTCATGGAGATAGTGGTGTACATAATTTTTTGCAAAAAGAAGGGGAATTAGTCGGTGTGATTGATCCAGAGCCCCTTATCGGACCGAGAATATATGATTTAATTTGTGCCTTTTGTTCGACTCCAAAAGACTTAACTTACGAGGTGATCGCTACTGCCGCAAGTAATTTAGCAGGCGAGCAATGGTCAAGAAGGAATCTAGTGGAAGAAGTATTAATGGGGTTATACTTTCGCTTCCCCCGCTGTTTCTACCATCATCCAATTGATTTACCTGCTTATTTAATCGCTTGGAAGAAGTGGAAAAAAGAATATCTTGAAGTGAGGAAAGTGATAGACCGTTGATCCGTCGAATATTTATTTAAAGGAGGCAATGATGTTAGGAAAAATTGTAACTGTTACGGTGGACCGCGCATTGGGGAGTCACCATCCGGATTTCCCTCTACTTGTTTATCCGATAAATTATGGCTTTATCAAAGGAATCATGGCTCCAGATGGGGAAGACCAGGACGCTTACCTGATTGGTATCAATCAGGCCGTGACTTCTTTTAGAGGAAGAGTGATAGGGGTTATTCACCGTCAAGAAGATGTTGAAACAAAATGGGTAGTTGCTCCAATCGGCCAAACTTTTAGTAAGGAAGAAATCTTATCTGCCGTATCTTTTCAAGAACAATTCTTTACGATTACGCTTGAAACATGGGCGTTTTAAAAAAAGGACTATGACATCTGTCACAGTCCCTGGGTATTTACGAACGTTAGGTGGATAAATGGGCAACAAAAGGCTGCTCTTTCGGAAACTTCACGAAATTCGAGCAATTGAAAAAGTCGATTGTTCCAATTTCCTTCCAGTTTTTCAGAGCAAAACGACTTTTGTCGCACCTCTTTTGCTAGACAACCATTTTTATTTGTACATAAATTAATTGTAAGAGGATCAATCCAACGGCAATTCCACCAATAATTTCACTCTTTTGAACACCAATGAAGCCAGAAATAATGAATAAAGCGGCTGCGCATGCGTAAGTGAGGCCCACAGATTTTGCGAGCTTCTCTTTATCAAGCACGCGTCCTTGATTGTAACCAGCAAGTAGCCAGGTGCATTTTTTTACGCCGACCAGATAGCCTAAAATCACGAGAATGATTCCCATCATAAGTAAGTCCATATTCATCTTTTTTTCCTCCTAAAAATGTTTGATAATTGCTGGGATGAGATAAAAAGGGAGACATAAACTAAATATTAGAAATAAAATTAAGCCTTCGATTGGGATGGAGACTGGAATAATCTCTTGCTGTTGTAAAAAGAGTAGGAGTATCAATAAGCTGTTGCAAACATAAAGGCTACGTAATGACCATTTCGTAATATTTTGATTGACTCGGTCGTCGTATTCATTTTCCTCTTTTTTCATTTCTTGTCGCTGATATTTAGCAAGTACGATGAGTAAGGAAAAACCAATTAGCAAGATACTAGTCAAGACGCTTTCTTTCATCATCAATAAAATAAGCAAAAATAAAATCATCGGGACATAAGTTCGCTTTTTTTTCATTCTTCTTCCTCCATCCAAAAGAGTTTTTCGATTGAAGTGTCCAGTGCTTTAGCAATGAGTAAACAAACGCGAATGGTTGGATTGTATTTTTCCGCTTCAATCAAGTTCATTGTCTGTCGAGTCACACCGACTTGTTTTGCCAACTCACTTTGGGTCAGATTTCCAAGTGAAACTCGATGTAATTTGACTTGATTTTTCACTTTAACTGTCTTCAAAAGGGAACCTCCTTTTTCTATCTTCGACTCATTGTAACATATAAATTCATTTTGTCATATATATGTTACACTTTTTTTAGAAAATAAACGACTCATCTCAAGAATGAGTCGTTTATAAATCAATCATGCAGCAGTATAGGCACCGATTTCCCCGCGATAGATAATTTTTATTTGAGGAAGTTTCAGGTAGTCATGGGGTTTAATTAATGTTTCAGGCTTTTTAAAAAGAGTGACACCAGAGGAATGGAGGACTTCTGTAACGAATTGAGAACAGAAATATTTGTTTTTGCGTTTAATATCCATCCCTAAATCACAATAAATCAATCCAATCAAACTATAGCTGTAGCGGTGGCGATCTTCTGAAAATAGGGCAATTCGTCTTTTAATGCGATACCATTGTTTTTTTGTAACTGAAATCCTTAATACAACAATTCTTGTTTTTTGATATTTTTTATAAAAACCACTACTTTTGCTTTCATGGACAAAACCAGCAGAGAACATATGCCAATAGGATTTACGACCGAAGGAATAAATTCTCTCAAGGTTCTCATCTAAAGAAATGGAGCAATGATTGTAGGATACCCCTAATTTTTTTTGAATCATTTTACCTAAAACCGTATCGGTACTAGAAAGAACAATATAGACATCTTTTTTTGATTTACTACACAATTTTATACCTCCTGAAACTTATTATTTAAAGCATTCATTTTTCGCTTGATCAGACGACTATTCAAGTAAAATGGAAGAGCAATAGGTCAATTATAGGGTAGTCTGCTTGGAAAAGGAATGGAAATATTAAAAATATGAACGTTTTTGGGAGAATGGATGCAAAAAAAGCGAAAAAATACTGGATAATACGAAAAGAAAAAAATAATCGAAAAAAAAAGGAGTCACTTATGCGGACAAAAGAAGAGATGTTTGAATGTATCTTAACGATTGCTGAAAAAGATGATCGGATTTGTTGTGCCTACTTAAATGGATCAAGGGCTAATCCAAAGGTCAAAAAAGATTGTTTTCAAGATTTTGACATTGTTTTTGTTGTAACCGAATTGAGTTCCTTCTTGGAAAATTCCAATTGGCTAAATGAATTTGGTGATATCGCGGTGATGCAAGAACCGAATTCTCCTGCTTTTGGTTGGGGAGATGGACATCGAAGTCAAGAATCCTATACGTGGCTACTCTTATTCAAAGATGGGAATCGCCTCGACCTTACCTTGGACCTTCAGACGGTCGCTGAAAAAAGATACCATTCAGATACCTTAACGGTTAAGCTACTAGATAAAGTACATCTTTTACCAGATCTCCCTCCGCCAACTGACGAAACCCATTGGATAAAAAAACCAACGCAAGCCGAATTTCGAGGTTGTTGCAACGAATTTTGGTGGTGTCTTAATAATGTAGGGAAAGGACTGGTCAGACAGCAAATTCCCTATGCGATGCGCATGTATCATGAGGTGATCCATGGGGAACTGGATAGAATGCTGGAATGGTCCATCGCCTTGTCTCATAATTTCCAAGTGACTACTGGGATGTGGGGCAAAGAATTTGAAAATTATTTGTCGAAAGAATCTTATCAAAGTTACCTCCAAACCTATGCCACTGCAGAGATAACAGCTATTTGGCCGGCTGTCTTTACCGTGATGAATTTGTTTCGCCAGCAAGCCCAATTGGTCAGTCAAGGGTTAGGATTTGACTATAATCTAGAGGAAGAAAAGAATATGTTTGATTATTTAAGAGGGTTGAAAGCATTTGAAGAAAAACAAGATTCCTTTAATATCATGAAAGAAGGCGAAATAAATGAAAAATAAACGTGTATATGAGATGAGTGTCGGAAAGGTTTATCCCTTATATCTCACGAAAGTCGAGAAAAAAGGGCGGACAAAAGAAGAAGTGGATACGATATTTCAATGGTTGACGGGTTATAGTCAAGAAGAATTAGAAATACATTTTGAAAAACAAACTGGATTTGAAACATTTTTTAATGAAGCGCCTAAAATGAACCCTCAACGCGTGCAAATTACCGGAATGATTTGTGGCGTTCGCGTTGAGGAGATTGAAGATCCCATTATGAAAGAAGTCCGTTATTTAGATAAACTAATTGACGAGCTGGCAAAGGGGAAGAAAATGGAGAAAATTTTACGTCAATAAAAGGGAGATTAGGAGAAATCTCAAATGTTTTTTCCTCATAAAATAATGCTTTAATTTGTTGTTCTTAAAGAGCTTCTAGGTGCAGTTCTCGAAGAAAAAATAAGCAAACTATCGACTAGGGTCTTTCCTTTGAATACTTCCTTTTTTTGTAAAAGTAAGATGATTTGACGAATTTTGAGAAGGAATGGTCGACTTGAGACTGTTCTTTTTGTACTTTTTAATTGTTCACCGTATAATGAAAAAAAGAGTAAGGAGCGTGTCTAGTGAAAATAAGACAAGAAACACCAAAAGATTATGAAGAAGTTTACGAAGTGGTTAAGAAAGCTTTTGAAGTGGCAGATTTGGCGGATGGAAATGAACAGGACATCGTTGTGAAACTGCGCCAAGGGGAGTCTTTTATTCCAGAATTATCTTTAGTTGCGGAAGAAGAAGGGAAGGTTGTCGGGCATATCTTATTTACTAAGGGGAAAGTCGGGACACAAGAGGTACTAGCCCTTGCCCCACTGGCGATTTTACCTGAATACCAAAGGAAAGGAATTGGTGGTCAATTAATCGAAGCCGGCCATCGAATTGGGAAAACACTAGGCTACTCTTTCAGTATTGTCTTAGGTAGTGAAGTTTATTATCCACGATTTGGTTATTCCCCAGCAATTGAGTTTGGCGTACATGTGCCTGAAGGAATTCCCAGCATGAATTTTATGGGCCGATCTTTAGATGGCAAATCACTTGAATTAGAAGGTCCAATGATTTACGCCAAAGAGTTTGGTATGAAATGAAGCGTTGTGATTGGGGAAATGCCAATTCATTAATGCAGGATTATCATGATTTCGAATGGGGAAAGGAAACTCATGATGAGCAAAAACTATTTGAAATGCTTGTGTTGGAAAGCATGCAAGCTGGTTTGAGTTGGACGACCATTTTAAATAAAAGAGAGCATTTCCGTGAAGCCTTTGATCAATTTGAGATTGAAAAAGTGGCAAACTATGGGGAAGAAAAATACCAAGCATTGTTGGTCAATTCGGGGATTATTCGCCATCCTTTAAAAATTCGGGCGGCAATCCACAATGCACAAGTCTTTTTGAACATTCAAAAAAAATATGGAAGTTTTGATGCTTATTTTTGGCAATTTACGGAACGAAAAGTCCTTGTGAATCATTGGAAGTCCTTAGAAGAGGTTCCAAGTCAATCTCTTTTATCAGAAGAGATTGCAAAACAAATGAAAAAAGAAGGTTTTAAATTTATTGGAAGTACCAGTATCTACTCATTTATGCAAGCAATAGGTATGATAAATGATCATCTTACTTGTTGTTCGTTTAAATGATTGAAATAAGGAAAGAAAAGAGGAAATTCAATGAGTAAGGAAATACTATTATCTGTGCTAGCCGAACGTTATGAAAGAGGCCTGTTTTTTCCTACGACCATTGCTTGGTCGGAAATTGAAGCAGCGCTCTTAAAACAACCTATAGTTTTGGCAGCTCTAACTGAAATGGAAGAAACAGGCGGAGAACCTACGATTGTTCAGATTTCCCAAGAAGAAGGAACGATTTCTTTCTTTGATTGTTCCTTGGAGACACCAAAAGGCCGCCGAAGTCTCTGTTATGATGAGGCTGCTTTAAAAGCTCGTAAGAAACATCCTCCTGTCAGCAGTGTAGAGCAAAAAACAAAAGAAATGGGCATCAATTTATTAGATGAAGCCGATTATGCTTACTTACAAACATTGGGTGATTTTGATCAAAAAACCTCCAGTTGGTTGCTAACCCCAGCTGCTGTAAGAGAACGAGGTGGGGCGCTTTTTGGCGACAAACGTTATGGCCGAGTGTTCGTTTATCACAATGGTGCAGATTCTTATTATGCCAGTCGAGGTTTTCGAGGAAAAGTCGTGCTCACTTTATCAAAATAAATAAAACAGCCACTAAAATCACATGCTCCTTTGATTTTAGTGGCTATTTTTATTTAACTGAAAAATATTTATGAAGGAGCTGATCAGGGGTTAAAGGATCAGAAAAGTAGGGCCCTTGTAAACAGTCGGATCCTATTGCTGCCGCACAATCGCGTTCAGCTTTAGTAGTAATCCCTTTAAAACAAGTAATTAAATGCAGTTCTTTGGCTAAAAGTAAAATATGTTTTAAAATGATTTCTTTTTTAGGTTCTTGTGTGACGCCGGTAATAAAGGAAGCATCTACCTTAATGACGTCAAAATCGATTGCTGTGAGTAAGGCTAAGTCGGAATAGCCTACGCCAAAATCATCAATCCCTAGACGAAAGCCATCATTTTTTAATTGTCGAAGGGTGTTCATGGCAAAAGGACAGCGATTCAAATCTTCGTGTTCGGTAATTTCAAAAACAATTTTTGCTGCGTCCAGGGTTTGGTTTTCTAAATGTTTTTTTATCTCACATAATAAGGCTGCATCTGTAATTTGTGCAGCATTCAGTTTAATTGTGATGGAAAGTTGATGGAAAAGTTGATCTTGTGCGACTTTATGTAAAATCCAAGCAGTTAATTTATTGACATGGCCATATTCTTTGACTCCTTTTAGCAAGTCGACGGAAGAAATGGTACCTAATTCGGGATCTTCCCAGTGAATCAAAGCTTCTGCTGCTTTTATTTCTCCTAAATAATTCACAATGGGTTTGTAGAGAATTGTGATTTGATCTTTTTCTAATGCAACTTGTAACTTTTCAATGGTTTGTAGGGTAAAGGTATAATCTCGATTAATTTCCTCTGAATAATAGATCACTTTTGTTGTATCTCTTTGGTTTAAACAAATTTCAGCGCTTAAAAGTAGGTCTTTGACTTCCTTGACTTGTGAAGGGTACAAGGCGACGCCGATTTCATTCGTTAGAAAGATCTGGTTGCCTTCAAATTCGAGTGGCTCAAGCAAGGCGTGGTAGATGGTATCAATAAGCGTGCTAAAAGTGTGCTCATCTGTTAGCCCAGAACTAAATAAAGCAAAAACATCTCGAGATAAACGATACAAAAAGAAGCCTTTCGGTAAGATTTTTTTGATGCGTCGAATCATTGTTAAAGTCACTTCGTCCATCACGTTTCTCGAATAATAAGCGGTGATTTCCGATAAATTTTGGCAACGAATCAAAGCCAGTCCCTTGTTTGTTCGATCCCTTTTTTGAATGAGTCGATTCAAATCAAAAGACAATTGATTGAAATTCGGTAAAAAGGTCTTCGCGTCATAATAATTGAGGGAGTGTTCATGAAAATCTCGAAAATTGATATTTTCATTATCGAAAAATAAAATACCAATAGTAGGCGACGTTGTTGGATGATGAAAACGAGAAACTTTTAACCAAACTTTTTTATATTGATTGTCTTCGTTAATGTAGGAAAAAGTGCCACTCCAATGATCATTTTCAGTTACTTCAAGTAAAATTTCTTGTTGGTCTTCTTCTGTTAAGTGAATCGTTAAAACTTCAGACAGCGGCTTGCCAACTAATTCTTTTTGACTTTTTTGTAGTTTGTATTCCAAAGTTTTATTCGTAAAAAGAATTTTTTGGAAGGAATCAATAAAGACAATTGAAATTGGAGCCGTTTGCATAAAGTTGATGTATTGAGCAAGAACTTCAGGCGGGAGCGCTAAGTGTTTCAGGTTTTCAATTGTTTGTGCATAATTATTAGAATCCTCTAAAAATTGAATAAAGGAAGGGGGAACGGGTCTAATCTTTTTTGAAACCATCAAATAAACCTCCATGAAATAGACATTTTATTCTTTTGAACAGATTGATTGTACCATGTTCTGAAAATGAACGCACTTGAAAGAATAAAAAAAAGGCTTGCTTTGATTTATTCCTAAATTCTTAGAATGACCCTTTTGGATTGCTGGATTTTGTGTTATGATAATACTCGGTTTTGATGAATTTTTATACATATAGATTGAAAGGAATGAATATCACGTGAAAACAAAAAGAAGCCTAATTGTCTTCTTTAGTATGGTTTTATTAATCGGAGGCTTGTTCTCTTTTACACAAGTTGATGCTGCAAGCGAGGATCCATATTATGATGCAATGATGGAAAGAGGGACGCTGATTGTCGGATTGTCCCCGGATTATGCGCCTTACGAATTTTATACAGAAATTGATGGGAAACAAGAAATTGTCGGCTTTGACATCTCTGTTGCGAAAAAGATCGCAGAAGATCTTGGTGTTGAACTCAAAATCGAACCGATGGGTTTTGATGCATTACTGGGAGCGATGAAGACAGGGAAAATTGATATGATTATTTCAGGTATGTCGCCAACTCCTGATCGATTGAAAGAAGTTCAATTTTCGAAATCTTACATGACAATTGAGCAAAAAATGTTAGTTCGAACAGATGACCAAGCATCGCTAACTTCTTTGAAGGATTTTGATGAACGAGCAATTGCCGTACAAAAGCAATCCACGCAAGAAGAATTGGCACTAAGTGAATTAGGCAACAGTCAAATTGTGTCATTACAAAAAATTCCAGATGTTGTTTTAAATTTAAAAAATGGCAAAGTAGATGGTGCAATCATTGAAGGTCCAGTGGCACAAGCTTATGTCGATCGCCATCCAGATATTGTCTATTCAGAAGTTGAATTTGAAGACGCCAATAAAGAAGTTGCAGTTGCGTTTTCAAAAGATGCACCCCTTTTAGAGGAAAAAGTAAATGCATCAATCGCTGAAATTGTTAATAACGAGTTACTTGAAGGGTATCAAAAAGAAGCGAATGAATGGTTATTACCAAATGATGAAAGTTTCTTAAAAAAGTACTATCCATACTATCTCTCCGGAGCAGGATACACAATCTTACTGGCTTTCATTGGGGTGTTTTTTGGAACTTTGGTCGGCGGTTTACTTGCCTTTATGAAATTAGGGAAAAGTAAAATCATTCGACTTTTAGCGACTATTTATATCGAATACGTGCGAGGGACTCCCTTGCTCGTGCAAATCTTTATTGTTTATTTTGGAACAGGTATTTTAGGATTTGATGTTTCTAGAGTCGCTGCAGGATGTATTGCCCTATCGATTAATAGTGGGGCTTATGTGGCAGAAATTATTCGTGCGGGAATTAACGGAGTAAATCGTGGTCAGTTGGAGGCGGCACGTTCGTTAGGGATGAATCAGTTTCAAGCGATGCGTTTCATTATCTTACCGCAAGCCATCAAAAATATTTTGCCGGCTCTAGGAAACGAGTTCGTGACGGTTATCAAAGAATCCTCTGTCGTTTCTATCATTGGTGTCTCTGAATTAATCTTCCAAGCTGGGAATGTCCAAGGTGCGAGTTTTAAACCTTTCTTACCTTATGTTGTTGTTTCACTGATTTACTTTGTTTTAACATTTAGCCTCTCTCGTCTATTAGGTGTTGCTGAAAGGAGGATGAATGCAAATGATTAAAGTGAGCGATTTACATAAAAGCTATGATAAGAATCCTGTCTTAAAAGGAATTGATTTAACCGTTGAACAAGGAGAAGTTGTTGTGATTATTGGTCCTTCTGGTAGTGGGAAAAGTACTTTTTTACGCTGTTTAAATTTATTAGAGACCCCAACTTCTGGAGAAATTACTTTCGAAGGTCAAAATATTTTGGCTAAGGAGAGTAACATTGACCAATTACGCCAAAAAATGGGAATGGTCTTTCAAAGTTTTAATTTATTTCCCCATAAGAGTGTGTTAGAGAATTTAACGATTAGTCCCATCCAAGTAAAAAAAGAAGCGGCAACCGTTGCGGAAGAAAAAGCATTAAAACTATTAGAACAAGTTGGCTTAAAAGAGAAAAGTGAGAGTTATCCATCAAATTTGTCTGGTGGCCAACAACAACGGGTGGCCATCGCTAGAGCTTTAGCGATGGATCCTGAAGTCCTTCTTTTTGATGAACCGACCTCTGCTTTAGACCCTGAAATGGTTGGTGAAGTTTTAGCAGTAATGAAAAATCTCGCGGATAAAGGGATGACAATGGTTGTCGTAACCCATGAAATGGGCTTTGCTCGTGAAGTAGCGACGCGTGTCATTTTTATGGATGAAGGAATCATTCAAGAAGAAGGCACACCAGAAGAAATTTTTGATACACCGAAAAATCCAAGAACCCAAAGTTTCTTAAACAAAGTGTTATAATTCGTTCCTCCCTCTTTAAACAGGATTGTTTGAGAGGGAGTTTTTGTCAGAATAAGAAAAAGAGGAGTATGGCATGGAACAATTTCAAATTTATAATGGGCAACAACAAAAGACACAAAGAATCGGTACACGAGGGATACCTTTAAAACCTGGAGACTATCGGATGGTCGTGTCCGTTGTCATTTTTAATGACCAAGGGGAATTGTTAATACAAAAACGTGCAGCAAATAAGGTTGGCTTTCCTAGTTATTGGGATTATGCTGCCTCAGGACAAGTATTGGCAGGAGAGGAAATCTATCAAGGCGCTGAATGGGAACTATTTGAAGAATTAGGCATTCAGGTGAAACTCGATCAAGAACCGATTCGTTTTACCTATGGGTTTCCGGAAGGATGGGATCACTATTATTTGATTAAAAAATCGGTCAAATTGGAGTCTCTAATTTTGCAAGAGGAAGAAGTTCAAGAAGCACGTTGGGTCAATGAGGAAGAATATTTAAATCTGTTACAATCCGGCTCCTTTATTCCTTATCTTTTTGCAGAAACAATTTTCCGCCTTTTTGAAGAAAAGAACGAACATGCTCCGGTCTCTCCTTAAGAATAACCAAGAAATCGATTTCTTTCTATTTGGTGAATTTTATGAAAGAAATCGTCATGAATTATTTGAGTAAAATGAGAATTTGGCGAATTTTCATAAAAGAGTATGCTATACTAAACAAAAACAAAGGAGTGGTTTTATGAGAGGGATTTTAACAGTTATTGGGAAAGATAAGGTAGGAATTATTGCAGGTGTGAGTCAAACGCTTGCTGAATTAAATATTAATATTGTAGACGTGACACAAACCATCATGCAAGAATACTTTACAATGATGATGGTTTTGGAACTGAATCCGCAACTTGACTTTGAAAAAACAAGAGCCGCTTTAAACAAAGCAGGTGAAGAGTTAGGTGTGAAAGTGAGCATTCAGAATGAAGAAATCTTTGATACGATGCATAAATTATAATTGGAGGCTGAAAAATGGAAGTGAATCATATACTTGAAACCATTCGTATGGTTGAAGAAGAACACTTAGATATCCGAACAATTACGATGGGAATCTCTTTGCTTGATTGTATGGATAGTAATCTTGAAGTGGCTTGTGAAAAAGTCTACCGAAAAATTACAACCAAAGCAAAGGACTTAGTGGCGGTTGGAGAAAGTATTGAGGTGGAATATGGCATTCCAATTATAAATAAGCGAATTTCTGTCACTCCCATTGCAATCGTCGCATCTGCGCTTACGGATGTGACGAAGGAAGATTGTATTCGCTTAGGCGAAACCTTAGATCGTGCAGCAGAAGCAGTCGGAGTTAATTTTATTGGTGGGTATAGTGCCTTGGTTGAAAAAGGGTATCAAGGAGCCGACCGTACATTAATTGAATCGATTCCAGAAGCTTTAGCACGGACACAGTTTGTTTGTTCTTCTGTTAATATTGGCTCCACAAAAGCGGGAATTAACATGGATGCAGTGAAACTCATGGGAGAAACAGTCAAAGCAACAGCCGAAGCTTCAGAGATGGGTTGTGCAAAATTGGTTGTTTTTGCGAACGCCGTTGAAGACAATCCGTTTATGGCAGGTGCTTTTCACGGAGTAGGTGAAGGAGACTGTGTCATTAATGTCGGAGTGAGTGGTCCGGGAGTTGTGAAGCGAGCTTTAGAAAAAGTGCGAGGAGAAAGCTTTGATGTCGTGGCTGAAACAGTCAAAACGACCGCATTTAAAATTACCCGTATGGGGCAACTAGTAGGAAGAGTCGCTTCTGAACGCTTAGGAGTACCTTTTGGTATCGTTGATTTGTCTCTAGCGCCAACGCCGGCAGTCGGGGACAGCGTAGCCTTTATTCTAGAAGAAATGGGCTTAGAATCCGTTGGAACTCATGGAACAACCGCTGCTTTAGCTTTACTAAATGATGCTGTCAAAAAAGGTGGCGTCATGGCTTGTAATCATGTCGGAGGCTTATCCGGTGCTTTTATTCCCGTTTCAGAAGATGCAGGCATGATTCAAGCAGTCCAAAATGGCTATTTGAATCTAGAAAAATTAGAGGCGATGACGGCCATCTGTTCAGTCGGATTGGATATGATTGCCATCCCAGGAGAGACAAGTGCCGAAACGATTGCCGCAATGATTGCTGATGAAGCCGCAATCGGTGTCATTAATCATAAAACGACCGCGGTCCGGATTATCCCAGCGAAAGAGAGCAAAGTTGGAGATATGATTGAATTTGGTGGTTTATTAGGAACGGCGCCAGTTATGAAAGTCAATGCAGCCAAATCTTTTGATTTTATTCAACGCGGTGGACGCATCCCTGCCCCAATCCATTCATTTAAAAACTAAGGCTGGGGGCAGATCATGTTTAAAAACTACATTTGGGATTTTGATGGGACGTTGTTTGACACTTATCCCGTACTACTAGACAGCATCCTTCAATCTTTATTACAAGATTTTGGCATCCAAGCAGAACCTGCCTCGATTTATCATTTACTAAAAAGTGAGTCTTCTGCTGCCGTGGCTCAAACCTATGGCCTTAATTTTGTTGATTTTACAGAAAAGTTTAAAGAAATTGAACGTAGAGATAAAAGAAGCGTGCATCCTTTTGATGGTACTTTCGAAGTTTTAAATAAAATCACCGAAAAGCAAGGAAAAAATTTTATTTTCACTCATCGGACCGCCTCGTCTACACAAGCGCTTTTAAAGGAAGAAAGGATGGAAACGTTAGTTGTTGAAATTATCGGGTCCGAATCCGGTTTTCCACGGAAACCAGACCCAACTGCAATCACTTACCTGCTTAAAAAGTATCAACTCAATCCAAAAGAAACGCTAATGATTGGAGACCGGCGATTGGATATAGAGGCAGGACGTCGAGCAGGAGTTGCTACTCTCTTTTTTGATGTGGAGAACTTAGTGTATGATATCCAAGCGGATTTGCGAGCAAGCTGTATGGCTGATATCTTAAAAATAGAATAAGCAATAAAAACAAGTTCTTTTTTCGAACTTGTTTTTTTGTATTGAGAAAAAAAAACTTTTTCTTTTTCGTATTTTAATTGCGAAAGGAGGTTGGTGAGTATGGACGGTCAATTGAAAAATAGGAAATGGCTGATTGGAGCGATTGTTCTAACTGGGCTTTTCGTCTTACTAGGAAGTTATTTCTTATTCGCGCACCAAAACACAGAGGAGGTTCTTTGGGAAACAACCATGGCAACGTCAGAATCCGAAGTGAGTTCGGACGTTGCCTCTTCATCCAATAGCGAACAGAAGGAGATAATGATTGATATTAAAGGTGCGGTCAAAAAACCAGGGGTATACACGTTAGCAGCAGAGGCAAGATTGAACGAACTTATCTTACTCGCCGGTGGTTTTACGGACGATGCAGAAATCCGCCAACTAAACTTGGCAGAAAAACTCAGCGACCAGCAGATGATTTATGTTCCAAATCAGGAGGAACTTGAGTTTAAAGTAGAAGAAGCGCAAGCGGCCAATTCGTCTGTGAGCAAAGTAGAAGATTCCTTGGTTAATCTTAATACTGCAGATAGCCTAGGATTGCAACAGTTGCCTGGTGTTGGTCCTGCAAAAGCACAAGCAATTCTTACCTACCGTGAAGAAAACGGCCCGTTTAGTAGCGTCGATGACTTGCTTCAAATTTCTGGATTTGGAGAAAAAACAGTAGAGAAGTTGCGGGGGATGATCCAATTCTAAAAGAAGTAAGTTTGAAGCGGTACAAAAGTTCCTTGAAAAATGCATACTGTTTTTTGTAGAAAATAAAAAAGGAAAAGTACCTAAAAAATGCAGAATATGGTACATTAAGAATAAGAGAATGAATAACAAGAAAGGTGGGAGTGAATGGTTGAAAAAAATAAGCAACAAAAGACCGAACAAACACGTATCCCTTGGGACCAATACTTCATGGCGCAAGCTGTTTTGTTATCTTTAAGAAGTACATGTACCCGTTTAGAAGTAGGTGCAACCTTAGTAAAAGACAAGCGAATTATTGCTGGAGGATACAACGGATCGGTCAGCGGGGACGATCATTGCATTGATAATGATTGCTATGTCGTGGAAGGACACTGTATTCGAACGATTCATGCAGAGATGAATGCGCTACTACAATGTGCAAAACTAGGAGTATCCACGGAAGGTGCAGAAATATACGTCACGCATTTTCCTTGTCTCCCATGTACGAAAGCCATCTTACAAGCGGGAATAAAAAAAATTCACTATCTCAATAATTATCGAAACAATGAATACGCTCAAAACCTCATTAAACATGTAGGCGTTGAAGTACATCAGGTCACGCTGCAACCGACCTACTTTGAAAAGCTTTCTTTCAGCAATACTTTGGAGGCCAACAATGGATAGAAGCTGGAAAAATCAGCTCATCTTTCCATTGCTAATCGGTATTTGTTGCTTATATGCCTGTTTGATAAAGAGTATGTTTCTTTTTTTTATGATGAGTTATTTTCTATTCATTTTAAGCTACAAAAAGCAAGTAACCTTAGGGATACTAAGTCTTTTTGTAGTTTTTTGTTTTTTGCTTCGAATGCCCAAGAATTTATCAATACCGCCAAGCGAAATACCGTTGACACTTACTTTACAAATCTATCCGGATACAATTCAGGTAAAAGAATCCTTTGTGACGATGGAAGGGAAAACAACCCAAGGGGATATTTTTATACAGTATCCGTTAAAAACCGAAGCAGCGATGAAAGAATGGCAAAATCGTAAGAATAAAAATTTGCAACTTAAGGTGAATGGTTTTTTTAAGAAATCGGAAAAAGCTCGTAATCTTCATGGATTTAATCGGCATTGGTATGAAGTGACACAAAACAAACGAGGCACCTTTTTTATTGAGGAGGTACTGCTACAAGCCCCTGGGTCGAAGCGGCTAATCGGCCGCCAGATTCGTAGTTGGATGATTGATTGGATTGAAGAAAACATCCCTTTAAAGTTAGCGACCTATACGAAAGCATTGTTACTCGGCTATCGGGACCAAGATTTTCAAGAAATTCGCGAAGCGTATAATAGTAGTGGTATTTTGCACCTATTCAGTATTTCTGGAATGCATGTTAGCATTTTTTTCGGTTGGTGTTTTTATGCTTTACGTCGAATTGGCTTAACCTTTGAACAGTTCGTCTGCCCATTTATTGCAATCATGCTCTTCTCGGTTGTGGCGTTTGGACAGGGTTTGAGTGTTTGGCGCGGAGCAATCATCTATTTTGTGAATTTTATTTGTCAGGAAAAACAAGTAAAGCTATCTGCTTTGGATCGTTTTTCGATAGCTTTGTTTTTTTTATTTCTAATTGAACCCAAGTCCTTGCTTCAAATCTCTGGTATTTTGTCCATCGTTTTGTCATTCTTACTTTTGATGAGTAGTGAATTTAAAAAACACCCTTTAATCTACAGTATTGAAATTGGTTTTTTATCGAGTCCGATTTTAATGTTCTTTTTTTATGAAATTCCTTTACTCGGAGGTCTTTTTACGGCTTTTGTTGCACCATTATTTGCCTTTTTTCTGTTACCAGCTCTTGTATTCCTCTGTTTCTGGACGGCGCTCGCACTTCCAAGTACCTTTCTTTTTACTTCGTTGACCCAAGGATTGCTTTTTTTTGAGAACCTACTTTCTCTCAGTCGTCACTTGCTCATTACCACAGGAAAACCTTCCCTTTTTTTTGTTTTTCTCAGTCTTATTCTTGGTTTACTTTGTTATCCAAGAGTTAAATGGCGACGGATCTATTTTTTTCTCTTGTTATTGTGTATCCTGTGGCCACGCTTTCCCTTACAAACAAGTGTCAGTTTTGTTGATGTTGGCCAAGGGGATAGCCTCGTTTTTCAGAGCTTTGGAAATCGGCGAGTCTATGTAATTGATACTGGTGGTCGGTTTGATTTTTATTCATCAGAAGGACAAGAGCGACCTAAAAATGCGACCTATACCCTTCTGCCGTTTTTAAAAGGAGAAGGGATTCGGAAAATTGATGGCCTTTTTTTAACGCATGGCGATTTCGATCACATTGGCGATTTCGAGGTTTTATTTGACTCCTTTACGATTCAAACCATTTATATTAGCCAAGGTAGTTTGCAACATAAGAATATGGTAAACCTTATAAAGAAAAAACCTAAGGAAACGAAAATTGTTGAATTAAAAAAGGGTGATCGAGTCGGTGATTCTCCGACATTTGAAGTACTGGCACCTAAGAAGAAAGGAACTGGAGCAAATAAAGATTCACTTGTCTTGTTGACAAAAATAAAAGGAATCCGTTTTTTATTAATGGGAGACCTCGAATCAGAAGGTGAACAGCAATTAATCCGAGATTTTCCTAACTTAGAAGCCGATGTGTTAAAGGTTGGACATCATGGGAGTCGAACTTCAACGACTCAAGACTTTTTGAAGCAAATCAAAGCGAAACATGCGATTATTTCTTGTGGTTTAAACAATCAATTTAATCACCCACATCCAGAAGTATTGGAAACCCTCGAAGCTTTTAAGAGCCAAGTGTATCGGACAGATCGAGACGGAATGATTCGTTACGAATGGCGTTGGTATCAAAAAAATCCTCAAGTGAAACAAATGAAAAAGTTGGAATGATTGGCAGTAAAACGAATGGTGGTTTGATAGATAAAAGGGTTGGAAGAATGACTAGTTAAATGAGACGCTTCGTGTTAGGATGGAGAAAGATAAAAGGGATTCGTCTTTAGAAAGGAACGCTGCAAATGGATGTACAAAAGGCGCTACAACAAATAAACAATCAGAAATTAAGCAATATATACTTGGTATTAGGAACAGAAGCATTTTTGCAAGAACAAGTTCGAAAAGCTTTTATTGAAAGATTATCGATTGAAGAAAATGACTTGAATTTTTCACAATTTGATTTGAGTGAGACACCTGTTAGCCATCTACTGGCAGAAGTTGAGTCCAGTCCTTTCTTTGGTGATTATCGTTTAGTCTTTGCTGAACATCCTTTCTTTTTAACGAGTGAAAAACCACGAAATGCACCTGACAATGACTTGGAGCCATTGCTTACCTATTTACAAAACCCATTGGAAACAACAATCTTGGTTTTTTGGGTAAATTATGAAAAAATGGATGAGCGAAAAAAAATTACCAAACAATTAAAAAAAGCAGCGAGTCTAATTGATGTGCAACCATTGAAAGAAGGAGAGGTGCGCCGTTACATACAACAGACAATCGCGAATGATCATCTGGAATTTAGCCGAGAAGCGTTTGACTTGTTTTTCTTCTTAACAGATGCATCGTTGTCAAAAGCAATGCACGAGCTTAGTAAAATTCGTTTGTTTGCGGAGCCGGGTAGCAAAATTTCAAAAGAAATGGTTGCGGCCCTTGTGCCACGATCGCTAGAACAAAACGTTTTTGACTTGACGAACCGAGTATTAGAAGGTAGGGCGCAAGAGGCCTTACAGTTGTATGAGGAACTTCAAGTTCAAGGTGAAGAGACAATCAAAATTAATGCAATCTTACTTAGTCAAATCCGTCTCTTACTACAGGTTCGTTTTTTACAAAATATCGGTTATCAGCAAGGTGCTATGGGAGAGACTCTACGAATTCACCCTTATCGGATTCGGCTTGCCATGCAACAAGCACGCAAATTTGAAGTGAAACAATTAGCACATTTATATGATGAGTTAATCGAAAACGATTTTAAAATAAAGACGGGCCAAATGGATAAAGAATTGCTGTTTCAATTGTTTATTTTAAAAACAAGCGAAAACGTAAGAAAATAATAAAAAAAGACAACCCTCAAACAATTAGGAGGTTGTCTTTTTTATTATTTAGCGATTTTTTTGCTTAAGCGAGACTTATCACGGTTCGCTTTGTTTTTGTGAATTAGACCTTTTGTTTCAGCCATATCAATTGCTCTTGCAGCAGCTTGATATAATTCAACAACGTTGTCAGCACCAGCTTCAACGGCTTGGTCGAATTTCTTAATCGTTGTACGCATCGCGCTTAATTGAGATGAATTTAACGCATTAGTAGCTTCGCTTGTGCGAACACGTTTGATTGCAGATTCGATGTTTGGCATTTATTTCACCTCCGATAAAAAAGTTCTTATACGAAAAACGTATAAATCAACACTAGTTATTATACCCAATGAAAACGAGCATTGCAATAGATGTTGTAAAGAATTTTTACTTAACGGCAAATTATTTCTGATTTGTAGAGTATTCCGACATTGAAAAGGTTGGCTTTCCTTCAATGAGAGAAAAAAGAATGAAAACGAATTAAGAAATCCCTTTCAATCTCTTGGATGGTTATGCTATGATAATGTAGAAATAGGAATTAGTAATGAAATGAGAAATAATGGTGGTGTAAAATTTGAATATTGCTTTAATTGTAACGCTAACGCTGGTGATGGGAGTCATTTTCGTGAATGGCTGGACCGATGCGCCAAATGCCATCGCAACAGCGATTTCTACGCGGGTCTTGAAACCGAATGTTGCCATTTGGATGGCCGTTGTGATGAATTTTTTAGGTGCGTTAGTCATGACTTTATTTAATGCCCAAGTTGCAGAGACGATTAGTAACATTGTTTCCTTTGATGCTCAAGGTGTACAGGCTGCTCAAGTCGCCTTAGCTGCGTCTCTTTTTTCAATTGTTTTATGGGCAGTCGCCGCTTGGTATTTTGGGATACCGACGAGTGAGTCACATGCGTTAATTGCTGGACTGACTGGAGCGGCAATGGCACTTGGTGGCTTGGGTGCCGTAAACATGGATGAGTGGCGCAAAGTCTTAGTGGGCTTAGTTGTCTCAACCGTTCTAGGTTTTGGTGGCGGTTTTGTGATTACCAAATTGCTTGTATGGGTATTTCGAGATATCCCTCGACGAAAAGCGAATAAGTTTTTCCACTATGGGCAAGCAAGTGCAGCAGCGGCAAATGCTTTTTTGCATGGTGCTCAAGATGGTCAGAAATTTATGGGTGTTTTTATGTTAGCCTTATTTTATAACAACCTCGCAGAGAAAACAGGGAATGCGTTTGTTATTCCAATTTGGGTGATGGTGTTATCTTCTGTGACGATGGGCGTGGGTACTTCCGTTGGTGGGATGAGGATTATTAAGTCTGTTGGAATGGACATGGTAAAATTGGAAACTTACCAAGGTTTTTCCGCTGATTTATCCGCGGCTATTTGCTTGTTCTTGGCTTCCATTCTCGGCATTCCGGTTTCTACGACGCATACAAAGACGACCGCCATTATGGGCGTGGGTGCGTCAAAACGTTTGTCTAGTGTCGATTGGCAACTGGTCAAAGAAATGCTTTTTGCTTGGATTATGACTTTCCCAGGTTGTGGCTTGATTGCCTTTGCAATGGCAAAATTATTTATAGCGATTTTTTAAGGAGATAGAAACGATGGCTAGAAAAAAACAATATGATTATTTTAAAACGATGGAACAATTGGCAGAAAACGCCCATCTTGCGGCAGAACATTTAGAAAAGATTATTGGAAATTATGATTCTACAACATTAATGGAAAATTCGGAAGTGATTCACCAGTTAGAAAAGAAAAATGATGCCTTGGTTGATGAATTAACGAATCAGCTATACGATGCGTTTATTACTCCAATTGATCGGGAAGATATCTTAATTGTTTCTGAATGCTTAGATGATATTATTGATGGCATTAATAGTATGACTTATTTATTTGAAAATCTTGTGATTACACACTTACGACCAGAAACAGATACCTTTGCCCTTTATGTGAGTCGCGCGACTAAGGGTGTCCATTCTGCAATGCTTGAATTTCATAAATTTAAAAGTTCAAAAAAATTAAAACAACTAATTGTTGAGGTCAATAAAATCGAATCGGAAGGGGATCTCCTCTACAGTCGATTGAAAAAACAACTTTTCACTGAAGAAAAAGATGTTTTAGAGATTATTAAGTGGAAAGATATCTATGCGCGTTTTGAAGAAACCATTAATGACACGGAACGTGTGGTCGATATTATTGATGGTATGATTATTAAAAATACTTAAAAAAAGCAAAAAGCGTCGGAGCAAAAGTTCCGGCGCTTTTTTAAGCTTTAAGATTCCCCACAAGTTACATTGCAATGAACCAATAGCCAATTAGGATGATACCTAAAATAATCCGATACCAGCCAAAGACAGAAAAATCATGTTTTTTAATGTAGTTCATTAAGAATTTAATTGCTAAGATAGAAACGACAAAAGAAACCAGCGTACCTGTTAATAAAATCATTGTCGAACTAAGATCGAAGCGATTCCCATCGGCTAAAAACTTAACAATCTTTAATAAACTCGCGCCAAACATGGTTGGAATTCCTAAAAAGAAAGAAAATTCAGCAGAAACAAAACGAGAACCGCCGATTAAAATACCTCCTAAGATGGTTGCCCCTGAGCGTGATGTTCCTGGGATTAGCGCTAATACTTGGAAGAAACCAACCATGAGGGCAAACTTATAGGTAATTTGTCCGAGATCAGTGACTTTTGGCAAGCGTGTTTTGTTGTAGTTTTCAACAATAATAAATCCAATCCCGTAGACAATTAACATGATTGCAACCGGTAAAAAGTCATGGAATGTCGCATCCAACCAATCATCTAGTGGTAAGCCGATAATCGCTGAAGGAATAATTGCCACGATTACTTTGAACCACAAAGACCAAGTTTCTTTATTTTCTTCTTTTGTCTTGGTAAAGGAGAAGGGGTTCAATTTATTAAAATACAAAACCACAACTGCCAGAATTGCACCTAATTGAATGACCACATTAAACATTGTCATGAATTCAGGAGTCGCATTTAGTTGAATAAATTCATCCGCTAAAATGAGATGCCCTGTACTACTAATCGGCAGCCACTCCGTAATCCCTTCAATAATTCCTAATAATATTGCTTTAAAAAAATCTGCAAAAGCCATTTTTCAAATCCTCTCTGTCTGTCAATTATTACATAGGTAAGTATACCGTTTCTAAGATGGAATACCAAGTGTTTTCATATAAAAAGCGAAGTTTCTATTTTACGACGGAAGAAAATCTTTCGCATAAATAGAAACTTCGCTTTTTTTAGATGGGTTGGTTTTCCCCTTTTTTAATATAGCTTGTAT
This sequence comes from Enterococcus sp. LJL98, assembly GCF_054871745.1. Lineage (NCBI taxonomy): Bacteria > Bacillati > Bacillota > Bacilli > Lactobacillales > Enterococcaceae > Enterococcus > Enterococcus sp. LJL98. The sequence continues at coordinate 325,959 of NZ_JBTXLU010000001.1, read as the reverse complement.
CGCCGACTTCATGAATTGTGAAGGTACCATTTTCATAAACGAGTCGGGTAATCGAACCGTTGTCGATATCAATTCGAACATTATTTTCTTCATTAATGAGGTGTAATAGTAAGGCAATCGTTAATCCGTGTGAAACGACAAGGACCTTTCCACCCCCATTTTTTTCTGCTTGGTGTGCAATATCCTCAAAACCAGAACGAACACGAGAGGAAAGTTCGTCATAAGTCTCCGCCCAATTAGCCGTATCAGCCGTATAGATCGCGTTACAAATGTCTTCAAAACTTGTCTTTTTCGCAATCATTTCATCATAGCTAGGAAAATCGAGTACTCGCGGAATTACACCCCACATTTCTGAATCGTAGCCACCCTCCAGTGAACCAAAACACCATTCACGAATACGGCGATCGGTTCGATAAGGAATCTGTGGACCATTAGGATGTTCGCTTAAAATAATCCGAGTTGTTTCAATCGCTCGACCACTGTCGCTTGAATAAGCCGCGATGAAATTTGTTTCTTGCAGGCCTAACCCTAAGGAATGAATTTTTTGGGCTCCAATAGCAGTGAGGGGAGTGTCACACCATCCTTGCACACGTTGCACCGTGTTAAACATTGTTTTTCCATGTCTGACAACATAAAGTTCCGTTTTTACCATGATTTTCGCTCCTTTTGTTTATTGATTAAAAAATGGATTGGTTTGTTTTTCCCAACCAATCGTAGTGGATGCTCCATGTCCTGGATAGACAATCATTTCATCAGGCAAAACAAAGAGCTGTGTTTGAATACTAGTTAAGAGCTGTTCCAAATTGCCTGTATATAAGTCTGTTCGACCGATGCTCCCTTTAAACAAGGCATCGCCACTAACGACAAATGGTCCAAAGAGAAAGCTGACACTACCATGAGAATGTCCCGGTGTTGGCACGACTTTAAACTGGAAGGAGCCAATCTGATAATCACCCATTTCAAACTCATATTCGGCGGGTTGGACAACTAAGCCCCCCAGCTCTGGATGACGACTAGATAAATTTAAGACGGGATTACCTAGCCAAGAATTTTCTAAAGGACTGACATATACAGGGATTTGATACGCAGCTCGAATTTCATCGACAGCACCAATATGATCATAGTGGGTATGTGTAAGTAGAATTGCCAAAGGTCGCGCCTTTGTTTCGGAAATTTTTTGTTGAATGAGTAACGCATCTGCACCTGGGTCAACAATCAGTAATTCTTTGGCCTCGTTCCAAATAATATAACAGTTTTCTTGGATTGGGCCGGTTGGTATTTGTTTAATCTTCATGAAGTAACCTCCTGATTCACATTTCTTATTTTAGTATAACCTAGATAGAAGTCGTTTACAAAGAGAGATTCAAATGATAAAACATGAAAAAATGAAAAAAAGTGTGACATTTCTTTAAGAACTCTCGTTAATAAGAGTAGAGAGAGGAGGTGTTGAAATGGAATTCACTCATTGGATAACTGCACTTCAGGAACAAAAGATACTATATATCTTATCTTTGCTTTCAATTGCCATGGTTATTGACTTTGCTAGTGGTACCTATGCCGCTAAATTAAACCAAGAGATTACTTCAAAAAAAGGAATTAATGGAATCATCCGAAAAATTGCGAGTATGATTTTACTAGTCTTTTTTTTACCCGTAGCGTTTATTATTCCTGGTCAAGCGGGCCTTGCCTTGCTTTCAGTCTTGTACCTCGGATATTTATTAATGGAAATCCAATCAATTTTAGAAAACTATCAAAAAATTGGAATTGATACGAAAAAACTGCAACGAGTTTTAAATAAAATCAAAGAAAAGCTCCCGTTATATGAATCAGACGATTAAAAAACTGATCTGTTCGCTGTTTCAAAACCAATCTTTCAGTTATAATGAGGGCTTAAAGAAGGTGAGACAGTGAAACGAGGAAAAATAGCCGTTCGACACTTGGTTGAATTTGTTTTGCGCCAAGGTAATATTGACAATCGACGAACAAGCAATCATACCGCTCAAGAGGGCGCACGTATCCATCGAAAATTACAAAAAGAGGCGGGAGATAGTTATCAACCAGAAGTCTTTTTAAAAATGACCTACGAAATAGAAGAAGAGATGTTCTCCGTTGAGGGTCGAGCAGACGGCGTATTTCATGCGGAGAATTGTTGGACCATCGATGAGATAAAAACATCGGCGTTGCCTTTTGAAGAATTAGATCAGGGGCAAAAAGAACTCTTTTTTGCCCAAGGGATGGTCTATGCTTACCTCTATGCAACTTTAGAGAAGCAAGGAGAAATGAGGGTGCAACTCACTTACTTCCAAACGACGGAAGAGAAAATAAGGCGAGAAATACGATCGTTTACCTATGAAGAACTAGAAAGTTTTTTTAAAGACTTAATCAATGAATACCAACGATGGTTGATTTTCCAAGACAATTGGCGTCGTGTTCGAAATACCTCTTTGTTGCAATTGCAATTTCCTTATACCAAATATCGAAAAGGCCAAAGAGAGTTGGCAGTTGTCGCATATAAAACGTTAAAGACGAAACAAAAGCTATTTGCGGAAGCGCCGACTGGTACGGGGAAAACGATTTCGACTTTATTTCCTGCTCTTAAAGCACTCGGAGAAGATTCGACCAATCGAATTTTCTATTTAACCGCAAAAACCATTACGCGCTCTGTCGTAGAGGATGCGATGGAAACCTTAGCAAATCATGGCGCACAAGCTAAAAGTGTCACGCTGACGGCTAAAGACAAAATTTGTTTTTTAGAAGAACGTCGCTGCAATCCGGATGATTGTCCGTATGCTCGTGGGTATTATGACCGGATTAATGTTGCTTTGTGGGATATCTTACATCACGAGACGCAAATCACACGAGCGGTTATTGAGAAGTATGGAAAAAAGCATCAAGTTTGTCCCTTCGAATTATCACTGGATGTTAGTTTGTTTTGTGATTTAATTATTGCAGACTACAACTATCTATTTGACCCCATTGTTTACTTGAAACGTTTTTTTGAAGCTGACGAGGAATCGTATTATTTCTTAATTGATGAAGCGCATAACTTGGTCGGGCGATCAAGAGAAATGTATTCAGCTGCTCTATCTGATTCGATTTTTGTAGAGTTACAAAAAAGATTACCGAAACAAAAAAGAAAAATACAAGGTCTTTTAGCTAACATTCTTTCAGAATTTGATCTTTTAAAAGACGCGAGTGAAAAAGAACTCTGGACGTATAAACACCAAGTATTTGCACCTGAAAAACTGACTCACTTGCTATTTCAATTAACGGAACACTTACAAATGTATTTCGTTGAACACGAGGACGGAGAAGACAAGGAGCAAATCTTAGTTCATTATTTTGAATGTATCCGTTTCTTAAAAATGAGCGAATATTATGATGACTCTTATGAGACCACGATAGAAATTGGGTATCACCAAATTACGATTAAGTTGTTTTGTATCGACCCTTCAAGTTTTTTAGAAGACACTTTAAATAAAGGGGAAAGTTGTTTATTGTTTTCGGCGAGTCTGAATCCAATGTCGTTTTATCAAAAAACTCTAGGCGGAGGAAATACAGCTTTGACGTATCGTGTTCAGAGTCCTTTCCCAATAGAAAATCAAGGAGTTTTTGTGGTCAATTATATTCAAACAACTTTTCGAAAACGGCAAGAAAGCTTGATGGAATTGGTCGAAACATTGTTTATGATGGTTAGTGGAAAAACAGGAAATTACTTCGTCTTCTTTTCGTCTTATCACTATCTAGATCAAGTATTGTCGGCTTTCAAAGAAAAATATCCTTTGATCGAAACGCTTGTCCAAGAAACAAAAATGGATGAATCTGAAAGAGAACGTTTTTTAGCTCAATTTGTTGAACACCCTGAAAAGACTTTAGTCGGTTTTTGTGTATTGGGTGGCATTTTTTCTGAAGGCATTGACTTAAAAGGGGACCGCCTCATCGGAACCGCGATAGTTGGTGTTGGCTTGCCTCAAATCAATCATGAGCAAGAATTGATTAAAGCATATTTTTCTAAAAAAAATAATCAGGGATTTGAGTATGCGTATCAACTTCCTGGCATGAATAAAGTCTTGCAAGCTGCCGGGCGCGTCATTCGGGATATGGATGATCAAGGGATTGTTTTATTAATTGATTCGAGATTTACTCATTCTCGTTATCGTCAACTGTTTCCAGCGCATTGGCAACATGCAAAAATATGTCTGCACAAGGAGCAAGTCCAAACTCAAATTTCTGATTTTTGGCATCAAAGAAGCAAAACAAAGAAGTAATCTTTCTCTTTTCTTTTTCTTCACACTGAACTGTAAAAACACTTCAAAAAAGGTTCCCGAAAAATCAGTGATTTTTCGGGAACCTTTTTTACCGGTAATTCGTAAATTGTAATTCAATTGGGAGGTCTAATTTGCGTAATAGTTGGATAACCGCCTGCAAGTCATCTCGACTTTTACCCGTCACACGAATTTGATCTTCTTGAATTTGCGCTTTGACTTTTAGTTTTGAGTTTTTAATTGCTGTTGTAATTTTCTTGCTGTTTTCACGGTTGATGCCACTAACTAACTCAGCGGATTGACGTGCCTTGGCACCTAGCGCATGCTGTGTTTCTCCAAATTGAATATTTTTGATTGGCACGCCACGTTTTCCTAGTTTGCTAAATAGGACGTCTTTGATTTGCTCTAATTTAAAATCATCATCTCCTAAGACAATAAGCTGCTGGTTATCGACTTTTATATCAACTGTCGAATCCTTAAAATCAAAACGATTACTTAATTCTTTCACCGTCATTTGCACCGCATTTTTGACTTCTTCCATATTCATTTCAGATACGATGTCAAAACTTGGATCTTTCGCCATAAATATCTCTCCTTTGTTTCTAGTGTTTTTAAAAAGTTTTTTTATCACACTTCTTATTTCTTTAATTATATCAATTTGTTAAAAATATGTAAGCCTTAACTGAGTAATTCCGATTTAAGAAAAAATCTTTATCAAAAGTTAGAGAAACCATTAGCTTAGAAATAAACCTAGAGATTCAATGATTTTCTCTTTCTTTTATTCGAAGAAACTGCTATTCTTGATTCGGATGATTTTATGAGAGGAAGCATGGTAGAAGGATGGAAAAGCGGCAACACATTGAATTTTTAAAGAAAATAGGGACAATCGGAATCACAGGTCTTTTAAATGCGATTGGAATGAATTATTTCCTAACGCCGGGAAATATATTATCTGCAGGAGTCAACGGAATTTCCCAAATCACCGTAGAAGTTGTTCAAAGACAGTTTCATCTTTCCCTGAGCATGGGGGCTTTGATTTTCCTATTTAATATCCCAGTTTTCATTCTAGGTTTTATTAAATTAGGCAAAGATGCTATGATTTTTAGTTTTATTAACGTATTGGTTGTATCTATTATGATTATGTCTTTTCCTGAAGGGCAATTTACAGATAATATCTTGTTAAATGCCATTGTGGGAGGCGTCTTGATTGGTGGCGGTGTAGGCTTATCCTTAAAGATGGGTTTTACCACTGGAGGAATGGATGTCTTATCTTTAATTTTTTCCAAAATGACTGGAAAAACAGTTGGGAATTACATGATGGCTTTAAACGGCATCATTGTTTTAATGGCTGCAAGTATATTTTCGGTTGAAAGTGCCTTGTTTACAGTGATTTCCTTGTATGCAATGAGTCGAGTGATTGATTTGATTCATACAAATCATCAAAAAGTGACCGCCTTAATTATTACAACGAAACCAGATGAAGTTGGGAAAAATATTTCTGAACGACTCTATAGAGGAATGACCTTATTACCTTCGGTTGGGGGGTATTCAGGTTTGCCGAGCAGCACGATAATGATTGTTGTGACTCGCTATGAGTTGTATGATTTAGAACAGGCGGCCATGGAAATGGATGAAAAAGTATTTATTAATGTTTTGCCTACACACTCCATCACAGGACATTTTGCGACAGATGATGAACAAAGAACGTTTAAAGCCACTGGGAGTCTAACGACGAATAAAGTTCGTAGGAACCGTTAGGAACCTTATCTTTCGATTGCAGATCGAGTAAGAAAAAAGAGACCACGATAAAAGCGCTGTTTGTGAGAACAAACAGCGCTTTTATCGTTTTTTTGAGTTCGTCGTAAACGCGTACTTGAAGAAACATTTTTGAAAGTAATTTGTTGTTTTCTAGCAATAAAGAAAGTGGCCTTAAAGCAGCGAAGAAACGAAAATAAGAGCAAAACAAGCGGCATGTAAATGCGAGTACGCTTGTTTTGCTCTTATCTTTTATCATAAATGAGAAAGGTGTGCCTATCGAATACCTAATGCGATTCGGGCGTAGCGGCTCATGCGATCCGTTGTCCACGCAGGATACCAAACGAGTTTGACTTCAACATCCTTGACTTCTTCTACATCTGACAGGGCGTCGTGAATGTTGTCTGTAATCACGTCTGCTAGGGGACAGCCCATCGTCGTTAAGGTCATTTTTACCAGAGTATGCCCAGTATCTCCCGAAAATTCGACTTCATATATTAAACCTAAGTTTACAATATCAATCCCTAATTCTGGATCGATAACTGTTTCTAAAGCAGTTGTAATGCGATCTTTAATTTCTTGAACTTCTTGCTCAGTGTATACTTCACTCACAGGAAATCCTCCTTTAACTAGTTTCTAGTCCACATCATACTATTTTTTATATGATTTGTAAAATAAGTCATTTGAAAAGAGATGAATGGCTGGATCAATCCCGGCTAAATTATTTTAGCAAAAGTGGATGAAGTTCCCTTGCCTTTTACGGGACGAAACACTTGTCGACTTTCGACGATGCCATTTTTAAAATGATATTCTTTTTCCAAATATATTTGATACGCGCCTGGGCTCACAATCCCGTTGACACCGATTAAATCAATACCAGCAGGACCGACTAGTTGGTCAACTAGATCGACACAGTTACAACCTAAAACAAAATATTTTTTGAACTTTCCTTGCTTAAATTTAAATAAAGAAGCTTGAACTTGCGTTGTTAATTTTTGGGCGTAACCTTCTTTGTGAGGCAAGACATCGTGAGAAGGAAGCCAAGGTTCCATTGTTTTTCGTAAATCATTGAGGCTCTTATGAATTCGCTCTTTTTGTCTTTTGGTGAGTGATAATGTATACAAAAAAATTGTTTTTTGGTTGTTGTTTACACAAAATGGGAGATACGTTTCAATATTGGCCGTCACTAAAACACCATCGCCTAAAGATTCAAATAAGGTTGTTGAGAAATCATCGTAGTTGCCGTAAGAAAAAACGAGACCATCAATGACGATATCACAATGACCGATAGCACCAAAACCATCGGGAGTCACATGGATGAGAATTTGCACACACGTTTCATCGATTATGTCATTGGATGGAGACAAAAAGAGATGATTTTTATCCAATCGATTTAGAAAAAAACGAGGGATTAGTGCAGTTAACCAGATTGGTGGAGAGATGCGTAAGTGCCGTTTGATTCGCTGAAATTGTTTGGGCAAGGGGAAGCTCAGTCGTTGCCAATCAATTAGATACATCCCTCCAAGGCCTAGACTGTAGAGTGCTAAGAAAATGGTAGTGCTTTGCATGGTTGGTTGATGTCTTGAAAACAAGGCGGCGCTGACAAAAATAAGGAGAAGTCCAGAAGAAAGGCGGAAGATGGTCCATGGTACTTCTTTTTTTTTGCAGTGAAAGCAAGTAATTAATTTTATAATCCCTAAACCACCTACATAAAGGGAGAAAACTAAGAGACAAAGATGAAAAGGAATATCCGGGAAGAAATAGAGAAAACTGCCTGTACTAAAAAGAGAGAAAGAAAGTAAAGGTGTCCGCTGCTTTTTGGTCAGTAATAATTGGAAAATATCTTTCGTTCCTTTCATCGTTAAAATGATACCGAGGAATTGAAAGATTGTTTTTCCAAAAAAAGGGGGGTGGTTAAAAAGGATTACTGAAAGAATAATTAATAAAAGGCCTGTGGTAAGATAGTAAGCATGTGTATAAAAAGATTTCATTGACTATTTAAACCTCACTTTTGTTCTCGATACATACGATAATACCTCTTTTTTATTGAATTCATTCAATAAAGTTGTCAATTAAAAAGACGAGTTGAAAAGAAGAAAATAAGTATGGTAGACTTAGTTAGTTTTTATGACAATGATTAAAAATAGGAGGAACTCGATGGAATTCAGACGTGCCACAATCAATGATCTACCCCAAATCATGAAAATTATGGAAGAAGCGACTGCCTACTTGAAGCTACAGGGATCTCCTCAGTGGCAAGATGGGAATGGGCCAACGCGTGAAAAAATCAACCGAGACATTGAAGAACAAAATAGTTATGTCTTGGTGCGTTCAGATCAGATCGTCGTAGGAACGATCGCCTTAATCCCAGGTATTGATCCGGTATATACAGCAATCAAAGAAGGGAGCTGGCAAGGAGAAGGACCTTATCTTTCTTTGCACCGGGTAGCAATTAATCGTCAATTTAGTGGTCAAGGTCTGGGACTGAAGTTGCTTGAGCAAGCAATCCAACAAGCGGAGCGAGAAGGAATCAGTGACTTTCGAATTGATACCCATGTGCTCAATCTTCCCATGCAAAAAGCAATCAGACAAGCTGGTTTTGATTACCGTGGAGTGGTTCATTTTCCAATCATCCATGGCGAACGTCTGGCTTACCAAAAAAGAAAAGAACAAAATTCCAACTAAAAGGAATTCTGTTCTTTTTTTAACGTATGTTACTCGTGGAAACAACCATAATCTTTGTCGTGTTAATTAGAATCATGTTATAATTAAAACAGCATTAAAAATGGAGGGGTGTTTTATGAAAATCAACCAAAAACTTAAGATTGCACTTATAAACTTTTCGACTTTACTCTTATTCTTGCCTTATGCGACACCCATTTATGCAACAACAACCGAGGATTTTCCTGACAAAATTGAAAAAAATGAGAATGAAACGGAGGTTCTTGTGACTAGCGAAACAGATCCTTCGATGACGCTTGTAGAAAGTGAACCGTCAGTCTCTGTGGAAGAGTCGAGCCTTCCCAATGAAGGAGAAAATAATGAGGAGCTTTTAGAAAGTACTGATTCAGAGATTGAATCGACAGAACTACCATCAAGTGAGACAATGGAGACCACGGAAAGTACAGAGAATACAGAAAGCACAGAAACAAGTACTTCAACTAGCATTTCGACAGAAGAAAGCCAGGAAACATCATTTTCTTCGACGGAAACGGTTACAAGTGACACGATGCAAGAGCCGCCGGAAAATACAGAAACCTCGAAGGAGGCCGTCGACACTTCTCAGGAAAGCACCGAGGAATCAATCGAAGCTGATCGAAACGAATCTACGGTAGTTGAAAGCGATACCAGTTCGTCGGATCTTTCGTCGGGCGTCTCAACTGGTCAGGCGCCTACGCTTGTTTATCCAAGTATTCGACGTCCTCTCGACCGTGAATTAACTGCGCAGACCTTTGTTTCTTCTGATCTAAATGGTTTTGAATTGCCGCTACTGCAAAGTTATACCGATCAACGAGAAGCGGCACTGGTTCTGATGGCTCTGAACTATTTAAATGCTCCATATGAAGAAGGCGCGCAGGGTCCTGAAAAATTTGATAATTTCACTTTCCCACGATTTCTGTATGAAAAAGTTTTCGCGCTTGCAGGGATATCTGATTTTTCTGATTTCACGCAATTAGGAAAACGAGAAGCATTGGCACAGGCAAGGCCTGGAGATTTATTGATTTGGGAAAAGGAGCAACAAATTGGTATTTATCTTGGTCAAGATAAGTTTATAATGGCAGATGATACACTATTGAAAGAGGAACAAGCTCGTCCAACAAAGCAGGCGGTTCCAGGTGTACGAATCTTTACGTTACATCGTGACCAGCCTGCAGAAGATACCGATAACCAAGATTTATTAACTCGTTATGATTTTCTTCGAACACCGGATTTCAGTATCTCAAAGAGAAGTGAGTGGACCTTATCAGCAGAAGCCAATCAAGCAATTGCTCAGTACCCAGCTTCTTTTCATTTTCAAGAAAACGAGCAAACGAACAACTTTATCGCAAGCATCGGGGAAACTGCGAGAGATTTAGGGTTAGAATATGATTTATTTGCCTCCGTATTAATTGCACAAGCGATTTTAGAAAGTGGTGCAGGAACAAGCGGGCTAGCAACAGCTCCTTATTACAATTTGTTTGGAATCAAAGGCAGTTTAGGGAATGCTTCGGTTGTTTTGCCAACTCAAGAAGATAATGGACAAGGAGAGCTCTATCAAATTCAATCTGCTTTTCGGGTCTATCCAGACTATCAAGCTTCTTTGGAAGACTATGTTCACCTGATTCGAAAAGGCATCCTTGGCAATGAAAGCTTTTATCAAGGAGTTTGGCGTTCCTCTGCCAAAAACTATTTAAAAGCTACCGCTGAGTTAACTGGAAAGTATGCGACAGATACTTTTTATTATAATAAGTTAAATTCCATCATTGCAACTTATCAACTTACTCGTTTTGATACGCCTCGAACGAATGTCAGCAATGAAATGCTCACCTTCGCTGAAATCCCAGCAGAGTACCGAGAGAAGATTCGGTTCCCAGAATATAACGGACAAAACTATAATGTGTCTGGCTCTTACGGATCAGACCAATGTACGTGGTATGTCTATAATCGAGTATTTCAATTAGGTGGGAAAGTAGGAGACTACATGGGAAATGGCGCGGACTGGAAAGAAACCGGTATCCGTGAAGGCTATCAAACGTCCAAGACGCCCAGAGCTGGTTATGTGATCAGTTTCAAGCAAGGAGTCGCAGGTTATCATCCAATGTATGGACATGTTGCATTTGTTGAAGCTGTTGGGGAAGAAGGCATCCTCATTTCTGAAGGCGATGCTTCTTATTTAAGTTATCGAGTGATTCCAAATGAAATTGCGCTTTCGAATGGCGTGGGTTATGTGGTACCTAAGTAAAAAATGTTAGTTATTGCAGACATAAAACCTTGAAAAAGAGTATTGTATCTTTTTGACACAATTGATAAGATAGAAGGGTAGAGGATGGTGCAGAACATGAACAAGCGTATACGAAAAAAGAAAGCTTATAAGCAGTACATTCAAGATATATTTACAGGTTATGAGCAGATGTTAAGCAATACTGAATTGAGTGAATTATCATTTCGTTACTTAAAAGAAGAAACTGTGTTAAAGCGTGATGAAAAAAATCAAATCCGTTTTCGAACATACGATCTAGATTAATTGAAAAATGGTTGGTTAGTGGATTCGATTCGAAGAAGCAACCAGCCATTTTTTTAGTAATAAAAAAATAAGAACAAACGGTTAAAGGAGGAGTTTCGATGAGTATGGAGTACACTGAAATTGAGCCAGTGACAGCTGCACATGAAAAGGGCACTTCTTTCAGTGAAATTAAAGAAGTCGCATCAAAAAATATTAACTCGTTATTAAAAGACCTACAAGAATTTGAAGTAGCCATTCGCGAAGAAAACATTCAAGCAATTTATCGGATTTATAATGGCCGACTACATAAGGAATTAAAAGAAACATCCAATCAAAACCATGAAATTGATGAATTGCTTTCGCGGAAATTCCATGAAAGCTTGATAAGTAATTACCCATTTATGAAACAAGTTGAAAAAAAATCCGCTACGGTATATCTCTATCAAATAGATACATATTATCGAGAACGTCCGACGATTCTAATGGACGTTAGTATTCCTGCTCTCTCTATTTTACCAGAAGTACAGACAGAATGGGAAAATCCTCCCCTTTCAATTGGAGAAGACTTGCAGATTCTTGAAGAGAAAATGGACCAAATTGAAGCAAAAAAAATTAATGCAAAGATTGCAATTGAAGAAATCGATCGTCAATTGCAAATCCTAAAAAATGAACGTTTACATATTGAAAACAATAAAGGTTTTTTTAATCGTGGGAAAATCGATGAAGATTTAGAAGAGATTCAAAAGAAACAAGATTTACTGAACAAAGAAAAAGAAAATTGGTTGCCGTACCTCACAGGGGTCACGCAAATCAATCAAGAAAAAGAACAATTAATTGAAGCCTATGAAGCGAAGCGCTTAAAACGAGCGATAATCACCAAAGAATTACGGTTAATCTCGAAGCATTTTGGTTCTTATACGACTCTAGTTGAATCTTTAGAAAGCTTTTTACAAGAATATTTAAAGGGGAAGGGGGAAAAAGGCAATGAATGACTCGAGCATGGCTCCAGGTACAACCCATTTTCAGGAAAATTATGATACGCTGAAAAAAGATTACCAGCAAGAAGTTTTGAATTGGATTAAAGATGCAGAAGCCGAGTTAGCCGACTTGTATTTGAGGAAATCATTATTGGAAGCTGATTTTGAGACCTTGTTAGCAGAATATAAAGCATATATCTTATCAAAAAAAGCCATTTCAACGATTGCAAAAACCAACTTGCTTGAATATTTTTCTTACGACCTTTTACGTCCTTTTCATGAGATTGGTATGGAACAAACCGAACACTACAATACGTGGGAAACTCGTCACTTTTTTGTGGCCTATCAATTAGATGAAACGGATAGACTTGTTTTTCACTTTAAGTTAAAAGTGATTGATGATCGTTTCTTAGTCGATTACTTACCATTGATTACATTAGACATTGAAAAAATGACCGCAACAGTTGAAGAAGAACAAGTACATACATTGATTTCTCTTTGGTATTCGGATAAATTTTTGTCCCGTAGTCAATTGTCTTTATTCAATCAAGATTTAAACGGGCTTTTTATTCATTTCCAGTCACTAGGGTTTACCGTCCTTCCGAGTTTACTTGATAATACCCAACCGCTCGCATTTCATCTAACGAGTCATTTTCCGATGACGGATGCGATTTTAGATCGGATTTTCATTACCGCCATGGAGTCAGAGGATTATGATTTTGATCAATTGACAGACGGCACGTATCGTGTGCAATTGACACAAGGGCAAAACATTGTCATTGAGACTCTAGAGCAGACGACAAAATTATTTGTCGATTCGAATCAAAGACGGCGTTCAATTTTAGACTTTGCAACCAGTTATCCATTTTTAGTCCCACTGTTTGTTCAAGAGAAGTACCACAATGAATGAATTAGCTGAAGCAAAAGCATTTTGGGATGATTTTGCAAAAGAATACACAGATATTCAAGCAGAGTCACAAATCGCATTAGTTGAAGACCTCACTCAATATTTTCAAGAAGCATCCGTTTTCCCGGCAAAAACATTTTTGGATTTAGCTGGTGGGAGTGGGAAGTTTATCCCAACTTTTGAATCACTTGTTGGTAGCTACCATCTTGTTGATTTTTCAAAAGAAATGCTAACTTTGGCACAAAAGCAATATCCTGATTCGGATGTTGTTTTCATCGAAAGTGATCAAAATGCTTTTTTTGCAAAAACACCAGATAAAAGCTACGATGTCGTTTTTTCAGCAATGAATCCCGCACTCACTACAGCTTTTTCATTGAATGAGTTATTGCGTATTACCAAGAAAAGAGCCTATATCTTACGGTTGATTGAGGAGAAAGATGCCCTTTTTTCATCGCTAGAAGAACCAGTCGTGACAAAAGAAGCGATGGAAAATTACAAAAAGTGGCTGAAAAGCCCCTACCAAAGTAAGGTCTTTCGTTATCATATAGAAGAGAGAATTGACAAATCATTTTTTCTTGAGTATTTTGAAGGTGAATTTTCAAAAGAGCAACTCGAACTTCTGATAAAAGAGCGATTCAAAGATGCAGAAACCGTGAAAAACCAACGACGGTTGACGTTTGAACTATTGAGTATCAAAATAGAGGATTGATAAAGGGGTGGGGAATTGAAAATCACACAATTATTAACGAAAAATCAACAAGTTCAATTTACGATTTTTGAATATTTTCTCCACCAGACAACGGAAATTAGTTTAAAAGAACTGGCCCAGTCGACGCACGTTTCGTTGCCAACACTGCAAAAAGAACTGGCGGCGTTACAGCTGGAGTTGGCTTCTTACGAAGAAAACGCGGCTTTGAAAAAAAACGCCAATGATGCCTACCACATGAATTTACCTGCAGACTTTTCAGTAAAAGGCTTTTTGACGCACTATTTACAACAAGGATTAGACTATCAGCTCTTGCAATCTATTTTTTATCAAAAAAATATATCCATCACTAAAATGATGATGGACTTACAGATTAGCGAAGCCTCGATTTTTCGAAGGTTTAAAGGATTAAATCAATTGTTGAAAGAGTTTCGTATTCAAATCAAAAATAAAAGAATTGTTGGTGATGAAAACCAGATTCGATATTTCTTTTTTTATTTTTTTTGGCAGAGTCAATCATTGGAAATGATTCAAAAAAAGATGAATCCTGCAAGGAGTCAGCCCTTAATCCAAATTTTAGAAGTGCATTTTCAGCGAAAATTTAGCCAAGAGGAATATTGGAAACTGGTTCTTTGGTTCGAAATGATGACTCGCCGATTTGACTACCGAGAAGAGCATTCGAAAAGTCTGGCTTCTGATTATCTAGCCCAGTTGGACGATGATGAAACATTTCAAGAATTAAAGAATATTTTAGCTCGTTATTTAAGCCGATTTGCTTATCAATCATTTGATAATGAGGCGGTGTATTTATATTTCTTTTTACTTTCAGAAGGCTACTATTTTCCGCTCCAAGAAGAAACAAAGGTACCTCTGTTAAGGAGTCTGCATCATGCAAATCAAAAAATGATTGACCTGCTTTTAAATGATCATGAACTGTTCCCGCAAACAGAAGCTTTTTTATACGCCTTGCATAGTCGAGTGACGTTTTATCATGGAGACTTTGAAGTCGTCTTTCCTAAATTTCATCGCTTGCTTTCAGATGTATCACCGGAACGATTGAGTCAATGTATGACCGTGATTGAAAATCAATTGACCCGGCACTTAACGAACACTCAATGGCGTCTTTTGGATCGAAACTATGGATTTTTAATGGAACTTTACCAAGAAGAGGAAATCCATAAACAACGAATCGGGATTGCTATAGGTGCGTCGCTACAAACCAAAGGTTATTTGGATTTTTTACAAAGAGAGTTGGGCCTGTTAGCGAATATTGAAATTGAAATGGCAAAGGAAGAAGTTTTGTATCATTTATTAATTATTGACGAATTTACAAATCCGGCAAAATATCAATACGATGCGACACTGATGACGACTCAGATGTGTACAAGGTTTGAAATGAAACGTATTCAAGAACAATTGAACCCACGTGGATTGGAAGAAAGGGAGGACTAGCGGTGCGTGTATTAATTATTGGTGGTTCCCATGGTGGAATTGCGACCGCAAGACATTTGAAAAAGATTAATCCTTCCGTTGAAGTGATCATTATTGAACAGTCAAATGTTTTAGGGTATATCGGCAGCAGCTTGAATTTGTATTTAGAAAATTACGTGCCTAGTCTGGAAGCTTGTCGAACGACAAGTCCCAGTCAGCTACTAACTGAAGGCATCAATGTAATGATCCATTCAAAGGTTACAAAGGTCAATGCAAAGGAAAAAACAATCGTCGTCACCATGCAAGACGATGAAACACGAATTGAAGACACGATCGCCTACGATTATCTGGTTTTGGCAATGGGGTCGAGTCAATATCAGACATCCTTTTCAAAAGAAATGGAAGCGCAAGTGACAAATTTTAAAAGTTTGCCGCAAGCCAAGCAAGCAGCCAAAACCTTGCTTGCTAGTCAAAAAATAGTAATTATCGGTGCGGGTTTGATTGGTTTTGAATTAGCAGAGACCTTAAGCCAATTAAATAAAGAGGTTGTCTTGCTTGACCGAATGAATCGTGGCTTGTTTCGCTATTTCGATGATGAAATTACAGAAATTTTATTAAAAGACTTACCAGCAAATGTCCAGTTGAAATTAAATAGCAATGTACAAAGTATCGAAGTGGACGAGAGAAATCATTTTAAAGGAGTTCGGTTAAACCATGACGACTTTATTGAAGGGGATGCCTTAATTTATGCGATTAACCCACGACCAAACATTGATTTGGTCGCAGACATTGTTGATGTTCGATCAGATGGGACAATTGAAACCAATGAATTCATGCAAACATCTGATCCATTTATTTATGCGGTGGGGGACCTCGTTTCCGTTTACTTCAGTCAATCAAATACACCTAGTTACATCCCGCTTGTTACGAATGCTTATCGAACAGGTATCATTGCCGCAACCAATCTCTTGTTAGATGTGAAAATTCCTTTTCCAACAGTTCAACGAACGATTGCTAGTGAACTTTTTTCTTCTTATTTAGCAAGTACTGGCATTAACGAAGATGAGGCACCTTATTATGGATTAGTCGTTGAATCCGTTTCAAAAACCTACTTTAAATCTGCCTTGTTTGGTTTAGATGAATCTTTTGAATTGACCTTAAAATTCGTTTTTGATCGAAAAACGCATGAAATTCTCGGAGGTCAATTGATTTCCAATCATGAAAAAGCGTTAGAATTGATTAATACGTTGTCAAGTCTCGTGACAAAAAAAACAACCTTGGACGAAATCTTGACGATGGATTTTTATTTTAATCCAAAGTTTTCGAATCCTTTGCACTTCTTTAATGATTTGGCGTTAGAAGGGATTCTGAAAGTAAATCAGGCGAATGTTTAGACGAAATTTTAGGATTTCGTCTTTTTTGTTCTTTTTTTGGATAAAATTAAACTTTTATGAGAAAAAAGATTGATATTTTTCAGAATATAGCATAAACTGTTCGAGAGAATGAGAATCATTCTCAATTGTCAAGAAAGGAGTATTCGATGAAAAAGCGTTACCTCTTCCTTTTGTTACTCGTGTTAACAGGGATTTCGTTATTTGTTGGGGTGCACGGGGTATCGATTCTAGGATTAATTCACGGAGACGATATGCAAAGGATGTTATTTCTTAAGACGAGAATTCCGAGAACGGTTAGTTTGATTCTAGCAGGTGGGATGTTAAGTGTTGGAGGAAAAATCATGCAACACTTAATGCAAAATAAATTTGTTTCAGAAGGAACCATTGGTATGATGGATAGTGCCCGATTAGGCATTCTTTTCGTAATGATTTTTCTTCCGAATAGTTCAATTCTCACTCGTTCCGTAGGGGCCTTTCTTTTTGCTTACGTAGGTGTGTTGTTGTTTTTGAGTTTAAGCAAAATTTTACCTAAAGGAGATCCAATGATCTTACCACTTACAGGTGTCATGTTTGGTAATATTATTGGTGCAATCGCAACTTTTCTTGCATACCAATTCCAACTGGTACAAAATGTGACCTCGTGGTTGCAAGGAAATTTTTCAACGGTGATGGAAGGAAGTTATGAACTCATTTATTTAACCATTCCTGTTTTCATTCTTTTATATATTTTGGGGTATCAAATTACGATTGCTGGCTTAGGATCTGAACTTGCGACAAACCTTGGACTGAATCATCAACGTTTGCAATGGATTGTCTTTGCACTCGTTGCTCTCGGAAGCAGCTCGGTTTTGATTATGGTTGGAAATATCCCATTTCTTGGGGTCGTTGTTCCAAATTTAGTGTCTCTTTTTTATGGTGATCATTTAAAAGACACGCTGGGCGTGACGGCAATCTTCGGAGGGATCTTTCTCTTATTTTGTGACATTTTGGCACGAATTTTGATTGCACCTTATGAAATTCCAGTCAGTGTTGTCGTGGGAATTTTAGGCGGCGCCTTGTTCTTATTCTTGCTCTTAAGGAGGCGGCTTGCATGAAAAAAACCTCTTACCCTTTAAAAATATTCAGCCTTGTTCTCTTGTGTCTCTTTTTCATTGTTTTGTATCTGACGTATCAGACCTACGGAAATTGGAGCTATGCTTTTGCGATTCGTGGTAAAAAAGTCATTGCCTTTGTGTTAGTTGCACTGGCTACCTCAATTAGCACGATTTCATTCCAAACACTAACGAGAAATCAGTTTTTAACGCCGGGTATTTTGGGATTAGATAACTTTTATATTTTGATTCAAACCTTATTATTCTTTTTTGTGGGTGGAATTACCATGCTTTCTCAAGAATCAATTTGGATGTTTTTAATCAATGTCCTATTGATGACCATTTTTAGTGTCATTTTCTTATTGTATTTTATCGAAAAAGCAACTGGAAATTTATTCTTATTGTTAATGGTCGGGATGGTTTCTGGAACCTTGTTTTCAAGCTTAAGTACTTTTTTACAAGTCTTAATGGATCCGAATGAATATGACTTATTACAAGGGCGCTTATTTGCTAGTTTTAGCAATGTAAATAGCAACCACTTAATGATTGCTAGCCTGTTAATTATAGGGGCTACTGTTCATTTATGGCGTATCGGTCCAGAATTAAATATCTTACTGCTAGGAAACGACCCCGCAATCAATTTAGGGATAGACTTACATACATTTCAAAAAACAACCTTAATTAGTATTGTCCTCTTAACCGGGACAGCGACAGCCCTCGTTGGTCCAACAATTTTCTTAGGCTTTATTGTTGCTACAATTAGTTATCGATTGTTTAATACTTATCGTCACCATCAATTATTTTTAGGCAGCTTTTTAGTGAGTGTACTACTGTTAATTAGCGGACAATTTATTGTTGAGCAAGTTTTTAAATGGAATACCACGATTAGCATCGTGATTCAATTTATTGGAGGGATTTTCTTTGTCGGAAAAATTATCTCGGAAAGGAAGCAAACATGATTAAAGCAGAAAATATTTCAAAAAATTATGCCGATAAGAAAATTTTAGAAGCAATTGATGTTGAGTTGCCAAAAGAAAAATTGATTGCTTTTATCGGTCCAAACGGTGCTGGAAAAAGTACATTTCTATCTTTGATTAGTCGTTTGCAAGCACAAACAACCGGAGAAATTTATTTAGATAAAGCAGAAATTCGAAACTGGAAATCAAAAGAGCTGGCAAAAAAACTGGCAATTTTGAAGCAAAGTAACGGCGTACAATTGAATATTTCTGTTTATGATTTAATTTCTTTTGGTCGTTTTCCTTACAATCGAGGGAAGTTAACCGAAGAAGATCATCGAATCGTCGAACAAGCGATTGCACAGATGGAATTAAATGAGTTAAGAGAAGCATCGATTCACGCCTTATCTGGAGGGCAACTGCAGCGTGTTTATATTGCAATGATTTTAGCGCAAGACACGGATTATATTTTATTAGATGAACCACTGAACAATTTAGACTTAAACCATGCCAATCAAATGATGCATCTTCTAAAAAAATTAGTAAAAGAACACAATAAAACGGTTGTCATTGTTTTACATGACATTAATTTTGCAGCAGGATTTGCCGATTATATCGTTGCCATGAAAGATGGGAAGATATTTTCTAAAGGAGAAACGGAAGATGTGATCCAACCAGAAGTTTTAAATCGTCTCTATGGCATGGACGTAAAAATATGTGAAATTGAAGGCAGAAGATTCTGCATGTATTTTCATTAAAAATGGGGGAAGAAAGAAATGAAAAAAATCGTTTTATCAAGTATTATTGCGGCAACACTTACCATCTTTTTGGCAGCATGTGGCACTGGAAATGATCAAAAAGGTTCGTCCACTCAAACAGAAGAAACGACAGTGAATCAAGTCGAAAAAACAGAAGTTGAAATTACTGACAGTAATGGGACACAAACAGTTCCCTACCAGCCAAAAAAAGTAGTCGTTTTTGATAGTAGCGCCCTAGATACGATGCGTGTTTTAGGTGTAAGTGAAACGGTGATTGCGGCACCAACGGATAGTCTACCTGATTATTTGGCTTCTTTTAAAGAAGTAGAATCAGCAGGTGGAATCAAAGAACCAGATTTAGAAAAAATTAACCAAATGCAACCAGACTTAATCATTATTTCTGGTCGTCAAAGAGATTTCCAAGGGGAGTTAGAAAAAATTGCTCCAACGGTCTTTTTAAATCCCGATACGTCAGATACTTGGAATTCCATTCAACATAACGTGAAAACAATCGGACAAATTTTTGGTAAAGAGGCCGAGGCGACAGAAGAGTTAGCTGCAATTGATGAAAAAATCATCGCAACCAGAGAAAAGGCTCAAAGTTTAACGGATAAGGCTTTAGTTATTTTAGTAAATGAAGGAAGTTTGTCAGCTTATGGTGCAGGGTCGCGTTTTTCAATCGTGCATGACACGTTTGGGTTTGCTCAAGCAGATGAAAACATTGAAACTTCTACGCACGGTCAAAGTATTTCTTATGAATACTTAGTTGAAAAAAATCCAGATATTTTGTTTGTCGTAGATCGCACAAAAGCGATTGGTGGCGATGCGACACAAAACAATGTGGCGGATAATGACCTAGTTAAAGAAACAAATGCAGGGAAAAACAATCAAGTTATCGCTTTAGACCCACAAGTTTGGTATTTAGCAGGTTCCGGACTAGAATCACTAAATATCATGCTCGACGATGTAAATCAAGCGTTTAAATAGTAATTCAATCAGGTGAAACAAGGTTAGAAACAACAAAAAGAGGGAGTGACCAAGGTCATTGCCTCTTTTTGTTGTTTCTAACCAAAGGGACTTTTTTAATATAGAGCCTGTATTTATTTTTTTACTTTACCAGATGGAGTACTTGAGGTATAATTACTTTGTCAGGCGGAGTAATAAAGTGAATGGAGGGACCCGGATGATTTCGAGTGACAGTATTCGCGGATATAACGATACGATTCTTTTATCCTTGCTTAACAAAGGGGACTCCTATGGATATGAACTATCCAAAAGAATTCGCGAAGGGACACAAGAAGTCTATGTAATAAAGGAGACAACCTTGTATTCAACTTTTACGCGTTTAGAAAAGCAGGGATTTATTCGCTCCTATCCAGGAAGTGTGACACATGGGAAAAAGCGAACTTATTACGCGATTACTCCCCAGGGGAAAGCGTATTTGAAAGAAAAAGAAGAAGAGTGGTTATTAACGAAAAAAGTAGTCGATTATTTTTTAAAGGAGTGTCAAGGAAATGAAAGTGATTAAAGATTATATTGAAGTTTTATTTCTACAAGTGCCAGTGACAATTGAAACGATTCAAATAAAAGAAGATTTACTTGCATCTGCTGAAGATCATTATTTTGGCTTAGTTGAGGATGGAAAATCAGAAAAAGAAGCGATTGGTATTGTCATTAGCGAATTTGGAACGATTGATGAGATTCTGAATGCCTTGGACTTAGAAAAAGCAACTGCAGAAAACGATCTTGCTGAAGACGATTTTTCACTAGAGCAAGAGGCCCTTTCGATTGATGAGGCCTATCACTATTGGCACGAAGTTCGTCGTTTCTCACTAGGTATTGCAACTGGATTCTTTTTCTTCATTGGTGCGTTTGGATTTATTCCATTAATGGATGGCTTTTTTTATAACGGTTTTATCGCTGGGATGAGTTTAATTATCATGTTTCTCTTTTGGGCCTTGGGTTTTTTATTTGTTGCGATTAATGGGTATCACCTACGAAAGAATATTCGTTCGATAAAAAAACGAACTATTCCATCAATCGTTAGAGAAGAAGCATTTAAACAAGCGGAAAGCTACCGTCGGAGTTATTTAGCTGGAATTTCTGCAAGTGTCATCACCTATATGTTAGCATTTCCGTTAGCAATCTCTCTTTCCAATTTTCTTCCTTATTATGAAATTGATTTACTCGTTTTTGTTGGATTTTTTGCAATGGGAACCTTTTTATTACTCTATGTTTTTATTATCCAAAAAGAATATCGGCGCATGATTCAATTAAATCAACGAGCGCAAAAGAAACAAAGAAAAGCATTTCTTCGCCAGCAAAGAAAAAGGATGGCATCCGATCAAGATCTTTTTTGGGTTATCGTCACCCTTGTTTATTTTATTTTTTCTTTCCTATTTCATAGTTGGTTGTATAGTTGGTTAATTTTTCTTGTGGGTTATGTTGTTCAATCCCTGTTAATCAATCAGACGAAGGAAGGAAGATACAATTGAGAATGAACCCGTCTAATTGAGAATCAAAATCAATTAGACGGGTTTTTGTTTTAACGAAAAGATATTAACAAAATCTTAAGCTAATTGGTTGAATTATCATTTGTATTTAGGTATAGTCTTAATTAGAGATGTTACTCTCAAATAATTATTCTAATTGGAGGATTTATATTATGTCATTAATCGGAAAAGAAATCGTTGAATTCCAAGCAAACGCGTACCACAAAGGTGAGTTTATCGAAGTATCTTCAGAAGATTTCAAAGGAAAATGGAGCGTGGTGTGTTTTTACCCAGCAGACTTCACATTTGTTTGTCCAACTGAATTAGAAGATTTACAAGATCAATATGCAACGTTACAAGAATTAGGGGTGGAAGTTTATTCTGTTTCAACAGATACACATTTCACTCATAAAGCATGGCATGACCATTCAGATGCAATCGGAAAGATTGAATACATTATGATTGGTGACCCTTCTCATGCGATTTCTTTAGGCTTTGATGTTTTAGGAGAAGACGGTCTTGCACAACGAGGAACATTCATTATCGATCCAGAAGGAATCGTTCAAGCAATGGAAATTAATGCAGATGGTATCGGACGTGACGCAAGTACACTGATTGATAAAATCCGTGCAGCACAATATGTCCGCACCCATCCAGGTGAAGTATGTCC
Source organism: Enterococcus sp. LJL98 (assembly GCF_054871745.1). Classification (NCBI taxonomy): domain Bacteria; kingdom Bacillati; phylum Bacillota; class Bacilli; order Lactobacillales; family Enterococcaceae; genus Enterococcus; species Enterococcus sp. LJL98. The sequence continues at coordinate 303,354 of NZ_JBTXLU010000001.1, read as the reverse complement.
TGCAAAATGGAAAGAAGGCGCAGAAACACTAAAACCAAGCCTAGATTTAGTAGGTAAAATTTAAGGGGGATTTTTTTCGATGGCTTTAGATAAAGAAATCAAAGAGCAATTAGCCCAATATTTAGAACTCTTAGAATCTGACGTTGTTTTTCAGGCGAGTCTAAGTTCCGATGAGAACTCTGTTAAAGTAAAAGACTTTTTAGATGAAATTGTGGCAATGTCACCAAGACTATCTATTGAAGAAATTTCTTTAAATCGCAGTCCAAGTTTTAAGATTGCGAAAAAAGGGCAAGAAAGTGGTGTTGAATTTGCAGGCCTTCCTTTAGGACATGAATTTACATCTTTTATCCTTGCACTTTTACAAGTAAGTGGCCGTGCACCAAAAATCGATGAGTCTCTTGTTGCTCAAATTCAAGCGATTCATAAACCCTTGCATTTTGAGACGTATGTCAGCTTGACTTGTCACAATTGTCCAGATGTCGTTCAAGCCTTAAATATAATGGCTGTCTTAAATCCATTAGTTTCTCATGTGATGATTGAAGGCGGGATGTTCCAAGAAGAAGTTGAAGCGAAAAAAATTATGGCCGTTCCAACCGTCTTACTTGATGGAGAAGAATTTGCGAGTGGGCGTTTAACAATTGAACAATTACTGGAAATGATTACCGGGCCTGCGAGTGCCGACGAGTTCAACGACAAGGGTGTTTTTGACGTATTAGTTGTTGGTGGCGGACCTGCCGGTAATAGCGCAGCAATTTATGCTGCACGCAAGGGCATTAAAACAGGGATGGTTGTTGAGACTTATGGCGGACAGGTAATGGACACTGTAGGTATTGAAAATATGATAGGTACGCCTTACACAGAAGGGCCTCAGTTAATGGCTCAAATTGAAGGGCACGCAAAAGAATATGCAATTGATATCATGAAAAATCAACGTGCTAAATCCATTCGAAAAAACGAGTTGATTGAAGTAGAGCTCGAAAATGGTGCGGTACTGAAAACGAAAACCGCGATTCTTTCTGTTGGCGCAAGCTGGAGAAATGTCAATGTACCTGGCGAAGAAGCTTTCCGTACGAAAGGTGTGACTAATTGCCCACATTGTGATGGTCCTTTGTTCACAGGAAAAGATGTTGCCGTTATCGGTGGGGGGAATTCTGGTATTGAAGCAGCGCTAGATCTTGCTGGTTTAGCGAAACATGTCTATGTTTTAGAATTCTTGCCAGAATTGCGCGCAGACCAAGTGTTACAAGATCGTGCAAATGCCTTAGAGAATGTAACGATTATTAAAAATGCCGCAACAACTGAAATTACGGGTACCGATGAAGTCAATGGCATTTCCTATACGGATCGAGAAACAAACGAAGAGAAGCATATTGAATTACAAGGTGTTTTCGTTCAAATCGGTCTAGTGCCAAACACGAAATGGTTAAACGAGACAGAAGTTGAATTAAATCCTCGCGGAGAAATTATTGTCGATGGGCATGGAATGACGAATGTTGAAGGGGTATTTGCTGCAGGAGACTGTACCGATAGCGCCTACAAACAAATCATCATTTCGATGGGAGCCGGAGCCACAGCTGCATTAGGTGCTTTTGATTATTTGATTCGTCAATAATTTTTACATCCGATCAGTTATGACAAATGTCATAACTGATTTTTTTACCTATCTATATAGACAAAACTCTATATAGATGTTAATCTATATATAAAAAAAGAATCAAAGTAGAGGAGACAAGCAAATGGTGAAACAAACAAAAGGTCAAGGTATTAATTTATTTCAACGTTATTTGAGCCTTTGGGTTATTTTATGTATGGGGATTGGTGTACTTATAGGGAAGTATCTACCAGAAATTCCACAGTTTTTTGCAAGATTTGAAACTGCCCAAGTTTCACTTCCAACCGCCATCCTTATCTGGGTGATGGTCTATCCGATGATGATGAAAGTGGATTTCAAAAGTGTGAAAAATATTGGGAAGAACCCAAAAGGTCTTTATATTACTTGGGTAACAAACTGGCTAATTAAGCCGTTTACCATGTATGGGATTGTTGCCTTCTTTTTACTTCTTGTATTTAGAAATCAAATACCGACAGAATTAGCAAAAGAGTATCTAGCAGGAGCCATTCTTTTAGGGGCTGCTCCTTGTACAGCCATGGTTTTTGTATGGAGTACGTTAACGAAGGGGAATCCTGCCTACACGGTCATTCAAGTCGCGACCAACAATCTCATTCTTTTGGTTGCTTTTGTTCCAATTGTAAAATTTTTACTAGGTGTAAGTGACGTTGTGGTTCCTTGGGATACCTTGTTTTTATCGATTCTATTATTTGTGCTCATTCCTTTAGTTGCGGGTATCGCAACACGCGTGGTGCTGATAAGGAAAAAAGGGCTCTCATATTTTGAACAAACATTTTTACCAAAATTTGAAGGCAGCACGATTGGCGGTTTGTTGTTGATGTTGATTTTATTATTTTCATTCCAGGGTGAAACGATTTTAAATAACCCTTTCCATCTTTTATTAATTGCGATTCCTTTAACCGTGCAAACTTTCTTTATTTTCTTTTTGGCGTATGGGATGGCTAAGTGGCAAGGATTACCCTTTGAGATTGCCGCACCGGCAGGAATGATTGGCGCTTCGAATTTCTTTGAATTATCCGTTGCTGTTGCAATTGCTCTTTTTGGTTTACATTCACCAGCAGCCCTGGCAACAACTGTTGGAGTCTTAACTGAAGTACCGCTAATGTTGGTGTTAGTCAAAATTGCCAATCAAACAAAAGGGTCCTTTGCTCGCTAATGCTATTTTTATACACAGATAATTTTTTCTAGCGATTGACTTTTTGATTCGTTCTTTGGTATATTGGATAAGTAAGTGAGAAAATAAAAAAATAAAATGGTTGGGCTGATAGCTTCAAGGATCAAATTCTTCAAGGGGTGAGAAGAATATATTTGAAGTGGCTTTAAAACTTTTGGAGCGTACTTCGTGATTTGAAGTAGGCTCTTTTTTTATAATCGGAAGGAGGATGGTCAATTTGAAAGAGGCGTTAGAACGTATTCATCTCGCTGAGGAAGCAAATACGAGAGCTTACCAACAATTAGTCGTTGACATGGACGAATTACAGGCAGAAAAAAATAAAGAAATTCACGAAATGCAACTGAAACAAAAGGAAATTCGAAAAGAGCAAGTCACTCAAAAAGAAATGGCCTTACTGAAAGAAGAAGAGGCACTTCAAACTCAGCTCTTAGATGAAGCGCATCTTCATGCAAAAGAAGATGAAAAGCTTTATCAACAGCACAAGCAAACAATAATCACCCAAATTATGAACGAAATGAGGGAGCGCTATGGCTGTTAGTCGTTTAGTTAAAATGACTCTCTTGGCAGAAAGTCAGCTTCATGAAGCACTTTTACAAAGTTTGCAAGGCATGCAAGGCGTCGAAATTGAAAACAGTCTCCAAGAAGAAGGGAATCAAGCATGGCTGAGTACATATTTTCCTGATTTAGAGGCCATCGATCAAACCAAAGCACAACTTTATACGAAATGGTTAACCCAAATCGAAAAAGGCATTACCTTTATTCGAAACAACGGCTCATTAAAGCAAAAGATTAAAGAATTGCCAAGAAAAAGCTATACCTTGCAAGAGTTGGAGGCTGGTTTTAATGAAGACGCACTCGTTAGCTTGTTGAATCAAGTCAATCAATTACAAACGAAGTGGCAGAAAAATTTAAAAGAAGAAGCCTATTGGCAACAAGCTGAAAGTTGGTCGACCGAATGGTTTCAATTTGATGTGGAAGGGGCGCTAGTACCGCACGCAACAAAAGTTTTCCAAGCGAAGGTTGCAATCGAAGCTTGGGAAGCGGTTCGTGATTATTTTGTTCATCAAAAAGATATTTATTTTGAAATGAACCATCAATCTGAAAAAGAAATGAGATTCAGCTTCGTTCTCTTAAAAGAAAAAGAAACAGCCGTTCAAGCATCGCTCACAGCTCTTGGTGTCAGCTATGAACAAAATCCTTATGATGAGAGTCCAGTAACGCTCTTGCCTAAAGCCAAGGAAGCATTAATTGAATGCGTAAAGACTCAACGACAATTAACGAATGAAATTGGCTATTTAAAAGGGCAAATCTCCATTTTACAGTTTAACGAAGAGGTCTTGCTTGCTCGATTAACGAGAGAACAAGTTCGAGAACAACTCGTTGTCGCAAAACATATCGTTGTGATTCGTGCCTGGATCAATCAAGATGAACAAGAAAGCATCATAAAAAAACTGACCCAGCTTCATGGGGATGTGTTCTTCTTTTCTTTTGATGATCCCACTGACGAACAAATTGAACAAAATCAGGTCCCGACAAAGCTAAAAAATAATCGCTTTGTGGCACCTTTTGAAATATTAACCGGGATGTATTCTGTGCCAAAATATAAAGAGATTGATCCAACCCCTTGGATGGCTCCTTTTTATCTCGTCTTTTTCGGGATGATGGTAGCAGATTTAGGCTATGGTTTACTAACTTTAATTGGAACGACAGCTGCATTGAAAATCCTCCATTTACCAAGGGGGACAAAGAAATTCGTCCAACTATTCCAACTTTTATCGCTTTCGATTATCGCTTGGGGGATCATCTATGGTAGTGCCTTTGGGGTAGAACTTCCTTTCCAACTACTCGCACCGACAGAAGACTTTATGACCATTTTTGGACTTTCGGTAATTTTTGGAGGAATTCAAATTTATACTGGTCTTTTCCTAGCTGCGAAAGAAAACATTAAGAAAAAAGATTATCTAAGCGCAATTAGCCAAGGGTTCTCTTGGCAGGGGATTCTGACAGGAATTTTTATCGCTGCCGCGGGAACCTTGCTTTTTGATTCAAAGCTCTTGACGACCGTTGGGACCTGGTTGGCCTTAATCAGTGCTTTCCTTGTCTTGATAATTCCGACGATACAAAGCAAATCGAAAATCGGTGGTTTTTTTAGTGGCGTGTACGAACTCTATGGAATCACTGGTTACATTGGAGATTTTGTCAGTTATAGCCGGTTGATGGCTCTAGGCATTTCAGGTGGAAGTATTGCGATGGCTTTTAATATGCTTGTTGGCACCATGCCTCCCTTTGCTCGTTATAGCATTGGGATCCTCTTGTTACTCGCTTTACATGGGTTAAATATTTTCTTATCCATGTTAGGTGCCTATGTCCACGCCGCCCGCCTTCAATATGTTGAGTTCTTTGGCAAATTTTATGAAGGCGGTGGCCGCCCGTTTCAAACGTTTAAAGCAACAGAAAAATATATTAATATCGATGAAAAAAATGGAGGAAAACAATCATGATGAATTATATTTTAGAAAACAATGCAGGGATTTTATTTGCAATTTTAGCGATGGGAACAGCAACAATTTTTGCCGGAATCGGCTCAGCAATTGGGGTAGGAAAAGCTGGGGAAGCGGCTGCCGCTTTGATGACAAATCAACCAGAAAAATTTGGACAATCATTGATTTTACAATTACTTCCAGCAACACAAGGACTCTACGGTTTTGCGATTGCAGCAATGATTTTTACAAATCTATCTACTGACATGAGTATCGTGACTGGCTTATCATATTTAGGAGCTTCATTACCTGTTGCATTTACTGGCTTGACATCAGCAATTCCCCAAGGGAAAGTTTCGGCTGCTGGGATTCAAATTTTAGCGAAAAAACCGGAACACTTCTTTAAAGGTGTCATGTATGCGGTAATGGTAGAAATGTACGCTATTTTAGGTTTTGTTATCTCATTCTTACTTTTAGGAAGCATTTAACTAACCCCAACCTTAAAGGAGGTGCGCTAAAATGGATGCCATTGATGTAATCATTGAAAAAATAAATGCACAAGCAACAAATGAACGACAAGAATACAAGAAGAGTCGTTTAGCTGAAATTGAAACTCGTTTTTTAGTCGAAAAACGACAAGTGCTAAAAGAACATGAAAGCCAACTTGCACGACAATTAGAGCAGGTAACGAAACAAGCTCAGCAAAGAAAGAATCGTTTAACGATTGAAGCACGACAAGATTCATTAAAGACAAAACAAAGTTATTTAACTCGTTTATTTGATGAAGTTTATGAACAGATGACCCGCTGGGATATCGAAGAAACTCGCCAATTTGCCTTTCATATTTTAGAAAAATTAGATTTAAAAGAAGGGATTTTGATTCCTGGAGGTGCGATGTCACCGGATATTTTCACGACTGAATGGCTGAGAGAAACGGAAAAAGCATTACAAGTGACGCTAGCACTTGGAGAAAGAAGTCGTGTCTTAGAGTATGGTTTTTTAATTGAAAATCAGGGTGTACAGTATAACTTTTTTTACCGAGATTTACTTTTAGAAGAACGTAAGATGAAAGGGCATGCCCTCATGGATGCATTATTTTCATAAGGAGGGGTGAAATGAATAATAGCTATCATACAATCAATCCGCTTGTTCGGTTGAAAGAAAATGAACTGCTGACAAAAGATCACTTTGAACAACTCATACAAGCACCTACTTTTGAAAAGGTGGCTGAAATTTTAGCACCGACAGTTTATAGTTCTTATTTAACCGAAAATTTTCAACATCATTTCGAACAGTCTTTAAATCAAGAACTGGTCCGGACTTATGCAGACTTTATTGACATTCTTCCAGATCCGACCTTGGTTTGGTTATATACGATGCGTTATACTATTCATAATTTAAAAGTATTGACTAAGGCAGATCAGGTTCATGAAAATTACGACTACTTATTTATTCCAGATGGTTTTTATTCATTAGAAGAATTAAAAGCAGCGATTGAAACTGGGGAATCTGGTAGTTTGCCGCCTTCTGTGATTCAGAGTATTCAAGAAGTTCGTGACTATTTCGAAGAATCGCGGATTTTACAAGGAGTCGATGTCATTTATGATCGATTTTATTTTAAAGAACAATATGAAGTAGCAAAACAATTAAAAAATCCGGAATTGCTTCAGGCGATTGTCGAAAACATTGATTTAAATAATATTATTATTACAGCTCGATGTTTATTGCAAAAACGCTCTTATGCCTTTATGTCTGCGGTCATTTCTGATTGTGGCAGTATTGATAAAGAAACCTTGTTAGGCTTTTCAGGGAAAAAAATCACCACCTTGATTGAGTTTTTGCAACAAAGTGACTATCAAGAACTCTTGGCGCCTGTTTTAAGTCCAGACAAGATTGATTTCTTACGTTTAAGCGTTTTGGTAGATAATCAGTTGACAACCTCCTATCAAGCGGCACATACACAAGCCTTTGGTCCTTTACCTTTGTTGGCTTATTTGAATGCGAAAGAGATGGAAATCATGAACTTACGCTTGATTATTGTAGGAAAACGAAGTGGCTTCACTCACGCAGCAATCAAAGAAAGGATGCGAACACTTTATGACGAATAAAATCGGAGTCATCGGTGATAAAGAGTCTGTCATGCCCTTTAAATTATTTGGCTTTAGCGTATTCTACGGCATTAACGAACAAGTCATTGCTGAGAGCTTAGACAAAATGATTGATGAAAAATATGGTGTGATTTATATTACTGAAGCTTGTGCAAAACTCGTTCCCCAACAAATTGAAAAAACAAAGCAGATGCTTACCCCTGCGGTTGTACTGATTCCTGATCATGATGGTTCTTTAGGAATTGGGTTAGAAGAAGTACAAAAAAATGTTGAAAAAGCAGTGGGACAAAATATTTTATAAAGGAGCAAAACAAATGGAAATTGGAACAATTGTAAAAGTTTCAGGTCCGTTAGTGATGGCTGAAAATATGGGACATGCAAGTATTCAAGATATTTGTTATGTCGGTGATTTAGGCGTTATTGGCGAAATTATTGAGATGCGCGGAGATACCGCATCGATTCAAGTATATGAAGAAACTTCAGGCATCGGACCTGGAGAGCCGGTTCGTTCGACAGGTGAAGCATTATCCGTTGAATTAGCACCGGGAATCATCGCTCAGATGTTTGATGGCATCCAAAGACCACTGGATGTCTTTGCTGAGCAAACCCAAAGTCATTTCTTGACACGTGGCGTTCAATTGCCTGCTTTGGATCATGAAAAAAAATGGGACTTCCAAGCAATTGCTCAAATTGGCGATACGGTTGAAACAGGTGACATCTTAGGAACAGTCCAAGAAACAACGGTCATTTCACATAAAATTATGGTCCCACCAGGTGTTTCTGGTACGATTCAAACGATTACTTCTGGCGAAGCAACGATTGACGAAGTCATTGCGACGATTCGAACCGAAGACCAAGAGGCGCGATCAATTACCATGTTGCAAAAATGGCCGGTCCGCCGTCCGAGACCAGTCCGAGAAAAACGCAACCCGCATGTACCAATGATTACCGGCCAACGAGTGATTGATACATTCTTTCCAGTAACAAAAGGGGGAGCAGCTGCTGTACCTGGACCTTTTGGAGCTGGAAAAACCGTAGTGCAACATCAGATTGCCAAATGGTCCGACGTTGATTTGGTTGTTTATGTCGGCTGCGGCGAACGAGGAAACGAAATGACCGATGTTATGAATGAGTTTCCTGAGCTGGTAGATCCAAACACAGGAGAATCCCTCATGGAGCGAACAGTTTTAATTGCGAATACGTCAAATATGCCAGTTGCAGCTCGTGAAGCTTCGATTTATACAGGGATTACGATTGCCGAGTATTTCCGCGACATGGGTTACTCTGTTGCCATTATGGCGGATTCAACTTCTCGTTGGGCAGAAGCCTTACGGGAAATGTCCGGTCGTTTAGAAGAAATGCCTGGGGATGAAGGGTATCCTGCTTACTTAGGGAGTCGCTTAGCCGAGTATTATGAACGGGCAGGACAAGTTGTGGCTTTAGGTCAAGACCGACGGGAAGGAAGTATCACCGCGATTAGCGCGGTTTCACCATCAGGTGGGGATATTTCGGAACCTGTGACCCAAAATACGTTACGAGTAGTGAAGGTTTTTTGGGGATTGGATTCTATCTTGGCACAACAAAGGCATTTTCCTTCGATTGATTGGTTGAAAAGTTATTCATTGTATCTTGCTGAAGTCGGCGCCTATTTAGATCAAGAATTGCAAGTCGATTGGTCTGGTTTAGTGACAGAAGCGATGCGTCTATTACAAAAAGAATCTGAGTTGAATGAAATTGTGCGTTTAGTGGGGATTGATTCATTATCAGAAAAAGATCAACTGACACTTGAGACAGCCAAACAATTACGTGAAGACTACCTCCAACAAAACGCCTTTGATGAGGTCGATACGTTCACTTCTCGTCAAAAGCAATTTTACATGTTACAAACTATCCTATTGTTCCATGCTGAAGGCCAAAAAGCACTAGAATTAGGCGCATACTTGCCTGAAATTATGGAAGGCACCATTTTGTTACGCGACCGGATTGCCCGGATGAAGTATGTACCAGAAGAAGCACTTGAGCAAATTATCACACTTGAAGAAGGCATCAGAGAAACGATGCGTGCGATTTTACAAAAAGGAGGAATGTAACTTGATTAAAGAATATAAAACAATCGGTGAAGTGGTGGGCCCGTTAATGGCTGTCGATCGCGTCTCAGGTGTTAAATATGAAGAATTAATTGAAGTTCGCCTTCAAAATGGAGAAATTCGGCAAGGGCAAGTCTTAGAAATTCAAGAAGACAAAGCGCTCGTACAAGTTTTTGAAGGAACGGGAGGCATTAATCTTCGGGAATCAGCCGTTCGATTTTTGGGGCATCCCTTAGAACTCGGCGTTTCAGAAGATATGGTTGGGCGTGTTTTTGATGGTTTAGGTCGTCCGCGCGATGGTGGAGCGGAAATTTTACCTGAAAAAATGATGGATATTAACGGAGAAGTAATTAACCCAATCTCACGGGATTACCCAGACGAATTTATTCAAACCGGGATCTCTTCGATTGACCACTTGAACACCTTGGTCCGCGGACAAAAATTACCAGTGTTTTCAGGTTCTGGTTTGCCCCATAAAGAATTAGCTGCTCAAATTACGCGTCAAGCTGCTGTACTCAACACCGATGATGATTTTGCTGTAGTTTTTGCTGGTATTGGGATTACTTTTGAAGAAGCAGAGTATTTTATGGAGAACTTCCGTGAAACAGGTGCAATTGATCGCTCCGTTGTCTTTATGAATTTAGCTAATGATCCAGCGATTGAACGTATTGCAACACCCAAAATGGCCTTAACTGCTGCGGAATACTTAGCATATGAAAAAGGTATGCATGTCCTTGTTATCATGACCGACATGACAAACTACTGTGAAGCGTTACGTGAAATTTCTGCTGCTCGGCGTGAAGTCCCTGGTCGCCGAGGTTATCCGGGTTATTTATATACAAACTTGGCGACGCTTTATGAACGAGCAGGGCGTATTCGTGGGATTAACGGCTCTGTTACACAAATTCCCATCTTGACGATGCCAGAAGATGACAAAACGCATCCGATTCCTGACTTAACCGGTTATATTACAGAAGGACAAATTATCTTATCTCGTGATTTATACAAAAAAGGAATCGAACCTCCAATTGATGTCCTTCCTTCGCTTTCTCGTTTGAAGGACAAAGGAACAGGAGATGGTAAGACAAGGATTGACCATGCACCGACAATGAACCAATTATTCTCTGCTTACGCGCAAGGAAAACAAGCAAAAGAGCTTGCCGTTGTTTTAGGTGAGTCTGCATTATCTGAAACCGATCGAATCTATGCGAAATTTGCTGAACGATTTGAAGAAGAATATGTCAATCAAGGATACGATACGAACCGTTCAATCATTGAAACACTTGATTTAGGCTGGGAGCTTTTAAATATGCTACCAAGAACAGAGTTGAAACGAATTAAAGATGAAATGATTGATGAATATCTGCCAGAAAAGAGGTAGAAAAATATGGCGATTAAAAATGTGAATCCGACACGGATGGAACTTGCTCGTTTATCGAAACAATTAGGTACCGCGAAACGAGGACATAAATTATTAAAAGATAAACAAGATGAACTGATGCGACAGTTTATCTTGTTGATTCGTCAAAACAATACGTTGCGAAAAACAGTGGAAGCAGAAATGACACATGCGATGAAGGCCTTTCGCTTGGCAAATGCAACTTTGAACGAAAATTTTATCGAAGAGCTGTTTATTTTACCGGCAACTGAAGTCTCATTGGATATTTCCAAAAAAAATATTATGAGTGTGGTTGTACCTGTGATGAAGTTTGATTATAATGAGACTTACACAGATACCCCCTTAGAATATGGCTTCTTAAATTCAAATGTGCCTTTAGACTTATCGATTGAGCGTTTTACAAACGTCTTACCAAAACTTTTGGAATTGACAGAAATTGAGAAAACGTGTCAATTAATGGCTGAAGAAATTGAGAAAACGCGCCGACGTGTGAACGCCTTAGAGTATATGACGATCCCAGAACTCGAAGAAACGATTTATTTTATCAAAATGAAATTAGAAGAAAACGAACGCGCCGGAGTGACTCGGATGATTAAAGTCAAAAATATGGGGAAATAAAATCAATTGAGATAAAGCGAGGCGATTGCTATGGTTAGCAAAAAACGTGCCGTTCATTTTACAGCACCACAAGTCATTATTACAGGATTTGCCACAATCATTTTAGTAGGGGCCCTATTATTGTCGCTGCCAATTGCTTCCCAAACAGGGGAGTCCACTCACTTTCTGGATGCATTGTTTGTTGCTACGTCGGCAACTTGTGTGACAGGTTTAACGACAGTAACGACTGCTGTGCATTGGAGTTTTTTTGGTCAAGTAGTGATTTTGACTTTAATTGAAGTCGGAGGATTGGGGTTCATTTCATTACCTGTTATTTTTTATTTGGTGACGCGTAAGAAAGTTGGCTTGGGCATGCGTATTGTTTTAAGGCAGTCCTTAAACTCTGATAATCGCCGCGGAGAAATGAGCTTGATGATTTACATCATGAAAAATGCTTTTTTTATCCAATTTATCGGTTTTCTTTTGTTAGCCGTTGATTTTATTCCTCGTTTTGGCTTGAAAAGAGGCGCCTGGTATAGTTTCTTTCATGCTATCTCTGCTTTTTGTAATGCTGGATTTGATCTATTTGGTGATAGCTTGGTTGGTTTTCAACAAAATCCTTGGGTGCTCTCTGTTATTAGTGGTTTAATTATCTCAGGAGGACTTGGTTTTTTAGTCTGGTATGATGTGCTTTCTTATAAAAAGGGCAAAAGGATGTCCTTGCATAGTAAAATCGCCTTGCTTGTTACTGGAGGTCTTTTACTTTTTGGTACACTTTGCTTTATGCTTACGGAAAGAAATGGGGTAGCGCTTGTCGAAGGAAATGCGTTTCAACGTTTCTTTAATACCATGTTCATGTCGGTTACACCAAGAACGGCTGGTTTTTTCTCTGTCGATTACTTATCAATGACCCATGCCGGGTTACTACTGACAATTGTTTTAATGTTTATTGGTGGAACTTCTGGATCGACAGCAGGAGGTTTCAAAACAACGACTTTTGGTATTTTAATTATTAAATTGGTGAGTATTTTTAAAGGGAAGGAACATGCTGAATTTGATGAACGGACGATAAAAGAATCCATCGTCTCAAGAAGCTTGGTTTTATTCTTTCTTTTACTCTCATTAGTTATTATTAGCACGATGATTTTATCCGTAACGGAGACTGTTCCAGACATTAATGGCTTAGGTTTAGAGTACATTGTTTTTGAGGTTGTTTCTGCTTTAGGAACGGTTGGACTAACGATGGGACTCACCCCGGCACTCACGATTAGTGGAAAACTACTGATTATTTTATTAATGTTTGTTGGTCGTGTTGGAATTATGACCGTGATTTTCTCCTTGGTGACAAAAGGAATGAATCAAAAACAAACGTTTAAATATCCAGAGGAATCAGTGATTATCGGATAAACAACAATAAGAAAAACAAAAAAGAGGAAGAGCCTTTTGAGGCCTCCTCTTTTTTGTTTGACTAAAAAGCGACTTGAACGACCGTGACCCCTTTCGCTTCAATTTCGCGAAGCATCGAAGGATTGGCATAGATGTCGGTAATCAAGAGATCAATCTTTTCAATTTCACTCACAATAAACTTACTATCAACTCCTATTTTTCGATAGTCACAAACAACGATTACGAGGCCGTTCGTATTATGAATCATGACATGATTCACTTTTGATTCATGAATATTGATGGTTGTGATTCCTGTGGCAGCACTAATGCCTGAGCATCCAATAATCGTTAAATCGGAATAAATTTGACTAAAGTTGGTGACGCATAAATCACCAACCAAAACTTCTTTTGGTAGACGTATTTCTCCACCAGATAGAATAACGGTTGATTGTGGATTAATCTCATAGCGATTGACCTGTAAGTTATTCGTAATTAAAGTTACAATTTTTTCTTTTAAAAAATCAACGGTTTGCAAAGCTGTGGAACTAGAATTAATAAATAAGGTCATTCCTTCTTCAATATAGGTACTGGCTTGTTTGGCTAGTTGAATCTTAATTTTCTCCAAAGAGTCATTTTCCGTGTAGCCTTCTTCTCTTTGGTACTCATTTAAAGTGGCGCTGCCATGGTTTCGAACCACTTTTCCCATTTGTTCCATCACATCTAAATCTCTACGAATTGTCATAGTAGAGACGTTCATTCTCTCTGCTAATTCGTTCACATCTAACGTTTGGTTGGACTCTTTTGCTAAAAAATCGGCGATCGTCTTTCTTCGTTGTTCAATTTTTGAGAGTGAATTCTTCATGATCTTCTACCACCATTTCCTAATATTCAAACACGTTATGTTCATAATACTTGTTTTTAATATATTTTTCAATCATTCGAACATATAGAATGGTTGAAAACGCATTCTCGAACACTTAATATTAACATATAGAAAATATTAGGGGTGATTTGTTTGAATCATATCAATGAAGTAACAAAAGAAAGATGGCTAACAGAAACTTTCCCAGAGTGGGGAACTTGGCTAACAGAAGAGATTTCAGCAAAAGTGGTAGAAGAAAATTCTTTTGCCATGTGGTGGTTGGGTTGTACAGGCATTTGGTTAAAAACCTATGAAGGAACAAACATTGTCATGGATATGTGGAACGGTACGGGGAAGCGAACGCATGGAAACGGTAAAATGAAAAAGGGCCATCAGATGCAACGAATTGGCGGCGTAAGGAACATGCAACCAAACTTACGCAATGTTCCTTTTGTGATTGATCCCTTTGAAATTCAAAATATCGATGCTTTAGTCGTTTCTCATATTCATTCCGATCATTTAGACATTGTTACTGCTGCCTCTGTTGCCCAAAATTGCCCGCAAGCAAAATTTATTGGACCAAAGGAAGTGGTTAATACGTGGATTTCTTGGGGAGTACCTGCCGAAAGAACAATCATCGTAAAACCTAATGATCGAGTGACTGTTGGAAGTGTTGAAGTTGTAGCGCTAGAATCGTTTGACCGTACGGCGCTGGTGACGATTGATGATCCAGAACATCAATTAACTGGAACAATGCCGATTGAAATGGATGATATTGCAGTGAACATTTTATTCGAAACAAGCGGGGGAAACTTATACCACGGAGCAGATTCACATTATTCAGTCATGTTTGCCAAACATGGAAAAGAACACTCGGTGGATGTTGCAGTGATTAACTATGGCGAAAACCCTCCAGGCATTCAAGATAAGATGACTTCAGTGGATGTTTTACGAATGGCAGAAGCATTAAAAGCAAAAGTAGTGATTCCTGTTCATCATGATATTTGGACGAATTTTATGGCTGACCCTGAAGAAATCGTAACATTATGGGAATTCAAACGTGATAGGTTACAATACAACTTTAAACCATTTATTTGGCAAGTCGGAGGGCAGTATAATTTCCCCCAAGATACCAACAAACTACGATTTAACTTCGATCGTGGCTTCCATGATGTCTTCGAAGGAGAAAATGACCTGCCTTATCCTTCATTCTTATAAAAAAATCGCTTAAATGTTGCGATCGAACAAAGGAGAAAAACAATGTTAACTTATTTCAAAAAAAATAAATTAGTCGATTATCCCATAAAACAACCCAAAAACTGGGAGGAAGCCATTCATTTGTCCTGTCAAACGCTACTTAAAGAACAGTACATCACAGAAGAATATATAACGGAGATTGTTCAAGCGATTAAACAATTTGGCCCTTATATTGTGATTATGCCTAATATCGCAATGCCACATGCAGAAGGAAATCCAAAAAGTGTTATCAAAAGTGGCATTTCCTTTACTAAATTTCATACTCCTGTATTTTTTTATGATGAAAAAACACAAGAAGAAAAAAGTGCACAGCTCTTTTTTACACTCGCTGCCCAAAATGCAGACGAACATCTACAAAACATTACCAGATTGACTGACCTACTGTCTAACGACACTTTGATTGAAGCGTTATTAAAAACCGAAAACGAGGGAACTTTTGACAATTTATTAACACATGAAAAACAACTAAATTGAGAGGAATTGGAGGAAAAAAGAATGGCGATTCCAAATTTACAGGTGGCTCTAGATCACTCAACGGTTCATGAAGCAATTGCTGCAACTGTAGCAGTTGGCCATGAAGTGGATATTATCGAGGCCGGTACCGTACTCATGTTAGAAGTCGGTAGTGAGGTCGTTCGAATGATCCGGACCTTATTTCCGGAAAAATTAATTGTTGCCGACACGAAATGTGCGGATGCAGGGGGGACCGTTGCTAGAAACTGCGCGAAACGCGGAGCCAGTTGGATGACTTGCATCTGCTCGGCATCAGTTGCCACAATGATTGCCGCTGCGAAAGAAATCGAAGAAATCCAGGTTGAACTCTATGGGGATTGGACTTATGAACAAGCACAAACGTGGTTAGATGCAGGAATTAATCAAGCGATTTATCATCAAAGCCGCGATGCCTTATTAGCTGGTGAAACATGGGGGGAAAAGGACTTAACTAAAGTGAAGCGCTTGATTGAGATGGGTTTCAAGGTTTCAGTCACTGGTGGCCTAGATATCGAAACAGTCGAATTATTTCAAGGCATTGAAGTCTATACTTTTATTGCTGGGCGGGGAATTACGGAGGCACAAGATCCTGCAGCAGCAGCGCGCGCATTTAAACAAAAGATTCGGGAACTGTGGGGTGAATAAACATGTTAACGCTGGGCATTTATGAGAAAGCCTTACCCAAAAATAGTTCTTGGTTTGATAAATTAAAAATGGCGCAAGCACTTGGATTTCATTATATTGAAATGTCTATTGACGAGACTGACGAACGTCTAGCAAGGCTTGATTGGTCCGATGAAACACTCTCTGAAGTGCAACAAGCCATCATTGAAACAGGTGTAAACATCTATTCCATGTGTTTAAGTGGCCATCGACGGTATCCCTTTGGTTCAAAGGATAGAATCAAACGCGAACAGGCTTTACAGATTATGGAAAAAGCCGTCAACTTAGCGTCTAAACTAGGTATTCGAAACATCCAATTAGCAGGTTATGATGTTTATTATGAAGACAAGTCCATCTTGAGTCGTGAATATTTTATTGAAAATCTTACAAAAGCCGTTCAATTGGCAGCGGCCAAACAAGTCATGCTGTCGATTGAGATTATGGATGACCCTTTTATGAATTCGATTAGTAAATTCATGAAAATAAAAAGAGAGATCCCTTCACCGTGGTTACAATGCTATCCCGATATTGGTAACTTGTCTGCTTGGCCTGAAAATGATGTCGGAGATGAACTAAGCAGGGGCATTGAAGCAATCACAGCAGTACATTTAAAAGATACATTATCTGTGAAAGATGGTTTTCCTGGCAAGTTTAAAAATGTACCTTTTGGAAGAGGCGATGTGGATTTCTTAGGTTGTTTAAAAACACTAAAGCGACTAAATTACAATGGCAGTTTTTTAATTGAAATGTGGAGCGAAACAGACGAAGATCCAGCAAGACAGATCCAAGAAGCCAAAGATTTTTTATTACCTATCTTAAAGGAGGCGGGCTATCATGTCGGAACTTCAAACTGAGATCCAACAAATGAAAGAACGAATCTTTCAAGCAAATTTGCAATTACCGAAATGGGGTTTGGTCCAATTGACTTGGGGAAACGTCAGTGAGATCAATCGCGATCTAGGAATTATAGTCATCAAGCCTAGTGGCGTAAGTTATGAAACGATGCGCGCGGAACAAATGGTTGTGACGGATTTAGCAGGCAATCAAATAGAAGAAGGCAGCCTGAAACCATCCTCTGATCTATGGACACACTTAGAATTGTACCGCGGATTTAAAGACATTCAATCCGTCGTTCATACACATAGCAAGCATGCGGTGTCATGGGCGCAAGCCGGAAAATCATTGTCATTTTACGGAACAACACATGCTGATGCCTTTTATGGGGAAGTGCCAATTACCCGCCAACTCACTCAAAAAGAAGTGGAAGAGGCCTATGAACAAAACACTGGAAAAGTGATTCTCGAAACGTTTCAAACTCAAGCACTTGATCCCGTCAGCATTCCCGGTGTACTAGTTAACGGTCATGGTCCCTTTACTTGGGGCGACTCCGTTCAACATGCCATTGAAAATAGTTTAATTCTAGATGAAATCTGTTCCATGGCTTTCATGACTGAACTCATTCAAACAAAAGAAAATCGATTGCCACAATATGTGTTAGATAAGCATTATTTAAGAAAGCATGGGAAAAATGCTTACTATGGTCAATAAACATTCGTTCGAGCAGCAGCAAAAAGGAAAGTGAGTGAATAATATGGAGTTTATTATTGGGATTTTTACCAGTTTGTTTAATAATATCATTGCAAAACCAGAATTTTTTCTTGCAATATTGGTATTTATAGGTTATATGTTACTTAGAAAATCATTTTTAGAATCCTTATCAGGAGCCTTGAAAGCAGCCATTGGTTATATGATTTTACAGGTAGGTTCTTCCGGGATGGTGCAGGGCTTTAATCCGATGCTCAACGGGTTGTTAGCAAAATTCAATCTGAATGCAGCCGTCATTGACTCGAATTTTGGTTTTGCTGCTGCAAATGAAGCGATTCTAGCAATTGGAGAGTCTCTTTCTTCTACAATGTTTGTTTTGTTGATTGGCTTTATTGTCAATATTGTCCTTGTTTTATTTAAAAATATTACGAAAGTGCGCACGCTCTATACAACCGGTCACATTATGGTGAAACAAGCGGGTTTTATTACTTGGATGATATTTTTCGCTTTACCGGAATATCGAAATATGACTGGCGTCGTGATTATTGGTATCCTAATTGGACTCTACTGGGCCGTCTTTTCTAATCTAACGGTTGAAGCAACCCAAAACTTAACCGGTGGTGAACGCGTTTTTGCTGTCGGACACGCACAAATGGCAGGAATTTGGCTGACCGATAAAATCGCTCATCTTTTTGGAAACCCCGAAGATGATGTCGAAAGCATTAAGCTATCTAATAATTTCAAAGTGCTTTCTGATAATATTTTTGGAACATCGATTGTCATGCTAATCATGTTTGGTTCGATTCTGGTTGTCTTAGGTCCTGAAACGATGACAGAATTCGATCCGTCCTATAATGTTAGCCTTTCTTATATTAGTTACGTGATTACCAAAAGTTTGGGCTTCGTGGTTAGTTTTATCATTTTGCAAACAGGTGTTCGTATGTTCGTTACTGAAATTACAGAATCCTTTAACGGAATCTCTGATCGCTTACTCAAAGGTGCCATCCCGGCAGTTGATTGTGCAGCAACTTTTGGCTTTGCCTCTTCCAATACCATCATCATTGGTTTCTTGTTTGGTTTTTTAGGTCAATTACTAGCAATTACTGGCTTGGTTCTTTTCAAATCACCGATTCTGATTATCTCTGGTTTTGTTCCGTTATTTTTTGACAACTCAACATTAGCAGTCTACGCGAATAAGCGTGGGGGACGAAGAGCAGCGATGATCATTCCTTTCTTATCAGGAATTGCGCAAGTCTTACTCGGGGCAATTGGCGTTATGATGTTCGAATTGTTTGCATTTGGTGGCTGGTATGGTAATCTAGACGTCTCCACAGTGTGGTTAGCGATTGGCGCTGTGACAAAACAGTTCCAGATGGTTGGGATTGTTATTGCTGGAGTCTTGTTACTAATTATCCCTCAATTGCAGTATCAACGAAATAAAAAAGGATATTTCTAAAGAATATGAAAATAGGAGTGAAGGTTATGTATAAGGTATTAGCCTCTTGTGGCGCAGGAATTGGTTCAAGTATGATTATTAAAAATAAAATTAAAGAAGTTTTCGCAGAGCTTGGAGAAGAAGTTGAAATTACGCATGAAAGTTTAGGATCGGCGAAAAGCAAAGCGAAGGATTTTGATATTATCTACACTCTCGCAGGATTAAAAGATAATTTCGAAGGAGTCGATGGTTATGAAAAAGTTGTTGGCTTGAAAAATATCATGTCGAAAGATGAAATTAAAGAAGCGGCACAACGAATTTTAGGGCTTTAATATGAGTTACAATGTGATTTACATCCATAGTCATGATAGTGGGAAGTTTATTGGACCATATGGATATCACCTTGAAACCCCACATCTTGAAGAATTAGCCGAATCTTCGGCTGTTTTTCACAACGCCTTTGCAGTGGCTCCAACTTGTTCGCCTAGTCGTTCTTCCTTATTAACAAGTACTTATCCTCATGAAAATGGTATGTTAGGGCTGGTAAATCGAGGGTTTATGATGCATGATTATAATCAACACTTTGTTCGTTGGTTAAATCATGCAAATTACGAGACCGCTCTATGTGGCATCCAGCATGAAGCAGCGCATTATCATGAATCAGAAAAAGCAGCAAAAATTATCGGCTACCAAAACAATCTGACTACCCATACTGTACTTGCTGATTTAGAAGATAAGCGCGTTTGGGATCAAGAAAACACAAGGAATGCCATCAATTGGCTGACAGAAAGAAAAGCAGAGAATAATTTCTTTTTATCTTTAGGCTTTTATTGTTCGCACCGGCCATATCCTAAAGTAGAGCAGGGGACAGAAACGAAAAGAGGGGTGCCTAATGGTTTTCCCTCTGAACAAGTTATTTTAGAAGACTTTGAAGCCTACAATCAAAGCATCAGTCACGTGGATCAGTGTGTCGGCCAAGTTGTTCAACGTCTAAAGAAATTAGGAATCTTTCAAAACACCATTCTTATTTTTACTACGGATCATGGAATTGCCTATCCATTTGGAAAAAACAACTTAACTGATTTAGGGCTAGAAGTGTCATTAATCGTTCATTTACCGACACTCGATAAGCGAAAAGACATTACTGGCTTGGTGAGCCAGTTGGACGTTGTTCCTACTTTATGTGACTATTTGCAAATCCAACCAGAATTTCCTGTCCGTGGGAAGTCATTACGTCCTTTAATTGAACGTTCTGAAGAAGTCAATCAAACCTTATTTTTTGAGATGAACTTCCATACTTCCTATGAACCCGCAAGAGCTGTTCGAAGTAAGCGTTTTAAGTATATAGAATATTTAGAAGATTATGAGCGCTATCAACTTTCAAATATCAATGACTCGCGGGTCAAAGATTTTTATATAGAAAATGGACTAGGAAATTGTCTTAAAGCAAAAAAACAATTTTATGACCTGTACTTAGATCCCGATGAAAAAAATAATCGAATCAATCATCCAGAATACTTTGAAGAAATTCAAACCATGCAAAAACAGCTAATGACGTGGCGAAATGAAACGAATGATTACGAAGTCACTCAATTACAATGGTCATCTGATTGGGTTGTCAACAAAAGAACAAGCGAAAAACAAAAAGGTCGTTCAAGTGATGATTATATTCCAGGACATGTTCCAAAGCGTTTAAAAGAATAGCTAGCAATTAGCTATTCTTTTTTGTCTTATATTTAAATAAATATCAACATTTCGAAGCAATTCATCGAATCTCCCCAAAAGGGTTCATTTTTAGAGTCAAAAGAGCGGTAGGGGCTAAAAAAGGCGAAAAAAACAAGCCTAGCTAGCTTATTTAAGTTTTATTTATTTTAGTTTACATAATATACATTATAAGAAGTTACACTTGAAGATTAAATAGGATTTAGATTGATAAGATCCCTTATAATCCTCTCTTCTTTTACCAAAATGGATTGATTCTTACCTGATTCATCCATTTTTACTTAAAATAAGTACGGAAAAAATGCAAGTCACGGAGTTTCCATAACTTGCATTTTGCATTCTATCCAAAAAGAATTATCAAAAAATGTATTCAATGACTTGATCGATCTTTTTCATCTCGACTTCAGAAAGTTTCTCAACGAACTCAATTTTTCTTTTTCTAAAATCGAGTGACTTTAACTGTGCGATGACAACTTGACCAGTAATCATGTTTTCTTTTGGCAAAGCAAAAAGAATATCGTTTGTCCTTAAAGTGGATGTTATTGGACAGATGACAGAAAATCCAGTCGTTCGATTAAAATGATAAGTTGAAACGACCACACCAGGCCGGCGTTTTTGAATTTCTTTTCCTACAGAAGGATCAAAATCAATCCATACAACATCACCTTTATCTGGAATATACTGTTGGTTAGCCATATCAGAGAATCTCTTTACCAGTAGCAGGCATGTCTTCCCAAACATCTTCTTGATAGTAGGCATCCGTTTCAGCTTGAGCAAAAGGATCTTCTAGCTTAGGTATAAGCGTTATGGTATCATCTTCGCCATAAATCACAATATACTCTTTGTCCGCCTTTTGTTTTACTCCTGTAGAAGAGATTGGCAATGTGACAACAATCGAATTCCCATTTTTTCTAGAACGAGTAGTTAACATGTGCATCAACTCCTTATAATTCTATTTATTACATTAAGTATACTCGGTATACCCTGTATAGTCAAATACTGAAGTGGCTATCAAGAACGTACCTAACCTTTATTTATATTTCATTTTCTTTTGTCGCTTCATATTGAAAACCAAGATACTGATAATTCTGTTTTTGATACATTTCTCGTGGTGTGTCTTCCCCATCAGCAACTAATATAATGCTTTTTTCTGGGAAGGATTCCATGACAAATTTTTGTAATTGGCTACCGATTCCCCTTCTCTGATAAGTTTCAAGAACGGTCAATTCATCTAGTTCAACAGTCTTATCCGCAAGAATTAAATCGACGTAGCCCACTGGAAATCCTTCGTAATACGCAATGACTTGTTGCGTGTTCGAATCAGAAAATTGTCTTTTTACTAAATCTGTTTTTTGCTTAGCGAAATCTTCCCCATATTCTAAATCATTTTGATATTTTAGTTGGATAAGATCGATTAAATGCTCTTTCTTAACTAATTGAACAGCAATAACGGCAGATGATTCGATCTTCGGGAAGTTTTCCGGCTTAATCACATATAGCTCGAGGAAATCAAGACTGTAGCCGCTTTTAAGGCAGTATTTTTTTAGTTCTTCTGTTAATTTTTGATTTTCAGGAAAACGAAACTTTAAGTGATTTTGATCGTATTGCAGATGAAAATTTCTCAAATAGCTTTCAGTCTCCTTAAAGTCATCCAAGCTAGGCATTTTCTGAAACGCAATTAAATTGCTGTCGTACCGCACGGGCATTTCTGGATAATGGATATGAATATACTGTTGGTTATTATCTAGAACATTTCCTATAGTAGAAATGTTTTTAAATGTAATCTCCTTCACCTGCTCACCCCTTTTTTTTGCATTCAAACCTTCAACTCTTTTTTCAGTTGGTAGCTATTAGAATTTCCAGACGGCTCCCTGAATACAGGCAACATAAACAAGGAACATTGAGATAAATAATAAGAATACCGCAATCCATAAAGGCAACTTGCTAGTGACCTTATTTGAAAAATAGTCCTTTCTTATTCGCCCTGAAACAAAGATGAAATAAATAATTAAACCAAGCCCAATCGCTAGTAAAATTTCGATTCCAATTCCAGCCCACAGTCTTTCGTTATCAATAATTAATTGTCAAAATGACTCTCTCCTTTTCTCTAGAAACAAATTCAACTGCCGCCGCAAAGATCTTCCACGACACTTTAAGCAAATCCGTTTGCTTCGTGCCACTTTTCGTGTTTAAAATCAATGAGTCGATGATTAACATCAAAACTTGCGACGTAGACGTCTGGCATTTGCAGCTTTAGAAATTGTTCATAACCAAAACGTTGTTGTGTGAGTTCATGAAACAAGACAGAAAAAGCTGTCCCGTGCCCACAAATAATGCTATGACCGGCAGAATTAGTTAATATTTCTTTAAAAGCTGGTAAAATCCGCTCGCTGACCTCTCGTAAAGACTCCCCTTGTTCCATTTTATAATCAAAATCAGCCCACTGTCTTTTGGCAAATACAGAAAAACCTGTTTCTAACCAAGTTCCTGTTTTTCTTTCACGTAATGCTTGTTTTTCAATGATTGGTAACCCTAAGATCGTCGCTGTCGGCCGAATGGTTTCCATTGTTCTTTGAAAAGGACTAGAAAAAATATGTTGGATTTCTTTATCTATAAAATAACCCGAAAGATTTTGAGCGAAACCTTGTCCTTCCATTGTTAATGGTGCTTCTTCATGAGTGATGGAAGTATCACGAATCGAATGTCTGACAAAATAGATATGCTTCATTGATGAACGACTTCCTTTTCTTTAATAAAAATTCTTCTAAATTGGGAGACTGTTGGTATTTTATCGCAGCTTCTTTATCTTTTTCAAGAATCACTTTACTTAAGTTAATTTGATTCATACTAGCGATTGCCAAAGTATAATGAATGACATCGGCTAGTTCTTTTGCTAGGGATGCTTCTCCCGTTTTTTCTTTGATACCTTCTAATTGATTCAGCGCTTCGGCAACCTCTCCCACTTCCTCAACTAACTTCATAAAAGCAGTTGTGGAATTTCCGTTTTTTCCATACTTTAAGGTTAAATAATCTTGTAGTTCAGCAATCGATAAATGATTCAATGACTTCCCTTCTCTCCTAATTGTTCAAATTCAAGTATAGCATCATTCACGGAAAAAACATCACTTTCCTAGCAAATCAATCGCTAGGAAAGTGACGATGCCTTTCTTTTTATACCGCCCATTTTCTTTCTAACCGTTTAGAAAACAATGATAGCGAATAACAAATCATAAAGTATAAGAAGGTCATGGCAACAAACATTGGTAAAACAGCGGTTGGTTCTTGTGCGTAAATAATTTTTGCATGGTGTGTTAACTCTGGTAAAGAGATAATCACAGCCAATGACGTATCACGAATTAATGAGATAAATTGACTTACAATTGGCGGTAACATCAATTTAATGCTTTGCGGAAAAACAATGTAATACAAGGTTGAAAAGTACGTCATCCCCGTCGACCGGCCAGCCTCCATTTGACCTTTAGGAACCGCTAATAAGCCTGCACGGATAATCTCAGCCAACATGGCGGACTCAAAAATCGTCATTGCTACTACCGCTGACCAAAAAATACTAAATTGAATGCCGATTTGTGGCAATGCAAAATAAGTGAAAAAGATGATTAATAATAAGGGGAGGTTACGAATCACATCGACAATGATACCGACGATCAAAGAAATATAGGGTATCTTCATAAAACGAAGCACACCTAAAAGACCTCCAACGAAAAAACTTAAAATGATTGAAACCACAGCGACTTCCAAAGTAACGAGTAAGCCGTCTAATAAAAAGCGGAGATTTATCCATGAATATGCTGAAAAAAAGTCCATCTTACTCCTCCTTAATGGCTAAGTGCCAATTTATTTTCAATATACTTCATAAAATAGGAAATCGGCAACGTGATGCACAGGTAAATGAGCCCAATGAGTGTATAGGTTTCGATGGTTTGAAATGTTGTACTGGCAATGAGGTCCCCTTGGTACATCAGGTCTACCCCTGTGACCATTGCTAAAATAGAAGAATTCTTCACTAAGTTAATAAACTGATTCCCTAAAGGTGGTAAAACCATTTTAAAAGCTTGTGGCAAGACAATATACCACATCGATTCGATGTAGCTCAGCCCCGTGGAACGCCCTGCTTCCATTTGTCCCTTTGGAATACCGGTAATCCCCGCTCGAACCGTATCAGCAACAAATGCGGAGGTATAGAGTGTTAGCCCCAATGCCCCCGCAGTAAAGCCATTAAAATGCCAGCCATAGATGGGTGCGACAACGAAGAAGAACATCACGATTATGAGTAAAGGAATGTTTCTAAAAAATTCGACATAAGCTGTTGCCAATTTATGAAGGAGTTTCATTGGTGAAACCTGTAAAATGGCCATGAAGGTACCAATCATTAAACTCCCAATCAAGGCAATCAGACTTACAATTAAAGTTGTTTTTAAGCCAATGAGCAACAAGTCTGCATAGCTCGTTAGTAATTCCCACATTTGTCTGACGCCTCCTTATTCCTTGATTTCAGGAAACCACTTCTCATAGATTTCCTGGTAGGTTCCGTTTGATTTAATCGTTGCTAGGGCTTCGTTTACAGCCTTTAGAAAAGGTTCTTGCCCTTTATTAATCGCGATTCCATAAGGTTCGTCTGTAAAAATATCACCCGCTAAAGTATATTCTGGATTTTCGGTAGCCATCCCTAATAAAATAGCACTATCAGTCGTCATGGCATCACCTTGTCCGGATTGTAAAGCCGTAAAAGCTTCTGCGTAATTCTCTAGCTCAAGAATTTTTGCTTTCGGAGCATGCTGCCGAATGTTAATTGCGGAAGTTGAACCTTTCACGGCCAGAACGGTCGTCTGTTCATCAAGGCTTTCCACTCCAGTGATTGGACTTCCTTTTTTAACTAGGAGGGATTGACCTGCATCAAAGTATACATCGGAAAAATCGACTTGTTTTAAACGTTCTTCGCTAATTGTCATCGTTGCTATAATGGTATCGATGTTCCCATTCTTAATTAACGGAATTCGCGTCTTAGAAGTGACTTCGACAAAAACAGCTTCTCCTTCAGGTCCTAAAAGTTCATTTGTTAATGCTTTTGCAATATCAATATCGAATCCTTCGACTTCACGTGTTTCAATATTCATCAATCCAAAGAGACGTGTATCATTTTTTACGCCCCAAAAAATTCTTGGAGTCTCAGAAATGCGGGTAAGAATGTCTTGTTCTGCCAGACTACGCTTCCCGCAAGCAGCAAATGCAAACAAAAAGATCACGCATAACAATAATAAATAACTCTTTTGTTGTTTTTTCAAATAAAGCTCCCCCTTATTATTGCGTAATGATTTTACTTAAGAATTGTTGTGCGCGAATCTCTTGGGGGTGTTCATAGAAGGTTTCTGCTTCTGCATCTTCTAAAATTTGACCGTCTGCCATAAAAATGACGCGATCAGCCACTTCACGGGCAAAGCCCATTTCATGCGTCACAACAACCATTGTCATCCCTTCTTCTTTCGCTAAGTTTTTCATTACTTCTAACACTTCACCGACCATTTCAGGATCTAAGGCTGAAGTAGGCTCATCAAACAACATGACTTCCGGTTCCATGGCTAAACTTCGCGCGATCGCAATTCGTTGTTGTTGTCCGCCTGAAAGTTGCGAAGGGTATAAATCTTTTTTATCTAACATTCCTACTTTCGCAAGCAATTCTTCTGCCTTGGCCCTTGCTTCTGCTTTATTTTTTTTCAACACTTTCATTGGTGCCAAGGTGATGTTATCTAGGACTGTGCGATGAGGATATAAATGAAAATGTTGAAAAACCATTCCTAAGTTTTTACGAACATCATTTAAATTCGTCTCCTTGCTAGCCAAATCAACGCCGTCCACTAATAGATGGCCCGTTGAAATTTCTTCTAATGCATTGATACAACGTAACATAGTACTTTTCCCTGAACCAGAAGGCCCAATCACTACGACGACTTCCCCTTTTGTGATTTCGACATTAATGTTTTTTAATGCATGAAAATCTCCGTAATATTTTTCCACATTTTGAAACTCAATCATGCGTTTACCTCCTTTAAAATTGACCATAAAAAAAAGACTTCACGTCTTCTGATAAGTCCATAATAATAGAATTATAGACTACAACCCCCTATTTTGTAAAGTTTATTCATGTTTCTTCTATTTTATGCATAAAAATAGAATTTTTTCATAAAAAAAGGACGTGACTCAAGTCAACGTCCTTTTTCCTTCTTACTTTTAAACTAGATCAGTGAAATAACCAATCCAATGGCCTTTTCACCTAAATGTGTGCCAATTACAGGACCAAAATGCCCAATTTCTACTGAAACACCTGGATATTTTGCTTCCAATTTGGCTTTTTCTTCTTGAGCAACTTCTAAGTTATTGCCATGGATAACAGAAAGCTTCACTGGTTGATTGATTTCTTTCATACGTTGCCCGATAACATCTTCTGCGCGTGCAAATGCTTTTTTGCTCGAACGAATTTTTTCAAATAACACAATCTTTCCGTTTTCAAAAGTTAAAACGGGTTTAATCTTTAATAATCCTGCGACAAGTGCTGCCCCGTTCGTCAATCGTCCACCTCGAACAAGATTATTTAAGTCATCGACAATTAGATAGGCATTTGTATGGTCGCGAATCGCATCTAATTTCTTTAAAATCATCGGCAGAGGCTGGCCTGCATCCTTCATTAAGAGGGCCGTTTCAACCATATGACCCATAGGCATACTTGTTATTTTGGAATCATAAGGAATAACCTCTAAGCCCTCGACCCCGTCTTGAATGCTATGTAAATTCGTTACAAAACCAGAAATCCCTCCAGATAAATGAATACTGATTACTGTATCGTAACCTTGCTTTCTAATTTTCTCATACAACTCTAGCGCTTCGCCTAAAGCAGGTTGTGAAGTTGTTGGAAACTCATGGCTGTTTTTTAGTAATTCATAATATTCATCCGCTTCAATATCACTACCTTCATTGTAAAGCTTTCCATCTAGGATGACTGGTATCGGAATCACAAATAAGTCTGGATGCTTGGCTGTTTCTTCCGATAAAAATGCAGTACTATCCGTCACAATTGCTAATTTCATTTTCAATCCTCGTTTCAGAAAAATTCAAACGTCCCTTACAATATATCATAAATACGAAGCGATTTGGAATCTTTTTCAACTTAATTTCCTAAAAACTGCTTGATTGCTTGTCGATTTGCTTCATAATCAACAAATAAAACACTTCCCGCTTCAAAAGTCTCACCAAATTCCCAAGAATCAGTGACAGGAACCATTAAGCGATCAATCCCGCTCGCTCCTTTTAAAATCGTAAGGCTATTTTTTATTAAAAATGTTGGGGGGAGATTGGTTGCCGTATAGCCCATTGTTTTACCGATAGCGTAAGGCAAACGAAAGGCATTGATTGGATTTTTTAATTGGGAAAAGATTTCCGTCATCACTTGTTGCTGACGGCGGACCCGACCAAAATCCCCTTCCTCATCCATCCGAAAGCGCGCATACTGTAAAAGCGTGTGTCCATCCATTTTTTGCTGACCTTGGCTGATTGGAACATCCAAATACGTACTCATATCTTTTTCCGCATCTATTGCCACTCCAGCTGGAAATAAAGCATCGATAACTTTTTCGAAAGATTGAAAGTCAACAACCGCATAATATTTTGTTTCGATTCCAAAATTTTGAACAAGCGTTTGTCGAAGTAGTTCCGCACCACCAAAAGCATAAGCTGCATTGATTTTGTTGTCCCCGTAGCCAGGAATGGTCACATACGTATCTCGCATAAAAGAAATTAATTTTGGTTTTTTAGCTGGTCCGTCAACTTGTAAAACCATAATGGTATCCGAACGTGAAACTTCCCCCTCGCGGCTATCATTGCCAATCAATAAGATGTTTTTCGCCCCATTCGCAGCAGTAAACCCATGAAAGGCTTCTTCTGAAACGGTTGAACCGGCCATTTTTGCTGAAGATTTACCAAGAGAAAAACTAACTCCCGAAAAAGCCAAAAGAAAAAGCACGAAAATAAGCATCGCTCGTAAGAAACCGCCTCTTTTCCGTCTTGTTTTTTTCTTTTTCTTTTGTTTTTTTGGAGGAGGTGGCGCAATTTCTGATTCAAAAGAAGCATTCTCAGTAGGGGGCGACGTGAAGCCTTCCTGCTGCTGACGATTAAATTCTGTTTCTTGATCAAAAACTTCCTCTTTTTGTTCTCTTGTTCGTCTGGCAAAGCGGCTTTTTTTTGCTGAATTGGTTTCTTCGTGAATATGTTTAAATCGTTCCATTCGACTCATTGATTCGATCCCTCTCACTTCTATCATTTTCTCTGCCTCTAGCATACAGGAGTCTGTTGCGAAAGGAAATGAGATTAATCATTTGTTAATAAAAAAAAGAAAAAAGAACCTCACCAATTACTTGGCTACAGTTCTTCCTCCGTGACAATCTTCAAAGGATAGGTCCCCAGTTTTGCTACTTGTCCACCTATTTGGCGCACGTCTCGAATGACTTCTTCGATTCTCGTCGCTTGTGTATCATAAAGAAAATCCAAGACAAAAAAATATTCCCCCAAACTCGTTTTCAACGGTCGTGATTCGATCTTCGATAAGTTAATTTCGTGTATAGCAAAAAACTCGAGTACCTTATGAAGAGCTCCGGCTTTGTTATTAGGTAAAGTAATAAATAAAGTCCCCTTCTTTTTTTCGCCTAGCGCGATGGCTAAGTCCTGAGATTTTTGACTAATAATCCAAAAACGTGTTTGATTCAATAAATTGTCTTGAATATCCTTTGCTCGAATAGTGAGACCATATTCTTTCGCTGCTTTTTTTGAAGCAATTGCTGCGACCTGACTCGTTGGGTGCTTTGCGACAAATTCCGCAGCATAAGTGGTCGATGAGACTGCTTCTAACGGAACTCCAGGATAGTGTTCTGTTAGAAATTGCTGCGACTGTGCCAAGGCTTGGGGATGAGACAAAATTTTAGTAATCTTCGCATGCTGGGAAGCTACTAATAGCTGCTGTTTGATTGGTAAAACAATCTCACCTAACACTTGCAAGTTCCCCAAATGGAAAAGCCGATCGACACTGTCATTCACCGAACCTTCTAAGGAGTTTTCGATAGGGATCACACCATACTTTACTTCGCCATCAGATACGCTTTGAATGCATGCTGGGATTGTGGGATATGGTACGAGGTCTTCCGGAGAAAAACAGCTACGTGCCGCTTGATCGGTAAACGAATTTTTCGGTCCTAAATAACCAACTCTCACTTAAACACCCACCTTTAATAAAATTTCATTTGCGATTTCTTCAATGGTTTTCTTTTCATTTTCAACGATAATGGTGCCGTTTTTTTCATAAAGTGGCAACCGGTCAGTAAAAAGCTTTTGAAAGGCTTTTGCAGAATGATTTAGAAAAAGCGGACGAGTATTCTCTGTATCTTTTTGAATGCGTTCGATTAAGGTCTCGAAACGGACATTTAAAAACACCACGTGCGCAAAATCCTGTAAAACTTCTTGTGAATCCTGGTTTAAAACAATTCCCCCACCTGTAGAAATAATTCCGTCTTGTGCTTGCATTTGAATTTTTTTGAGTATCTCCGCTTCTTTTCTTCGGAAAAAAGTTTCTCCATGATTCTCAAAAATTTCAGGGATGGTCAAGTCCAGTTCTTCTTCGATGAGTTGATCCGTATCTAGAAAAGGGATGCGCAGTTTTTGAGCAAGCTGCTTGCCAATGGCTGTTTTTCCCGCACCCATAAAGCCAATTAAAACAATTTGTACCATCGATTTCACTCAACCTCTCTTAAAGACTTCGATTCGTTAAACGTGCCACATCTTCAAAGAAAGATGGATAAGAAATGGCGATTGATTCTGGATTTTCTAGCGTCACCGTTTCTTCTGTTAATAACGCCGCCACTTGTAGCATCATTCCGATTCGGTGATCACCGTAGCTAGATACCGCACCTCCATGCAAGGGGGTCGGACCATGGATAATTAACCCATCCTCTGTTGGTTCAATCTTCGCTCCAAGCTTCTTTAATTCCTCATAAGTCGCGTCGATTCGATTGGTCTCTTTTACTTTTAATTCCTCTGCATCTTTAATGATTGTTGTACCATGCGCCTGAGTGGCTAAAAGGGCGATAACTGGTAGTTCATCAATTAATTTAGGGATAATTTCTCCTGCGATTGTCATTCCTGTTAAATGAGAAGTTTGGATAGAAATATCAGCTGAAGCATTTTTCTCATCAATATTCTCGATGGTCATCTCAGCTCCCATTTGGCGTAACACTTCTAAGATTCCCGTACGTGTGTCATTGATTCCAACGTTGGTTAACCGAATGGCACTTCCTGGAACGATTGCACCAGCCACTAAGAAAAAGGCAGCTGAAGAAATATCGCCTGGAACCGTCACGGTCTGTCCTACTAACTCTTGTGGTCCTGTAATTTGAATCTCTTTGCCATTGACTTGAATGTCTCCACCAAATTGACGAATCATATCTTCTGTATGGTTTCGCGAAGGTTCTTTTTCGATGATTGTCGTTTTTCCTGCTGTTTGAAGAGCAGCAAAGAGAATGGCTGATTTGACCTGAGCACTCGCCACAGGCATCTCATAAGTCATCGGTGTTAATTTAGAGGAGCCATGAATCGTAATCGGCGGGTATTGTGTTGCTTGATGGCCAGAAAGTTGCGCGCCCATTTCTCTTAGTGGGAGCATCACGCGATTCATTGGACGTAAACTTAAGGATTCATCGCCACAAAGCTTCGTCTCAAATGGGCAGGTATTTAGCATCCCCATCATCAAACGAATGGTTGTACCTGAGTTTCCGACATCAATGGGCGTCTTAGGGGCCGTAAACCCTGACAATCCTTTTCCGTGAACGGTGATTGTCTCGCCATCATCATCAATGGAGACGCCCAACGAACGAAAAGCAGCGAGTGTATTTAAACAATCTTCTCCGCGCAAGAAATTTTGAATCGTTGTCGTACCATGTGCCAAGGCTCCAAACATCACACTCCGATGAGAAATGGATTTATCTGCAGGTATTTGAATCGTTCCTTTTAAGGGATGTGCATTTAATAATTTCATAAAAACCTCCTATTTGATCCAACAATCATAATTCGTCTTATCTTGAATCAGTTGCTGAGCGATATGTTGATCTCGTTCATTTTTAAAACTTAGCTGTAAAATCCCCATAATTTCTTCACGCGTTTCTAAAATACGCAAATTAATAAGTGATAATTTGGCAAATCCCAACAAAGAAGTGACTTCACCAATTACTCCAGGTGAGTCTGGGATGTCAATAAAGATATCATAAAAACTAGGAATCGCCCCTTTTTCATGAACAGGTAAATCATTACGTGTCTCTCTCGCTTCTTCAAAAAACGTATAGATTGCGGCTTCCTCGCCCTGGATTAACCAATCAGTCATTTCAGTCATATTTGCCTGCCATTTTTGAATTAAATCAATTAAGACTGCACGATTACTTAATAAGATATCCGTCCACATTTTAGGATCAGAAGAAGCAATCCGAGTAATATCGCGAAACCCTCCTGCCGCTAATTGCTTTGAACGAGGAAAGACTTGATTTAACTTTTCTGCTTGATTCACTAAAGCAGCTGCTACAACATGCGGGAAGTGGCTTAAAACACCTGTGATTTCATCATGTTCTTGGGCGGACATCATTAAGAACTTGGCTCTTGTCCCTTGTAATAAGGTCATTAATTCCTGTACACGTGATGCAATTGCTGTCTTTGCCCCAGGAGTAAAAATGTAATAGGCATTTTCAAACAAATCAGGATTTTGTGCTAAAATGCCTGATTTATGTGAACCAGCCATTGGATGTCCACCAATAAAATCATAGGGCTGCTGATCAGCAAAAGCAACAATCTCGCTTTTCGTGCTACCAGCATCGGTCACAAGTACATTTGGACGCAAAGGCAATTGACTTAACTCCTTTAAGTATGAAAGAGACGTTTTTACTGGGACTGCCAGTAAAATAATTTCTGCTTGTTGGGCGTTTTCTGAAAAAGTCGGTAAAATGACATCTACGACTTGATTTTTTAGTGCCATTTGTTTCGTTTTCTCTTGATAATCCCAACCATAAAGTGTGATTTCAGGATGGGCGTTTTTAATACAGCTGGCTAGCGAGGAGCCAATCAACCCTAAACCAACAATTAATACTTTTTGTCTCATGTCATCCTCCAGCTGCTTAATAATTTTTTAGGTAGGTACGATAATCATTGACGCTCCGTTGCAATTCCGCAAAGTTATCGCTCGAAAATTTTTCTAAGATTTCATTAGCAATTACCGTCGCTACGACGCTTTCAGCAACGACGCAGGCTGCTGGAACGGCGGTACTGTCTGAGCGTTCAATACTCGCTTTATAAGGTTCCTTGGTGTCGATATCGACACTTTGGAGCGGTTTATACAGTGTTGGGATGGGTTTCATAACACCTCGGACAATGACGACTTCTCCATTTGTCATGCCGCCTTCAAAACCACCGAGGTTGTTTGTTCTGCGAGTATATCCTGCCTTTTCATCCCATAAGATTTCATCCATTAGTTCCGAACCAGGTAAAACGCCGGCTTCAAAGCCAACACCAAACTCAACGCCTTTAAACGCATTAATGCTGACCATCGCTTGGGCAAGTTTCCCATCAAGTTTCTTATCCCATTGAACGTAGCTACCTAATCCAGCAGGAACGCCACCGACAAGTACTTCAACGACACCACCAATGGTATCTCCTTTTTTCTTTGTCTGATCAATTAAGGCTTTAATTTCTTCTTCCACTGTAGGGTCCAAAACTCGTACTTCTGAGGCTTCCGCTTGTTCATGAATTTCTTTCACGGTTAACCCATCAGGAACTAACGCTTTAATGCCTCCGAGCATCGTTACGTGCCCGGCCACATCAATTTCCAGCTCAGATAATAATTTCTTTGCCACCGCACCAACTGCAACACGCATGGTCGTTTCTCGAGCAGAAGAGCGTTCTAAAACATTTCGTAAATCACGATGATCGTATTTCATTCCACCAACTAAATCCGCATGCCCTGGTCGAGGACGTGCCACACGACGTAAGTGTCGATCGCGTTCTTCGACCTCCTCGATGCTCATCACTTTCGTCCAATTTTTCCAGTCTTTGTTTTCAACAACTAACGTAATTGGTGAACCTAATGTTTTTCCATGACGAATTCCGGAAGTGATTCGGACTTGATCCTTTTCGATTAACATTCTACCTCCACGGCCATAACCTGTTTGGCGCCGTGCCAATTCCTGATTAATATCTTCTGCAGTTAAGGATAACCCTGCTGGAATCCCCTCAATAATTGTTGTTAATTCTGGTCCATGTGACTCACCTGCTGTAATATAACGCATTTTATTTCCCCCTTTTTATTGTGAAACAATATAATTCTTTAATGCTTCCATTGGTACTGAGACAATTTTCGCTTGTCCAATTTCTTCCAGTAAGATGATTTTGATTTGCTTGCCACGGGCTTTTTTATCATGCGTAATTGCTTGATAAATTCGTGCAGCATCTAAGGCATCATGCTCGACCGGCAAATGATATTTTTTAAGCATTTGAATCAGTTGTTCTGTGGTCCCAACTGGCGTCAAATTGCGTGTTTCTGCCTGTCGGCTAATCATGACCATCCCTAGAGCAACGGCTTCTCCATGGCTGACAACGTCGTAACCAGCAGTGTTTTCAATACCATGACCAATTGTGTGCCCAAAATTTAGTAACAAGCGACTACCATGATCAAATTCATCTTCTTCCACAACTGTTTTTTTGACTTTTAATGCCAATGGGATTATTTCTTCCGCATGTTCAACTAAAGCCATTTCATCTTCCAATTCAAGTAACCTCTGCCATAAAGCACGGTCGGCAATTGCTGCAGCTTTGATGATTTCTGCCGTCCCTTCCCTTACTCGGCGTTTATCTAGTGTCGCTAATACCGCAGGGTCAATCAAAACCCCATCTGGTTGGGCAAAGCTTCCGACTAAGTTCTTCGCACTTTGCGTATTAACCGCCGTTTTCCCTCCGATACTTGAGTCGACTTGGGCAAGCAACGTGGTAGGCACTTGTAAAAAGTGTAACCCACGCATATAAGTGGAGGCCACAAAGCCGGCCAAATCACCAATGACACCCCCGCCTAAAGCGACAATTCCATCACTGCGCGTAAATTCAGCTGCAGCTAATTGTTCATAAAGCTTTTCAGCTTGAGCTAAAGATTTACTCGCTTCGCCTGCAGGGACGACGAAAACATCCGTCGGAAACCCTGCCGCTTGTAAAGCATTTTTCGTTTGTTCGCCGAAAAGAGGGGCCACATTGCTATCGGTAATGATCGCGATTTTTTGTGGCTGCCATAATTTTTGTACCCATTGGCCAATTTCTCGTAGTCCACCGGTTTGAATCACAATTTCATAAGTATGGTTTGTTAGTTCAATTTGCATGGGGCCAACCTTCCTTTACGCTTATTTTTCTAATGCTTTGATTTTATCCATTGCATCTACCATAATATTTACTTCGTTCATCATGGATAAGTAGTTTTTCTCGTTTAAGGACTGTGGCCCATCTGACCATGCATTGGCTGGATCGGGATGAATTTCAACAATCATTCCATCTGCTCCTGCAGCGACTCCCGCACGTGCCATTGGTTTCACTATGTCCCAGACACCTGTTCCGTGACTTGGATCGACGATAATTGGGAAGTGACTTAATTTTTTGATAATCGGCACCGCACTTAAATCAAAGGTATTGCGTGTCGCCGTTTCGTAGGTTCGAATCCCACGTTCAATAAAAATTACTGGACTTTTCTCAGAAATCGCAACATATTCAGCGGCATTTAACCACTCGTCAATTGTACCTGAAATGCCACGCTTTAGGCCAACGGGTTTTCCAGTTTTACCAACTGCTGCTAATAACTTAAAGTTTTGCATGTTTCGTGCACCAATTTGAATAATATCCGAGTATTCCGCGACCATATCGACATGGGCTTCATCCATTAGCTCGGTAATCACTTTTAAGCCAAATTCATCTGCTGCTTGCCGCATGATTTTTAATCCTTCTTCTTCTAATCCTTGGAAAGCATAAGGAGACGTTCTTGGTTTGAAGGCTCCACCCCGTAAAATCTTCGCTCCTCCTGCATGGGCCATGCGAGCAGACTCACGAATTTGGTCTAGACTCTCAACAGAACATGGTCCAGCCATTGTAACAAAGCTCCCATCGCCAATTTTTACGCCATCAACATCCACAACTGTATCATCTGGATGGAATTCCCGTGAAGTCAGTTTGTAAGTATTACTAATTCGTACCGTCTTATCTACGCCTTCATAACTTCTGAATGCGACATCTTGAATCGAACGCGTGTCGCCGAGTAACCCAATGACAACTTGTTCCGCTCCTGTATTCAATTGGAAATCTAACCCGCTTGCTTTAATTCTTTTGACAACTGTCTCAATTTGTTGGTTGGTTGCACCTGGTTTCATAATAACGATCATTTTATATTCCCACTTTCTTTTCTTTTCATTTTTTATTTTTGTATTTCATTAAAAATCTGTTTAGGCATTTCTTGTTTTGTCCATAATTCAAACGCTGCGGCACCTTGATAAAAGAGCATCCCTAGACCATTCGCTGTTTTTGCACCGGTCGCTTTTGCTTGTTTTAAAAGTAAGGTTTCCGTTGGATGATAAATAATGTCACAGACTGCTAACTCTGAACGCAGCAGCGACGCATCGATCAAGGGAAGCTGGTTTTCTAACGCACCCATCCCGACATTCGTGCCATTGATTAATAATTGACTATGTTGGCAAGCATGCCGAATTGCGTCTTTTTGTGTGCTTTCAATCAATGTGACTTGACAAGCCGTTTGTTGTTGAATGATTTTGATTTTTTCTTGCATGTTTTCATAATTCTTTCCGCGACGACTAATCACATAGATCTGTTTCACGCCGTCAAGAGCAGCTTGGCAAACAATCGCCGTCGAAGCGCCCCCCGCTCCTAAAACGGTCATTTCTCGACCGATCACATCAACGGATATATCCTTTAAGCTCCGCATAAATCCAAGGCCATCGGTATTGTGACCAATTAAAACCCCTCGGTCATTGACAATCGTATTCACTGCACCAATTAATTGAGCAGCCTCAGAAAGTTGGTCCAAGTGTTGTAAAACCGTTTGTTTATGTGGCATTGAAAGATTCACACCTAATAAATTCAAACTACGGATTGCTTGGATACTGGTTGCAAGGTCCTCAGGTAATACGTCAAAAGCGAGATACCTTGCGTCAATTTGACAATACTGAAAGGCCAAATTATGCATCTTTGGAGAAATACTGTGTCGTGCTGGATGGGCGAAAAAAGCCGCGAGACGAGTCTCTCCACTGA
Source organism: Enterococcus sp. LJL98 (assembly GCF_054871745.1). Lineage (NCBI taxonomy): Bacteria > Bacillati > Bacillota > Bacilli > Lactobacillales > Enterococcaceae > Enterococcus > Enterococcus sp. LJL98. The sequence goes on along the minus strand of NZ_JBTXLU010000001.1, from coordinate 266,131 downwards.
TTGCAAGCGGTTGTTGCATGTTATTCCTCCTCACTTAATAAAAAAAGATGTCCACCTGTAGTTTGCGTCTACAGTGAACATCTTTCTATCTTCCCTAAAAAATGACGGAAAATATAAAAAGCCCCTGTAGACATTGTACGATCTACAGGGGCTTGGTTTCCATTACAAATTCCATTAGCCATCTATAGATACAAACGCGTTGTTTGTATCCATATCATGATGAATACAAACCTATCTAAAATAGCTAAAGTAGTATTTATTCAGTTTTGTTTGTGTCGACTTCATCATAATATTTCGCTCCTTGCTGACTAAGATGAACTTAGTATATGATTTCGATGAGAGTATGTCAAGGAAATTTTCATAAAACTTTAAAAAACAATTTCTTCAAAGAAATGTAAGAGGTCTGATAACGTTAATTTTTCTTTTTCTGCTTGTTTTAAATCTTTAATGATTTCTCCTTTTTGCAAGAGTATTAAACGATTGCCATATTTCAGTGCATCTTCCATTCGATGGGTAATCATCAGGCAAGTGAGCGACTGTTGTTGGATTCGTTGATTGGTAATTTCCATTAGTTGTTTGGCGGTTTTTGGATCGAGAGCCGCCGTATGTTCATCCAACAATAACAACTTGGGTTCTTTCAGCGTTGCCATTAATAAACTAAGTGCTTGTCTTTGTCCACCTGAAAGATTGCCTGTCGGAGTATCTAGATGATTTTCTAAGCCATTGCCTACTAACTGACAGAGTTCATAATACGCTGTTTTTTGTTGTTTTAATTGTCGCAAACGTAAGCTGCGTGCTTGACCGCGACCTTGAGCCAGTAACAAATTTTCGGCAACTGTCATGCGAGGTGCTGTTCCCATTTTTGGATCTTGGAAAACACGCGCAATGGCCGAAGCTCTTTTTTCTTCAGAAAGTGCTGTAACGTCTTGGTTATCTAAAAAAATACTTCCGCTAGTGAGTGGTAGAGCACCTGAAATACTATTAAACAAGGTGCTTTTTCCTGCCCCATTGCCACCCAGAACGGTCACGAATTCTCCTGCTTTAATGGTCAAATCCACTTGGTTTAACAAGACCTTTTGTTCTTTAGGTCCATTACTGATTACTTTTGTCGCTTTTTTGATTTCTAAAACCGCCATTTTTTTAGACCTCCTTTTCTAAACCTGTTTTTAACTGTAATTTTTCTTTTAACCGCGGAATAAATAAACATAAAGCTAAAAGAATTGCTGAAAATAATTTCAAGTAGGTCGTATCAAAGCCGAGACGAATGACGAGTAGAATCAATAACTGATACAAAATACTACCGACGACAATCGCCAATAACCGTTCAAAAAAGGTTAATTCGCCGTATAAAACCTCACCGATAATAATGGATGCTAACCCAATCACTATCACACCCGTCCCCTTGTTGACATCAGCATAGCCATCGCTTTGAGCAATCAAAGCCCCACCTAATGCAATCACGCCATTTGACAGTACGAGTCCAACAATTTTCATCTTATCTGTCGCGATCCCTAAAGAGCGAGCCATCGTTTCATTATCACCAGTCGCAATATATGCTTGGCCGAATTCTGTATTAAAAAAGAAAGAGAGCGCACCAATAATCAAAGCGCTAGCGATGAAACCTAGTAAGATCACATCATAATTTTTAGGTAAGCCCAGAGTTTGAAAGAAATCCAAGAGCTTCGGTTGATTCAGTAAGGATAGATTCGGTCGTTTCATCACAAAGAGCATGACGGAATTCAAGGCAGACATGACCAAAATCCCGGATAAAATGACTGGTATTTTCCCCTTTGTGTAAAGAAGCCCAGTAACGAGTCCGGCTAGCATCCCAGAAACAATCGCCAAACCTGTTGCTAAAACGGGCGAAACACCAGAAACAATTGCTGCAACAGCGACGGCACCACCTAAAGGAAAAGATCCTTCTGCTGTCATATCTGGAAAATTTAAAATACGGTAGGTCATAAAAATACCTAGACCTAAAACACTCCATAATAATCCTTGTCCAATCGATGAAAAAATCATTGTGCTTCCCCTCCAATTTGTTTTGCAGTTTCTTTTAGGGTTTGTGGAATATCAATTTGTAATAAAGCGGCTTGTTCTTCGTTGATGATGATTTCTCCTTCATCAAAGGTATAAACAGGTGTCGTCGCTGTTTCTTTTTCCCCTTTGGCAATACTGGCCGCCATTAATCCTACCTGATAGCCAATTTCAAACTGATTGATACTCACCGTCGCTAATCCACCTTCGGCAACCATGGTATCAACTGAGGGAATAATCGGTGTCTTGGTTTTATTTGCTTCACTGACCACAGAAGGCATCGCATTAGCAATGGTATTATCTAAAGGGATATAAATAAAGTCCACTTTTTCTGACATTACTTGAACAATTTGACGAATTTCATTCGTTGACGGTACCGCAAATTTTTCAACCGATAACCCAAGTGATTCGGCGGCTTTTTCTGCTTCTGCTACTTGGTATTTTGAATTGTCTTCTGCAGAGGAAAATAAAATACCGATTTTTTTGGCTGTTGGTAAGAGGGTTTGTGCCAATTTTAATTGTTCTAATACGGGGGCTTTATCGGAAACACCTGTTAAATTCCCCCCAGGATTTTCCATATCTTGGATAAGACCTGCACCAACTGGATCGGTAACCGCACCTAAAATGACGGGGATATCCTTTGTTTCGTTGGCTAACGACTGGACAGCAGGTGTCGCAATCCCGATTAATACTTCTGCTCCTTTTGTGATAAGTTGCTGACTCATGGTCGTTAACTTGCTTTGATCGGCTTGACCATTTTGAAAAAGTAAAGTCAAGTTTTGATCTTCAATCATTCCTCTTTCTTTCAACCCTGCTTTTACGCCTTCTGTAATTTCATCCAAGGCGGGATGGCTGACAAATTGCAGTAATCCGATTTTATATTGTTGCTCATTCTCCTGACCTGCCTTAGGGTCTTCGTTCTTTCGTTCATAAAAAAAGCCAAAGAGTAAAACCGCCATTAGTCCAACAATTGTTCCAAGTAGTCCTTTATTTTTCATCTTCATTCTCCTTCAAATTATTTCCATTTTTTTTACAAAAAAAAGCAACAGTCGTATCTTTTACGGCTGTTGCGAACAACAAAAAACCGCATAGATTTTGTCTATGCGGGAAAATTATCTGTAAGATACCGACATAGATACACTGTTTAGAAAAGTACTCTAAAAAGTCGTATCTATGGATAAAGAGTCCATCAATACAACTTATCTACGCCAAATTTGCCATGATAATTCAGAAATTGCATAATAAGTTGTGGTTTTCATGTACGCTCCTCCTCTAACGGTTTGATTAATTGATGATAGCGTACCTCACTCTCGTACTTCTGTCAACTCATTTTTTTCTTCTTGTTTATTTTCCGTTTCTTCAATGATTTTCATATTCCACATAGGTAGTCGATTTAACTCTGGAATAAAGTTCTTTTTCGGTTCTTCAATCGATTCGAAAGTAAATCGGTTTTTCTCGACCCCTTTTTCAAAGAAAACAATCGTTGTCTCATTTGAATTAAGCTGATAAGATTCGCTAATTTGACGGACTTGGTAGACTAGCGGATACACAAAAATTGTGCGATTCAACTCTTTTTCCTTTTGTGCGATTAATTGAAAAATTCTTTTTTGTTCAAGGTTATCCGGTGTACTAAATAGAACCGAAATGGCTTCCGCGTCTTTGATTATCTCATCTTTTTGATACTCAATCGGTTTAAGCTGTTGCGAGGTCATTTTGGAATAAACAAGCGCCTCTAGTTGTGATTGACGAATGGCATTTCTTCCGAAGAACATTGAGAAAAGAAACCCGACAAATAGAACTAAAATTAAAAGGAAAGATAACAAGATTTTTTTCGGGTTTTCTTGTATTTGGTTTTTCCATTCACCCCAATAAGACCTGAAAACATTCATAAGGAACAACCTTTCTAGCAGTGATGCTACTAATAAGTCTAATAGTAACAATTGCCACTTCCTTTCGTCAAGAAAATTGCTATCGATCAATGGAATTCGCTTGTTTTTTCATCACACGACTCGTGCTAGTCAGATAGTAGGGAGTTTGTTATAATTAAGACGAGAAACAAAACGATACGAGGAGGGTTCGGATATGAAAGAAGCGTTAATGCATCTCGTTTTACCATTTTTTGAAACGATTGTTTTCTTATTATATATTTTATGTATGATCGTCTTAGTTTGGGGTGTTCTTTTAGCAGCAAAAGATTTTATTTTCAGTGAGCTTCAGCACCCCAGTCGTGAAAAATCGGTTTATCATCTCACTGGAATCCGTAGTTTTTTGGGTAGTTATATTCTATTAAGTCTTGAGATTCTAATTGCAGCGGATATTGTCGAATCGATTATTAACCCTTCGATTCGTGATTTAATTATTTTGGCTTCGATGGTTGTTATCCGAACAGTGATGGCTTATTTTCTTCACAAAGAAATGCTTGATGCACAAAAAGAACAAGTCGAGATAAAAAAATTAGAAACAAAAGAGAAATAAATCAGAATTTCTACCTTACTTACCACTTATTTCTTAATTATTTGAAAAGAGGAACTCAACGATGTCATTTGATGGTCTTTTTACCCATGTTATGATCCAAGAATTAAAAGATACCCTACAAGGGGGAAGAATTAGCAAAATCCACCAACCTTACCCCAATGAATTAATCCTAGTCATTCGGTCACTAGGAAAGAATCATAAATTATTATTGTCTGCTCATCCAAGCTATGCGCGAATGCATTTAACGGAAATGGTCTACCAAAACCCTGATACGCCTCCAAACTTTGTCATGATTTTGAGGAAATATTTAGATGGCGCGCTCTTACAAGAAATTAAGCAAATTGAAAATGATCGTGTCATCCATTTTTCTTTCAGTCATCGCAATGAATTAGGCGACTTAGAAGATTTGGTTTTAGTCGTTGAACTGATGGGGCGCCACAGTACCATTTTACTACTTAATCAAGAAACAGGAAAAATTCTAGATGCGATTAAACACGTTGGACATTCGCAAAACTCTTACCGTTCCCTTTTACCTGGTGCTACCTATTATGCACCGCCACAAGCAAAAGGCTTGAATCCTTTTGCGATGACGGATGTTCAACTTTTCGAGCAACTATCCTTGCTCGAAGCACGTACACCTAATGAACTTCAACAAACCTTTCAAGGGTTCGGTTTTGATACCGCAACAGAATTAGCAACGCGTTTAAACAAAAATCCCAATGAAAAACTGGCAGTCTGGCAAGCCTTTTTTAAAAACTTAGAAACATTAGAACCAACGATGATTCAAACAGAAAAGAAAGAATACTTCACTCCCTTTCTTTTTCCTTCCTTAACAGATAGCCAAACGACACTGACAAGCTTTGCTTCCCTCAGTCAACTTTTAGATGGTTTTTATCAAGATAAGGCAGAAAGAGATCGCGTCAAGCAACAAGGGGGCGCATTGATTAAAAGAATCACGAATGAAATAAAAAAAAATGAACGGAAACGGTTCAAACGAGAAGAAACGCTGCGTGAAGCTGAAAATGCCGAAGTGTTGAGACAAAAAGGGGAGCTTTTAACGACTTTCTTGCACGACATTCCACGCGGAGCATCCTCTGTTGAACTTCCAAATTATTACGAAGAAAATCGCCTTCTGGTCATTGCTTTGGACCCTGCGCTAACACCGAACCAAAATGCGCAAAAATATTTCCAACGATACCAAAAATTAAGAAATGCGGTCAAACTTGTAGGTGAACAAATTGCTGAAACAGAAGCAGAAATTGCCTATTTGCAAAGCGTTTTAGCCCAGCTAGAGATTGCTGGCCCCATGGATGTCGAATTAATTAAAGAAGAGCTGATTGTGGAAGGTTACCTCAAACGAGCTTCGGTCAAACAAAAACGAAGTACGCAAAAAGCCAAACCCCTAGTCTTTTATGCCAAGGATGGTACTGAAATCTGGGTCGGCCGCAACAATCTTCAAAATGACCAACTAACAATGAAAACAGCGAAGAAAACTGAATATTGGTTACATGCTAAAGATATTCCCGGATCACATGTTATTATTCGTAGTACAGAACCCTCAGAAGAAACGATTTTGGCAGCAGCGGAACTAGCCGCCTACTATTCCAAGTATCGCCACTCTGCTCAAGTTCCTGTTGATTTTGTTCAAGTACGTCATGTTCGTAAACCACGTGGGGCAAAACCTGGTTACGTTATTTACGACAATCAAAAAACTTATTTTATGACACCGGAAGAAAAAAATATTCAAAAGATGAGTGAAAAACCAATGAGTAACTAGCTTCCTCCTAAAAACAAAAAACTGATTTCAAGTTCTCTTTTCAGAACTTGAAATCAGTTTTTTTCTAATTTTCGTTCAACCAGTTTACGGGGTCTTGTTTCCATTTAGCTAGCAAGTCTAAATCTTTTTCTTCGATATAGTTCGCTTCTAAGGCGCTATCTAATAAGGTTGTATAATTTGTTAGAGTAATTAAAGGCATTTCAGCTGCTTTAAAATTCTCTAAACCTTTTGGTAATTCATAAGTAAAGATTGCAGCGACCCCAATGACCTTGGCACCTTCACGGGTTGCTGCTTCACAAGCTTCTAGTACACTACCACCAGTTGAAATTAAGTCTTCAACAACAACCATTTTTTGTCCTTCTTGAATTCGACCTTCAATTTGATTGCCCTTGCCATGTTCTTTTGCCTTGCTACGAATGTAAACCATTGGTAGATCCAAAATTTCTGCAATCCATGCTGCATGTGGAATACCTGCAGTTGCTGTTCCAGCAATGACTTCCACTTCCGGAAATTCTGCTTTAATTTTTTCAGCGAGTCCTTTTGCAATTTCTCGACGAACAGTTGGGTAACTCATCGTCATACGGTTATCGCAATAAATTGGACTTTTCAAGCCACTCGCCCAAGTAAACGGTTTTTCAGGACTTAAAAACACCGCTTCAATTTCTAGTAAATCTTTGGCAATTTTTTTGTCTAACGTTGTCATTTATTTTGCTCCATTCCATTCGTTTTTAATTGCAAGGTAGGCTTCATAAGGTTTTTTTGCTTGCGTGATTGGTCGGCCAACAACAATCACATTGGATCCAATTGTTTTAGCGAGTGCGGGTGTGACTACTCGTTTTTGATCACCCACTGCGGCACCACTTGGACGAATCCCCGGCGTCAAGCACATAAAGCTATCCGAAGTTGCCTGATGAATCTTTTGTGCTTCTAAAGCAGAACAAACCACACCCGCCAAGCCCGCTTTTTGTGCACATTGTGCATAATGTAAGACGCTTTCTTCTAAACTTGTTTGAATCAATTGATCGTCATGCATTTGTTGTTCTGAAGTAGACGTAAGCTGGGTGACGGCGATCAATTGCGGTGTTGTTTGTCCTTCGGGTGTACCTTTCGTTAATCCAGCTTGTGCAGCAGCCATCATTTCTACTCCACCGGCTGCATGCACGTTTGTGATTGCAACCCCTAGTCCTGCAATTCGTTCCATCGCACGACTCACGGTGTTGGGGATATCGTGTAATTTTAAGTCTAAAAAGATATCATGCCCACAGGATTTTAACCAACGAACGATCTCAGGGCCTTCTTGGTAAAAGATTTCCATGCCTACCTTCACAAATAGTTTCTCCTCTGCTGGAAACTTTGTTAAAAATGTCTCAATTTCTTGTTTCGAAGGAAAATCTAATGCAATAATTGGTCTTTCAATCATCCTTGGCGTGCCTCCCGTACTTCTTTAATTAGTTGTTCTAACGATTCGATGCCTAGCTCTTTCATCCGCACAGGTAGTTGTTCAATCAGTTTCGGGCAAATGTAAGGGTCTGTAAAGTTGGCAGTTCCAATGCCAACTGCACTAGCACCAGCCAGATACATTTCCAAGACATCATCCACTGTCATAATTCCACCCATACCAATAATTGGTAAGTTCGAGATGGCCGCAACTTGATTAATCAGTCGAATGGCGACGGGCTTAATTGCCGGCCCTGAAAGTCCCCCTGTTCGGTTTGCAATAATGGGCTGGCGTGTTTTTAAATCAATACGCATGCCAAGCAGTGTATTAATCATCGTAAAACCATCTGCTCCTCCTGCTTCAATTGCTTTTGCAATGGGAACAATATCTGTCACGTTCGGGGATAATTTCACATAGATTGGTACTTGCGAAACAGCTTTCACTGCTTCAGTTAAGCGTCGTGCAATATCTGGATCCGTTCCAAACGTAATGCCTCCTTCTTTGACGTTTGGACAAGAAACATTTAATTCAATCGCTTTGACATTTGGCGCCTGGCTGATTTCACGACAAACAGTGACATAATCTTCTTCTGTCGAGCCAGCGACATTCGCAATGATTGGTAAGTCGGGGTGATTTTTTGCTAGATCAGGAAGCATCTGGGTCATAACGACTTCAAGTCCCGGATTTTGTAATCCAATTGCATTTAACATGCCACTGGGGGTTTCGGCCACTCGCGGCGTTGGGTTCCCAAATCGAGGCTCTGGTGTCGTTGCCTTGACCATAATCGATCCGAGTTGGCCAATATCGTAAAATTTTTCGAACTCTTTTCCAAATCCAAAACAGCCACTTGCGGGAATAATCGGGTTTTTTAGATCGAGTCCTGGTAGTTGTACCGCTAAAGGATTTTTGCTCATTACAATACCACCTTTCCAGCCGGAAAAACAGGGCCTTCATCACAAACTTTCACGCTCTTTAGTCCGGTTTCATCGTCTCTTAATTTATAAACACAAGCATAACAAGCGCCCATTCCACAAGCCATACGTGATTCTAGTGACAATTGAACATTCGCAACCTCGTCTAAAAATTTGGCTTCAACGGCTTTTAATAATCCATTACTGCCACAAGAAAACACTGCACTTGGTTTTTGATCGGATGCCCGTTCAAAAAGATGCCCCACGTTTCCATGTACACCATAACTGCCATCATCTGTTGCAATGTGTGTTTCTCCTAAAGCTTTAAATTCTGCTTCATAATACTTCACATCATTGGAGGCATACCCAAGAAAATGAATGGGTTTGACTCCTTTAGCTACTAACTGTTTTGACAGTTCATACAGTGGAGGAATTCCAATTCCCCCACCGATGATATACGCGGTTTCTCCTGCTTGTAATTGTTCTAAAGAAAAACCATTCCCTAGAGGGCCCATGACATCCACCAAATCACCCGCTTTTAATTGAGCAAAAGCAGCCGTACCATCGCCTTCAATTCGATAAATAATGCGACAAGTCCCCGCTTCGTGATTAATATCGTTAATACTAATTGGTCGACGAAGTAAAAGGTCGGTCTTAGGGGGCAATAGGTGTAAAAACTGTCCTGGTTCGCCCATTTCTTTCACCATTTCACCTTTTAGTGTCATTTCGTAGATCAACGGTGCTAGCATCCGTTGGTCTACGATTTCCATCATCTCTACTTTATTCATCGGAGATTCCCCTTTCAAAATGTTCTTTTTAGATAGCATGAACTGAAAATGCTCTTGACTCCATTACTTTTAAAATTGCTTCTGCGGTGTCTAGTGAAGTAAATAGTGGCACACCTCGCTCGACGGCTTCCCGTCGAATGATAAAGCCATCTTTTGACGTGTTTTGGCGATTTTTATCCATCGTATTGATGACTACTTGTGTTTGACCATTACGGATCCAGTCAATCACGGTTTCTTGTTCATCTGACTCGGTAATTTTCGCAACCGATTGGACGCGCAAGCCACGAGTTGTAAAGTATTCAGCTGTACCTTTCGTTGCGGTTAAGCTAAAGCCTAATTCAGAAAATCGTTTCGCTAAAGCAAAAGATTCTTCTTTTGTTTCATCTGCAATCGTGAATAAAACAGAACCAAACTCTGGAATCCGTAAGCCAGATGCTTCAAAAGCCTTATATAGTGCTTTTTCTAAATTAACATCTGTTCCCATTACTTCACCCGTTGATTTCATTTCAGGGCCTAAATACGTATCGACTTTGAGTAATTTTGTAAAGGAAAAGACAGGTGCTTTAATGTGGACAAGTTCAGAAGTTGGATACAGACCTGATTGGTAGCCTAAATCTTTTAATTTTGTTCCTAAGATCGCTTTGGTTGCGACTTGTGACATTGGAATATCAGTCACTTTACTTAAAAATGGTACCGTTCGGCTCGCTCGTGGATTCACCTCTATCACATAAACTTTTTCCTCATGAATGACAAACTGAATATTCATCATACCTAGGCAGTTTAAACCTAAGGCTAAACGTTTCGTATACTCTTCGATTGTTTGAATGACTTCCTGGGATAAACTTTGCGGCGGATAGACAGCCATCGAATCTCCTGAGTGAACACCCGCGCGTTCGATATGTTCCATAATTCCCGGAATTAAGACTGTTTCCCCGTCACAGATGGCGTCGACTTCGCATTCTTTTCCAAGTAAGTAACGGTCAATTAATACTGGATGCTCCGGCGACGCTTTAACTGCGGAACTCATATAACTTTCCAAATCTTGCTGGTTTTCTACAATTTCCATCCCACGTCCACCTAGCACATAACTTGGACGAACAAGAACGGGGTATCCGATCGTTTCCGCAATTTTGACTGCTTCAGGAATACTAGTTGCTGTGTCTCCTAAAGGCTGAGGAACATTTAACTCTTGTAAAGCTTTTTCGAATAAATCACGATTTTCTGCCCGGTCTAAATCTTCAATGCTTGTTCCTAAAATTTTCACTCCTTGTTTTGCTAAGGGTTCCGCTAAATTAATTGCTGTTTGCCCACCAAATTGAACAATTACTCCTTCTGGTTGCTCTAAGTCAATGACATTTAACACGTCTTCCAAAGTTAGGGGTTCAAAGTATAGTTTATCAGATATTGAAAAATCTGTCGAAACTGTTTCAGGGTTACTATTCATAATGATCGCCTCATAACCAGCTTGTTGAATGGCTTTCACTGAATGCACCGTTGCATAGTCAAATTCAACCCCTTGGCCGATTCGAATGGGTCCTGAACCAAGGACTAAAATAGAAGGTCGTTCACTTTTCTTGCTCTCATTTTCAAGTTCATACGTACTATAGAAATAAGGGGTATTGGATTCAAACTGTGCCGCACAAGTATCGACCATTTTATAAACGGGCTGCACGTTTTGTTGCAAACGTAGTGTTCGAACCTCTGCTTCTGACATCTGCCAGATTTCCGCAATCTTGCGGTCCGTAAAGCCATTTTCTTTGGCTGTTTTTAATAAAGCCATATCATTTTTCGCTTGACTTAACGCTTGTTCAATCTCCACAATATGTAGGAGCTTATCGAGGAATAAGCGATCGACTTTTGTTAATTCGTATAAAGCATCAATCGAAAAACCACGACGGAGCGCTTCAACAAGGTAGAATAAACGATCATCTTGCGCTTTCACTACTTTTTCGCGTAAAAAGTCATCCGATACTTTTGCTAATTCAGGCATTTCCATATGATAGGTTCCAATTTCTAACGATCGAACCGCTTTTAAGAGTGATTCTTCAATCGTACGGCCCATTGCCATGACTTCCCCAGTTGCTTTCATTTGTGTTCCAAGAAGACGTTCGCCCGTTTCGAATTTATCAAAAGGCCAACGTGGAATTTTGGATACCACATAATCAATCGTGGGTTCAAACGCAGCAAAGGAAGTTCCTGTTACCGGGTTAATCATTTCATCTAATGTTAAGCCCACCGCAATTTTTGCAGCGAGTTTTGCAATAGGAAAACCAGTCGCTTTACTTGCAAGGGCTGATGAACGAGAAACACGTGGGTTGACTTCGATCACATAATAATTAAAACTATCTGTATCTAAGGCAAGTTGGACGTTACAGCCACCTTCAATTTTTAATGCGCGAATAATATCAAGTGAAGCATCACGTAACATTTGATGTTCGACATCGGTTAACGTTTGACTTGGAGCAAACACAATCGAATCACCTGTATGAATGCCCACAGGATCAAAGTTTTCCATATTACAAACGACAATTGCGTTGTCCGCAGAATCACGCATCACTTCATATTCAATTTCTTTGAAACCTGCGATACTTCGTTCAATCAAACATTGCGTTGCCGGCGAGAGTTTCAAGCCGTTTTCGGCGATGTGGCGTAGCTCTGCTTCATTGGCGCACATCCCTCCGCCGGTCCCCCCCATAGTAAAGGCTGGACGCACAATAATCGGATAGCCGATTTCATTGGCAAAATCAACTGCTTCTTCTACTGTGGTTACAATGACTGACTCTGGAATCGGTTGATTCAATTCTTCCATTAATTGTTTAAATAAATCACGATCTTCTGCTTGATCGATGGCGGATAATTTTGTACCCAATAGCTCGATTTCTAATTCTTTTAAGATGCCTGATTGGGCAAGTTCCATCGCCATGTTCAAGCCCGTTTGACCACCCAAAGTTGGCAGCAGTGCATCCGGTCGTTCTTTACGCAAGATACGTGCGACAAACTCAAAAGTAATCGGTTCAATATAGACTTTATCTGCAATTTCTTTATCCGTCATAATTGTTGCTGGGTTTGAATTAACTAGCACGACTTCATAGCCTTCTTCGCGTAGCGCGAGACAAGCTTGTGTACCTGCATAATCAAATTCGGCCGCTTGTCCAATGATGATTGGGCCTGACCCAATCACCATAATTTTTTTAATATCTGTGCGTTTTGGCATTAGTTGTGCTCCTTCCATGTATCCATCATTGTTAAAAATTCGTCAAAGAGATAGTGTGCATCGTGTGTTCCTGGAGAAGCATCCGGTTGGAATTGGACACTCATCGCCGGGCAAGACACATGCTTTAACCCTTCAATTGATTGGTCATTGATTTCGCTATAAGTAACGACTAGTTTTTCAGGGTCAAGCGACGCTTCGGTCACGACATAATTATGTCCTTGAGCACTAAAGTGAACTTTGCCAGTTTCCAACTGACGTACAGGATGGTTCCCATGGTGACCAAAGCTCATTTTTGTTGTGTCTGCCCCATTGGCTAAGGCAAACACTTGATGTCCTAAGCCAATTCCAAATAAGGGGATGTGTTTTTGAATTTTTTGAATCGTTTCAATGACTTGAGGAAGATGCTTTGGATTTCCCGGACCGTTTGTAATGATGATTCCATCTGGGCTGAGTTCAAAAATTTCTTCCGCAGTTGCAGTGTATGGTAAAACAGTCAAATTACACTTGCGTTTGGCTAATTCTTTCATCGTACTATGTTTTAATCCAAGGTCTAAAATAACGACATTGTGTCCGACTCCTGGACTCGGATAAGGTTTAACCGTCGATACTTCTTCGACTAAATTCGTTGGTAACACGGCCGCTTTTAATTGGTCGTACGCATGCGAAAATTCATCTCCAGCATCTACAATGCTCGCTTTCATTGTCCCTTTTTCACGGATTTTTCGTGTTAACGCTCGTGTATCGATTCCTGAAATACCAGGAATGCCTTTGCGCGTTAAAAATTCATCTAAGGTCATTTGGCTTCGCCAGTTACTTGCAAGTCTTGCATGTTCTTTAACGACAATTCCTTTACACGTCGGTGATAATGATTCAAAATCGTCGCGGTTAATCCCACTATTACCGATCACTGGATAAGTGAAGGCGATGATTTGTCCATTTGCACTTTGACTTGTCATCGTTTCTTGATAACCCGTCATCCCTGTTGTAAAAATAATCTCTCCAAATGCGCTTGTTGTTGCGCCAAAACCTGTTCCTTCAAAATAAGTACCATCTTCTAAAATTAGCCAACGTTTCATACGTTATCTACCATCCTTTTGCCATGCGATTTTGCCATCTACCAATGTTAATGTTGTGTCGCCATATAATTCCCAACCTACGAACGGTGTATTGACACTTTTCGATAGGAATTGTTGGTCATCGACCGTGTAGGCTGTCGCTAAATCAAAAATAGCTAAGTCTGCTGGTCCACCAATCGTTAAACGTCCCGCGTTTAAGCCGAAAATCTCTGCTGGTTTAATTGCCATCCAATTGATGACTTGTTCCAGTGTGAAAATTCCAGGCTTAACAAAGTGGGTATAAATCATCTGAAATGCATACTCTGAACCGACAATTCCAAACGGAGAATCCACAAAGCTCTGATTTTTTTCTTCATGACTATGTGGCGCATGATCGGTTGCAATACAGTCAATCGTGCCATCCAGTAACCCTTCAATGAGCGCCTGTTGATCTTCGCTACCGCGTAACGGCGGATTCATTTTCCAATAGCCGTGATCTTCCGGAATGTCCTCATCCATTAACACAAGATGATGCGGGCAAACCTCACAAGTAACATGAACGCCTGCTTGCTTTGCTTCACGAATGATGCGGACACTTTCTTTACTCGAAACGTGACAAACATGGTAATGAACGCCGGTTTCTTCTGCAAGTAGTAAGTCACGAGCAATTTGTGAAGACTCTGTGGCACTCATAATGCCTGGTAATCCTAATTCTTCCGAACGTTTCCCTAGATGCATCACACCATCAAAAAGCAACGATTCATCTTCCGTATGGGCAACAATTGCTCGATTATTTTTTGCAGCTTCCTTCATTGCCAAATACATAGTACCTGCTGTTTGAACTCCTACGCCATCATTCGTGAATGCAAAAGCACCGGCTGCTGTTAAGCCGTCATAATCAACGAGGCGATCACTTCTTAATTCTTCAGTGATTGGCGCATATTGCAAGACTTTAACTACCGCATCTTTTTCAATAATCGCTTGTACTTGGTTAAATTTTTCCACGGTATCCGGTACTGGATTTAAATTTGGCATCGCACAAACCGTTGTAAATCCACCTCTTGCAGCCGCTTTACTTCCTGTTTCAATCGTCTCTTTATAAGTGAATCCTGGTTCTCTAAAATGAACATGGACATCGACAAAACCTGGAGTAACGAGCTGGCCCTTTGCATCAATCACTTGTTCGAAAGCCTGATCAGAAAAGTCCTCTCCCATTGCATGGATTTTACCTGCTTTAATCCAAATATCAACCTTGGTTAATTCATTCTCATGGGAAACAATTCTCCCGTTTTTAATTAATGTATTCATGAATAACTTCCTCCTTATGATCTACCTGTTAAAATTGCTTCTAAAATAGCCATTCGCATAAAGACCCCGTTTGACATTTGAGTAATAATTCTCGATTGCATGCTTTCAACCAGTGCATCCGCTAATTCAACGTCTCGATTTACGGGTGCGGGATGCATAATAATCGCATGTTTTTTCATGCGTTCGGCTCTTTCTTCCGTTAAGCCAAACGTTTGATGGTACTCTTCTTTTGAAAAGCCTTTTTCTTCTCCGTGACGCTCGTGTTGTACACGGAGCATCATCATTACATCGACCTCTTCAACTAATTCATCTAAGGGTAAATAGTGTCCGTATACTTCAAACTCTTCTGTATACCATTCTTTCGGTCCAGAAAAAAAGACTTTTGCACCTAAACGTTTTAACATTTGCATGTTGGATTTCGCAACACGTGAATGGGTGATATCGCCAACAATAGCCACTTTTAATTTTTCGAAACGGCCAAATTCTTCATAAATCGTCATTAAGTCAAGTAGGCATTGAGTTGGGTGCTGCCCACTACCATCGCCACCATTAATAATGCCACATTGAATCGTTCGACTTTCAATCAGTTCGTCATAATAGTGTTCATCTCCATGGCGAATCACTGCGACGTCAACGCCAATCGCCGACATCGTTAAGACCGTATCATAGAGGGTCTCTCCTTTAGTGACGGAGCTTTTTGATTCTTCAAATTCAATGGTTTCGATTCCTAATTTTTTTTCTGCCACCTCAAAACTTTTGTGGGTTCTTGTACTATTTTCAAAAAACAAGTTTGTTGCAAAATATTGTTTTTTCTCAGGATTCCATTGTGCGCCACGTTTAAATTCTTGTCCTCGGTGAATCAAGCCCATCACTTCTTGGTCAGATAAGACTTCGACGGATAATAAATGTTTTAAACTAATGCGTTCTGATTGAATAATCATATTGTTTCCTCCTTGAATTACATCTCTTCGCTACGAGATGTTTCTGGCAAAATAAGATTTAAAAAGATACCTAACACGGTTGCCAAAGCCATTGCAGAGAGTGTAAAGGTGCCGATTTCTAGTACCAGACCACCGATTCCTACAACTAAAATGACTGACGCAATAATTAAATTTTTCTTGCGGTCAAAATCGACTTTATTTTCAATTAATATTTTGAGCCCACTTGCTGCGATGACTCCGAAAAGTACGAAGCTTATGCCAGAAATAACCGGATTTGGAATACTTAAGATAAGTGCACTCATTTTACCGACAAAGCCTAAAGCAACTGCAAATACTGCTGCTCCTCCAATCACAAAGACACTATGTACACGTGTGATTGCCAAGACGCCGATATTTTCTCCATAACTCGTTGTCGGTGGACCACCAATCAAACCTGCGACGAATTGGGCCAGGCCATCACCGGCTAAAGTCTTACTCAAACCTGGATCTTCAAAGAAATTTCTTCTTGTCAGTTTATTTAAGACCATTAAATGACCGATATGTTCGGTCATTGTAACAAAGGCAATGGGAGCCATAGTCACGATGGCGCCTAGGTATAATTTGGGCGTATATTGAACAAAAGGGATTTCAAAGTTAGGCAAGGAGAACCAACTCGCATTCGCAACAATACTCAAATCAACAATTCCTGTAAATAAAGCAACGAGATAGCCACTCACGATGCCAAGTAAAATTGGAATCAAGCCTAGAAATCCTTTAAACCACATATTAAAGAAAATTGTCAGGGCCAAAGTTGCCAGCGCGACAAACACGTAGCGAAAATCATAAGCACCACTTTCATTAAACATCGCGCTATTCGCTGCATTGGCAGCTAATCCCAGGCCAATCACCATCACCACTGGGCCAACAACAACTGGTGGTAGAACACGGTCTAACCAAGCGGCACCAATTTTTTTAATCACAAGAGCGACGATGAGATAAACCAAACCAGTGGTCATTGCTCCTTGCGCGATAGCTGGGTACCCTTCCGTTTTCATTAACATTTGCATTGCAGCAATAAATGCAAAACTACTTCCTAAGTATGCTGGAATTTTTCCTTTCGTAACGGTCAAATAGACCAAGGTCCCAACTCCTGAGCTTACAAGTGCAATCCCTGGATCAATCCCAACTAAGCGTGGTACAAGAACCGTTGCACCAAACATCGTAAATAAATGCTGTAAACTCAAACCAATCCACGGTAACGGTTTTGGCCGATCACTAATATCTAACACCGCATCGGGGTTTCTAAATGTCTCTTTCATCTAATCCTCTCCTACCCTTCCTTGTGAATCACAATCCGATCTTTTCCATCTAATTCTTCCATCTCTACGATAATTTCTTCTTTCGTCGAAGTCGGAATATTTTTTCCTACAAAGTCTGCACGAATCGGCAGTTCACGGTGTCCCCGATCAACTAAGACTGCTAAACCAATTCTTTTTGGTCGACCAAAATCCATGATTGCGTCTAAAGCGGCACGAATGGTTCGGCCAGTAAATAAGACATCATCAATCAAGATGACTTCTTTTCCTTCTAACGATACAGGGATATCGGAGTCATGGAGCTCTGCTTCTTCCAATCCTTGTTTTTTATCGTCACGATATAAGGTAATATCTAATTCTCCAACTGGAACTTCTGTATTTTCGAGTTCCTTTAAGCGTTGAGCAATTCGTCGGGCGATGAAAATTCCTCGTGTTTTAATACCAATTAAGACGATATTTTCAATTCCGTGATGACGCTCAATGATCTCGTAAGTAATCCGTGTGATGGCACGTTTCATTGTTAAGGCATCAACGACTTCTTTTGATTTCATTTTTTCTCCTCCTTTTTTTGCAATAAAAAAACTCCTACCCGTTGATAAGGTAGGAGTGAATGTTTGACTGATTTATGGTTACACAAAAAACCATAAGGGTTCCAATTTTTGGATATAAAAGGGCTTATTCGCAAACAAGCTTTTTATATCTTCACTGCCTTCTTAGCCTCACGGGACTATTTTAAAGGGCATCACTATTTGATTAAAATAACTATACTATTCTTTCTTGAAAAAATCAATCTATTTTTTTGAGTTTTTCTAATGTTTCTGAAAACTCTTTGGGCATAGGCACTTCAAATACTAGTTCCTTATTTGTTCGAGGATGTGTAAATCCTAACACTTTTGCATGTAAGTACTGCCCTTTTCCAGCCAAGGTTTTGCGCGGCCCATAAATGGGGTCACCGGCTAAAGGAAAGCCGATATACTGCATATGGACACGAATTTGATGCGTCCGGCCTGTTTCTAATTGTAACTCAACTAAAGTGAAGTGTTCGTAACGTTCCAACACGGTAAAATGAGTGACTGCAGGTTTTCCATCTGCAACGACTGCTTGCATTTTTCGATTCGTTTTTGAACGACCAATGGGCGCATGAATCGTCCCCTTCTCATGTGAGATATTTCCATGAACGAGCGCGACGTACTTTCTTAAAGAAGTTTTGTCTTTTAATTGTTTGGCCAACGCCTCATGCGTAAAATTGTTTTTTGCGACCATCAATAAACCGGAAGTATCTTTATCAATCCGATGAACGATTCCCGGACGAATCACGTCATTAATACTCGATAAATTTTCTAAATGATACAACAAGGCGTTGACCATTGTGCCATTTGGATGTCCGGCTGATGGGTGGACCACCATTCCTTGGGCCTTATTAACAACAGCTAAATCTTCATCCTCATAGATAATTTCTAAGGGTAAGTTCTCAGGTAGTAAATCTAACGCTTTAGGCTCAGGGATGCGAATCGTAATTTCTTCACCCGCAATCACCTTTCGATTGGCCTTGACAGGTTGTTCTTCAACCGTTACAACCCCATTTTTCAACCAATTTTGAATCTGCGTGCGACTGTATTCAGGTAATCGCTCGACTAATACTTTGTCCGTTCGACCGGTTTCTTCTGCAATTGTAATTTTAATTTCTTTGTTCATTTTTTTTTCCTTTCAGTTTTTCCTCAAAGAGCGTGTAACTAAAAATAGCCACTACACCAAGGAACAAGGTGACATCGGCGACGTTAAAGATTGGGAAAGTCATAAATTCTGTTTGAAACATATCGATTACGTAACCTAAACGCATACGATCAATAAAATTTCCTAAAGCCCCTGCAAGAACAAAGGCTAGTCCTATCGTAAATAACCAGTGCTCGTTGCGATACTTAATCAGTAAGTAAGACACAACCGCCACTGCCACAATTGTAATCACAAAGAAAAAAAGCATTTGACCTTCTAGAATACTCCACGCAGCCCCTCGATTTTGAATATACGTTAGGGATAACAAAGATGGGATAAACGGCTGACTCTCTCCTAGAGCCAGATTTGAAACTGTCCAATACTTCACCCATTGGTCAAGTCCGACTAAAATGAAACTAATAAAAAAATAAATCGCTAGCATCTTTTCCCTCTTTTCTTACAAATTTAACAAATCTCTGGGACGAATAATCCCTAATAATTGGCCATTTTGATTTCCATCTGGCGTAATCAAAATCGCTTCAAGTAAAGCTGTTTCCTTAAACATTGCTTCAACCACTGTAATCGGACAATCTTTTGCGACAAATTGATAATTAATTGTTTTTCCATCACTTAAAATCAAGTCACGCGCCACCTTATTTTTGAAATAAAGGTCGCCCATCAAACTTTCCTTAGCCACCCAGTAACCAATGTCTTTTAGAGTAATTAAACCAGTAAAGATCCCCTTTTCATACAAAGGAAATTGGGAATAGCGTTTTTTGGCAACAATTTTTAATAATTCCGTCAAAGGAAGTGTCTGTTCGAAGCCAGTTACTTTTTTTCCAAATCGTGGTAAAACAAGCTCGGGTTGTAGCAATGCCGCTTCGATTGTCAAAATCCGATGAACAATCCATTGGTTTGGTTCCGCAATAATAAAATCTTCTCGAACTTGTTCATGGACAATCGCGTTACGCAATTGAGAGATTTGAATCAAGTCTTCTTCATAGTGCTTAATTGGTAAATCCGATCGACTCGCTAAGCGACGAACCATTTGTGTAAACCCCATATTTCTAGGACTGTCGAGTGCTTCTTTTAGCCATTTTTCGATTCGATTAAAACTCGTTAAAAAAGTATTCGCTTGTTGTCCCACCGAGCCATCCTCCTATTCTCCAATCTCTTTCCAATTAGCTGCTTTTGCGATCATCGCCTGGCACCTTATTTTTTGTTTACCGATAAAGCACCCGTCAAATACTCTTTGCTGGTAATGGATGAGTAAATGATTTTCTTCCCAACAAAATTGTTCAATTTCAACATAAGGAATCACTTCATTCTTCCAAAAACGAACATAAGAAATCTCAAGCGAAGAGGCAGAAAAACGAATAAATCTTCGACGACTGAGCCACACAAAAAAGAAAAAACAGGCAAAAGCCAAATAACTTTTCCAATGAATGCTTGCCTTTTCTAAAGCAAGAATAAAACCGAAAAACAAAAAAATAAATGTCGTTGACCAATAAATAATAGCCAGTGGCAATTCTGGTTGCCAATAAATTTTACGCTCCACTCTTTCTTCCTCCTGAGGTATAATCTATGATAACGATAAAACAAGTAAGGTGGTAAAACGCATGATTAAAGCTTATATCGATGCTTCCACAAAAGGAAATCCGGGGCCAAGTGCTGGCGGAATTCTTTTGGTTGGAGAGAATTTACATAAACAAAAATCTTTTCCACTCCCTATTTTAACCAATCATCAAGCAGAATTTGCAACTTTTGTTGTCTTACTTGATGACTTAATTTCAGAAAACAAGACCGATGAAACGATTTTTGTTTATACCGACAGTAAGATTTTAGCAGATACTATTCAAAAGAACCATACAAAGAATGAAGCTTTCAAAACCTACTTAACTGACATTCAACAAAAACTAAAACTTTTTTCCTTATTAATCGTTCAATGGGTTCCCGAACAAGAAAATAAGGGAGCAGACCATTTGGCCCGACAAGGATTACAAAAAGTCTTGAAATCAAAGAATCGGTGACATCAAGCGAGCGATTGCTTGCTTGAATCGTAACCAGAGTGATTGTTGCTCGATCATTGCAGTTGTTAATTCAATTGATTGGGTTAAATCTTGTTCAAACTGCGCAGAGAGTTGTTGGGTCAACCTTTCATTATAAACAAATGTATTCACTTCAAAGTTTAAGGCGTAGCTTCGAATGTCTTGATTCATTGTACCAAAAGTCGAAAGATTGTCATCTATCATGAGAACTTTCGCATGTAAAAAACCTCCCGTATAAATCGAAATCTTTACCCCTTTTTTATGTAAGTAGTTGGCATAATATTGTGTGGCACGATAGATAAAGGGATGATCTGGCATGCAAGGAATCATAATTCGAACTTCAATGCCTGAACGAACAGCAATTAACAACGCATCCAACATCGGGTCGTCTGGAATCAAATAAGGTGTTTGAATCCAAACACGCTTTTTAGCGCCCAAAATCATTTTGATAAATCCACCCTTTAAAATTTGGTCCTCTCGGTTTGGTCCATCGGCGACCACTTGCAAACTCACTTCGCCTCTTTCTTCTTCATCAGGCAACACAAAAAACTTCGGGTCGTACTTTAAATAGTCTTTTTCATCAATGACTGACCCGTTCCAATCCCGGATAAAAACTTCTTGTAGACTAAACGTGGCCGTCCCTAGGATGCGGGCATGTGTATCGCGCCAATAACCAAATTTCGACGTAACTGTCAAATATTGATCCCCCACATTAAAGCCACCAGTCCAGCCAATTTTCCCATCAATTACTACGATTTTCCGATGCAAATGATAGTTCAAACGAGTTTTTCGAATAAAGTCGCGAGCCGTAATAAAAGGTAAAACTTGTCCTCCCGCCGCTAGCAAAGGTTTGAAAAAGGTCAAACTTGTGCGGCCACCAAAAGGGTCAAACAATACGCGCACTTCGAGTCCCGCTTTTGCTTTTTGGATTAACAAGGCCAACAATTGATTTCCGATTTGGTCATCAAAAATCGCATAGTATTCTAAATGAATGGTTGTTTTCGCTTGTTGAATATCTTTAAACAGTTGGGTGAATTTTTCTTGACCATCGACAAACAAAGTGACTCGATTGCCACGTGTAACTGGCGATTCCTCTGAATGATTAAAATAGTCTTTTAAAAGTTCAGAACTACTAGAGACACTTTCTGAAATAAAAAAACGATTATGTTCTTCAATCATTTGGTTAATCTCAACCATCCGCTTTTCGTAGTGACTGTTTAAACGAACAATCACTTCCTGATCAATTCTTCTACCCGCAAATAAATACAAAAGAAAACCAACTCCCGGCAGGAAAACTAAAGCAAGCATCCAAGCAAAAACACTTGCAATTGATCGGGGACGCCGAAAGACCGTCACAATTGCTCCGATGGTATTGATAATAAACAAAAGTGTTAAAATTCCCAAGAGGGTCTTCCATTCAATTGGATGTGCCATTCACTTCCTCCTTTTATAATAAGTAATGGTGATCAAAAGTTATTTCTAGATGATAGCTTTCTTCGTTCTTTTTTAACGCTCTTTCAATCATGGCAAGAATCGTCTGTTCTTTCAACTGGTGTGATTCAGGCATCACTAAATCAAATTGCAATACTTGATGATCGATGATTCGAAAGTCATGCATTCGCAGTCCAGGGTGCAGACTTTTCAAAGTACTTTTAACCAGTCGATGAATCTTTACATACTCTGGATTATCAATTGGGACGGGATCTAAATGACAAACCAAATGGACCCCTAAGGTTTCTTTCACATCTTGTTCAATTAAATCGATGACTTCATGAGCTTTCATCAAACTCCATCGGCTATCGACTTCAATGTGAACCGAAGCAAATCGCTGTTGTGGTCCGTAGCTATGAATTAATAAGTCGTGATAACCCAAGATCATCGGATATCGGTTGAGTTGTGACTCAATTAATGTAATTTCTTTTTCTGTCGGTCGTTGTCCCAAAAGTTCATTAATAAAATCACGCACCATGATGATGCCGCTATAGAAGATATAACAGGCCAGAATAAAACCGATATACCCATCTATTCGCCACTGAAAAACTTTTTCAATGAATACTGATAGTAAAACGGCACTGGTCATATATACATCATTGAAACTATCTTGTGCATTTGCAAAAAGTGTTTGTGAATGAATGCTTTCTCCCGTTATTCGGTACATCATTCCTTGATAAACTTTTATTCCAATCGATAAGACCAACACAATAAACATCACTTTGGAAAAATGAATCGATGAGGGATTCAAAATTTTAAAAAAAGAACTTTTTAGAAATTGAAAGCCTACAAAACTAATCAAGACGGCCACTGCCAGACCAGTCACATATTCAAAACGCTGATGACCATAAGGATGGTCTTTATCGGCTGGTTTTGCTGCAATTTTAAAGCCAAAGAGGACAATAATCGAAGAAACCGTATCCGAAAGGCTGTTCATTGAATCTGCCATAATCGAAACAGAATTGGCTGAAAAACCAATCATAAATTTCCCAATAAATAAAATGAAGTTACTAATTAGGCCGAAAACTCCCGCAAAGAAACCGACTTTCCCACGCATTTCAGCTGGTTGGTATTTTTTCTCCATTCGATGAATAAAAAAACGAATCATTTGTTTTCATCCCCTTCTTTCTCTTCTTACCATTCTACCGTTTCTTTTCCCTCAATTCAAATACAAGTGCGAAGTGAGTTGAAAGATTAGAAAACTTCAAATTCCTCTGACAAAGTCGTCAAGAATTTGAAGTTTTCTCAATTACTCATTATTTTTCATTTAACCAGTTCGTTACTTCAGCTAAAGCCTCTGGAATTCCTGCAGGATTCTTCCCACCTGCTTGGGCCATATCCGGACGACCGCCGCCACCACCGCCAATTTTTGGCGCAATCGCTTTGATTAAATCTCCTGCTTTAATGCCTCTTTCAATCGCTTGCGGTCTAACTGCCACTAAAAGACTGACTTTCTCAGCAGCTGATGTCGCTAAGACGAGTACATCTGACACATCTTTTTGTTTCCATTGATCGGCGAGTTGTCGTAGTTGATTCATTTCCTTAACGGCAACTTGCGCAGCAATGTAAGTTGTTCCTTGCGCCTCTGCTACTTCTTTAAACAAATCGCTCGCTTGTTGGTTCGCAAGTTTGCTAAGCAATTGTTCATTTTCTTTTTGTAAGTCTCTGACTTGTTGTTGGAGTTGTTCCACTTTATTAACGACTTCTTTTAATTGTGAAGATTTGACGATTTGTGCAATTTCTAGCAGCTGATTTTCTTCTGCGTCAAAATATTCGTAGGCTTCTTTGCTAGTGACCGCCTCAATTCGGCGAACCCCAGCCCCGATTCCTGATTCAGAAGTGATTTTAAATAAACCAATCGCTTCGGTGTTCTTGACATGATTCCCACCACAAAGTTCAATCGACCAATCGCCAACATTTACCACGCGGACTTCCTTGCCGTATTTTTCGCCAAAGAGTGCCATTGCTCCCATTACTTTTGCAGAATCAATATCTGTTTCAATCGTGGTCACAGGAAGTGCTTCCCAAATTTTTTCTTCCACCATTCGTTCCATTCGTTCCAGTTCTTCGTTGGTCACTTGACCAAAATGCGTGAAGTCAAAACGCAGGTAATCCGAAGTGACCAATGAACCTGCTTGATTTGCGTGTTCGCCAAGAACTTCTTTCAATGCTCGGTGAAGCAAATGCGTTGCTGTGTGGTTTTTTAGGACACCATTATGATGGGTCTGATCGACTTGTAACGTATAAGTTTCACCGACTGTTAATTCACCAACTAACACGACTTGGTGAAGATGTTGCCCATTTGGTGCGCGTTTGACATCAGTAATTTCAGCAATTAATTGATTGTCCGCATTTAAAATGACCCCTTTATCAGCAACCTGTCCTCCCATCTCTGCATAAAAAGGTGTTTCTGCAAAAATGGCCTGTGCTTCTCCATCGCCTGCACTTTCAACTAAGGCTTCCTCTTGAATTAAAATTTGCAAGACACTCGATTGATTTAACGTTTCATAACCGACGTATTGGCTTTCAACCGTAATGTCGGTTAATAGACCTGATTGCACATCCATTGATTTTTCTGTTCCACGAGCTGCCCGTGCCCGGTCTCTTTGCGCTTGCATCGCAGATTCAAAACCTGCATGATCCACCGTGAATCCCGCTTCTTCGACAATTTCTTCCGTTAACTCTACCGGGAAACCGTACGTATCGTATAGTTTAAAAATAATTGAACCTTCAAGTTCCGATTGGTTTGTCGCTGTTAATTCGCCGATTACTTGATTTAAAATTGCCATTCCTTCATTAATCGTTTCATGGAAACGTTCTTCTTCGGTTTGAACGACCTTTTGAATGAATGCTTGTTTTTCAATCACTTCTGGGTAGTAGCTCTCCATGATTTGACCGACAACAGGCACCATCTTATATAAGAACGTCGTTGTAATTCCTAATTTTTGACCATGCATAACTGCGCGACGCAACAAGCGACGTAAGACATACCCACGACCTTCATTCGATGGTAACGCACCATCACCAATTGCAAAGGACAACGCACGAATATGATCTGCAATCACTTTAAACGAAACGTCGGTAGCTGGGCTATCCCCATATTTGACTTGACTTAATGCTTCGACTGCTTGAATAATTGGCATAAATAAATCTGTTTCAAAGTTTGTTGGAGCATTTTGAACAATTGAAACAACACGCTCTAATCCCATACCTGTATCAATATTTTTGTTTGGTAGCGGTTCATAAGTGTTATCCGGTTTATGGTTGAATTCAGAAAAAACAAGGTTCCAGATTTCTAAGTACCGTTCGTTTTCTCCACCAGGATAGTTTTCTGGATCATCTTGAGCAACGTCATTAAATGCTTCGCCACGATCATAAAAAATTTCTGTACATGGACCACTTGGACCGACCCCAATATCCCAAAAGTTATCTTCTAATTCAATAACATGATTTTCAGGTAAACCAATTTCTTCCAACCAAATTTGCTTTGCTTGGACATCTTCTGGATAGACGGTTACAAATAATTTCTCTGCTTCAAAAGCCAACCACTTTGGTGACGTTAGAAATTCCCACGCCCAATGAATGGCTTCTTTTTTAAAGTAATCCCCAATTGAGAAATTCCCCAACATTTCAAACATGGTATGGTGACGAGCCGTTCGACCAACATTTTCAATGTCATTTGTTCGTATGGATTTTTGCGCATTGGTCATTCGCGGATTTTCAGGCACAATTGAACCGTCAAAATATTTTTTTAGGGTTGCGACACCCGAGTTAATCCATAAAAGCGTTGGATCATTCACTGGTACGAGTGAGGCGCTGGGCTCAACACTATGCCCTTTTTCTTTGAAAAAATCTAAATACATTTGACGCACTTGTGCACTTGATAGTTGCTTCATTTCTTTTCCTTCTTTCTCTTTTTTTAAGACAAAAAAAACACCCCTGCAAGACAAGGACGTCGACACGCGGTACCACCTTGTTTGCAATGATGTTTGATCATTACCTCTTCATCTCGTTAACGCGGAGTCACGTTGATATTTCTACCAATTAAACCAAAGGGAGCTACTTATCGGTTTCTTGTTTTTCTCTCAGCCTTGAAAAACTTTCTGTAAAGAAATGATCAATAAATAATGTCCTTTTCTACTCTTGAAGTATAGGGAATTTCATTGCACTTGTCAATCCTTAACGATTATTTCCTATTCTTTTTCACAAAATATGCATGCAGACTACTTTTCTCGAATCACAATTGCTTTACGATAGCTATAATCACTCGGATGTAGTGTGGTGTCTTCTGATAAAATTTGTCGTGAGCGGTAATAAGAAGCCAATGGCAAA
The DNA here is from genome assembly GCF_054871745.1 of Enterococcus sp. LJL98. Taxonomy (NCBI): domain Bacteria; kingdom Bacillati; phylum Bacillota; class Bacilli; order Lactobacillales; family Enterococcaceae; genus Enterococcus; species Enterococcus sp. LJL98. The sequence goes on along the minus strand of NZ_JBTXLU010000001.1, from coordinate 239,308 downwards.
TAGTCAAAGAGCGGAATCCCCACACTCGACTGCTTCTCTAATTTCAAGTGATTCGAATCCGTCATTTCCCAAAAACGACGATGAGAATCGACCACTAAACCAAACATGTTTTCCGCTTGCATTCTACGCGACACTTGTCTTCCTTGAGCGTTTTCTCCGCGTCCAAGATCGTTCCCCCATCGAAATAATCGCCTAGTGCCGCCACCAACAGCATATTCCCATTCATCTTCCGTTAACAGGTCAAATACTTGATCATGGACACTTTGTCTAAGCGTTCGATGCGTACAAATGTCGTGGGTAAAAAGGGCATAAGCGTCTTTTCCTCGAATTAACCGTCCATAGTATTGCCCTTCCTCAAAAAAATCAGTCGGTAATGGCATACTTAAACTCTCTTCAAGTGACTGTGGTTGCTTGAAGCGTGCCCGTAATTGTTGATCAATTGGTAGGAAATCAGCCACTTCGCCATGAAATTCCCCCGTGACTAAATTGAACTCACCAATCGCTTTCGTTCCTGCAGGAATCGCTCGTTTTTGAACAAGCATCGGAGAAATCGCAACTTTACGTAAAGCACTTGTCGATTCATTAACAAAAACATCCCAGTCTTCAGTGGTTTCTAATTGATAAGCTTCTTGAGCTTTTTTGTAAAAGTCTGTTTGATTCGTTGCTGGTACATCCCAGGTAGTAACCGGTAACCCTTGTGTTCCAATGTTCCAACCTAAAATCGCTTCTTTATTTCCTGGAATTAACACGAAACGCTCCCCGTCAATCGAACACTCAAACGTTTGGCACTTAATTCCTGACAAAGCAAATTCTTTATAGGTCACATCAGACACATATTTTAAGGGACTCACAAAATACATTAAAACTTGATTCATTACTTGCATTCGTAATTCATCCGAAAGATTTTTCCAGTTTCTCCACTCCAAAGCATCAAAAAAATTCATCCAGTTCCCTACTTTCACGATTCTTTGTAAATAGTATAACATGCGGTCTTGACTTATAAAAGCCGCGATTACTGTCTGAAAAAAGCCGATTTCCTTACTTAATGTGCCTTGAAATTATAAATCGGCTTTAGTCGATACGTGATTTCAATCGTTTCAGCAATCTTTTCGATGATTGAGTCGGCTGCTTTATAAGCATCCGGCGCTTCGTCTAATATTTTTAGACCGACGGGAGAGGATAGCTTCCTTTCATTTGTGCCTGATAACGCGCAAGTGGAATGTTTTTTGGCTAGGGTCGTTCCAGTCCTGCTACATTTTATTTATTTGAACTTTTCTTGGCTTTCCGGGCAGCCCGAGTCGTTTGACGGCCTTCTAGGCGGCGTTTCGCTTTATTACTCTTATCAATTTCCCATTGAATCTTCTTTTTATACCCAGGTTTGATGTTTTTCTTCTTCTTTTTTACGAGCCCTTGAATTTTCGGGTCTAATTCTTCACGAGTCGTACGTTCCCGCTTTTTCCGACGATTGCGGTCATAACCATCCATGATTTCATTGTTTTTAATTTCTTTTGGTACAAAGGTAACACCCAATTTTTCAATTGCTTGAATCGCTTCTTCTTGCCCAGGCCGATACAAGGTGATCGCTGTTCCTGGTAGATTGTTACGTCCTGTTCGCCCCACACGATGGATAAAGAAATCCAGTTCTTCTGGTACTTCTGCATTGATGACATGCGAAACCCCTTCAATGTCAATGCCTCGTGCAGCTAAATCCGTTGCAACTACATACTGAAATTCCAAATTTTGAACTTGACGCATGATTCGTTTGCGTTCACGTGGCGTAATGTCTCCGTGAATTTTTGCAACTTTTAATCCTTTCCCCTTTAAGTATTCTGTAATTTCATCGACGCGTGATTTCGTATTGGCAAAAACAATGGCTAAATAAGGATGTCCGACAGTTAATAATTGATAAATTAGACGATTGTCTTCTTTTCCTTTGGTTGAAATTAACCAATTGTCGATACTTTCAGAAAGAATCGCTTTCGGTCGAATTTCTTCAATGACAGGATTTTCCATATACTTACGCAAGAATGGGCGTAGGCTTTCTGGAATCGTTGCTGAAAAAACCAGCATTTGGAGTTTTTCTGGGAAGCAGCTGGCAATTTGATCGACTTCTTTTAAAAAACCTAAATCTAAAGTCATATCTGCTTCATCAACAACAAAAGCAAAAGCCGTATGAATTTTCAGTGCTTGTTCATTTACCAAATCCAAAATTCGACCTGGAGTGCCGATTACGACATGAGGTTGTTGGTTTTTCAAACGGTTAATTTGACGTTGTTTATCAGTACCGCCAACAAAATTTCCTACACGCATTTCTGGTATCGAACATTCTGCAATTGCTTTGGCTACTTGATAAAGTTGTGTCGCTAATTCACGACTTGGCGCGGTAATAACAATTTGCACTTGATCTTTGGTCACATCGATTTTATCCATTAATGGTAGTAAGAACGTATCTGTTTTCCCACTCCCTGTTTGGGATTGACCGACAACACTTCGTCCTTCTTGAATCAAAGGAATCAGCTTCCTTTGCACTTCTGTGGGTTGTTTAAAGTTCTTTTTCGTTAACGCTTCATAAATAAATGGTTGGAATGCAAAATTTTCAAATGACATTCAAACACCTTCTTTCTTAATAACATCTTTGTGATTATAACACACTCACTTTTGAAAACCTACTGTAATCAACGTACAAGAAAAAAACGACTAAAAGAAAAAACTTCCTTTAGTCATTTTTTATACCTGCTACTTTCAAGCAGACGGCTCTAAAAAGCTTTCCATAAAGGTTTTTCATTCAAGGACCGACCCTCTCAACCATGTCAATAGGCGTTCGCTTCAACAATCAAAGATTAACAGCAAATTGATTGTCTGCAACTATTTTTTTGCTAAACGAGCTACTCGCTCGTTTATTTAGAATCATGTCCCGCTCTGTCTTTTCCTAGCTTCTTTTGCGAAAAGGCAAGCCTAGTTTTTAAGACATTATCCTTCATGGCTTTCTACTCGAGGTTGTCTTGGTGGACGGGTACCCCAAAACTGGAAGAGATCCGTTCTCAAAGCACCATTATAAAGTTTCCGTTTTTTCGTTGCTTTTGCCCCATAAAATTCTTCGAACAATAAGTCACTTGTAATAATATACTTACTCCAAGTCGTTAAGGGTTTAAAGGCTTGGCCCATTTCACGATACAATTGACGGACACTTTCTTCTTCCCCCAAACGCTCGCCATATGGTGGGTTAGCGACGATCACTCCGTATTCCTTCTCTGTTTTAAAGTCTTTCACTGCTTGTTGTTTGAATGTAATGGAATCACCCAACCCAATTTCTTCTGCATTGCTACGAGCAATCTCAATCAACTTCCCATTAATATCTGACCCCGTAATATCTAAAACAACATCATAATCAGCTGCTTCGTCCGCTTCTGCTCGTACTTTTTCAAAAATTTCAGGTTGAAACCAATCCCAATTTTCACAGGCAAATGCACGATTAAATCCAGGTGCGATATTATGTCCAATTAAGGCCGCTTCAATACACAAGGTTCCTGACCCACATACCGGATCATAAAAAGGACGGTCTTTGCGCCAATTAGTTAACATCACTAGTGCCGCTGCCATATTTTCTTTTAAGGGTGCGCCCCCTTTTTCTAAGCGATAGCCTCGTTTAAATAGACTCGGACCTGTTGTATCGAGGGTAACCATGACATGATCTTTTAAAAGCGCCACTTCCAATTGAAACAAGGCACCTGTTTCTGCTAAAGGCACAGAAGCTGGGCGATGGTAATAGTCACGCAAACGATTGACAATCGCTTTTTTGGTGATTGCTTGACAATCTGGCGTACTGTATAACTTTGATTTAATTGATTTTCCAGCGACTGGAAATTCAGCATCAAGCGGCAAGTAATCCTCCCAAGGCAATGCTTTGACATTTTCAAACAATTCATCAAATGTAAACGCATCAAATTCACCCACAACAATCTTAATACGATCGGCTGTTCGCAACCATAAGTTGGTAAGAGCAATCGTCTCCATCGTGCCTTTAAAACGCGCACGACCATTTTCAACTTGACATTCAATCCCTAAATCACGCAATTCTTTCCCTACTAATGCTTCTAAGCCACTTGCTGCTGTTGCAACAAGGTTAAATATTTGATTTTCTTTCATCTGTTTTCTCCTTTATGATAAAAAAATCCTCCCGAAAATGGAAGGATTTCCCCTGATCAATTGTGATTTTCTATAAGCCATGTTTTGTCCAATTATTTTACAGGGAAAAATAATCTGGATAATCATCTATCTGCAATCTAAGATTGCCTCTTTGTCCCGTTCATTTCCGTTACAAAAAGTGCCCCTACCATAATGTTTGGGTTGCTCACTCGAGGGGTTTACCGCGTTCCACCGTTTAAATTTCTCTAAACGCTTCGTCACTGTGGCACTTTCAAGGGTACTCAAGCATAGTGTTCCCACCTTAGCTTTTTTTCCTGCCGTTATCTCTAAAGAAATACCCTAGCTTATTGTTTCACTAGGCACGAACACTACAGACATCGCAGCCTGTGTGAGCATGGACTTTCCTCAGCCTGATCGAGTCAGACCGCGATTATCCGAAAACCACAATGTCATTTTACGTCTCTTTTATCCTCTTTACAAGATTAAAATTGACGTGTTTTTTCTAAATCATCCTCGTCATCCACAAAAGAAGCGGCTGAACGACTATAGGAGCTTTCGATACCTGCCGTCGGTTGATCTAGTTTTTTGCCAAACACTTCTTTTTCAAGATTCGATAAACGCTTAAGTATATCAAAATTGGTCACTGCTTGGCTCTTTGGTGCTTCTGGAGTTGCTTGGATTCTTGAAGAAATTGCTTGACTCTTACTTAACTGCGCAATTTTTGCGTTCAAACGGTCATTTTCTTCTTGTAAAGTTAAAATCTCTTTATTGTATGTTTCATAATCTTTAATAATACCATCTAAAAATTCATCGACTTCAATCGGATCATAACCACGCATTTTTGTTTTAAATTCTTGTTGTAAAATGTCTTTTGGGGAATAATTTAAATTTGCCATATACACACCTCGTGAGTTTAATTCTGAATAAATTCAGTCTACCCTACCATTTTACCAAAAACGGCAGATAAATCAAATAGAATCGCTGAAATATATTGCATTTTCTAAATCATCCATCGTGATTTGATGAATTTGATAAGGTTTCGACTCTTGAAACTTTCTTGCATCTTTCAGAAAATAGTCCGTTTTCCCTTTGAATTCTTCGTCATAGACAAGGAGACAGCCACTTGTTTTTTCTAAAAAAAATTGTGTGTGATTTTTCAGTTGTGCTGGGTTTTGATAAGGTTGATGACTTGTTGCATTCACGTAATCCGCACCCGTTCTGACTTTTTCCAACAATCGTTGGTTCGGTTCTTTCCAATTGTTCCCCCAACCCTCAAACGGAAAGATGAGCGCCAGTTTGATTTGCGGATAATCTGATTGAAGCGCTAAGACCACCTCGCCTGCCCAAAGTTCGATTCCTAAATTCCCACCAATTAAAATCCATTTCAAGCCTTCTTCAATTAGCGGAATCAAGGCTTCTCTTATTACTTTCTTAAGCACTTTGATTTTTGGATCTTTTTCTTGAAAGACTCCAACTTCATAACTGCGATAACCTGTAATTATTAAAGCTTCTCTTGTTTTCATAAACTTCCCTTTTCTTTCTATTTCCCTTTTTGCTATAATAGCTCGTAGGAGTGTGAATGAAATGAGCATCAGATACCCCAATGGCTCGCTACCATTGTATAATGAAAGACAGAAAAAACAAAACAAAGCGATGGCACAAAAAAAATCATTTGCCAACCGTGGCATGCGTTTTGAAGAAGCGATTAATCAAAGCAATGCATATTACCTCAATCGGGGGACTGCCGTCATTCATAAAAAACCGACACCTGTTCAAATCGTGAAGGTTGATTATCCCAAGAGAAGTGCTGCAGTGATTAAGGAAGCTTATTTTAAAGAAGCTTCAACGACCGATTATAACGGGGTTTTCCAAGGGTATTATATTGATTTTGAAGCAAAAGAAACAAAGAATCGAACCTCTTTTCCATTTAAAAATTTTCATGCACACCAAATCGAGCACATGAAACAATGTCTCAAGCAAAAAGGAATCTGCTTTGTTCTCTTATGGTTTTCAAGTTTAAGTCGTTGTTTTTTTGTGGATAGTCAGTTTATCGTGCATTATTGGGAGAAACAAAAAACGGATAAAAAATCCCTTTCTCTAGCACACATCGAAGAAATCGGGATTGAAATCACGCCAGGAATTGCTCCCCGAATTCCTTATTTACAAGCAGTGAAAGAATCCATTGAATTAAAGGAGCAAACAATATGTCAAATAACACCAGATCCAATCGAAACAAGCAAATAAATAAAACAAAAGGCAAACCGAAAAAGAAGCGATCGTTTGGCTCAATTTTCCTTAAAATTGTCTTGGGTTGCGTGATGCTCGCTTGCCTTGCTTTTTTAGCCGGCGTGGGTCTTTTTTGGAACTATGCACGCAATGCGCCCGAACTGGATGAGCAAAAATTAGAATCACCGAATTCTTCCATTTTCATTGCGTCTAACGGGCAAGCCTTCCAAGAATTGGGGACTGAAAAAAGAGAAACGATTGCAGCAACCGAAATTCCTCCCTTACTTGAAGATGCCATTGTATCTGTCGAAGACCGTCGATTTTACAAACATATTGGGGTCGATCCGATTCGAATTGTGGGCTCTGCCTTGTCAAACATTAGTACAGGAGGCATGCAAGGAGGAAGTACACTTACCCAACAATTAATCAAATTATCCTTTTTCTCAACCGATGCTTCAGATCAAACCTTGGAGCGAAAAGCGCAAGAAGCTTGGATGTCCGTCCAATTAGAGAAGGAAAAGTCAAAGCAAGAAATTTTAACTTACTATATAAATAAAGTTTATATGTCCAATGGCTTGTACGGCATGCAGACCGCTTCAAAAACTTTTTATGGCTTACCTTTAGATGAATTAAACTTGCCACAAACGGCTCTCATTGCAGGCTTGCCTAATGCCCCTTCTTACTTTGATCCTTACGCCAATCCAGAAAATGCAAAGGATCGACGGGATATCGTTTTATTCACGATGAAAGAAAATGAAAAAATCTCTGACCAAGAATACGAAGAAGCAATTGCCACACCGATTGATGACGGGTTACTTCCACCACCTAAGGGGAATAACACTTGGAAATACTACGATAACTATTTAACAGAAGTCATTCGACAAGTTGAAGAAAAAACGGGGAAAAACGTCTACACAGACGGGTTAGAAATTCATACCAACATCGATATCGAAGCCCAAAAACACCTGTATGAAGTGACGAATTCAGATACTTACGTCCAATACCCTGACGATGAAATGCAAGTCGCAGCGACTTTAATCGAAGCAAAAACCGGAAAAGTCACTGCTCAGATTGGTGGACGTCACATTGAAGAAGGAACGATGCTAGGAGACAACCTCGCAACCAACACACGACGCGATGTTGGATCTACGGTTAAGCCAATTACTGACTATGCCCCCGCTTTTGAATATCTAAAGGATTCAACCGGAAAAATCATTGTGGATGAACCTTATAAGTATGCTGGAACGAATGACTCTGTACGAAATTGGGATAACCAATACTGGGGAGCGATGACCCTTCGGACTGCTTTGGTAGAATCTCGGAACGTGCCCGCAGTCAAACTTTTTGAAGAAGTCGGCCTAGAACAAGTCGATGAATTTTTAGCGAAGTTAAACATTCAATACGCGAGCTTGCAACCTGCCAATGCAATTTCAAGTAATACCAGTGAAATCGATGGGACAAAATATGGTATTTCTAGCTTAAAACTGGCAGCGGCCTATGCGGCATTAGCAAATGGCGGCACCTATTATGAACCACAATATGTCAATAAAATTGTCTTTGAAGATGGTTCTGAAGAAGTGGAAGCATTTAAAACGCTTGGAACCAAAGCAATGGAAGACACGACTGCCTATATGGTCACGGATATCCTAAAAGGTGTCATTACTTCAGGAACAGGTACAAATGCAATCATTCAAGGCCTGTACCAAGCAGGAAAAACAGGAACTTCAAACTATACCGATAAGGAATTAAAAGAAATTAATTCGCCCTACACCATTTTCCCAGACTCTTCCTTTGTGGGCTATACCCCTACTTATTCTTTAGCTGTCTGGACGGGATATAAACAAAGAATGACGCCAATTACCAATGATTATGCGAATGTTGCAAGTGATGTCTACCGTGAATTGATGCAATTTGTCTCCGCTTCTGTGGTCAATGAGGATTGGTCGATGCCAAAAGGCTTGACACGAGTCGGACGTGAGCTTTATTTAGAAGGGCAATACGTTGCTCCTACACCGCCACCCGTGAAACCACAGGAAACACCAAAAGAAACAAAAGAGACAAAAGAGACAACGCCATCTTCTACAACAACGGAAAGCAGCACAACAGAAAGCGTGGTCGAGTCCACGCCACCAGCACCACCGGTGGAATCGACGACACCTCCAGCAGAAGAAACACCACCTGGAAATAATAACGAAGAACAACCAACAACACCTCCGGCGGAAGAAACACCGCCAGTCGAACAACCACCAGTTACACCGTAAAACAATCAATCAAAAAAAGAAGGAAGATCGACTAAAAAAGTCCCCATTCCTTCTTTTTTTCTATGATTTTTCTTTTCCCATTACTTTTTCTTTTTTAACTTTTCACGCATGCGGACCTTACCATCTTGACACATTTCCAGTAAAGGACACACTTCGCATTTCGGTGCTCGAGCGGTACAGTGATAACGCCCAAATAAAATCATTGTATGGTGCATCTTAACCCAATCTTCCTTCGGTACTTTTCGCATCAGCGTTTCTTCCACTTCTAAGACAGTCGCATTCAATCGGCAAATTCTTAAGCGCTTGGAAACTCTCTCCACATGTGTATCTACCGCAATCGCTGGGATATCAAAGGCATCGCCTAAAACGACATTGGCTGTCTTACGTCCAACTCCAGCAAGGCGCATCAATTCCTCTCTTGTTTTCGGGATTGCGCCGCCATGTTCTTCAAGCAATTGCTGGGCACAACGTTTAATATTCTTCGCCTTGGTTCGATACAGGCCAATTGTCTTGATTGTTTCCATAATTTCTTCGACAGGCGCTTCGGCTAAAGCTTCTTGGGTTGGGTAGGCAGCAAATAGACCGGGCGTCACCTTATTTACCGAAACATCCGTCGCTTGTGCACTTAGAATCACTGCGATTAGCAATTGAAAAGGTGTTTCATGATCTAATTCCCCTACAGCGTCAGGAAACATGCGATACATTTCTTCCAAGGCCAGTCTGGTTTTTTCAATACTTATCATTTTTCTCTATTCCTCTTCTAACCAATTATGTAAAGATACTTTAGGCAACGCTTTGGACGTTCCTTCTTCTTTTTGCATCATTTGTCGTTTTCTTCTTTGTTGTTCTCCAGCAACTTGTTCTGAAGTTCGGATGTTTTTTCGTTCCCAAGATAACAAGACACGGTCGATATAATTTAGACTATACGCTTGATTTAAGACGGCTTCTCTCAAGGCCAGTTGAATTAACTCGACTTGATACTGATCCTCTTCTAACCATTGACCAATGCGTTGATACTCCATAGGAGATAAGGGGCGTCCAAATTCTGCTTCAAAAGATTGATACAATTGACTAACTTTTTCTTCTCGCACCATTTCTTTATTTTCCTCTTCTTTTTGAGCAAGTAAAAGGTGGAGTTTTTGATAGATTAGGCTGAGGTCATAAGCATCTTGTACCATCCCTTGTGCGTCTTTCTTAGAGGTGATTTGAATGAACTGTTTTTGAACCAGTTGGTTTAATAAATAATAAATCTCCTGTTGATTAACATTCATGTTCTTGGCAATCTCGGTTAAATCAGGAAAAAAAATATTTTTTTCTGCATAGCGATGGAGTTGTAACCACAACAAAAACTCCTCATTTGAGAGACCAATTTTACGATAATTTTCCAAGATTAAGTTTGAAATGGTCGTTTGACCATTTTTTAAAAATTCTTCTAATGCAAGCATCTGTCTTCCCCTCTAGCGATTACAATAATGAAAAAAAGAGAGCGTTGCTTCTCTCTCCTTTGACTCTTTACCTATTTTTTTGAAACGTCAGCAATAATTTCGATTTCAACTAAGACATCTTTTGGTAAGCGAGCGACCTCTACTGCAGAGCGAGCAGGTAATAACTCCTTAAACAAGGTACCATACACCCCATTAAATACAACAAAATCATCCATGTTTTTTAAAAAACAAGTCGTCTTTACGATTTCATCTGAAGTAATTCCAGCAGCTTCTAACACTGCTGCAATATTTTTAACGACTTGTTCGGTTTGTTCTTCAATCGTTGTACCGACAACTTCACCGGACACAGGGTCTAAAGGTACTTGACCTGACGCAAATAAAAATCCATTTGCAACACGTCCTTGAACATAAGGTCCGATGGCTTTAGGTGCTTGGTTTGTTTGAATAATTGACATAAAAAAAACTCCCTACTCTTCTATATTTTTACATTCTGGACAGAGTCCATAAATTTCAAGTCGATGACTTTGAATTTGATAATCAGTTAAACGGTCAGCCGCCATTTCTACATCGTCTAATCTTGGATAAAAGAAGTCCGCAACTTTCCCACACTTTTGACAAATCACATGATAATGAGGGTTAATGGCAAAATCGTAACGGCTGGATGAACTACCGTAATTCATTTCTTTTAAAAAGCCAATTTCTGTAAATAATTTTAAATTATTATAGACTGTCGCAACACTCATTCCAGGGAACTTTTCTTCAATGGCACGATAGACTTCTTCTGCTGTCGGATGACTGTGAGCTTCTGTCAGGAATTCCAAGATGGCAATTCTTTGAGGGGTAATGCGGATATTTTCCCCTTTTAAATAGGTTAAAGCATCATCAAATGTCGCCATTACTTTTCCCTCCTTTTGTTTATTCTCTCTCATTATCATACTATGACTCCACGAATTTATCTAGCAAAAAAGACGGATAAATTTCCAGAGTCGGAAATTGATCCATCTTTCTTAGTCGCCTATAACGATTTAAAGGTATTGACTACATTTTCAGTTGTGAAGCCAAATTCCGCTAAGACGCGATCGCCAGGCGCAGATGCACCAAAATGATCAATCGCTAAAATGGTTCCTCGACATTTCGTATAGCGTTCCCAACCAAAAGATGCACCGGCTTCAATTGCCACACGTTTTTTCACTGCTTTTGGTAAGACAGACTCTTTATATTCAGCCGATTGTGCTTCAAATAAATCCATACTTGGCATAGAAACAACCGAAACATCGATTCCTTCTGCAGCCAATGCTTGCTGCGCTTGTGTTGCTAAATAGACTTCTGAACCAGTCGCTAATAAAATTCCTTCCGGTGTCTCTCCTTTTTGAGGAGAAACAACATAAGCACCTTTTGCGACAAATTCATCCGCTAACTCGAGCGTTCCTTCAATCACAGGTAAGTTTTGACGACTTAAAACTAAAACTGTCGGTGTTTCTTTTGAAGTCATCGCAATTTTCCAAGCTGCACGTGTTTCATTCCCATCAGCAGGACGAATAACATGTAAATTCGGAATGCTTCGTAAGCTTGAAAGTTGTTCAATCGGCTCATGTGTTGGACCATCTTCACCAACCGCCACAGAATCATGTGTTAAAACATAAGTGACTGGTGTTTTTTGAATCGCTGCGAGACGAACAGCTGGGCGTAAATAATCAACAAAGACAAAGAACGTTCCGCCATACACACGGGTACCACCATGTAATTGAATACCATTCATTGCTGCAGCCATCGCAAATTCACGCACGCCAAACCAAATATTTCGCCCTTCATATTGCCCAGGCTCAAAATCTTTTTCAGCTGCTACCATCGTATTGTTTGAACCAGATAAGTCGGCTGAACCTCCCCATAAAGAAGGAACGGCTTGTGATAATGCTTGAATCATGTCTTTGCTTGAAACCCGACTCGCTTGGTTGGATCCTACTTCATACGTTGGCAGATCTGCATCCCAATCTTCTGGTAGCTCATCGGCAAAGGCTTGTCTAAATTGAGCAGCTAACTCTGGATGTGCCCCTTCATATTCAGCGAACAATTGATTCCAGGCCTCTTCTGCTTTTTGTCCTTCGTCAATCATTGTTTCTTTAAAACGTGCCGCTACTTCTTCTGGAACCGTAAACTCTGGATAATCCCAACCATAAACTTTTTTCGCTGCTTGGATACCTTCGATTCCTAATGGTGCACCATGAACAGACGAAGTTCCTTCGTTTGGTGCGCCAAAACCAATCACAGTTTTAATTTCGATTAAGGTTGGTTTGTTTGTTTCTTTTTTCGCTGCTTCAATTGCTGCCGAGATCTCATTTAAATCACGACCATCTTTCACTAGAAGGTGTTGCCAACCATAGGCCTCATATCTTTCTCCAACATTTTCGGTGAATGATTTCGAAGTTGGTCCGTCCAATGAAATGTCATTGGAATCATATAAAACGATCAATTTATTTAACTTCATATGACCGGCCATCGATGACGCTTCATGAGAGATGCCTTCCATTAAGTCACCATCACCACAAAGTGCATACGTATAGTGGTCAACCACAGGGAACCCCTCTTGATTGTAAGTTGCTGCTAAGTGTGCTTCAGACATTGCCATTCCTACAGCCATGGCAATTCCTTGACCTAACGGACCTGTTGTCGCTTCTACACCATCGGTATCGTGGACTTCTGGGTGTCCTGGCGTACGACTGCCCCATTGACGGAAATTCTTCAAATCTTCCGTTTGTACATCGTAGCCTGAACAGTGTAAGAGACTATAAAGCAATGCCGAACCATGACCAGCAGATAAAACAAAACGATCACGATCAACCCAATTTCTTGATGTTTTTGGATTTACTTTTAAATGTTTTGTCCATAATGCATAGGCCATTGGAGCAGCACCCATTGGTAATCCTGGGTGACCAGAATTGGCTTTTTGAACCATATCAATACTTAATGTACGTAACGTGTTAACTCCTAATTCATCAATCTTATCAAACAAATGAAGCGCCTCCTATTAGTTTAGGTTTTTTTTACCTTTATTCATTTTCCATTATAAAAGATATTGGCTTCTTTTACAACCTTTTCAAGAAAGATTGTTCCTATTTACGATTATGCAATCCTTTTTCTTTTTGAATTGCTTTTAATTTATCCGGAGTCACATCGTTGCCTAATGGATCGACGACTTTCATGCCTTCAATATGATGTTTCATGCCGCCACGAAAAGCACTTAAATACTCTTCTCTTAAGATTTTTTGCTCTTTTTCTTCCGTAGGTGTCAAACCTGTACTCTTTTTTTTGCGGGCTAATTCATTGATGCGATTTAATTTTTTTTCTGATAACATATTCCCACTCCTCTCATCCTCATTATCTTATACAAATTTGAGAAAAAACACAATAAGAAGCCACAAGGAGCGAACATCTGTTTGATTTGTTTTCGTTCATATGTTAAAATAAAACTAATTATTAGGAAAGAAGGTGCAACTCTTGGCAAAAAAAACCGAAAGCCGACAAATTGAAGTCTTGCGCTTTATTCATAAACGCGTATTAGAAAAAGGCTACCCACCAACCGTGCGAGAAATCGGAGAAGCCGTCAACCTTTCTTCAACTTCGACTGTTCACGGACATTTATCTCGATTAGAAAAAAACGGCTACATTCAACGAGATGCAACCAAACCACGGGCAATCGAATTGACTGCACTTGGCTTAGAAACAGTCGGTGGTGAACAAAAAAACATTCCCTTACTAGGTATTGTCACAGCTGGCGAACCAATTTTAGCAGTTGAAGAAGCCTCTGATTTTTTTCCCATCCCGCCTCAACTTGCCAATAGCGAAAACCAGCATTTCATGTTAACGATTTCTGGTGAAAGTATGATTAATGCTGGCATTTTAGATGGTGATCAAGTCATCGTTCGTAAGCAAGACATTGCACGAAACGGTGATATTGTGATTGCAATGACAGATGACAACGAAGCGACTTGTAAAAGGTTCTATCGGGAAAAAGACTACGTGCGCCTTCAACCAGAAAATGATTTTTTGGATCCAATCATCTTGCCAGACATCAAAATATTAGGCCTGGTTGTTGGACTCTATCGTCATTTTTGACTCTGACAAAAATCAATACCTGTCGGCTATTTTGAGTATAGACCAAACACTTACTTAAAGAACTTTCATTCATTTTAAACGAAAAGAGCATTGACAAAAGTCACGGCTCTTTTTTTTGTGAACATTTGACGTTACGAACGACCGCTAGCCACATAGGCACCTTTCTTTTCAAAAAAATCTGAGGAAAAAAAGGGCTAATTTTTCGTGGAAAATCATGCTTCTATCTAGAAAAAGAATTTTTTTTCGATTTCCTCTTTACAAACCGAACAAACATTCGTATAATAAAGGCACGAACAAACGTTCTATAAGATAAGGAGTGGATCGACATGAAAGCAGTCCGTCGTTTTGGTTTTTTAATTGGGGTATTACTGATTGGTATCATTATTGGAAATTTTGGCTCATTAATCGCCTTTTTAATTTTAGGACCTTTATTTACTTTATGGCTTATTTTATGGGATGATAAACGACTACGTCAAAGAAGATATCAACAAGAATGTTATCAAATGGAAACAGAATACTTTTACTCAGATGATTTTCATTAATTAAATAAAAAATGCAGGAAGCCACAATTTCTCTCGAAATCATTGCTTCTTGCATTTCTTATTTTACGCAAGAAAACCTACATTTTAATATTTCATTAAGGTGAAAATTTCATAGCCATCAATTTTTTCGCGCCCTTTTAAATCAACAAGTTCAATTAAGAAGGCACAGCCCACAACAATCCCACCCAATCGTTCAATTAATTCAATACTCGCTTTTACCGTACCACCTGTCGCTAATAAGTCATCACACAACAACACACGCTGTCCGGGCTTTATGGCATCGGCATGTAACGTCAATGTATCTGATCCGTATTCTAAATCATAAGAAACTTCAATCGTTTCACGTGGTAATTTCCCCGGTTTACGCACGGGAGCAAAACCGACACGAGCTTCATAAGCGACTGGGCAACCCACGATAAAGCCACGTGCTTCAGGTCCGACTACCATATCAATCTTTTTATCCTTTGCATAATCAACAATTTGTTTTGTCGCATAACGATAAGCTTCTCCGTCTGCCATTAAAGGTGAGATATCTCTGAAAGTAATCCCTTCTGATGGATAGTTTGGAATACTTGCAATATAATCTTTTAAATTCATGTTCTTCCTCCTAAGAATGACCCAGCCATTCCTTAATCTTTTCTAAATCACTCAACAATAAAAATTCTTCGCTTTTAATTTTTTGCTGTCGCTCTTGATACAATCGACTCTCGGTTAATGCTCGTTTTTCCGGGTTTTCAATCGTTCTTAGTACCCCATCTTCTACCGTCACAAAACCTAATTCGACAAATACTTGAATCATAAAAATTAACAATTTACTTGGTATTCTTGTATAGTCCGAAATCGCCTGTACTTTATAACGCACATCTAGACTCGAATGATTCTTCAATAACTTGAATAACTTCCCGTACTGCTCTCTGGAACCAATCCCATCTAAGTACGCATCATCTGCGGTCAAACCTAGGAAATAAATACGTGAAATTTGACTGTATCCTACAATTTCTTTTATTAATTCTAACTTTTTGGGTGAATCTATAAAAACGATCTGAGAACAAGCCAACCCCGCTTGGCAATACTTCTGAAATTGTTCTATTTGTTCAATATAGACAGTTTGCTTCCCTTTTTGTTCAAAAGCTTTATAAAACTTTTGACTAAATGAGATAAAAAGAGTTTTTTCTTGAAAATCTAACTGTTGTTGATACTTTTTCCCTCTAAAGTCAAAAATTTGGAGCGCAGTAATTTGATAATCTTGTAAACGCAGTTGGGGAAGCGCTTGGCCGTTCCATTCATTAATAGTCAATTGACCGACTACATTCAAACAATCTGTTCGAAATTCACTCTGTTCATGACCGAAACCAAAACCAATCCCATCGATTTGATGCCCCTTATCATCTGCTAGGACAAACTTCAAATGCTTCTGTTCCGCTCCAATACTTCGACTTTCTGGGACTTTCACTTTCGAAAATAGAAATTGCGGCACTTGATTGTGCATCCCAAAAGGAGCCAGTTGCTTTAGCGAACGAATGAAGGCTAAGTCAACACTTTCAATCGCTAAATCGGCATCAATTTGAAGGGGGATGCCACGCGTTAAATCAATGGCTTCATCTATTACATACTGATTCATTCGATTTTGTAATGCCGATAAATCTTCATAAGCAAAACTTAGCCCAACTGCTGCGTGGTGTCCACCAAAAGTCGTTAACAACTGTTCATTTTGTTGTAACATCGCAAACATATTCAAGGCCTCTACACTACGACCGGAACCTTTAACCAACCCCTCTTCTTTTCGCGTTAAAGCGATGGTCGGCTTGCCTGTTTCTTGCATGACACGACCTGCAACAATCCCTAGAATTCCTTCGTGCCAGTCCTGACCAACTAAAAGGTGAATCGCATGCTTTGGATCAACTTGAGTCAACGCTTCTTTCGTAGCCATTTCAACCAAATCTTTTCTTTCTTGATTTATCCGATGAAATTCTTCCGCCAATACTTTCGCGTGATCCTCGTCAAAAGTTGTTAATAAATCAATTGCTGGATTCGGATCTCCTAAGCGACCAATCGCGTTTAAGCGTGGCGCGATTGAAAAACCTATTGTTGACTCATCAAGGGTACTTAGTTTCTCCCCACTAATTAAGAGCAGTTCATTTAGGCCTAAGCGTTCCCCTTGCTTCATTTGTTGTAATCCCCAAATGACTAGCGCTCGGTTTTCGTCTGTTAAAGATACCATATCTGCAATGGTTCCAATTGCAACTAAATCAAATAGTTCTACTGGAATCTCATCTAATAGCGCACAGGCCAATTTAAAAGCCACACCGACACCGGCTAAATCTTTAAAGGGGTAATCCCCCAAAGGATGTCGCGGGTGAATGATGGCATAAGCTGCAGGAAGCGTTTCTGGTAGTTCATGATGGTCAGTAACGATAACATCGACTCCTTGACGATTGGCATAGTCAATCGCTTCATGACCAGAAACACCATTATCAACCGTTAAAATTAGTTGAACACCGGATTCAATGAACGTTTGATAGCGGTGAATATTTGGTCCGTATCCATCCGTAAAACGATTCGGTAAATAGGTTTCGACCTGAGCACCTAGCAGTTCAAGCGTCTCTTTCAAGACCGTCGTACTCGTAATCCCATCCGCATCATAATCCCCATAAATTAAAATTCGTTCATCCGAAACAATCGCCTCATGTAGCCTCTCCACTGCTGTTTCCATTCCATGAAATAAATAAGGATCATGTAAGTCATGAATTTCTGGTTGCATAAATTTTCGCATCGCCTCATCTGTTTGAACGCCACGATTCCATAGCAATTGTGCTAAAACAGGTGATAATTGATACTGTTCACACATCGTTAGATATGTTTGTGGAAGTTCTTCTACTTTCGGCATTTGCCAATCAAATCTCGCTGCTTTCACTCCATCACTCCTAACTTATCAATTATAACAAAGCCGCGAACAAAAAAGAAGAGTCTCGGCAAAAAGCCTGACTCTCAATACTCACCTTCAATACGAAAAAGGATCCTTTGTCTCCTGTTCAGAGATTTCCACCTTTTCTTCCAATCGCCGCTGAACGATTCGACTTTCCACTTCTTCCTTGATTCTTGTTTCGATTTGCGCGAGCTGTTCATTGAGTCCCTTAATTTCTTTTTTTTGGCGCCAATAACTCCCCGTCACCATCAAGGAAACAATCAAAGCACCTAAAAGCGCCGAACCAAAAATTACTAAAACCAAGGGTGCAGCAAATGAAAAGAACCCAAAACTAATGGAAACTCTTCGATTGTTCATAATTGCAAAGATGATAATAACAAAGGTAAAAAATAAGCCTAAGTATAACCGCCACTGATTTTTCATACGCTCTTCACCTCCTATTTTCTATTAAAAATCCCACCTGCTAAATAATCCCCTATCCGCGGGAACAATTGATAAAATTGAGCCGCCGCTGACATCACGAAAGGTCGATTAATTTCTCGCTTAGGGGCGCTCATATTTTTCACGATTTCTTTCGCGAGTTTCTCCGGATCTAAAACAAAATGGTCGATGCTCGATAAATAAGCCCCAGAAGGGTCCGCTAAATTGAAGAAGTTTGTTTCAATCGGACCTGGATTGACGGTTGTCACGTGGATATTAAATGGTTTCAGTTCTAGACGTAAGGCATTTGAAAAACCAATGACAGCAAATTTCGTTGCTGAATAAATCGTAGACTTTGGCGTTGCCATCTTACCGGCCATGGAGGCAATATTAATAATGTGCCCTTTGGTGAGAGGCAACATCTCAATCGCCATCGCTTGAGTGAGATACATCATGCCAAAAAGATTGACTTCAAACATCTTCCGTGCCTTGCTTAAATCAAAAGTGACAAAGTCTTCAAAAATACCAAAGCCTGCGTTATTGACTAAGACATCGACCACTCCTACTTCGGTTTTCACTTGCTGAATCAATTTTTGAATACTTTCCGCATCTTCCAGATCAACTGCAAAGGCATAGGCTTTGTTTTGACTCAAACGTTGACAATTTTCCTTAACGCGCTCGAGTAGTGCCACACGACGCGCACTCGTTACGACGATCGCTCCTTGTTTAGCCGCTTCATAACAAATCGCTTCTCCTAAGCCCGTCGAACCACCTGTGACTAATACGATTTTGCCTTTCAGTTTCACTTAGTTTTCCTCCTTCTTCTTTAAAGGAATATCGACACTATAAAAATCTTTTGCTACCCAGACATTTTCAAAAATCTCTTTCGCCTCATTCCGTAAGCCTTCCACGTCTTTCCCTAGATAGCGTGCACTAATGTGAGTGAGAATTAATTTCTCCACATTGGCTTCTTTCGCGACTGCTGCCGCTTCATGAGTCGTTGAGTGGAAATAGGCCCGTGCAAGTTTCGCTTCTTCTTTATTAAACGTACTTTCGTGGACGAGGACATCTGCGTCTCGTGCCAGCTCGACGGACTGTTTTGTTTTACGTGTATCGCCTAAAATCGTCACAATGCGGCCTTTCTTCGATTCACCAATAAACCTTTTCCCATCAATGACTCGACCATCTTCTAAAGTAACGGTCTGTCCTTGTTTGATTTTCCCAAAGATTGGCCCAGGTTTTACCCCGAGTGTTTTTAATTCTTCGACTTGTAATTCGCCAACATGGTCCGCTTCAACGACGCGATAACCATAACTTTCAATGCCGTGATCTAATTTCCGACAATAGACTTTAAATTGCTTATCATCAAAAATCAAGCCGTCCTCTTGGATTTCAATATATTTCACTGGATAACTCAAATGGGTTTTGGAAAGGCGCAAGGTCGTCTTTATCCATTCTTGAATTCCCTTTGGCCCATAGATTTCCAAAGGCTCTGAACCTCCTTGGAAAGAACGACTACTAATCAAACCAGGCAACCCAAAAATATGATCTCCGTGTAGATGGGTGATAAAAATCTTTTCAATTTTTCTAGGACGAATCGCGGTCCTTAGAATTTGTAACTGCGTACCCTCCCCGCAGTCAAAGAGCCAGACGGCATTTCGTTCATCTAATAACTTTAAAGCAATACCGCTAACATTCCGATGTTTCGCAGGTACTCCTGCTCCTGTACCTAAAAATTCTAATTCCATAAATAACCCTAACTTTCTATCAAATTTCTTGTCTGTGACTTATTTCGAATGATTGTCATCCCAAATTTTCTTTGTATTTTCTTTTGCCGTTTCTTCCACTACTTGTGCTTTTTCTAATTCTTCTGCGACTTCTGTATAATCAAAACGATGAATGTTGCCGCTCAACTCATACATCATCAACTGGTTTAAGATGCGATTATCTTCTTCTTCCGCAATTAAAATCAGACCGGTTGAGTCGACGCCGATTTCTCGACTAAGTAATTCAAATATATTTTTTGCTCGCTTAACTTCTTGAGCATCTTGGGAGGCACCAATCATACTCCCACCAAACCAACCAAGCATAATTGCTAAAGGACCACCAATGACTCCCAAAAGCATACCAATCATGCCTCCTCGAGAAGTTTTATTCTTTCCCGTAAAATCAATAAAATCCTCCACCTTGAAATGGTGAGCACCTTCATCAGAATGAGTCACGACAGCCATTTGTTCTCCTTTAATTTGCTTCTCCAGATGCCCTTTTTTTACCATTGAAAAAGCTTGATACGCTTCCGAATTCACTGCGAAATTTACAACAATCACTCGTTTTGTCATTTGGCTCACTCCTCTTATTTCTTTCTCTTCATCTTACCAAGAATTCACAAAAAAGAACATGGTTACTTCATTTTTAGACTAAAAAAGACTGAGAGTTTATCCCAGTCTTTCATTATTTACCCTTATTCAACAAACTCAAATTCAAACTCACCAATTCGAACGATGTCACCATCTTTTGCTCCACGAGCTCGTAAAGCCTCATCCACACCCATTGAGCGTAATTGACGAGCAAAACGCATGGTTGTTTCATCATGATCAAAATTCGTCATCTTAAAGAGTTTCTCAAGCTTGTCACCAAATAGCACCCATGACGTATCAGGCTGTCTTTGAATTGTGAAGCCCGGATCTTCTTCAACAAAATTGTATTCCACTACATCTGCTTCAATTTCATCTTCATAAAGTGGGAATTCTGGTGTTACTTCTAACCAATCTGCAGTCGCACTTAATAAAGCATCGATTCCTTTTCTTGAAACACCAGAAATCGGAAACACTGGAATTGGTTCAGCAAACTCATCTTCTTGGTCTTTCGCTAACTGTTCTTTAAATTTCTTTAAGTTTTCTTCAGCATCAGGCATATCCATTTTATTCGCTACAATTAATTGTGGCCGTTCCATCAAGCGTAGATTATGCGTTTTTAATTCATGATTAATCGCTAAATAATCCTCGTAAGGGTCGCGACCTTCCATCCCACTCATATCGATCATATGTAAAATTACTCGTGTTCGTTCAATATGACGTAAAAACTGTGTACCTAGTCCAACTCCTTGAGAGGCGCCTTCAATCAGTCCTGGTAAATCAGCGACAACAAAACTACGTCCATCCGGAATATGAACCATTCCTAGATTTGGTACGAGCGTTGTAAAATGATACGCGCCAATTTTTGGCCTCGCGGAAGAAATAACCGATAATAAGGTCGATTTTCCAACAGATGGGAAACCGACTAAGCCCACGTCTGCTAATACTTTTAATTCTAATTCGATTTTGCGTTCTTGTCCTGGTTCCCCGTTTTCAGCTAATTCTGGTGCTGGATTTGCCGGTGAAGCAAAACGGATATTCCCACGGCCTCCACGACCTCCTTGAGCAATAACCAAGCGATCACCATGTTCCACTAAATCACCTAAAAAAGCTCCCGTTTCTGCATCTCGAACGGTTGTCCCTTGTGGCACTTTAATAAAGGTATCCATTGCCCCTCGGCCATGCATACTTTTACTCATTCCATGTTCACCTGGGTCGGCGCGGAAATGACGATTGAAACGAAAATCCATTAACGTCCGTAACCCTTCATCCACGACTAAAACAACGGAACCCCCTTTTCCTCCGTCACCACCAGCCGGTCCACCATTGGGAACATATTTTTCTCTACGAAAGGCAACCATTCCATCGCCACCACTCCCAGCTTTGACATCAATTGTTACCTGATCTAAAAACATGGACATTTTTTGTCCTCCTATCTATTTACTACTAACTATCCAGCATAAAAGTCTTATATATTGTACCTACCAAACACCTATTTGTCTATCATTTCATAACGAAAGCATGACTTTTTCTTAAAAACCTTCATGTGGTTTACATAATGTAATCATAGTTAACAAGTCGTTTAAAAAGAAAAAGAACGAAGTCACCCTCGTTCTTTTTACTCTTTCGTTACTTCACTTCAACCATTTTAAAGCTTGACCAAGGTTTTAAGAAATCTAATAAAAATAGCTCATCCGGTGAAATTTGACCGACGACGTTTACGCGACCGTCATTTTTCATTTCTTTCAAAGCAATCTGTGTTTCTCCTTTGTATTGGCCGTATCCTTCATTATCAATCAATACATCTCCACGAACAATGTCTCTTGTTGTATGTGGTGGGAACTCCTTATCTTTATAGTACACACGTGTCATCGTGGAACGAAGCATGTAAGCAGAGCGGTCCCCACGGTAGCTATGAGTATTATCAAAGAGGCAAATACGCTCATTTTCTGTGATTTCTGCTTCTGGAACGACTTTAATGGTTGGATATGGCGAATGGAAAGCTTCTGACATCGCTTTTAATTCTTCTTCTGAAGCATAAGCGTTTCCAACGGAGATGTCATCAATTAATCCTGTTAGCATCAAGTGTTTCACTTGCGTTGCAATTTCTAAATCACGATGGTCTTCTAACGAGCACAAGCCATCTTGCGTTGGCCACGGACCAAATGTCGCATCATGTGAATTCACAAAAGCCATTGTATTTAAGTTGTATTTTCTAAATTTCTCTGAACAGGCAACAAAGTGATTGTACTCCAAACCTGTGTAACGGTGTGGATAGAAGTTATGTGAGCCTAATAGGTTTTCCTTATTTGGTGAATACGCCATAATATTATCAACATAACTTGTCCCTTGACTCATATTGATTTCAATTTTGATATTGTATGGATTACGTGTCATTCTCGCCTCTTCTGACCCAGTAAATCCTAAGTCTAGACGAACACCGTATGCCCCCATTTCATCAAAGAAAGATAAATCATCATAAGAGATACCTAATTGTGTAAAGAGCGCAGGATTAATATCTACCATGACTTCCATGCCTAAAGAATTGGCATAGTCGACCATTTTTTT
The DNA here is from genome assembly GCF_054871745.1 of Enterococcus sp. LJL98. NCBI lineage: Bacteria > Bacillati > Bacillota > Bacilli > Lactobacillales > Enterococcaceae > Enterococcus > Enterococcus sp. LJL98. The sequence continues at coordinate 216,307 of NZ_JBTXLU010000001.1, read as the reverse complement.
AAAATCCGCTAAAACCTTGTCTTTGTCCTCTGTAATTTGTAATAAACTAGTGAATACGCGCGTAAAACCATACTTATGTGCTAAATCTAAATAAGCTTTGTCCTTTTCAAATGTCGAACGTTCCGGATAGATCGAAATTCCTAATTTCCCCATCTTTTTAATTCCCCCTATGTAGTTATAATAAAACCCTAAACCTCTTTAAGTATAACAAAACATTGATAGGAGGTCTATCCTTAAGTGAAAGGTTTTCATGAATTCCAAAAGCGGATAAATAAAAGCTTTTTGCGCTTATCCGCTTTTAAAAAAACAATTGCAAAATACTTTAAACAAAAGATATTCTCGCTTATTTTAATGATAAATAAAGGCTAATAATTCTTCTAATTTTCCCGGATAATAAGTAAAATCGACCGCACTCGGTGGAGTGAACTCTCCTTTTACTTTTGCGTGAGCAATGCGCTGTTCGATCATTGCTGGCTGGTCTCCACGCCGTTTCATACGTTTTCGCATTTCTTCTTCTGTAATCGGTAAATAAACAATTTTTGTTTCATTTGGAAATTGTGTTTTTAAAGCTTGTCCACCATTTTGGTCAACCACAACTTGGATAATCGTTGATTCTCTTAACTTTCGTTTGATTTCTGCGACAGAAAGCCCATACTGATTGCCATGATAAGTCGTTGTTTCGATAAAATTCATTTTATGAAATACTTCTTTGGTCACAAAATAATAATCTCTGCCGTCTTTTTCCCCTTCTTCTTTTCGAGGCGCACGCGTTGTAACCGTCACACACTTAGGAATTCCTTTTTCGATCAATTCTTTTGCTAAATGTGTTTTTCCGCTCCCACTAGGGCCAATAATTGCGATGATTTTCTGCATGAATTTTCGTCACTCCTTTCGTTTGTCTTTCTAAATTATACCTCTCTTAACAAAAAATAGGATTCTTCTTTTAAAGATTGCTCATTTTTGATATGATTAAAAGGATTCAAACTAAGAAAGGACTTACATTTATGATGACCTATAAAAAATTCATACTTTTTTCAACTTCTATTTTAACCACATTTGCGTTAGCGGCTTGTACAACAGGTGAAACGAAGACTTCAAAATCAGAAGAAACACAAACGAGTGAATCGATCGACTTAAATACACTCGAATTGCCGCAATTAGACTCCGAAGTAAAAGAAAATGAAAGTGTCGTAGAAATCCAAACAACTGCTGGCGCAATTACAGTGAAACTTTTCCCTGACTTGGCACCTAAGGCCGTTGAAAACTTTGTGACGCATGCAAAGGACAACTATTACGACGGTACCCCTTTCCACCGCGTAATTGAAGGCTTCATGATCCAAGGAGGCGACCCTGAAGGGAATGGAACAGGTGGCGAAAGCATTTGGGGGGAAGGTTTTGAAGTCGAAATTTCAAATCAACTTTACCATATCCGAGGAGCACTAGCGATGGCCCGGGCCCAAGCGCTTGATAGTCAAGGGAGTCAGTTTTATATCGTTCAAGGAAAAGAAGATCAATCAAAAAACTTGGCGATTCAATTTACGCCAGAAAAAATCATTGAAGAATATAAAAATGGTGGCGCAGAACCACTCGATGGCGATTACACAGTCTTTGGTCAAGTTATCGAAGGAATGGCTGTCGTTGACAAAATCGCAGAAGCCGAAGTCACTGGTGCGCAAAACTCGGACCCTGTCGAACCTGTTTTAATTGAAAGTACAAAAGTATTACAAGAAGCGAAATAAAAAATACGAACCTTTAAAAGGATTTGTAGTGCCCCCAAAAGTTAGATCGAAAATCGAACTTTTGGGGGTCGCTTCAGTTCGCACTTTTTATTTCGCTAGCTCTTTTTATTCTTAAAGAAAAAAGAATTTTTATTCCCATCACAAGGACAAATCCCGTCCATCGTTGTTCCAATCACAAAAAGGCTTTAAACGTCGTTGTACCAACGTTTAAAACCTTCTTCTCAACCTCTATTTATTACTTCGCCTGTTTCTGCTCACCGACAATAAAAGTAAACTCACACTCTGCAACGACTTTCCCATCAACGGTCGCAATCGCATCGGCTGTTCCTACTGGTCCTTTGACCTTAATAATTTCAAAAGAAAGTTTCATTGTATCTCCTGGAACAACTTTTTGACGAAATTTCGCTCGATTAATTGCACCGATATAGGCGGTCCGTCCTGCAAATTCTTCTGATTTCAGAATCAAAATAGAGCCTGCTTGAGCTAATGTTTCTAAAATTAGAGCACCGGGCATAACTGGATTTCCTGGAAAATGACCTTGGAAAAAGTCTTCGTTAATTGTGACATTTTTTGTAGCAATAATTTTTTTTCCTGATTCAATTTCATCAACATAATCAATATAAATAATGGGAAAGCGGTTTGGAATTAAATCCATTACTTCAGTTTCCGTTAACAATTTTTTCATCAAAATTCCCTCTTTTCAAAAATTAAAAGAATACATTACTTTGATTATCAAAGTATCATATTTTGACTCGTTTGGCAACTTTAGATTAAAAAAAGTAAATTTAGTTTGACAATCAAACGATTTTATCTAATAATAAGAAATCATGATATGAATTCATGGAAATTATTTCATACGGAATTATTTATTCATTTTAATGAGGAGTGAAGATATGAGCTTTTTAGCTGGAAAAAAAATCGTCGTCATGGGTGTTGCCAATAAAAGAAGTATCGCGTGGGGTTGTGCGCAAGCTTTAACCCAACAAGGTGCGGAAGTTATTTACACCTACCAAAGCGAACGAATGAAAAAATCATTGGAGCGTTTACTGGAAGGTAATGAATTTTTAGTCGAGTGCGACGTGGCAAGTGACGAAAGTATTGCTACGGCATTTGAAGCCATCAAAGACTATGCAGGAGAGATCCATGGTGTCGTTCACGCGATTGCATATGCGAATAAAGAAGATTTACAAGGCGATGTCACTGAAATCTCGCGTGACGGTTATGCTTTAGCACAAGATATCAGTGCCTATTCACTAATTGCTGTCACAAAAGCAGCAAAACCAATTTTAGCTGAAAATAGTGGTGTGGTCACATTAACGTACTTAGGTGCGGAACGTGCCGTTCCAAACTACAATATGATGGGCATTGCAAAAGCAGCCTTAGAGTCTACCGTACGTTACTTAGCTGCAGAGTTATCTCCACAGAAAATCCGTGTGAACGGTATTTCAGCGGGAGCAATCAAAACACTCGCTGTAACTGGCGTCAACGATTATCAAAAACTAATCCAACTTTCAGAAGACCGGACGCCTGATCATATCGGGGTCACAATTGAAGAAGTTGGAAATGCTTGTGCTTTCTTAATTAGCCCACTTTCAAGTGGAATTATTGGTGAAATTATTTTCGTCGATAAAGGGGTTCACCTTTCATAAGCGTTGACGAAAGCTTCAACCAAGGAATGCTTTCTCTTATTGCAGCGTTTTGTCAATCAAAGCTTTTTTCGAAGCTTTCATGTTTAGAAATCCGATAAAAAGAAATCGACAGTGAAACAAAAAAGGTCCAGGCATTCGCTTGGACCTTTTTTGTAAGCATTTTTTAATAGATAGCGCTTTTATTGAATCAAGTATTGCCTGTCGAGGGATTTCCTTGCTACAATGAAGCATAAATACAAAAAAGAAGGAGAAAATCATGCTTTATTTACTAACCACCGACAGCACTGATACAAATATCATCGAACCTGCTGCTCGACAATTAAATGCCCTTCAACGCTGGTGGAATACCATCAATTGGGAAGAGATTCTTGGTATTTTAATTCAAAAGGCCCTAGCGATTGTTTTGATTTCATTCTTGTTTTTTCTCTTAAATCGACTAGCAAATTTTATTATTCAACAAATGTTTAAAAAATACCGCAGCAATAAATTTTCAGAAGTACGTTTAACTACTTTACGAACCTTGGTCCTTAACATTACACACTACACCCTCGCCTTCTTCTATCTTTATGCTTTATTAGCTATTTTAGGCGTCCCGATCGGCTCATTAATTGCTGGAGCTGGGATTGCTGGGATTGCGATTGGTCTTGGGGCACAAGGCTTTATGAACGATTTAATTACTGGTTTTTTTATTATCTTTGAGCAACAAATTGATGTTGGAGATTACATTACCTTAAAAGACTTAGGGATTGAAGGAACGGTGACGGCGGTTGGCTTAAGAATTTTGGAGATGCAGTCAATTGACGGTACGATTCACTTTATCCCAAATCGAAGTATCACAACGATTAGTAATGCGTCACGAGGCGACCGACGAGTCGTCGTTGATGTGCGAATCGTGCCAACCGAAAACCTTGAAGAAATTAAAAAGTTAATTGCACAGGCCAATGAAGAAATCTCAGCTGAAGAAGAGAATTTCATTAAAATTGCACCTGAAATTTTTGGAATGGTCGATTTAGGGAACGGAAACTATGCGATTCGAACAACGCTCTACGTACAAAACGGTAAACAAGCTTTAATTCAACAAAAACTGCTTACCCGTTCAATCTCGCTGCTAACAGCTGCTGGCTATACGATTCCAAACACACCCATTACGGTTATCTAAAGAAAACAGGGAAAAAGCGACTAAATACTCGCGTTTTTCCCTGTTTTTATTTATTGACTACATTTTTAGGTTCCACTACAAAGCGACGCTCTAACTCATGGACTAAGTGGTTGACAGATTTCAAAATTTCTTTTCGCGTAATAATCCCCTCGAAAATGTTGTTTTCATCGACGACTGGTAAAAAAGAACCATCCACTAGCAAATGAAGAATGTCTTCCAAATCACTTGCTTCGGTAACTGTCGGGACATTCACTTCCATCACGTCAGCTACGGTTAATCCTTCTAATAAGTGGTATTCAAAACCCGTTAATCCCATCATTTTGTTTACAATATCTGCCAGTCCAATTAAGCCAACTAAGTGATCTTCCGAATCCAATACAGGAATTTTGGCATAGCCAACTTTTGATAAAATCAATAGTGCGTGCTCTAATGGATGGTTATAAAGTAAGGTCGCAACATTTTCAGCTGGGACAATAAAATTCTCTTGGTTTTCTTTTAGTAATTCTTCGGTATATTTTCCTATCAATTGATTCACTCCGATTTCATTTCATCTTTCAGATTACTTGGAAAAGGTAAAAGCTAAGGTCGGAATAGGTTGGAAATTTTTCCGATAGTACTGTACATGAAAGGTTTTTTCCGTACTTTCAATCAAGCAATAACTTTTTTCTTGAATCTGACCTCTTGGCTGTTCAATACTTCCTGGATTCAAAAACAAACAATGATCGACTTGCTCGCAAGCAATTTGATGCGTATGCCCAAAAAGAACGAGGTTTGCCTCTTCTTCTGCAGCCTTTAAACTGAGCGTATGTAGACCAAAACGGACATCATACAAATGTCCATGTGTGACAAAAATACGATCGAAGGGTGTTTCGATCATTAATGTTCTCGGATAACCAGAATCATAATCGCAGTTGCCTGTTACTTTTTGAACGCCTTCCCATAAGGGGTCGTCCGAAGGGAGTTCCGAATCACCACAATGAATCATCTCATCGACCTTCCCCCGATAACGAGCAAACAACTCCTCTAAGACTTCACGATTGCCATGATTGTCACTGACTACTAAATATTTCATCTTATTCGCCACTTTCTAGCCAATTTTGCCATTCATTTTTTAGTTTTTCAAGTGCTTTTCCACGGTGACTGATTTTGTTTTTTTGCTCACTAGATAATTCTGCCGCCGTTTTTTCTAACCCGTCCACTATAAACAAGGGATCATAACCAAAACCACCCTCACCACGAGGAATACGACCAATTCGACCGTGCCACTCATCTTCGACAACGAGACTTTTTTTCTTTGGTGCTGCAAAAACTAAAGTACAATGAAATTGTGCCCCACGTTTTTCGTCAGGGACATCCGTCAATTCATAAAGTAGTTTGGCATTATTTGAAGCATCGCTTTTACTTTCACCAGCAAAACGAGCAGAATAAATCCCTGGTAATCCCCCCAAGGCATCCACCTTGAGACCCGAATCGTCGGCCAAGACCGGACATTGTAAAAGATTGGCAATTGTTTCTGCTTTTAAACGGGCATTTTCTTCAAAAGTTTTTCCAGTTTCTTTGACATCTGGTAAATCAGGATAATCTCTGAGCGTTTTAATATGATAGCCCGCTTCTGCAAACATCGCTTCAAACTCTCTGGCTTTCCCTAAATTTCCTGTAGCAATCATAATCATCTTATCTTGTTGGGAAAGTTCTGTTTTTTGAGTATATAAGGCTTCTTTTTGTTTCACAATCAATGCTTGAATCGCTGTTTTTCCTAAGAGCAGCATTTGGTTTAGTTCTTCTCCATCAAAAGTGGCTTCCTCACCAGTTCCTTGAATTTCAACAAAACGTCCCGCTTCTGTCATCACGAGGTTCATGTCCACATTTGCTTGACTGTCTTCTTCATAATCCAAGTCAACCACACAAGTCCCATCCGCCAAAATTCCTACGCTGATGGCTGCAAGGTGTTCTTTCATTGGATCTTCTGCTAGCTCATTGCTTTGCAATAATTTGTCGACTGCTAAACGTAAAGCGACAAACGCACCTGTAATACTTGCTGTCCGCGTCCCTCCGTCGGCTTGTACAACATCACAGTCCACAATAATGCTTTTTTCGCCTAGTAATTCAAGATCAACGACAGAACGCAAGGCACGTCCAATGAGGCGTTGAATTTCCATCGTCCGCCCACTTAGTTTCCCTTTACTGGACTCCCGACGATTACGAGTATTGGTGGCACGAGGTAACATGCTATATTCTGCAGTGACCCAGCCCGTTCCGCTACCTTTTAAAAATGGCGGGACCGAAGCTTCGACCGTTGCGGAACAAATCACTTCGGTATCTCCAAAAGAAATCACAACGGATCCTTCAGGCTGTTTGTATACATGGGTATTGATTGTAATCTCTCTTAATTGTTGCGAACTTCTACCATCATGTCTCATCTATTCGTCTCCTAATTGAATTTGTTTGGATTGGATGTTAGGGCCTGCCAACCATTCATTGGCAATTTCATCAAATAATTTTGTTGACCCTGTTGTGTAGCAAGTTAACTGTCCGACTTCTTTGGCATATAAATTACTAATGCCAAAATAATCAAGTAACATACTCACTTCGGTAATGGTTTCTGCCCCAGAATCAATCAAGTAAACCTGTGACCCCATCACATTTTGAATAATCGGTCGTAAAAGAGGATAATGTGTACAACCTAAAATTAATGTGTCGATTTTTTTATTTTGTAACACTCCAAGTGTTTCAGCAACCACTTTTTTTGCAATCGGCGACTGCGATTGATTGCTTTCGACCAAGGGAACAAATTTTGGACAAGCCAAACTAAAAACTTCAACGCTTGCAACTCGGCTTTTCAAAGCCTCTTCATATGAACGACTATTAACCGTGCCAACTGTACCAATGACTCCAATTCGCTGATTTTTCGAAGCCTTGATTGCCCCTCTCGTTCCTGGCAAAATCACACCGACAACTGGGATATCAAGCGTTCGGCTAATTTCGTCTAATGCCACAGCAGTCGCAGTGTTACAAGCAATCACCAGCATTTTTATTTTTTTTTCCAACAAAAAACGCGTCATTTGCCATGTATATTCAATGACTTGTTCGACGGGTCTTGGCCCGTAAGGACACCGAGCTGTATCCCCAAGGTAAATCATCTGTTCATTCGGGAGTTGTTTCATGGCTTCCTTGATGACGGTAAGACCACCTACCCCAGAATCAATAAAACCAATTGGTTGTGTATTTTTCATAAAAAACTTCCTTTATCTTTCATCACACTACCTTGTTATTGTCCCCTTTTTTTGACTTTTTTTCAAGAGGTAGTGCTTATTCTTTAAATAGATTTTATTCTTCGTTTTTTTGGAAATTTTAAATAAATTTTCCGACACCAATTGTTTATTTCCTTTAAAAAAGGTAAGATGATACATAGAATACAAAAGAAAAGGTGAATTCTTTGAATACAATTTTAACTGGCGATCGCCCTACTGGCCAACTACACTTCGGGCATTATGTAGGTTCTTTAAAAACACGAGTGGAGATGCAGGCCGATCCAAACAATGAACTTTTTGTCATGGTGGCCGATATGCAAGCTTTGACAGATAATGCCAAGAATCCAGAAAAAGTGGCAGCAAATATTTTAGAAGTGGCTTTGGATTATTTAGCGGTTGGATTAGATCCGTCTAAAACAACAATGTTTATCCAATCCCAAATTCCTCAACTTGCGGAATTAACCATGTATTATTTAAATCTTGTCAGCGTCGCTCGCGTTCGTCGAAATCCGACCGTGAAGACTGAGATTGAACAAAAAAACTTTGGTGAAGGCGTCCCAGCAGGCTTCTTCATCTATCCTGTCTCGCAAGCTGCGGATATTACCGCATTTAAAGCAAATCTAGTTCCAGTTGGCGAAGACCAAAAACCAATGCTTGAACAAGCACAAGAAATTGTTCATAGTTTTAACTCCGTCTATCAAACAGATGTTTTAGTCAATCCAAAAGCTGTCTTACCTCCTAAAGGGCTTGGGCGTTTACCTGGGATTGATGGAAACGGCAAGATGAGCAAATCTTTAGGAAATGGCATTTACCTCGCTGACCCGGCAGATGTTTTGCAAAAGAAAGTCATGAGTATGTATACTGATCCAAATCATATTCGTGTCGATGACCCAGGTCAAGTTGAGGGGAATATGGTGTTCACCTACTTAGATGTTTTCGGAACAGACAAAGCATATATCGAAGAATTAAAAGCGCACTACCGCCGTGGTGGCTTGGGCGATGTCAAAATCAAACGGTATTTAATTGATGTTTTAGAAGCACAATTCGCTCCAATCCGCGCTCGTCGTGAAGAATTTGCGAAAGACCCGGCAGCGGTTATGGAAATTTTACGCCAAGGTAGCCTCAAAGCAGAAAAAGTAGCGGCTGAAACACTGGCAGAAGTGAAACGCGCGATGGGCATCCAGTATTTTTAAGAAAAAATTGAACGGTAAGCTAAGAATCTTTTTCTATTTTGATTCTTAGCTTTTTTCGTAATTACCTCTTTTTTTGGGGTGTCCGATAGCGTATACTATTAAAAGAAAACGCTTTATATAATTGTGAGTAAAGGGGATTTATGATGAAAAAAGTAGCAATGATTCTACTCGATGGTTGCCGATATGATTTAGGAATCGAAAACCTCGGTTATCTGATGCATCTTGTTGAAAAAAAACAGGCGACTCTTTATAAAGTGCAAGGCGAATTACCGAGTGTGTCGAGAGTTTGTTATGAAGTTTTGATGACTGGAACTCCAGCATATGAAAATGGTATCACAAGCAATGCCATTGTTCGACGATCGAAAGAAGAAAGTATTTTTGAACTAGTAAAGCAGGCGGGTGGTACATCAGCTGCCGCAGCCTATTACTGGATTAGCCAACTATATAATGACCCAAACTTTAATTTAGTTCAAGATCGCTTTCAATCGGATTCAGAGCAAAATATCCAACATGGGATCTACTATGATGATGTCTATCCAGATCATTGTCTGTTTTCAGATGGCTTACACTTAGCAAAAAAGTACCAACCTGATTTTTTGTTTCTTTTGCCAATGACTGTTGATGAATATGGTCATAAGTTTACAGGCGATTCTGCAGAGTATCGAGAAAAAATTGGAATGTTGGACAGTATTTTCGCAACTTATCTTCCACTTCTAATCGAAGAAGGTTACGAGATCATCTTGACTTCCGATCATGGAATGGATGAATTTGGGCATCACGGAGGTACCACTTCTACTGTACGTGACGTCCCTTTGTTTGTCATCTCTGACACTCTAAAAAAAAGGGGATCATTCCAGTACTTCTCTCCCACAATTAATGGTTGCACCACTCGTTTGTCAACTGCTAGAGATTCCTGCAGCGAAAAAAATGATACCCGTCCGATTACCTTAAACGGTCTTTATATGATTCATCCTCCCTTTTTCGCTTATCGCAAAACTTCTTGAGTAGCCATTTATTTGCTAAAGGAAAAAAACTATCAGACTTTTTTGCTTGTCTGATAGTTTTTTCTTTTTTCTCATGTATGAGGGTTCATTTTTGGCTCTACGACGAAATTGTGATTCACTTTTGCATAAATTTTTGGATGCTGCCTTAAGTAATCAGAAATCAACTCTGTCATGTCTATTGGGATTTCTTTTATGATTTTCTCTGCTGAAAACATCGCATAATTGCCGCCCCCAACTCCACGGTACTGATTCATTACTACTTGAAGACGATCATTTGGAGCAACTTTTTTTCCTTGATACTCCAGTCGTGTCACACGCTCACCAAAGGGGCGTGTCAAGTCGATGACATAATCAATTCCTTCGTACATATCGTAATTATAGTATTGCGGTTTTGGTTCAATGTATTGTGGATTAAACACAATCGTATCCTTGTCGATGAGAAAGTAAGTGGCTGTTTGCTCAAGAGCCGCTTTTAAATCGGCTCCAGATATTTCCAGCACACAAAGCGTATTCGGATAAATATAATTGGTTAAGACATCTCGCATCGTAATTGTCGCAGCAAAACCTTGCCCATCATTATTAAACAAAGAAGTCAGCGAAATGTCGGCACCACTTGCTGCCATTTGTACGTGATTAATAAACTCAATATAAGGATGTTCTGCTAAGCGAGCCGCATTGGGATCAGTAATCGTCATCTCTCCAATCACTTCTCCTAAAGTTTGGTCCAACCACTCCTCAACTTCTTCACTAAGTGGCATCATTTGTTCCAGCACTGCCCTATCGAGTGGAACTTCCGCCATTGAATGAAGCAGCGCCTCACTTTTTATGACTTTTACTTGCTTTGCTGATTTCTCCAAAGTTAAACGGATTTCTCCTAAAAAGGCTCCTCGAAAGCCAGGTTGGATGACGGGCACGCCGTGAATTTTCGTTGCAATTTCTCGATGTTGATGCCCAGTAATCAATGCATCGATTCCCGGTACTTCTTGTAAGAGCGCATAGGCTTCGTTTTCACCGGTTAATGCTTCGGTTGGTTCACCGGTCATTAAATCTCGTTCAAACCCACCGTGATAAGCCACAAGTACAACATCGGCCTTTTCACGAAGTAGCGGGACATAGGTCTTAGCTGTTTCGACAATACTTTCAAAAGTTAAATCACGAATGGTTTCAGGTTGTTCCCAGTGAGGAATATAACAAGTAACTAAACCTAAAACAGCAATCTTTATCCCCGCTTTCTCCAAAATTGTATAGGGTTGCCCAAAAGCGACTTCTCCTGCTTTATTTAAGATATTCGCTGCTAAGACTGGATGTTGATAACTGGCGATGGCTGATTCCAAATAATCAAGACCATAATTAAATTCGTGATTCCCAAGGACACTCACATCATATTTCAAGCGATTTAATACGTCAATGATTGTTTTCGCTCCATATTCTTCTTTTTTTCGAACGTAGTAACTTAAGGGCGAGCCTTGAATAAAGTCCCCATTCTCGATTTTAATGACAGGTCCTTTTTTTTCAGCCTCAATTTCTTTCATTTTTGTTGCAATCCGTGCGACACCAAAGGGGAGATCCATCTTCCGCTCGGTAAAATTCGTTGGTAAAAGATAACCATGCAAGTCGCTAGTCGCTAAAATACTAATTTCCATTTCTTCCTCCTAACGAAAAAGGAGCAAGTGTTGAAAAATTCCCCACCTACTCCTTTTTATCAAAATTATTGGTTAAATGCACTTTCTAAGACGGGTGCAGATTCTTCAATTAGTGTATCTAAATCTTTTGTTGGGTTTGCTAAAATGTTTTCCATAATGACGCGGATTTCACTGTAAGCCGCATCGCCATTTTCAATGACTGGAATGGAGAATAATTCTTTCGTTGCTTCTGCAAGTGACAGGGGCACGCGCATACCAGAATTTTTGTATTCCTCACTCTCAACCACGGATTCAACAATTGGCATATAACCTGTCGCAATCGCCCAGTTCAGTTGTGATTCCGGTGTTGCTAAGAATTTCATTAATAAATAGGCTGCCGTGCGTTGCTCTGCGGTCGCGCTATCAAATACGTATAAATCAGTTCCTTGTTGTAAGTTAATTGCTTCTGGACGATTCACTGCATTGTATTCAAATTTGCCTGCAGTATCATTCGAAGTATATCCTTCACCGGCCGTTGAACCGATATAAATTGCTAATTGTTCATTTGCAAATGGTCCAGACAAGTATTTATCAGAACCTGCGATGCGGAAATATCCTTCTTTGACCCCTTCAAAGTAATAATTAATTAACTCTTTTGATTCATCACTTGCCAAATCCATCTCAGGGCTGATCTCTACGCCACGGTTTTTCATCCCGATTGCATAGTAGTTGTTTAACGAGTCAAAACCGGCACCAACAACTTTCCCATTCGATTTTTCATAAATTGTTTTCGATACTTCTTTTAGCTCTTCAAAGTTTGTCGGTACCTCAACATCATATTCTTCAAACATATCGACATTGTAAAATAACATTTCTGTTGATTTATTAAATGGTATTCCGACTTGTTTTCCTTCAATTTTCGCCCCGTCCATTAATGACGGAATAATCGCTTCTTGGTCCCCCCAACCAATGGTTTCATCGTCAATATAAGTATCTAAATCGACTAACATGCCATCAAGTGAAGCATCTCTTAACCAACCTGGATAAGCTTGAGTTAATGTTGGCAAATCTTTTGGTGAAGGTAATGTTGAATTGATTTTTGCTTGTAAGTCTGGGTAAGAAGACTGATTTTGCAATTCCACTTTAATTTTTGGGTTTTCTTCCATAAAAAGATTAGTTAAACGCGTTAGCTCTTCTTCTTGTGCACCATTCATCGCGTGCCAAAAAGTAATACTTGTTTCTTCGGTAATTTCCGTAACAATCTCTTTACTTGCCCCTTGATCCCCAGTTCCTGATCCTTTGTCTCCTCCTGCACACGCACCTAGCGCGAACGCAGATGCTAAAACGAATGATGTTGTTGCAAAACGTTTGAACTTCATTTTTCCCTCTCCTTATATCCTTTTTTATAAAACAATTTGTTCGCCTCGTTCAGGCAATATTCTTTCACCATACGGATTCTCCAACTTTTCCGGTCGAAGGGTATGGATAGGAACCAATAATTTCGGTTCAATCAATGCAATGATTCGATTTAAATCATCTGGAAATGCATGTCCTGAACATGCTAGCCGAACGAATTCGATTTCGTTGTCTGCTAGCGCTTGTAAAAAGATTGCATACTTAGGGTCAAAGTCACCTAAAGGTTGGGCGTCGCTATGGATATAAAGACCACCCTGTGGTAACTCTTCATATTTATCCACAACTTGCCAAATATAAGTCGTGCGGTCGGCCAATAATGTTTCATAAGAAACTTCAAGTGCCGGATCTAATGACGCTATTTGTTGTGATGGATCAAGATAATAATAAGGCACTGCTTGACCTAAAATTTCTAAAATCAAAGCAGCCATCTGAGCCTCAAGAACAACGGTTCGTGGGGAGGCCTCAATTATTTTTTCAAAACGTTTCACATTCGCTGGATAGCCGTTAAACGTTAATGAGCGCTCTGGATTTTCAGACACGAGTTTGACAAAATATTGCACCAAATCCGCTTCGCTAAGTACCTTTAATTGCTCTACTTCACCCTCACGCTCTGGAAAACTTACGCTAACCCCTTCAATCATCAAGACGTCGGTTTCTTTTGCTAAGGCACAAAAAGCGAGCGAGTCTTCCACATTGTGCCCATGTAAGCGCAAATCTCCCGTATAAGTAATCAACTGGTCTGGTGTCCGAATCAGTAAGGCAGCAGCACCATAAGCATCATGATCGACTGGCACAATTTCAACAGAGATTTCTCCGACTTGAATCACATCATGTGCATGTAAACCAATCATCTCCCGCGTAAAGTCTTTCGCTTCAAAAGGGGAAGGGATTAAAAAGTCCCCTGTTTGGTTTAAAGTATTCAAAATGGCTTTTGATTCTTTCATCGTGTACAAGGGAATGTTGGGATCTAAATAGTTAATCATTCTAGAATGGTCTAAATGAACGTGAGATAAAAAGACTGCTGTATGTGAATACTCTTTTGTCTCTTCTCCTTGATAGGTATAACCTAAACGTGGATCATAAAGCCCCTTTAATTCAGGAACTAAACGGTTGGCTAATAAAGTATCTAAGTCATCATCAGGTAAATCCAGCTCTGGTCTAAATTCTGTACCGAAATCGAAAAAAAGATGCGCATCTTTATATGCCACTTCAATCACCGTGCCACCGATTGTTAAAATACCACTGTGAAAAGTGATCGTTGTTTTATCCTTTAATGCCATTTTTTGCCACTCCTCGAATAATTTCTTTTCTAAAGACTAAATAAATAATTAAAATCGGGATGACCGTCAATGTTGCTGCAGCCATTTGTAGATGGACGTCACTTCCGGCTTCTGTTGTAAAGGCTGAAAGTCCGTTATTCAAAAGTCGATACTTTTTATCATTTGTTACGAGTAATGGCCATAAGAAAGAGTTCCAACTTGAAATAAATGTCAAAATGCCTACTGTTACTAAAGCGGGTTTTGACATCGGGATTAGAATACGCCATATGTATTCCAAATCCGTCGCTCCATCAATTTTCGCTGCCCTATAATACGTTGCTGGAATGCTTTTTAAGTAGCCAAACAAATAATAAATATAAAAGATACTGGTTAAAAAAGGAATAATTAAAGCGGAATAAGAATTCAATAACCCTAACCTCAAAATCGTGTGATAGTTCGTAAAAATAATGGATTCATAAGGGACCATTAATAAAGAAATCATTACTAACAAAATCAGGTTTTTATGCTTGAATTCTAAGCTTGTCAGTGCAAAGGCGGCCAAAATAGCTGTCACAACGGTCGCAATCGTTGTCACCGTTGAAACAAAAACAGTGTTAAAGAAATAACGAATAAACGGTGCTTTCGTAAAGACAGTTAAAAAGTTTTCCCACTGGAATTTTTCTGGCACCATTGTTGGAGGAATACTCGTCGCTTCGCTATAAGTCATTAATCCTGATAAAATCATGTAAATAAAAGGAAAAAGCGTGAGGATCGCCATAAATATTAAAAAGAGAAACGAAAAGCTTGTCATTATTTTTTTCATCTTAATTCCCTACTTTCTTTAAAAGTTTATTTTGCAAGAAAGTAACGACTAAAATTAGTAAGAAGAGCACAACCGTCGCAGCCATGGCGATACCTGGCCGACCTGAAATATGGAACTTATCATAAATATAATAAACGGCGGTCGTGGCACTATTGGCAATCCCTGCTTGGCCACCAAATAAGGCATACACTTGTGTGTAAACTTTAAAAGCGCTAATTAAATTAACAGTTAATAAAAAAGTGATGGTTGGGATTAATTGCGGAAAAATAATTCGATGGAAAACCTCCCAATCGGTAGCACCAAACATTTTCGCAATTTTAAAATGCTCATCATCTATATTACGTAACCCTGCAAGTAAAATAATTATATTAAAAGCCAAACTCGTCCAAATCCCAAATAAAATCAGTGTAATCATACTCATATCGACAGAATCTAACCAATTAACTGCCGGGATACCAACCAATCCCAAGAGATAATTGACAATTCCGTAAGATCCGTTAAAAAAGTAACGAAAGACAATCCCAATCGCGATGGTACTTGTTACATAAGGCATAAAGAAAATTGTTTCAAAAAAAGATTTATGTTTGACTTTTTCAAAGATGATCCAAGCAATCCCTAGAGAAAGGATTAAGGAAATCGGTACGGTTCCAAATGCGAAAAGAGCTGTGTTTTTGAGCGCTCGAAAAAACAAAGGATCTGAGAGTACCTTTTGATAGTTCGTTAAGCCGCCGAACTCTTGCCGAATCAACGTTCCCGTTTGGAAACTCATATAAAAGGAACGGAATAAAGGATAGATACTGAATACAAGAATAATCGCTAAAGATGGGAACAGAAATAGCCAGGCTTTGCGTTCATTCTCTGGATTATAATTTTTCTTCATCATTAGTAGACTCTTTCTCCATTTTCTTTAAAGATAAACAATTTGTGATGAGCGAAGTCAAAGTGACAGAGATCCTGTTCTTCAATCACTTCCTCCACGCTGACGATTGATTTCATGGAAACACGCCCTAAATCAAAATTTAAAATACGCTCTCGACCGATCAGTTCCACGGTTTGGATGTTTGTTGAGAATAAGCTCGAAGCTTCAGCAACCGGCAAGACATCTTCGGGACGGACGCCTAAGAAATAGTTGCCGTCAGTTAAAAGGGATTGGAATCGGCTTTTTTCGAAGGAATCTAATGGAATTTTCCAGGAATCATAGCAGACGGCTCCTTCTTTCACTTCAACAGGCAACAAATTTATAATCGGGTTTCCTATAAACTGTGCGACAAACAAATTTTCTGGCTCCAAATACAGATTTTGTGGCTCATCATTTTGTTGGATGACGCCTTCATTGAGCAAAATAATCTTATCGCTAATCGAAAGGGCTTCCTCTTGATCATGCGTAACAAAAATCGTCGTGATTCCGACCTCTTTGACTAATTTTCGGATTTCTTCTCGAATTTTCAAGCGTAAACGTGCATCTAGGTTACTCAAGGGTTCATCTAGTAAAAGAACTTCTGGTTTTTGAACAAGTGCTCGTGTAATCGCTACTCGTTGCTGTTGACCACCTGAAAGCGTTCCTGGCTTCTTTTGACTTAAATCGGCAATATTTGTAAGTTGCATATATTCTTCTGCAATTTTTTTTGCTTCCTCTTTTGCCATCTTATTTTTTCCAACCGTTAACGGAAACATAATGTTTTCGATAACAGTCATATGTGGATATAACGCATAGTTTTGAAAGACGAAACCAATGTTTCGGTCTTTGGGTTCTGTTTTAACAACTGAATCCCCTTGAAACTGAATGTCACCTCCCGTAGGCGCAAGCAGCCCAGCAATTAAGTTCAAAATCGTCGATTTCCCACAACCGCTTGGACCAAGCAAACAAACGAGGTCCCCTTTTTCAATGGTAAAGTTAACTGCCTTTAAAGCCTCAAAGCCATTATCGAAAACTTTATTTAAGTCGATAACATCAATCATTAAATAACCCTCCAAATAAATTTCTTCATTTCACCTCTTAGTTTAACATTACCTACATAAAAAAATGATAAGAATTTTATGAAAATACAACTTTTTATTTAATCAAATTCTAAATATGTCCGTTATGCTTCGTTTTTCCTTCTCAAAAAGTCATTGTCATTACTAGAAAAAACGGGAATTTTTTTCGCTTCTAAAAAAGGAATACCCCAAATTAAGGTATTCCTATCTGCTTTTTTATCTTATTACTGCACCTAGATCTTCCACTAATCGTTTCGTTATTTTTTCCATCGCCAGATTAATTTCTTCATCTGTTAGTGTTGCTTCTGGATTCGCAAAGGTTAAGCTGTAAGCAAGGGATTGATAGCCAGCTTCAATGCTATCTCCTTGATAGACGTCAAAGATGGTCACGTCTCTTAGATATTTCCCTGCTGATGCTTCAATTGTTTCAACAATTGCTTGGTGTGTGACTGTTTCTTTGACTAGTAAGGCAATGTCACGAGAAACACTTGGGAAGCGGCTGACTTGTTCATAAACAAAGTGACGCTCTTGGTTAAGAATCGTCTCTAAATTAAGCTCTGCGACATAGGTTTCTGGAATGTCATAAGCTTTGGCTGTTGTTGGATGGACTTGTCCAAGGAAGCCAATACATTCTTCACCTAAATGAATCGTTGCCGTTCTTCCTGGGTGCATTTCCTTCATCTCAGTCGTTGCTTGATACGTAATTTGATCAGTTAATGATAAGCTTTCAAATAAGTGATCCACTGCCCCTTTCAAGTGGAAGTAATCGACACGTTCTGCTTTTCCTTGCCAATCTTTTCTTGTCCACTCACCAGATAAAGCAATGGCTAAATGATTTTCTTCCACTGGTAATTGGTTTCTTTCTTCGCTTGCTTGATGGAAAACATTGCCAATTTCGTAAAAAGCAATTTGTTGGTTTTTACGAGCCACGTTATAAGCCACATCATCCAGTAGTCCGCTGACTAAGTTCATACGTAATACGCTGCGGTCTTCGGTCATTGGCCAGTCTAAACGAGTAGGTAAGCTTTCACCTAACATAAATTCAGCGGCTTTGGCTTCCGTTGTTAAAGCGTAACTGATGGCTTCGTTTAAGCCGATTCCTTCTAACAAACTACGTATTTTACGAGTCATTTGTTGGCTCTTTGTTAAGGCACCTGCCACAGTTTCGCCACTTGGCAAGGTTGATGGTAAGTTGTTGTAACCATAAATACGAGCGACTTCTTCAATGATGTCTGCTTCAATCCGAATGTCCCAACGTCTTGGCGGAATCGTTACGGTATATAACCCATTGTTCATTGACGCTGTGAAACCTAGTGTCGCAAAAATTTCATCTACAATCGCCTCGGTTAAATCTGTTCCTAAGTAGTTGTTGATACGCTCTAAGGTAATTTGAACGTCAACCGCTTCAGCAGTGACTTCCGCCCCCACAACTGCACCTGTTAGGACTTCCCCTCCAGCTAGCTTGGCAATCATTGCTGCTGCAACGTCACAAGCTTGACCAATCGTTGCTTTGTTGATACCTTTTTCAAATCGTGCAGAAGCTTCACTACGTAAGTTGAATTGTTTGGATGTCCGACGAATAGAAAGTGCATCAAACATCGCTGCTTCTAGAGCAATCGTTGTCGTTGTTTCGATAACTTCTGAATCCAGTCCACCCATGACACCGGCTAAAGCAATTGGTACTTGACCGTTTGTAATCACCGTGTTTTCTGGTGTTACGCTACGTGTTTCCCCATCCAAAGTCACAAATTCTTCTTTGTCTTTCCCGCGACGCACGACAATTTCCTGACTGCCTAAACGGTCATAATCAAAAGCGTGTAAGGGTTGTCCGAATAAGATTAAGATGTAGTTCGTTACGTCGACTACGTTGTTAATTGGACGGATACCGGCGTTCATTAAACGGTTTTGCAACCATTGTGGACTTGGTGCCACTTTCACATTTTCAATCACACGGATCTGATAAGCCGGTGTGTCTTTTTTATCTTCCACAGTGACTTTTATTTTATCTTTTGCCAAACGTGACACTTCAATTAGTGCTTCATCATTGAATTTTGGTTCTTGACGATAAATTGCTCCGACTTCATAAGCCACCCCGCGCATACTTAAAGCATCGGCCCGGTTTGGTGTAATCGATAATTCAATAATGGAATCGTCCATTTCTAGATATGGGAAAACTTCTTCCCCTGGAACCGCTTCTTCTGGCAAGTATTGAATCCCTTCCGCGTACTCTTTTGGAATCACAGAGTCACTGTAGCCAATTTCTTCTAAAGAACAAATCATCCCGTTTGAAACTTGACCACGGATTTTGCCTTTTTTGATTTTCGTATTGCCAACAATGCGAGCCCCTGGTAAAGCAACAATCACTTTAATCCCTGCTTTCACATTTGGCGCGCCACAAACAACTTGCGACAATTCCTCTTCACCGATGTTTACTTGACAAATGTGTAAGTGGTCGGAATCTGGATGGTCCACACAGTCCACGACTTCCCCAACGATGATTTTCTTTAAGCCTTCTGCGGGTACTTCAATCCCCTCGACTTCGATTCCAGTAATCGACATCGTATCTCCCAATTCCTTTGGAGAAATTTTT
This sequence comes from Enterococcus sp. LJL98, assembly GCF_054871745.1. Taxonomy (NCBI): domain Bacteria; kingdom Bacillati; phylum Bacillota; class Bacilli; order Lactobacillales; family Enterococcaceae; genus Enterococcus; species Enterococcus sp. LJL98. The sequence continues at coordinate 196,625 of NZ_JBTXLU010000001.1, read as the reverse complement.
GATAAATCTAAATACTCATTTAACCATTTATATGAAACTAACATGTTTTATTATTCCCCCTTAAATTGATGAATGAAGCGGATATCATTGTGATAAAAGTTACGAATGTCATTCACACCATAGCGTAACATTGCGATACGGTCCGGACCTAAACCAAAGGCAAAGCCAGAATAAATACTTGAATCAATGCCTGACATTTCGAGGACGTTTGGATGAACCATGCCTGCGCCTAAAATCTCAATCCAGCCGGTTTGTTTACAAACGTTACAACCTTCGCCACCACATTTAAAACAGCTGACGTCCACTTCCACAGAAGGTTCGGTGAAGGGGAAGTAACTCGGACGTAAACGGATTTCACGTTCGGCACCAAACATTTCTTGCATTAACACTTCTAAGGTACCTTTCAGATCACCCATGGTCACATTTTTATCAATCACTAAGCCCTCGATTTGGTGGAACTGATGACTATGTGTCGCATCATCTGTATCACGACGGAAAACTTTCCCTGGTGAAACCATGCGTAATGGGCCTTTTGAAAAATCATGTTGCTCCATGGTACGTGCTTGAACAGGTGAGGTATGGGTACGCAATAAGATCTCTTCTGAAATATAGAAAGTGTCTTGCATATCCCGAGCTGGATGATCTTTTGGTAAATTCATCCGTTCGAAATTGTAGTGGTCTTTTTCCACTTCATAGCCTTCAATGACTTGGTAACCCATCCCAACAAAAATATCTTCAATTTCTTCCATAATTTGGGTTAGAATGTGACGTGTTCCAACAGGCATTTGTTTGCCTGATAAGGTCACGTCTATGCGTTCTTTTGCCAATGCAGCATCCAGTGCGGCTGCTTCTAAGGTTGTTTTTCTTGCTTCTAGACTTTCTGATAATAAATCGCGAATTTCGTTCGCAAAGCTTCCCACTTTTGGACGTTCTTCCGCAGAAAGGTCTTTCATCCCACGTAACACTTCCGTGATTGGCCCCTTTTTCCCTAATGTTTCCACGCGAATTTGATTTAATGCCGCTAAATCACTAACTGCTTCAATTTTCGCTAAAGTTTCCTCTTTTAATGCTTCTAATTTTGCTTGTAAAGACATGGAATTCCTCCTTAATAAATGGTCATAGAAAAATAAGTCTTAAAAAAGAGAATAAAAAAACGAGAATCCGCCTCCTTATATCAAGGAACGAATTCTCGTGTTACCATCCTAATTCACAGTTCAAATAAACTATGCACTTTCTTTCTTAACGATTACTAGAAATAACCGGCTTATGACTAAGCAAGCTCCGGAAGTGAACTTCATTTTTCGAATTCTTACTCTGTTTTCAGTCTATGACAGAGCTCCCTAACAAGAATCAACCAAACTACTCTTTTCCATCGAGGCTTTTTTTCTATTGAATTACTGCTAGTGTACTAGACTTAACCTAAGAAATCAATAGGGAAGTTCCTTCTCAAACATTGGTAGAATTTTTCTTGCCTGTAAAGCAATTAAGAAGGTTTGTTTGACCGGCTTATTTAAAGCTTCTTCTAGCGCTTCTTTATAAAGACGCAACTGTCCTTGATACCGAGCTTTAAAGGCGGATATATCCTCTTTTATCGTATCCGTTTTAAAGTCATATAAGAGAATGCCATCGTCATATTCCAAATAACCATCAATCATTCCATGGACAAGAAGTTCCGCGCCTTTTTCTTCAAAATCAAGATAAACGTCACGTGCATCTTTGATCATCGAAAAAGGCTGTTCGCGTTTGACTTTGGCTGAATTTGTTAAAATCTCTTTACCTAAATCGGTCTCAAAGAACCAAAGAATATTTTCCAAGGGTATACTTTCTGCCAACTCTTTTGGTAGTTGATGATTGGCCACAAGCATCTTTACTCGTTCTTGCAAGTCGTTTAAGGTTGGCTTTTTTGTCAATGGCAAAAGCTGTAACAAGGTATGCGTCGCACTACCAATTGCCGCACCGTCCACCTTTTTTTCTTGCATAAAACGTGGTTGTGAAAGGCGTTCACTCACATAACGGTATTGTTCACGTTGACTTTGTTCAAGCGTACTTTCCCAAACCAGTTTGGAAATTTCTTTTTCGTCAGGGTCATTATAGAGTCTTTTCATTTCAGATACACTTTGATAACTCGTGGTCATCGTTGATTTTTCGAAGGGATATTTGAACTCTAATAAGTCAAAAATAGAGGCTAAATCATCCGTTTCGTTTAAAATCGGAGCCGTCGATGTTGTTGGAACGTCTGCTAAGGCTTGTGTTAACGTCTGAATCCGTTCTTCATTCCACCAATCGACAGAAAAAGTCGTCTCTTGATCATGAATGCTTTTTAAAGGCTCGAGTGGTTCGTCAAAAAACGCAGCCATGTGCGGATGACGCATCAAACTCATACCTACCCACTTCATTAAATCGCCACTTGGGGTATAGCGCAAGGGTTGACCTAAAAGCAAAGCACGTTCCTCTAGCGCGGCGCTCCATTTTTTATAGGCATCGGCTTGGTTTTTGTAAGAGCCCACGAGATAGAGTTTTTGCTCTGCTCGGGTAAGCGCAACATATAATTTTCGCATTTCTTCCGATAATGATTTTTCCATTCGCAATCGACGAAGGACCTGATAAGGGAGTGTATCATAACGAATCCGATCATTATCGACATATTGAATCCCCGCACCAAGCGACTCCTCTAAGACGAAACGACCACTCAAATCTTGATTGTTGAAGCGTTTATTCATATCTAGTAAGAAAACAACTGGAAATTCTAAGCCTTTACTTCCATGAATCGTCATGAGTTTGACTGCATCTTCCACCGAGTGAACCATGGGTTGCGCGAGGTCCTTTTCTTTTTCTTGAATTTTCTCAATAAAACGAATAAATTGATACAATCCACGGAAACTACTAGATTCATAGGCTTCTCCACGATTGACAAGAGCAATCAGATTCGCGTAACGTTGACGGCCTGACGGCAACCCAACAACATAATCCAGATAGGCTGTTTCTTCATAAATTTGCCATAATAAATCAGCAATCGACTGACGACGAGCCATCTCACGCCAACGGTTAAGCTGTGCGGAAAAATCGCGTAGCTTCCGACCCAGCGGGCTTTGTTCCTCTAAAGCAAGTAAAAACGCCTCATAATAACTACAATTCTTATCCGCCAATCGAATCGCAACGAGCTCGTTTTCGTTTAGTCCAACAATCGGCGAGCGAAGTACAGCTGCTAACGGAATATCTTGATAGGGATTATCGATGATTTGTAATAAAGCAATCATCGTTTGAATTTCGGTTGCTTGGAAATAATTTTGGGCATCGCTCATTTCTAGTGGAATTTGAAATTTTTGAAAGATGTCCAAAATCGTTAAATTATTTTTCCGTGTTGGTGTTAAGAGTACGATGTCACGATACGATACTGGCCGTTCCTCTTGTAACTTTTTGTCATAAATTAAGAATTTCGAATCAATTAATTCACGAATTTTTAGGGCTACGACATGTAGCTCGCCTTCGGTCTTATCCTCTAAGTCAAACTCGACCAGAACCGGATCAACTTCCGAAGTTTCTTCTCCTTCTTTTTCATAAATTAATAATTCTGGGGCAAATGTTTCGCGTTCGGGAAAGTTGGGAAAACCAGGAATAAGTTTCGCTGCTTCATCATAAGGAATTTGGCCTAACGATTCATCCATCAATTGTTGGAAAATATAATTCGTAAAGTGTAGGACTTCTGGTCGAGAGCGGAAATTTTCTGCTAAAATAATCCGGCGTCCCCCCAACTCCTTTTCATAAGCCATATATTTTTCAATGAATAACGTTGGATCAGCCAAACGAAAAGCATAGATTGATTGCTTTACATCTCCGACCATAAATTGATTGCCATTTTTCTCCTCGTTCCTTCGAACCCACGATAAAATTGCTTCTTGAAGTCGATTCACATCTTGATATTCATCAACTAAGACTTCTTTGAATTGTTGGCGATAGTACGTCGAGGCTTCGCTTCCATTTTGCTCTTCCCCACGTAAAATTTGTAAGGCATAATGTTCTAAATCATTAAACTCTAAGACTGCTTTTTCGATTTTTCGTTGCTGTAAATTTGCCATAAAGGTCCGTGTGACTTGCGCCATCTCTTCAACAATCGGTCTAGAAGCAGCCATCAGCTCTAAGATTTGAGCAGGAGGAAAAGGAAACCCTTCTTGTATCTCGACCAGCATCGCTTTTATAGCATCACGCTGGCCTTTGATTGGTGCTGAGACTTCTTTTAATTCTTCCTTACGATAAGTTGGAAAACGAGCAAAAGACAGCTGGGACAACTCCTCATAAAATCCATCTAAGTCATCGGATTCGATGCATTGCAGCAATTGGATAACTTGAGTTTGTTCGTCAGTTAACAACACCGCAAGCTTTTCAAAAGCCTTTTGGTCGCCCACTTGATCCAATCCTTGTTGCAATTGATTTCGAGCATGCTGTAATTGTTGGATAAAAGTTGGCTTCATTCGTTCTTTATATAAGGGATTTTGGCTTAAATCGCCCTCACTTTGGTATTGTTTTGCTAATGTTTGTAGCCATTCTTCGGGATTAGGATTCGCTTGTGCAAAGCGATGGAGGGAAAAGATAACATCCGTCAACCCTTCATCTGAACGATCACTGGAAAAGTTCTCGGTCAAACGATAAAAGATTTCTGATTGGGCTGCGTATTGTTCATCGCGTAATTCTTCCCAAATTTCTTCTTTAAGCAACAACCGCTCTGTCTCATCCGTCATCAAGCGAAACACCGGATCAATGCCAATTAAATAATAGTAGCGCCTAATCACCGCTAAACAAAACGAATGCAAGGTTGAAATATGAGCCATCGGCAATAACGTCAGCTGTTTCGAATAATGTTGTCGTTGTTTCGGATCACTTTCTGCATTAACTGCTACTTGTAAAGCGACTTGCAAACGTTCCTTCATTTCCTGAGCGGCTGCATCAGTGAATGTCACAATTAAAAGTTCGTCAATATTCGTGCCACTTTTTAATTTTTCAATCACTCGTCGAACCAAAACAGTCGTTTTCCCTGAACCAGCCGAAGCAGAAATTAACAGATGATCTCCTTCATCAAAAATCGATTGCCATTGGGTATCTGTAAATGTTTCATTTTGTGGTTTTAAAGGAATCTTATTCATTCATTTCTCCTCCTATACGGTCCATAATGTCCGTTTTCTTCAAGTTTTCAATGCGATGGTATTGATTTTCCTTTAACATGACATCAAAGTGACAAACACTTCGAAAAGGACAATACTCACACGCACGTTTCTTATCTTTAACTTTATAGAAAGGATTGAGTGCTACTTCCCCCGATAAAATCCGTTGACCGCCTTGAACTAGTTTTTTCTCATTGTGTTTTCGTAACCATTCAATTTCTTGCTCGGTATAAAAACGCGGATCGGTTTTAGTCGTCTTAGAAATGACAGAATCTTTATTTTTCTTTAGTGGAAAAACGAGTGAACTGCTAGAGGCGTCCATCCCATAATCATAGATTTCAAAAGCCTCCTCATCGTCAACAAATAAACCATCATATTTGAAAGCTTTTAAGCGTTCTTCCTCACTGGCTTTATCTGGTGCAACAAAAGGATTGTGCACATGAAAATAATAGGCTCCGGCTGCCTTCACCGGTTGATTCGCATTCACTTGCTCTGCATCGCGCAAGGCCACATCCAAATACGTAATCAACTGCATCGCTAAGCCAAAGTAAGCTTCGGTCACATCGAACTGACGATTACTGGATTTATAATCGATTACAGAAAGCCAGCGTTGTTGATTGACTTCTGCCACATCGATCCGATCGATTTTCCCACGAACATAAAGCTTACTTTCTGGGTTCAATGCAAGGGTCAAGCCTGGAATGCCCTTTTCCTTTCCAACTTGACCAAATAACACTTCGGTACGTTCAGGACTTAAACGTGTCGATTCACTCTGTTTTTGCAGCGCCCAAGTCACTCGTTGGATTGTTTTGCCTAATTGATAACGAATAAATTGCATCCTCGGCGAAGCATCCAACAAGTGGTATTGGCGCATTCCAAAAATTTCTTGAAGGATCGTATCGACGAATTGCTGCTTGGCTTCTTGTGTTAAACCAACTAAACTTTGTCCTTCTTGTAAAATCAAACGCAAAAACCGATCAAGCGCGTCATGGAAAAATTCGCCTGTCACCATTGGGTTTAACCCATAAATTTCTCGTTCCTTTAAGCGCAAACCAAAACGAGCAAAATATTTGTATTCACACTCATAAAATGTTTCCATCCGCGAAACCGAAGTGTAGATGTCCTGTCCGTAAAGTGATTTCGCTGTTGCACTTGAAAAACGCTGCGGAATATTTTTCTTTTCTTGACTGGCCAAGACTTTTTTGGCGAGCCTTCCTTGGTTCGATTGTAACAGGGCTTCTTGTAAAATTCGCCAATTTTTTGGTAAGGCTTGTTTTTCATCTTGCGCTTGGCGGTGAAGGTTATTGAGTTGTCGAACCAGTCCACGATAGGATCCAACATGATTGCTCACTTGGCTAGCTAAATCTAAACTTGTCCGTTCTTGTTCTTTTACACCCCCCCATTGCAACAGTCGTTTGAGGTAAGGCGAAGGTTGAATGTTTTGTTTTTCATCCTGATTCTTAGCATAAGTCAGATACAATTTTTGACTCGCCGATAAGAACACACTGTAAGCAACAAACGGTTCATTTTGAATAATCGCTTGACTATGATCGCGAATAAACTGCCCTTCTGATAAGTAGGTATTTAAAAACAGCCGTTCATCACTTGAAAGTAAGGTCGTATTTTCGACTTTTCTTGGAAAATTCGCTTCATCTAATCCAATTGCAAAGGTCACTTTACTTTGTAGTGGTCGAGCGAGGTCCAAAGGATTAATTTTAATTTGATCAATGGCCGTTGGGATTTTCCCAAATTGTAAATTCGCGAGACCACTTGTTAACATTTCTTCAAATAAGGTCAATTCAAAAGTATCGTCTCCATAAATCGCAACAAATTGATCCAATAATTCCATTAAGGCATCCCAAGTTTGTTCATGATTTCTAGCCATTTCTAAATGACCGCGTGCGACTTCCTGATTTCTCCAATGGATCAATTGTTCTTCAACACCGATTGCGATTAACCATTCATAAAAAAAAGTCACCGCTTCCGTCATCGTTTGGGCTTGCTTTAATTGCAAGCCGAAAGCAACAATGTCTTGTCGAAAAGCTTGCCGTACTTGATTGGTTTCTTTTGTTAATTGCTGCGTATCTTCAAGCTGATTGGCTTCAAAGTCATAGGCAATCAGCATCCAATCTTTTTCTTTGACCCAAGCATTTCCTTGAAATTGATGGGCAAGCGCAACATTTTCTGTTAAATCAACCGAATGACGAAAAGCATTGCGCGCCATTTCCCAATCTTCTTCGTTTTCTAGCCAGTCTTTTGGCAGATACAGCTCACTACGTAAAAAACGGAAAATATCTTTCAAACGATAATGATAGTTTACTAAAGCGAAAAAACCTTGAATCAATTCAACAAGTGGATGTTGATCCATCTTTTTATTTTCATCGAGATAATAGGGCAAGTCCAGCTCCCTAAAGATGGCTGGAATCAAAGGATAATAAACTTGGGGGTTCAGCGTCAATAATTGGATATCACGATAAGCGAGCGGTTGCGTTATATGTTTCGTTTCCTGCACCATTTTTTTGATTTCCACCGCAATTTGTCTTAATTCTTCTTCTGGAGTTTGTCCTTGCCAAATTTCAACAAAGGCGCCCAGCGATTCATCAGACGAAGACGGTCCTTGGATATGTTCACGCCAAAGTTTTTCAATTTGAAAGTACCCAGGTGCGACGTTTGTCAATTCCTCGCCTTTTTTATCAAAAAAAACAGGAACTTGTGCCACTTGTGCCGTATTTTTTAAGGCATGATACGTTTGTTTCCCTTCATAAAATAAATCAAAGTGATGGTCGGTTTCATTTGGCGTATCGATGAATAAATCGACGCAAAGATGGGATTTTTCCATTAACACCTGCAACAAGGCTTGTTCTTGAGCGGAAAAGTTTGAAAAACCACTGACGACAAAGAGGGTCTTTTCAAGCCGCACACCTGTTTCTGGTGCAGTGGGGTCCAAGTTTTGTAAATAATTGGTTAATAATGGCAAGGGCTGCTCCACTTGAAGTTCCCTCTGGATTAACTCTTCTTGATACGCAGCAAAAATCACTTCTAATTCTTTTAATTTCAGTTGAAAATTTTGTTCCCGATGAGAGGTTGCCTCACTACTCATCGGTAAAAGCGAACTGCCTGCAGCAATATTTCCCAGTTGGAATTCTTGGTATAAATCCAATAATTGACGAATAAAGCCTGTTTGACGAACTTCACTTCGATACAAAACAAGCTGATCCTCTAGTCGATCCAGGACTTTTCGCATCAATAATAATGCCCCTGCATCTGTAATCGGTTCTTTTCCCAATTGGCCAGTCCTTTGCAGAAAATACCACGCTAAGCGATGAAAACTATAAACTTGGCTACGAATCGTACTAAAATGATTCGATAGATTTTTGGCCTTTAAGCTACTTAAAAGTTCCATTTCTCGTTCAAACTTATTATAGTTTGGAACCAAGAAAAAAACTTCCTGGTCAGGTACCGCTAACCATTCGAGCGCCTGATTGATAATTGCCTCGTGGTGATTCGTTTGTCCATCACCGATTATAAATTGTAATGACAAGAGATTCCCTCCTTTTTGATTATGGTAACCATTCTATTTGATTCAGAGGCCAAAAAGAGAGTTTGGCTTCCCCGATGATTTCTTCTTGTTGAATAACACCGAACATCCGACTATCGCGGGAGATTTTCCGATTATCTCCCAAAACGAAATACGCGTTTTCTGGTATCTTTTGTTCCTTGATGTCGCCTGTTAGTTGAGTCTCTTGTGCGAGTGCTTCCATAAGCGCTACTAAAAAAGGCTCTGCAAGTTTTTCTCCTTCAACAAATAATTGATCAGATGTATAGGCAATCGTTTCCCCTGGTAGACCAATTACTCGTTTCACTAAAGGTTTCTTTGTCTGTGGATCATTAAAAATAATGAAATCAAAACGTGCAATCCGCGTATTTTTAACGACTAAGAGACGTTGATTTTCAAATAGATTAGGAACCATCGAGTCTCCTTTGACGACCATTGGAAGCGTGAAACGAAAGAAAAGAAAAAAGCACAGCAGACCCACAACCCAAGGCAGCCATTTTTTCATAAATACTCCAAACATAAAAACCTCCTTTCCCTTTCTTCGATTAGTGTACCATATCTTTCCTTCGATTTTTTACTTCTTAACAGAATGAAAAGAAAGAAAAAAACCTTAAAATCAAAAGTGATTTCAAGGGTTTCTTTCGTATTAGAAAAAGCAAGTCTGATTGACTCGGCCTAATCGAAGATAATATCTATCGTAGTCCCCTTTTTTAAACGTTTGGTTAAAAAAGGCAGTAATTCTTCTAACGAGTGATTCAGTTGAAAGAGAGGGAGACGTAACCCTCTTCGAAAGAAATTAATTTTTATTTCTTGTTTTTTTGCATCGTGTAAAATAACGACACGATCAATTTCTTCATATCTGATTCCTTTATTATCTAAAGAATGTAAGACTAAACGATTCTCGGCTAAACCTCGATGATGAAAGAGGTAAGTTAAGACAATCAGGCTCGAAAAAAGGCCTTGTAGCCATCCATCCCAATTCGTCACGGACAAAGAAGATAAAAAGAGAAAGAGTGCTGCAAAAACTGGTAAAAGAATCATCACTTTCGAGCGTCTTTTACTGACAAAAATTAATTCACGGCGGAGCAAGATAAAATACGTATATAAAATAATCGTAAATAAGCCTAACACTCCTGTAAAAATACTCACAGACACCACTCCTTCTCTCCTAGTTTACCATAGTTTTTTTGCCGATGCTTCAATCCATTCATTCTTTTTAAAGAACAAGTAAAAATGATTTCTAAGTCTCGCTTTCTTTGGTAAAATAAGGATAGAAGAAATACGGTTTTTAGAAGGGAGAAAATCACATGAATCGTTTATTACGGCAATTTCAACGCTATACTTTTTTAAGGGCTCTGATTTATTTTATTACAGGATTGCTAGCTTTGGTCTATCCACAACAATTTACCAAATGGGTGATTTATTTAATCGCCGGCTACCTTGCCTTTTTCGGCATCCTAAATCTCTTATCAGGCTTCAGACACAAGCAGCAAAGTCAGCAAATGGGGTTTGAATTTTATTTTGGACTCTTATTCGTGATTGCAGCTCTCGCAGTACTTGTTTTAGCAAAACCCTTATTAACACTCACAACCATTCTCCTTGGTGTGATGATTCTAATCAATGGCGTCATGCGGATTTCACAATCTTTTCGCTTTAAGCAAATGAACCAACCCTTCCTTCCTTGGATTATTTATGGAGGAATTCTGGTGATCATTGGGCTTATTCTAATGTTTAACGCCATTACAAGCATCATGACCTTAGTCGGAAGCGTTCTACTCTTTATGGGACTATCGGAAATGATTGGCTATTTTCAGTTACGAAAATTAAAGTAAGGAAAGAATTAAGAAAGCCTTTTTTCCTGTCTTTCCAAGTGACCGAGTCTAGTAATTTTATTATGAATATAGTATAGTTAACTTAAGTAAGCGATAAAGAGGTTGAATGCGATGAAAAAAATTTCAGAAACACCCTGCCATCCAAACGATGTCCCTGTCATTTTTATTTATGATCATTATGGTGAAATCAAAGGGAAAATCTCAATTAATGAGTGGAAAGCGAATAAAGAAAAAGCGCAACTCTTGAACGAGCTGGAAATTAAACTTTATCGCGAATCGATTAACTATTATACAAATAATGACTTTGAAAAGGCGGAAGATTTACTACTCTTTCTCATTAGCCAAACAGACTATACCCATTACGAGTATGTCGAACGTTTAGCGAACCTTTATCGAAGAAAAAAACGGATATCAAAAGAACGCGAACTCCTTTTAAAAGCCAGAAAAAACATTACAGCTTTTGAAGCGTCTGAAGGGATCATTCGTCGAATTGATAAGCGATTAGAGAAGCTAACTGGAGTCGAGAAGAAAACACGTCGTTCGTTCTTATTACAGTAAGTGCGAGGCGCTAGGAGGAAGAAAGCATGGGCTTGAAGTTTCAGCGAGAGGATTCTTTAGATAAAATGTTCGAAGCATTTGCAGTTTTACCAGAAGAAAAGGAAAAACGAGAAGACAAACGCCAACAAGACATCGAACGTTTCTTAAATCCAAAGCCAAAAGAAAGTAAAAAAGAAAAGAATCAATAAAAAAAGAGCGAGTCCATGCGACTCGCTCTTTTTTTAGACTAAACGTTTTTCAATTGCCGCCCAAGCAGCATCTTTCCCCATCTTTGTTTCGGATGAAAAAAGGATGAAATCATCCGTTGGCTCAAATTCCAAAGCCTTCTTCACAATACTTTCATGCTTATTCCATTTCCCTCTAGGAATTTTGTCCGCTTTCGTCGCGACGACAATCACAGGAATGTCATAGTATTTTAGGAATTGATACATTTGAATATCTTCATCCGTCGGGGTATGCCGTAGATCCACTAAAGAAACAACGGCTCGCAATTGCTTGCGTTGTGTAAGATAGGTTTCAATCATCGTTCCCCATTTTTCTCGTTCTGTTTTTGAAACTTTGGCATAACCATATCCTGGCACATCAACAAAATGTAAGGCATTTTCAATTAAATAAAAATTCAATGTTTGCGTTTTTCCAGGCTTAGAAGAGGTTCGAGCCAAATTTTTTCGATTAATTAATGTATTAATAAATGAAGATTTCCCGACATTCGAGCGACCTGCCAAAGCAACTTCTGGCAATTGAGTCTCTGGATATTGTGCGGGAGAAACTGCACTAATAATGATTTCTGCAGAATGGACATTCATCTTTTTCACTCCTTTTTTTACAAAATGATTAGCCAGATTGTGAAACACGCAATCTGGCTAGCGATCATTGATTTATCCAACTTTTTTCTCTTGATAGAAAATTTCTGGTTGGCCTTCTTCCTTCGCAGCTGCTTCGGTAATGACCACTTTTTGAACTTCTTCTTGAGATGGAATCTCAAACATGACATCCATCATAATGTCTTCAATAATTGAACGTAAGCCGCGGGCACCTGTATTTCTTTCAATTGCTTTCGCTGCAATGGCATGCAAGGCTTTTTCATCAAATTCAAGCACGGTGTCGTCTAATTCGAGTAATTTTTGGTATTGTTTTACCAACGCGTTTTTCGGTTCCGTTAAAATACGAACCAAATCGTCTTCTGTCAGTTTGTCTAAGGCAGACATGACCGGTAAACGTCCAATAAATTCTGGGATTAAACCGAACTTTAATAAGTCTTCAGGGATAATATATTTCATAATACTTTCTTCATCCCCAATGGCTTGATTGTTTGCGCCAAAACCAATTGTTTTTTCGCCCATTCGATTTTTGACAATGGTCTCAATCCCGTCAAAAGCACCGCCGACAATAAACAAAATATTCGTCGTATCAATTTGAATCATTTCTTGTTGTGGGTGTTTTCGTCCTCCTTGTGGCGGAACCGCTGCAACCGTTCCTTCTAATATTTTTAGTAAGGCTTGTTGCACGCCTTCACCAGAAACATCCCGTGTAATCGAAACATTCTCGCCTTTTCGAGCAATCTTATCAATTTCATCAATATAAATAATGCCTTTTTCTGCGCGAGCGACATCATAATCTGCTGATTGTAGTAGTTTTAATAAAATGTTCTCAACGTCTTCACCCACATAGCCTGCTTCCGTTAAACTTGTCGCATCTGCAATAGCAAAAGGAACGTTTAAACTACGTGCTAATGTTTGCGCCAAGAATGTTTTTCCTGAGCCAGTCGGACCGATTAAGCAAATATTACTCTTTTGCAATTCCACTTCGTCTTCTTCCATCTCAGAATTGACGCGTTTATAGTGGTTGTAGACAGCAACTGCCAAGGCACGTTTGGCACGCTCTTGACCAATCACATATTGATCTAAGGTTTCGAGTAATTCTTTCGGTTTTGGAACCTCCATAAAATCAAAAACGGCTTCTGATTCATAGAATTCTTCGTCTATAATGTCTTTACATAATTCGATACATTCATCACAGATGTAGACACCTGGACCAGCGACGATTTTTCGTACTTCTTCTTGTGCTTTTCCACAAAAAGAGCAACGTACTGGATCATTTCCTTTTGTATTTTCGTACACGGTGTTCACTCCTTGTTTTTCTTTCAATCAATCAACAATCGAAAAGAAAAGCTTAATTTAACAATCTTTGCACATTCTATCATAGTTCAATTAAAAGCAAAAGACTTTCAATCAATTGCCTTAAATAAATCTAAAGAACGATACGACTTTTCTTCTAATTAAATCAAAGAGGACCATGACACGCGTCACAGTCCTTTGATGTTTGTTTAAATTACTCTGCTTCCACAGCTGTTGACGTAATTGCTTCAACTGCTTTTTTCATTGTAATGTCATGTTTTAGCATATCTTCTGATAAGACACGACGTACTTGTGCTTCAGGCATATTGTAGTTTTCAGCCAAGTCTTTGATTTCAGCTTCAATTTCTTCCGTTGTTGCTTCAAAGCCTTCTGCCTTCGCAATTGCTTCAATCACTAAGTTTGTTTTCACACGGTTATCCGCTTCACCTTCAAATTGTTTATGAAGGTCAGCTTCCGTTGAACCCGTTAATTGGTAGTACATTTCTGGCGCGATGCCTTGACGTTGCATATTGTTTAAGAATTCTTCCATTGCGCGATGAACTTCATCATGTACCATTACATGTGGTAATTCAACAATTTCAGCATTTTCTACTGCCATACGGATGGCAGCTTCTTCAACGGCATCTTTCGCTGCTGCTTCTTTGTTTTCTTTGATTTCAGCTAAGAATTTTTCACGTAATTCCGCAAGTGTTTCTACAGAATCATCGACATCTTTTGCAAACTCGTCGTCTAGCTCTGGTAACTCTTTGCCTTTTACTTCGTGAATTGTTACTTTAAAGACTGCTTCTTTACCAGCTAAGTCTTCTGCTTGATAGTCTTCTGGGAAAGTCACAGTAACATCTAAGCTTTCGCCCGCTTTTTTCCCAACTAATTGTTCTTCAAAACCTGGAATGAATGAACCGGAACCTAATTCTAATGAATAGTTCTCGCCTTTTCCACCTTCAAAAGCTTCTTCACCAACAAATCCTTCAAAATCAATCACTGTGGTGTCGCCGTTTACCGCTTCGTCTTCTTTCACAACTAATTCTGCGTGTTGTGCTTGTAATCCTTCTAAACGCGCGTCTACGTCTGCTTCTGTCACTTCACGGTCTTGTTTTTCAACGGTTAAGTTTTTGTATTCACCTAATTTTACTTCAGGTTTCACCGTTACTTTTGCTGTTACGACCCAATCTTCCCCTTTATTCATGCTTTCTACACCAATTTCAGGTTGAGAGACTGGATCAATGCCCGCTTCTGCAATTGCTGCTTCATAGATTGCAGGTAATACCGCATTTAACGCATCTTCATATAATGATTCTTCTCCGTACATGCGATCAAAAACCGTACGGCTTACTTTTCCTTTACGGAAGCCAGGTACGTTTAGATTTTTCTTTACACGATTAAAAGCTGTAGTTAAGCCTTTTTGGATTTCTTTTTGTTCAACAGAAAATGTTAGTACGCCTTCATTAGTGGCAGTTGTTTCCCATTTTGCAGTCATGTGTTTCCCTCCGAATAACTAATTGATTTACATATTAAATAACTCTATGCATACCTTTAAATAGTACACCAAGCCGTGCTAAAAGTAAACATGATTCCTCTAAAATTCTCTTTTACGACAAGTCTTGATAGATTTCTCGTAATTTTTGTTTTCGTTTTTGAATTTCGGTATAACTTTGCAAGGTTTCCAGTGCTTTTTCGTCACCAAACATTCCCAGATATTCTAACCGGTAGCTCTCCGCCCATGCTGGAATCTCTTTTAATGGTGGTAAAAAAGGGTACAATAAAGCAAAATGCGCTTGCGCTTCTAACGCAATTCCTTCGGCCATTTGCGGATCTTGATTTTCCCAAGTTTCAGCGATTAGTTGCAACAACAACTGAAGTTCCCGACTTTTTTCAAGCGTCGACAAGCAGGAAATATCCACTTGTTTTTTTTTATGAAGCAAGGTGCCCATTAAGATTTTTTCTTTGACCCCACAAGTCAAAAGCTCCTCAATTAGTTTTGGTGGTAAAAAAGGATTTTGCGCACCCACTAAATAGATTTTCGCTAAATGAATCAATTGAGCCAAAGTGAGTCTTTTTAACCACGCACTCCAGACGGTCCCTAAGACAGGCAACCCTTTTTGATCCCAAGCGGCCAATTGTCGTTTCTTTTCGTCATATTCATTGGTACCAATTAAGTTCTGGGCTGCTTCTAATTGCAACAATTCTTTTTGAAGTCTTTCATCGGGCTTTATTTGTAACAGCTGATGAACCTTTAAATATTGACCATCCAGCAACAAAAGACGCAAATAGTCTTTCAACGTGTCTTCTTCTGACAAATAATTTGCTTCGTATTCTTTCGCAAAAAAAACGGCCTCTTCGAAGTTTCCTAGCAGCCGCAAAGCTTCTACAAGTTTTTGCACGTTTGTGAAATCTGGAGACATTTCATAGAGTAGTAGAAAGTCTTTTTTCGCTGCAAGATAATCATGTGCTAACATTTTTCGAGTACCGCTGACACTTAATTGTTCAGCTTTTTCTGGAAAAGGAATGAGCTCTGACACTTTTTTGCCTCCTCTTAATGATTTAATAAAGGTTTTTTAACACAATAACCTTTTCAGCGGGTCCACTTGCCTGCATTTTTTCAGACTTTTCTAAAAGACAATACCCTTGAAAAACTTCGCCATTTAGTTCATCTTCAATCTCAAAAACTTGTGCCTCTTCAACCAAAAGGCTGCCTGAAAGCATTTCTTGAATACTATCCCAACCGGTATCCAAAAATACTTTCGTCTCATCAGCGACTTTTTGTTCTTCTAATTTTGCAACCATTTCTTTGAGTTCTTTAAATGTCATTTGATTCATTGCTTCCATCAAAATTCTTCCTTTCTTCTTCATCTTCCCTATTGTAACGAATCTTACACAAAAAAAATAGAAAAACATGAAAAGTTTAGATTTCGACTAAACTTTCCATGTCTAAGAGTTCCATTTTCTTGCGATTCATTTTTATATAGCCGCTGTCTTCTAATAAGCGTAGTTTTCGAGAGAGAGTCTCTGGCGTCGTACCTAAAAAGGTCGCTAATTCTTTCTTTTTCATTGGTAACACAACTGATTGACTTTCTTGTGCCTTGGCCAAATCGACCAAATAATTTGCTAAACGCTCTTCAATTTTTTCCATCATTAAAAACTGCGACTGCTGTTCTAAATGAATCACTTTTTGCGCGGTTAGTTTTAATAATTTTAAACTCAATTCTGGAAATTGCTGCAAGAGCTGTTGAAAATCGTTTTTTTGAATTAAACAGATTTGTGTTTTTTGTAGCGCCTCTGCAAATAAGTTTTCATTTTTCGCTCCAAATATGGTATTCTCTCCTTCATAGCCTCCAGGTTCCACCACACGCAAAAGCTGTTCTTTGCCATTTGATGAAAGTTGGTAGACTTTCATTGAGCCTCGAGCAACGATTGCTAGATATTCTGTACTATGAGGCGCCATAATTTGCTCGCCCTTTTCAAAATTGCGATGACGGGCCAATTGATTAATGAGTCGCTGTTCCTCAATCGCTAAATGATTAAACAAGGGGACTAAAGTCACACATAAATGTTCTTCTACCATTAAAACACTCCTTTGCTTATCGGACTTTTTTACTTAATACCTCAAAGCCAACCGATTCAATCACCTTGGCCACTTCATCCACAGAAGTTTGTTGAGGATCAATCTCTGCCTTTACTTTACTCGCATTAAACAATACTTTCAAGTTTGTTACTCCTGAGAGATTCCCTACGGCTGTTTCAATTTTTTGTAAACAAGTTGGACAAACCAGTTCTTCTAATTGTAAGATTATTTTTTGCATCTTCTTTCGCTCCTTTATTCTTTTAACTGAACTCAGTATAACGAGGATTTTCGAATCTTTACTTGATACCTATCAAGTTTCAAAAAAGAACATCGAAAAAATCATCTTTTTTTGCTTTTTTCGAAATCTTCGCTACAATGAGGTTACTATTTATGAAAAGAAGGTTGTCAAATGTCAATGAAACGTTTTGTTCAATTATTTGTGCTCTATTTTCTATCTATCCTCATTGCAATGCCACTCACAAATCTGTTACAGATTCAAAATAGATTTTTTACTTACCTCGTTGTAAGCATCATCGGCTATCTCGTCCTTACGATCCCCTTAACAATCATGACGATTCAAAAAGAGAAAAAAACAAAGAAATAAAAGAGGCAGGAGCTAAGCGAATTGTCTTAGCCCCTTCCTCTTTTCACACTGAAAAGACATCCCCCGTATCTTTTACACTTTTAGGATTCGAAAACTACTTTTTCTTTTCTGAACGTCGTCCGCGTTTTTTTGATTTTCGAATAAACTTTTGGTTGCTGTCCGCTTCTTTTAATTCCCGCTTTAAATTGTTTTTTTTGTTCTAAAATCAATATTCGATACACCCCACCAGGAATATTTGAAAAACAAGCCTCGCCGTGGTTATCCACTTGAATAATGAAGGGATTTCCCTTTCTAAGGAGTGGTGTTTTGCCTTTTGAGTCAGACAATTGTAATGTCTGATTTCGTAATTCTGGGACGTTTAAAGACAAATCAAAACGAACTTTTTTGAGTCTTTCTCGTTGAATTACACGGAACAAAATAAAACAGCCGCCAAAAATAAGTCCAAGCATCCCCAATAAAATCGCCATTTGTTTGAATTTCCGAAAACGATCGCCTTTAGCGGCCACTTTCGCCACAGCCGGCGTATAGGGGACGCGGTGACCAGTCACTAGTAAGCGATGTGAATTAATCATATAGGGCGTACAAGTCACTAGTGTTACTAAATCGGCGTCAGGCACGATCTTCAAGGAAGAAGTTTCATCTGGTTCCACGACTTCGATTCGTTGAACTTCATAAGCAAGCGTTTCGCCTAAAACTTTTAGCAAAAACAAATCACCGGCTTCTAACTTGGGTAAATTGGTAAACAACTCCCGTTCTGGTAGGCCTCGATGAGCAGAAATGACCGCATGCGTGCCCGCACCACCAACTGGATAAGAAGTCCCGTTGATGACGGTTGCGCCTGCTTCTAAAAAACTGGGCGTCGTTGTATCAAACAAGGGAATATCCAACGCTAGTTTAGGTATATTCACTTGCCCAATCAGATGCTCCTCGTATTCTTTTTGCGAAATTTGACTGTTCGCAACTTCTCCGAAAGGGTCTGCCCCAAAAGAGAGCCCCGTCGCTGCCAGTTTTTCGTTTGCTTCGATTAATTGGCGTTGTTGCGCTTCATACTCTGCCTTCTCTTTTTTTTGATAGTGTTCCATCCTCCTTTGATCGATCAAGTCGTTCAAGGCATCAATGTAAAATGGATAAAGCATAATCAAACTCCCAACTAAAAACAAAAGAATCATCATAACTTTCACAAAGGCCTGATTTTTAGTTTTTTTCCTCGCCATTGTTTTTCACCTCGTCTATTATATAACGACCATCAGACGGTCGTTTTTTTAGTTGTCGATAACCAACCTTCAGTTGAAAATACTCCGCTTTTAAAAAGTAGATTTTCGCTCTAATTTTTTGTTTTCTTCCTCCTTGGCAAACGACCGTATATCGACCACCTGGGATTGGAGAGAAACAAACCCACCCCTGATCGTCACTTCGAACAATCAACGGGTGACCTGACACCTCGATCGCCTCCTTCCCCTTTTTGTCCATCAATCGAAAAGGTACCTCTTTTTGGGGTTGGCCATTTTCAAACACATAAAAAGCCAAATTGTAACGATATTTAATGCTTTGATAATAGACAAACTTTCGCCACATCCAATAAAAAACACTAAGAAAAAAAAGAGGAATCGCCAGCATATAGCGCTGAAAGCGACGTTTATGATAGGTTTGGGTATCTTTTATTTCTTTTTTGATTGTTTCTTCAGGATAGGGAACTCTTTCACCAGTGACTAGTAAACGATGCGTATTAATCATATAAGGTGTGCAGGTCAATAAAGTCACCAGATCTTCCCCATCTTTGATTTTCACCGCATCAAGTTCATTCGGTAAAACCGTCGCAAATGCCATCACCTGATAGGCGAGCTTCTCCCCAGCAATATCAATAAAGAAGAGATCTCCCATCTTTAATTTCTCTAAATCCGTAAACAACTTCTTATCAGGAAGCCCGCTATGTCCGGTAATCACAGAATGCGTATCCACTCCGCCAATTGGAAAAGAAGTCCCTTGTAAAATAGTTGCCCCTTTTTCTAACAATTGATTATTTGTTTCTCTAAAAAGTGGTAAGCTCACATTAATCGTCGGGATATAGACCGCCCCTACTGTATACTTCTCAAAATATGCCACACCTGGATCTTCCGCTTGACCGACTGCCGCGTCAAACGGGTCTTCCACCAAACCCATGCCAGGAATATTGTTTAACTTCCCTTGTGCCAAAAGTGCTTGATTTTCTTTTTCTAAAGCTGCTTTTTGTTTTTTTAATTGCTCAATGTTTTGTTTTTCTGTCTCGATTTGTAGTTTTTCTAAATTCTTTTGATCGTAGTAATTGTTGATTGCATCGGAGACAAATGGATAGGAAAAGACAATGGCACCGGTAAGAAATAGAAGCGACATCAATAACTTTAACATGAGATTCAATCGTTCTTTTTTTAATTTTTCGCTTTGGTTTTGCTTGTTGGGCATCGCTTCTCACTCCATTCCTTGCTCTTAGTTTAAAAATTAACGGTGAGACAGAGTACCTTCCATCCCACCGTTAATTTTTAAACAATTGAGGTACAAGGGGCTGTACCTCAATCCGTTGATTCAATTGTTTTTAGACTTCTGCTTGTTCTTTTGAACGTTTGAACCAAATATATGCGCCCGCCATCATCATCGCGCCAATGATTAGGAAGCTATAAATCCCAGTTCCACCGGTTGAAGGAAGCAAGCCTTTTGGCACGTTTCCGACAATGTCGATGTATTCTTCATCTGCGTATTGTTCATACACAACTTCAAAGTCTACGGGTTCAGCGAGTAACACATAACCATTTGGAGCAACCGTTTCTTTCAATTGATAGTTCCCTTGGGTTAAACCAATGACTTTAATGCTACCAGTAGTTGTAGCTGAAGTAATTTCAGTCGCTTCGGCTTCCGTTCCCCAACCGTTAAATGCATATTCCCCTTTCGAATTTAACGTGAATTTCGCCCAATTACTTCCTTGCGAAACTTTAAATTTCGCTCCCTCTAATGCCTTTTCTGTATGCGCATCGCGTTTGATGAATTGTTTTCCGCCCGTTACAACTCCTGGAGGGGGCGTCATATCAATTGTTGTTTCACCATTCACTTTGATACTCGCATGGTTATCAATGACCGTATCAGGAATCGCTTCTGCAGTTAAAACCATGTCATAAGTGATGATCAACGTTTTACCCGCAAGCGCCTTCACTGCTTCGCTACTCGTATCCAAAGAGATGTCAAGCGCGTCTCTATCTGAAGAAATGTCTAGCTCATAATCATCATCGAGTGTCAGCCCAGTGACAACCACATTCACTGGATTTGCAACTGCCATGCCTGCACCTGGTCGGTCAAGAATCTCAAAAGTTGCTTTTTTATCAATATCTGCCGGAATATGAATCGTCAGTTGATAACTTAAGGTATCCCCAATTTGGACATTTGGATGTGCTACGCCATTTACCGTTACAGAGTCAAAAGCATCCACATTGGTCATTTCTTTTTTATTGTCTGCTTTGACGTTCTTAGGATAAACATGGATATCAGTGTTTAATTGACCATCTGCCCCAGCCGCTGTGTAAATTGGCATTGCTAAAATAAATGGTGCTGCAGTTTGAATAATTGTTGGACTATCTGGTGTTTTCGTTTCAACGAATAAGTATGCTGCATCTTTTCCACCAGACTTAAGTGGCAAGCCAGCAAAAACCGCTGTCCCTGTTCCAGCTACTGTTTCATGTGCTTGTAGAGGAGTGAATGTTCCTGGCGCTCCTGGATATTGTGCAATCACCGCATCCATTGCACTTGTTTGTGTCGCGCCTGGAACAGCAAGTGCCGCATGGTATTTAGTTGTTACGTCATAGACTGTAAACTCTGCTCCTGCCAAAGGATCCCCGCCAAAATCATTCATTTCTGACCCCGTATTTTGTTTTGGATAACCTTCAGGGATCTTATCTTGAAAGACACGTTTATGGACAGTAACAGCCGCTGTTGTTGGTGCTTCATCAACTGCAAAAGCACTCAATCCTCCGACAAACAATGGAACGATTAGTAACGAGGCAACAATGATTTTCCAAATCTTTCTTCCTGTACGCATTTTTATTTCCTCCCATTTTCTCTATTTTTCTTTACTTTGCTTCGTCTTTCCATCCTCGTTTTTTCCAAAAAATGAGGACCGATCCAACAATGACAATGCCTAGCAACCCCATCATGGTCTTCGCTTCACCCGTTTGTGGTAAGCGTCCACCTGTTTGCGGTAATGGTTTCGGCGTTGGTGTTGGTGTTGGTGTCGGAGTAGGGGTTTCGCCTCCTGTTTGTGGTAATCGCCCTCGTAACACGCCTTTTGGATATAAGTGAATTGTTGATAAAAACGCATTCTCGTTGAAAGGATCTTCAATCGGCAAACTTACCAACATGGGCGCAGATACTTCTCGAATCACCGTCCCTGGTGGTGTATTCTCTTTTTGTAAAAAGAGAATGGCAGAATTTTCCGTTTCAACTTCACGAAAATCGAGTGTCACCATTGCGATGCCATTCTCATCTTCTACTCGCGCGGTTGTGACTTCGGCCAATAAGTTTTCTGCCGTTATGTTTTTTCTTAATTCGACTGGATCCGCATCTAAAATGGCTTGCATGACTTCTTCCAAACGATACGTCAACAGTAAATCAGAAACATAAGCTGTCGCATCATAGACCTCAAAGACGACACCATTTTGTCCATAGGTTTTCGTTGGATCGGCTAAATCGCCGGTGGTTATTTCCAAGCCACTATTTGGTTTCAAAGAAAGCGTCTGATTCGCATCAAGAAAGACGCGCTTATGTAAGATAAAAGTGACTTCTTCTGATTGTTCCGCAGCCTGAACTTCTTTTTGACCCAGATTTCCTAAAGGTATCAAAAGAGCGACAGCGGCTAGACTAATGAAAAGCTTCCTTAATTTCATCTTACTTCGCCTCCTTTCGATTGCGGTAGAGATAATAAGCGCCTACCAAACCGAGTAAGCTGCCTAAAACAATCGTCGCGACTAGGTATTGCTGTGTGCCGTGACCACCCGTTGAAGGCAAGGTCCCTTTTCCACGGTTCTTAACCGTCAAGCGAATCACGTTATGTGTACCATCTGTTTCCACGGCATGCAGGACATTGTCAATCGTAACCTTTCCTTGCGAGTCAATCACCAGGGTTAATGGTTCAATGCCTAAATAACCATTTGGCACTTTCGTTTCAGTGAGCGTGTATGTTCCTGGTTTTAGTCCTGCAAAAGTGAACAGGTTGTCGTCAACTGTTGCAGTCATGCCTTCTGTTACTGGCGTCAGGCTAAATTCAGCTCCTTCTAACGCATTCCCATGACTATCTTCTTTCGTTACTTTTAAATCAAATGGTTTCAACTGGTTGACGATTTGGTTGCCATTTTGATTTGGTCGATCATCCATCCCC
The DNA here is from genome assembly GCF_054871745.1 of Enterococcus sp. LJL98. Lineage (NCBI taxonomy): Bacteria > Bacillati > Bacillota > Bacilli > Lactobacillales > Enterococcaceae > Enterococcus > Enterococcus sp. LJL98. The sequence goes on along the minus strand of NZ_JBTXLU010000001.1, from coordinate 173,824 downwards.
GAAAGAACGAGATTGACTTCCGTCGTCTCTGAATCCGTAATCGTAAGGGTTCGATCGGCCATTGGTTGATATCCTGGTAACGTAGTCGTTTCTTTTAGAATATAGGTCCCTACTGGTAAGGAGAGATCACTAAAATCAACTTCACCACTTGCAGTCGAGGTTTTTTCTGTTCCAATTTGAGTTGTTCCATCTGCACGGAATAACTTAAATTTCACACCTTGTAAGCCATCACCGGCTGCATTGATTTTCGTGAATTTACCTAATTTCAGTACAGCCAACTCATTCGTGACTTTCAAGGATGGATTCGCCACGTTCGCCTGAATCGAAGCCGGTGTGTAGACGGCTTTTTTGTAGCCATTGACTCGTGTAGGCGTTTCAACTATTCGATACTGAATCGGCGTCCCATTTTGATAGGCTGGTAAATTACTAAAAGTATGTTTTAAATCATTACCGGTAGCTGTTTTTGCAATAGCAAATGATTGACCTGTAACATCTACCCATGTCCCACCCGTTTGTTTTTGCAATTGCAAGGTAATGTCTTGTCTCGTCTGCCAACTGTTATTGTCGTCAATCCAGATTTTTTCAACGGGAAGGTTGATGGATTGCTTATACCGAACAGAAGGAATCGCAAAATCAAGTGGATCCGCAATATTCGTAGCGGTCAGTGTTGTCCGTCCATTGGCTGGATAGAACAAACCATCTTGATATGCTTCTTTTAGTTCGACCGTGTAAACTATACGATAGCCGTATCTCAAATCATCTTGACCACTTAAATACAAATTCGTTACTGTTAGTGGATTTGAAGTTTGGTCAAGGACCGCATTTTTAGCATACTGCGGGGCTCCAGCATTCATTGTTCCGTTCGCATAGAGCGCAGGCGTAGCCGTCAAAGAATGTGTCCCTGTATTCAAAGTCAAGGCAAAGGTCTTAACCGTACCACCAATCAATTCGACAAATTGACTCATAGGATCCGTAATTGTTCCATCACGAATCATATCATGAAGGGTCAAAATCAAGGTTCGGACTTTGTCAAGTGCATCATCTAGATCATCTACTGCTGTATCAAAGAAATTTCCCGGGTCATTAGGGTTAGTAATGGAACCTCCTGCAAAGTTTCTTAAAATTCCTTTTGCTTGATTCACATAATCTCCTGATAAGCCTAGACCAATTGAAATCGGTAAATAACTAGAACTTCTACGAGAGGTGATAAAGTTATTCGTCAAGTTAATTACATTTCTTCTATTTGAGTTACTTTGGTTCGGTGGTAATAAGTTAATATCGGTTTCTTGTCCATCACCAATGACATGGGTGTTTGTTTGATTTGGCCAAGTTCCTCCAGTTGTATTTGTTAAATATTGAATTGAATTGTTTTGTTTTGTTTTTGCTAAACTATTCAACCCATTATTTAAATACATTTGGGTCGGTGCATAAGTTGCAATCCCATCCGAAAGCACAATTAACACTTTTCGAGCATCTGATCGTGCACCGAAGCTTTCCTTGGTTAACAGCTCTAAACCTGCATCAATCCCTAGGAAAAGTGGCGTTCCACCTTCTGGGTCATCATTTTTCAGCAAGTAATGTCCATTTGTTTTCGTCGCATCAAAGCGGTTATAATCGGACGTAAAACCTGTAATGCTTGTGGTTGAGTTTCCACTGGAAAAATCGGCAATTCGCGCTCGAGAAGTGTAACGAGTTGGATTAGACGTTTTTAAATCATCAAATGCTACTAACCCCATTCGAATATTGTCTTCCTCAAAACTGGACTCAATCAACGCTTTCGAGAATTTTGCTAATTCAGTTTTTAATTTTGCCCAACGATTTTCACTATTCATACTTCCTGACTTATCAATGACAAAAACAACATCAATGTTATTGACCGTTCGATTCGTTGCTCCAATGACGTCTAAGGTAATTTCAAATTCCGTTGGGTTCGCTGTCGGCTTGACAGTCTTTTTCAACAAAGCATTGGTTGGAAAATTTGACAAATCATAACTATGGTAGCCTCCTTCAAATGTTAATCCTCCTGAGAGAATATTTTCAACTACTGGAGTCGTACCGCTTGGAACCTGTACACCAAAATTGAAATTGTTTACTGGATCGGTTGAATTACCTACAGGATCCGTGCCATGCGTCGGAAAGCGACCAAATTCATTGGTCGTGTACTCAAATCCATTAGTAATTTCAGTTGACAAGAGACCCGGGCTTACTGTTGGGAAAGCAGCCATACGACTAGCATAGGGATTGGGAAATGTAATCGGGCGATCCAATTCACCACTACCTTCTTCCGAGCGGGTATCACTTGGGGAAGATTCTTCTTCACTCGATATTGGGGGCTCTGTTTCCTCTTGCGATTGCTCGACGACATTTGGCTTTTTATTTGTCTGGTCAACTTCACTCGTGACTTTCGGAGCGGACAATTGATGAGTATTCGAATCAGGTGCTTCTAAGATATTTTCAGTAACGATTGTTTCTTCCACCGTTTCAATGATTGTTTCTGTTGGCGGTGCTTGTGCCATTTCAGCTTCTTCACTTAAAGCCAAATCAGTGGTTGCTGTCGTTTGTGCCGCTGCCCCTTCGATTGTTTTTTCTACTTCTATCTTATGTGTCACTTCTTCATCGATTTGCACACGCAAATTTAAATGCTGGACGGATAAATCAGTTGTTACAACAATTGTGCCTTCAGAAGAGGTGGACAGTCCTTCTGGCATAAACCAGTTGTCTTGACTGTACCCCCATCCTTGGATTTCTTGAGGGGCCACTAGATTTGCGTCCGTGTCAGCATCGCCATTGAATAACTTAAATTTTGGACGTTTTGTCGTATTTTCCTCAGAAACATCCAATTGATATTTTATTTCCCAATGGAATTGTTCATCCACTTGTCGAACAACGGTCGAAACACTCAATTCGTCCGTTTCAATCACAGTCTGATGATTTTCATTTGCTGACTGGGCATTCACCACGTAGGCTTGCATCAAGTTGGGAATAAAGCTGGCAAGCAACAAAATGAATGTGAACCAAATCATTCCTTTTTTTCTCATCGTCTACCCTCCTATCCTTTCTTCATTTTGTAAGAAAAAAAACAGCCGGAATCGAAATTTCAGTCCCTTTTAAACCCAGACCTGCTCTTTTTTTCTTATCACTGGGTGACAGTTTCTTATGAATTTATTCAAATAGTAACAGACAGAAAAATGAAAATTTCAGAACAACAAAAACCATACAAAACTGCATCTAACTCAACTATTTGTCATGTAATTCTAATCTAACTTTAGCACTCTCTCATCATATTTTCATGTTCATCTTGATAGACACCCTTTACATATAAATGAACATGATGGTTTTCTATTTTTGTAGTATACTGTTCATAAATAAGGAGGGGTTATCTTGAAACGTGAACATCTAGAGTCAAAATCTTTATTTGGGTTGGATAGAGATTTCTTACTAAAAAATCAGTTGTTACAGTTATTAGATAACGCCTCAGGCTATCTCACATCGAATGAGTTGGCTTCACTTATTAGCGGTATCAGTAACGATACGATCTTACAAACTTGCCGAACGATACGAGAAGATTTGAAAGCGTTGCATAGCGCGGATGATTGTGAATTAATTATCCATCCGAATCTTGGCGTTCGTTTTATCAGAAACACGCTTCCTTTAAAGACAATTATTGATTTTTATGCCACACAAGAACTCGCATATACTTTGATTCAAAAACTCTTTCATTATAGAGAAATCATTTCTTACGAATTTTATGAGGAACAACATATCAGTGAATCCACTCTTCGACGTAAAATTAAGACCATTAATCATAGTTTAAATAAATACCATATTCACATCACATTTGCTCAAAAAATAAAGTTAGTTGGTTCTGAAATTGCTATTCGTTCTTTTTATTTTTACTTCCTTTTTTTAATCTATCGACAGCTTCCTGTCGTTCCAGGAATTGAAAACCAAGGATTCTTTGAATTACGCACAAAAAAAATCCAAGCTCACCTCGAGCTAGGATTAACAATCGATGAACAAAATGTTTTTTCACTCATTTATTACACCCATGAACACGGTGTGCATTCAGGCTCCCCTTTAAAACCGACCGAAGAAGACAGAAAATTGTTTAACCAGTTCGACTTCCCTGCGAAACCAACATTTCTAAATAACTGGTCGCTAGATGATTGGTATTTTTTCTTGTTGTTTTCTATGGCAACGAACCTTTTTCAAGCAGACTTTGGCATCGATTCGCGGAATATGATCAAACCTTTATTTAATTTCGAAGTAAAAACCTGGATTCAAATATTTCAAATGCCATTCCAACAACTAACGAGCTTGGAAAAAGAAATGGCCTATCAAAATATTAGTCGGGCCTTAATTCTTTCCCATTTTATTTCTTTGGATGACGATTTTTTTAAACTCTTTCGGATCATCCAATTTGAAGATTTTCAACAACACAATCCTTATTTTTATCATAAATTCACACAATTTTGGGAAGATTTCCGCTCAAAAATCCCTACGCTTGATACGAGTGCCTTTAAATTTACGAGCTTGATGCTTGCGGTTCACTTTGTTCCTTTAGATACACGATTATACTCTTTAGAAATTGCCACTTATTCGGAAATATCCAGTCTTTTTGCGAAATATTTATTTGACCGAGTTAATATTCACTTTAAAAGCAAATATGATTTGCGTTTTATTGATGATTTTGCACAGGCTGATTTAATTGTCAGTACCTGTCCGTTGGCGCAAGAAAACGATGACCATTCTTTAACGGTCATTATTGATCCCTTGCTCAATCAAAATGATCTTTTGCGCATTGAGGCAAAAATTCAACAACTCATTCAAGAGCAAGAGAACACTTTATGAACCACTCCGCAAACAAAAAAGATTGTCATTATTGTATTGACAGTCTTTTTAGTATTTTCGGAGAGCTTATCATCTAATTGAATCTTTTCGTTATTTCTATTAAAAATATTGTTATCTAACTCCCATTGGATAGAGTCTAACTCTTTCTAATGGTTTTTTCTTTTCAAATTAGAATATCGTACTACGAGTAATTTAGAATACTTATTTCATGTGTGACAGGATTGCCAAAAATGAATATTCTGAATTAATTAGTTCCCCTCCTTACGAAAAACACAAATCTTATTTTCTAATCAAATTACAATAAATCATTATCTTACAATTTATAAAAAATAAAAAATATTATTTTTTTGAAATGAATAAAAGAAAAACGATATATCACTATTAGTAAGAGAAGTTCATCTATTCAAATAATTATTTTACTCTATCCTTTCTGTTCCGTTTATCACTTTTATTACATAAAAAAAAGGACATGTATTAATTAAATTTTCATTATATTATGTTCTTATTACAAGGAGGGGTTTTATGAACGTTGAACATTATGAGATTGAATCATTATTCGGATTAGACAAAGAGTTCGTTGCAAAAAATATTATTCTCCATTTATTGGATAATTCTTCTTATTTAACAACAAAAGAAATAACCAGTTTTATTGCGCCTATGGGAAAAATTAGTTTAGATACAATACAATCGATTTGTCGTAAGCTAAAAGAAGATATATCCAAATTATATACGATAGATGAATGCCAATTGATAATTGAGCCTGGATTAGGACTGAAACTTGTTCGAAAAAAAGGAAACCTGAAAAGGGTTCTTGATTATTATGCGAATCAAGAATTATCATTCATTCTTTTACAAAGACTTCTACAACACAGAGAGGTCATTTCAATTGACTTTTTAGAAGAACAGCACATCAGCGAATCGACATTACGCAGAAAAATAAAAGCTATAAATGTCAGTCTAAATAAGTATAAAATTCATATAACCTACTCACATAGAATAAAATTAACTGGGAATGAAACAGCAATACGTTCGTTTCACTTTCACTTTTTAGTTTCCACGCATCGTCAGCTAGAAAAATTATTACCTGAAAATGAATATTTTCAACTTGAAAAAAATGTAATAAACATATTACGTGCTTCTAAGCAATCATTAAACCCTCGTGATATTTATACTTTTAAATTGGCTTTTTTTGCCTTTGAAACTGGAGTTCTCGCAAAAAAAATTTTCCTTTCTGAAAAACAAAAGGAGATCATTAATCAATTTTCTATCCCTGAGAAACCATCTTTTTTAAACTACTGGTCAGTAGAAGATTGGAGTTTTTTTATTACTTTTGTCTATGCTTCCGATTATATTGAATACGATCTTATCACTAGATTAAATAGAAAAAATAATAATGTGTTTCAAGCAGAGGGAGATTCCTGGATCTTTTTATTTGAGTCACGTTTTAGAAAACTTAAAAAGAATGAAAAAAAAATCGTTTACCAGACCATTCAAAAATCATTTATAATGGATGATTTTTTTTCAATAACCGATGAATTATTTTTGCTACTTCGTATCGTGAGTTTCGAAGAAATTGCCATATCTCATCCAATATATTATAGAAAGTTTTTACTATTTTGGGATAATATTATCGCAACGAACAATTTCCCCATAAATAAAAATTTCCAATTAGTTTCCCTACTCCTTATTATACTTTTTGAGCCATTAAGTGGACACCTTCCTGTTTTCAATATTGCTATTTATTCAGAACAATCGACTCTTTTTTCTAACTATTTGGCAAACCTGCTAAAAATATCTTTCACAAAAAAATATCATTTGATTTTTACTCCAGATTTTAAGAAAGCTGATGTAATCCTTAGCACTGTTCCACTGATTGAAGAAGAATGCTTAGGAAAAAAAAGTTTGATTATTAATTCAATCCTAAGTAAAAAGGATTTAGAATTAGTTGAGCAAACTTTCAATTCTTTATTAGCATAATTCCTAACTGATAAGATTGCTTAAACAATGATGTGAGACCCACATGAAGGACAATGGATACGAATTTTGGCAACTGTACCCAACTTTCCACGATATGAATTATATCGATGTGACTTCTTAGTGTAGGATTTTACTTCGATTGTTAATTTTCTTATCAACCGTTGAATCTTCTTTTTGCTCACGATAAAACCGCGATTTTCCAGCTATTTTTTCATTCTGATGCAGCCATAATCTTTGTGCTCTTTCCAGATTTCTAACATTTCATCTTCAATTTTTTGATTTGGATTTCTACGTTCGAACCGTTTTTGCCAATACATATAAGTTGACTTAGGGAATTTCAATGTTTCAAGAAGCTCAACTAATTTGAATGAGCCTCGGTCGGAGGCTGTCGATGATACGTGTGATTGATTCTTGCGTCTTTGTTGGGCTTCCTGTTTTCGCAGCTTCCTCAATTCTTTTAAAAAGGCATTCTCGATTTGAAGTGAACGTACTTGTTTCTCTAATTCCTTAATACGTTCGGATTCTTTTGGAGTGATTTTAGATATTTTCTTTTCTACTTCTTTATTTTTCTTCGGCATGTTAGAAGGACGTCCTTTCAGTTTTGAAAGTCCCTCAACACCGCCCTCTCGAAACTTATGAACCCAAGAGGTAATCAGTGGGTGCTTATTAATACCTAGGGCATTAGCTACCTCACGATAGGACATTTCACTCGTTTGATATAACTCTATCGCATCTAACTTAAATTGAGCAGAGTATTTCTTATTTTGACGTATTTTTAATAATCCCTCCCCACCAAACTCTTTATATCCATTGACCCATTTTCTTATCTGTGACTCTGCTTTTACTCTATACTTCTTTGCCAGATAAGAGTATCCTCCCTCTCCATTAAGGTATTTTTGAACCATTTTCAATTTAAATTCAAAACTGTATTTTGCCATAAAAATAACGACCTCCAAAAGTTAGGTTTTTGGTCTAACTTTTGGAGGTCGTTTCAATCATCAAGTCTATAAATTATAGAGTCCGTACAACTGTCTCCTTTGTATGATGAGAAAAGTGTATAACAAAAAGTGTAAAAAAATCCTACAATGTTACTACCTTCCATTACACTAGAATTACTCTCACTCTTCTAATCAGTCACAGTATCTTTGTACTCTGTAAAAAATCTCATCTTTTAAGATCTCCTGTATCTATCTAAATGATTCGCTAATGTTTTATTTCTCTCATTCAAAAAATGAGTTCCTCATTGATTTAATACAAATACAACCATGGAAGCAATAACATAAATATACGTCCATGTAGCATTATCAATAAAGAAGAATGAACTTTTAGGATTCCAAATGATGCGCATCATCTTAATCGTAAAAGTATTAAACTTTCTATTAGGAAACTTTAATTTTCGATTCAATAAAATGGCTTGAAATTTTTCTTCTGATAATTGCCGTTCATCTTTTTTAAGGAATAACAGCGTAAACATAAAATTATATATTCCGCTAATCAATAGTGCTAATGAAAGAAAATATTGATTACTTTCGATTAAAGTAGGTTGTACTAGCATAAGGGTCAAAAGAGAGACAATAAGTGAAAAAAAAACTAATATCCCCTTACCTTTATAAATAATAACCATTGACTCGTTTCTCCTCTCGAATCCATCCGAACTCTATCATTTTTTCCAATAAATATTACTCTATAACATCAATCTCTAGTTTACTTACTGCTAAGTGTTGTATTTTTTCTTCTAGATCATTATAAAGACTCAATACTGCAACCTTTGATTCTTCAACTTCATAAATTGCTTTTTTTGCATTATCTTTAATAGCCTCTACCTGCATCTCAGCAGTTCGTAGTATCCGATTTGCTTCGACTTTAGCTTCTTCTAATGTTCGATTCGCTTTTTTTCGAGTAAAAGTCAAAATAGCCCCAATCTCTGTTTGTATTTCACCATTTTCTTCTTTTAACCAATCATTTTCTTCTTGTAAGTCGTTAATCTTCTCTTTAAGTTTAACGATCTCTATTGAGTCTTCTCCAGCTTCCTTTGACAACGCTAGTAGTTTTTCGAATTCCTCTGTTACATTGTTCAACTCTTCAGTCTTTTCTTGTAAACTCTGTTTTAATTCCAAGGTTGTTTTATTTTTTTCATCTATAAAACTTTTTTCTTTTTCGGTTAAGCTAAGTAGATTTTCCTTTTTTTCTTCTAACTTTTGTTTTAATACTAAATTATCGTTTATTAATTTTTCGTTCTTCTGTTTTTCATCGATTAACTGAACGTTTTCAGATAATAATTGTTCATTAACTATTTTTAGTTCCTTGATTTCAAGTGCTAGTCTTTCTACTATCGCTGGTCCAACTTTATTTTCAATTTCTTCCTTGAGTTTTGTATTTTCTAAGTTTATCTCTGTCATTTTTTTCGTATATCCTTCCATTTTTTGTACTAATTCTTGTACTTTCTCGTCATTTCCACGTTTTTCTTCTAATGATTTCTTTGCAATAACTAGTTCTTCCTGTAGCGCCTGTACATTATTATGACTTTCTTCTTCTGCTTGTTTTAAATTTTCTCGCAAAATTTCTAAAGTCTTTTTCAGTTCTGTATTTTTCTCTTCATAAGACGCTAATTCTTTAGAAAATTTAATTTTGCTTGTTTCTTGTTTAGACGCTGCAATTGCAAGTAGCTCTTCCAATTCTTTTTTCTTCTCATCACTCTTTTGCAATTGAGCTGTTAATCGAGAAGCAACTTGTTGACATTCTTCATGAAACACATCATCACTTTTCATTTTTTCTTGTTGAAGTAGTTCTTGCCTCAACAAAAAAACTTCTTGTTCTGTTTCTTTCAATTTGTTACTTGAATCTAAATTCATCTGATTTAAAACACTTAATTCATCCAAAAGTTCTTTTTTCTCAACTTCAAATTTTTTAGTCAATTCTTCATGAAACGAATCTTCATTTTTAGCTTCAAATAAATCTTTTTGATCTGCCAATTGTCTATGTAAAAGTTCTTTTTCATTTTTTAGTCCTTCTACTTGATAACGCGTTTCTAGTAATTGATTCTGTAACTTGCTTATTTCATCTTCCTCAACATTTGTTAGCGATTTAAAAGATTCCTCTTCTATAGCAGAAAGACTGTTTATTTCATCTAGAATACTACGACTAAAAAACCAACCATTTTTCTTTTTATTTTCCAATTTCTACTGCCCCTTTTTGTTCTTTTTCTTTTATCTTTCCTTCTGTTTTCTTATTTTCTTCTTCCTTTTCTGCCTCTATTGGATTACTTATTTTTTTGAATTTCCCTTCGGTATTTTCTCGAATATAATACTCATTTATTTCCAATGTAGGGTCCACTACGTTTTTCAGTTGAACATTGATTTGACCTATTAATGATAATTCTTCCGCTTCCACAATAAAAGACTTAATGTTTTCTAAGATTTTTTCTCTCTTTTCTTGATCAATTACATCTAAAATTAGATTCAAATATAGCGTTTGCGTTGAAGAATTAAAAATTACAAGTAGAGTTGTTACTCCGAAGTAAGGAGTCAACTGCTGAGCCATTTTTAATTCTATCGTTGACAGTATCTTGGAATCCTGAGACTCTCTCAGTTCTTCCCAATTATAAGACTTTAAATCCAATCCTTCTTTAGGATAAGGGTAAATAGGCAAATTTTGCGTTAGTTCGGTTTTTTCTTGTTTTAATAATTGAAAATCTTCCTTGATTTTCATCTGTTGTTGTTGGAGCGCGCGATAATTATCTTCTAATTTTAAAAAACGGACAGTCATTAAAGCCATTGTTATCAAAAGAAGAAAACTAAGCACAAGTAGTGCTAATGTGTGCCTTCTGTATTCTTTTTGTCGAATAAATTCTAATTTACGATTAAAGGAACGGCTCTTGTCTCTCATATTTACAATTTGTAACAGTTGCATTTCTTTTAGAACACGAGAAAAAAGAAATATTGTTGCAATAAATATCAAAATAAAAATTAAGATATTCCAGATCATTATTTTATGACTCCTCCTAATAAAAGTTTATTTTATTTTTAACAATTCCTTCAATTTGATTAAGATGGATTAATCCTACCGTGCGACTATCCTTCGAGACATCAACGTTGTCCCCTATTACAAAATACATATGCTCTGAAATTTCATCTACTTGTTGCATTTTATTTGCGACTTCATCGGATAAAATAAATGAATAGCTCATTTTAAACGAACCTTCACTCCCAATGTTTAATATCATACGATGATCATTTATAATAAAACGATCTTTCGGTACTCCAATTACTCTTTTAATATACATTTCAGTTTTATCTAAGTTCGAAAAAGCAATGACACTATAGCGATCAATTTCTTTACTTTTTTTAGTTAGAACGAGATCGTTGTTCTCATACATCCCTTCCATAGATATTCCTGATATTCGGTGAATCTGGTATAGTCTAGAAAAATAGAATCCTCCACTAACAATCAAGCTAATACAAATACCTTTAAAAAATACTTTTCTATTCAAATCACATCATCTACCTTTTGGGTGTAATATACGAAACTAAACTAGAGTGAGCCAGTTCATTACTAATTATACGGTAGGATATTGTTTGACCTCCAAACACGTTTCCTTCTGAAATCAAAATCCCATTAGGTCCTACCGCCTCAACAAAAGCAACATGTCCATAACGGATATCAGATCCCGCTGTACCTGGAGAAAAAGAGATTAATGTACCTGGTTCCGGTGTTGAAGAAACTTGATATCCCAGGCGTTTTCCAGACTCTCCCCATTCCCCTCCATTTCCCATAAAGTCATCAACAGTCATACCTAATTGACTCACTCGATTAAAGGCATACCATGTACATTGACCTACTGGATAGGAACCAGAAGAATTGTAATCCTTCCCATTATAGGTGGGGTAAGACATCAAACTACGATATTCTTCAGGAATACTTGATAGATGTTGAATGAAGATACCCGGATTTTCATTAACTGGTTCATCATACTTAGTAAGATGATAGGCTGCAATAATTGAATTTAGTTTGTTATTGTAATATGCATCTGTCGCATATTTTCCTGTTAATGCATGGGTGGCACTTAAATAATTTTTAGCCTCTGAACGCCAACTTTTTTGATAGAAAGTAGCATTCCCAGAAACTCCTCCGCGAATTAGTTGAACATAGTCACTTAACGCTGAGTGATAGTTTGGATAAGAACGAAATGCCGCTTTAATTTCATATAGTTCCCCGTTTCCGCGATCCTCCTTTGTTGATAGTACAACTGAACGATTTTGGTAACTTCCTTTAATTCCAAATAAATTATGATATGGGCTACTAGCTAACCCACTTGTTCCACCACCAGACTCTAAGACTGCTTGAGCAATCATCACCGAAGCAAAAATATCGTACTCCAAACCTAATTGTCGAGCTTCCTCGCCAATTGATTGAATAAACCTTTCTGTTACAAAGTTAGCTTGAAAGTCAAAAGAAACTGGATAATCCAAGAGAACTGATTTCCCATATGAAGTAAGTGGATGCTGACTTTGTCTGCGCACTTGGATTTTTTCCTGTTTTTTTAAAACTAGTTTATTTATAGCCGGAACTTGATATTCTTTACCTTTCAAGTCAATCTTTTTTTCAATTGAAATATAATAATTTTCACCTAAATAAAGACCAAACAATTGTTGTTCTTCCTCAACTTCCAAATAAAAGATATCACCTGGTGTCATGTCATCTTCCATCACTTCTAACATAGCTAAGTCTTCTATCTTAATTCCAAATAGTGATTGGTACAAACGTTTGACCAAAAGTGGATTAGACCATTCCTCTTTAAAGTCTACTTGAACTTGTTTTAATGCTTCGTAAACGATAACTCCTTGGTTGACTTCCTTATAGCTGTTTAACAAAGGAAGTTCAAATCCTGCTAAATCATCTTCCCCTACCTGATTCACTCTGTATTCTTCTGATACAGAAGAAAAATCATTAGCTATTATCTCAGAAAAGGTTGGTAATTTAGGGCTTGTCGAGAGTATAATCGATGGTTTTCTAGTCTTACTTTCTTCTTCAGAGGACGTTACCGACTCTGATGCTTCCGTTGAGGAAGTCAGATCCTTATCCTCTGAAGAAGTTATCTTTTCATTTTCTTGAATTGATGAAGTTTCAGTCTGACTTTCTTTCGACTCCATTAAGTCTCCAGACTCTGTAGTTATTGCTGATTCTATAGAAATATCACTCTCAGTATAAGTAGTTTCTGTTACCGTATTCTCTATCGCTGTACTCGTAGTTTCACTGTCACTCGAATTTTGGTTTATTTCTTCTTTTGTTTCTTCTTCATAAATACTATTGATGTCGGATGATAAGGAGTTGACTGAGCCTTCGGATTCAAACGAATCCATCGTTTCATTTTCTAGAGTTTTGCCACTACTTACTTGGGAGGCTTGACTTCCAAAAGATTCAAAAGAGGGCATTTCGGTTGTTCCTTCCTTTTCATTTACACTTGCATTCAAATTCGAACCTATTGATGTAGCTAATAATATAACTCCTATTCCAAAGACACTTAAACTTAACACTGTTTTTTTCATATGTCTCACTCTTCTTTCTTTTTTACAATCATATCAGTGAAAAAAATAAAATAGGCATAATAAATAATAGAAACAATGGTACTATCGTTTGCATTGGATCCGAAACGATTTTTGCTGCCAAACTCATCCCCAGTTTGTCAAAAGACGAAATCGGATCTATTTTAATTAAAGCGCCATCACTTTTTTCAGATGATCTTTTGAGATTCAATTGAGTGAACTCTCCCTCATCAAGATTTTTTAACGGTTCCACACTTTTTAATTTCCCTTGAACCAGACGCCGATACCTCGTACCAATATCCCCTTCACAACGAAACAATGTAATCATTGCTTCTTCATTCTGTTCATTCTTTTCAATATAATGAACCTCCGTATCCTCGACAATTTCATTTAGGTACACTTCATAAATAAACAAATCTTTAAAATCTGTTGTATAAACTAAATCCCCCTCATTTAAATCTTCAATTCGATGTAACAACACGTCCTGATCAAAAATATTATGAGTAAGTAAAACATAGTTATCCATCCCTAATTGCTGTTCTGGACGATATGTCGAGGCACCAGTCAATAGATTTTGATTTGCAATACCTGCTAAAATTGGTAAATCAATTCCTACTGATGGAATGACTAGCTTGCCAATACCTGATTGGTTTGTTGTTTGGAAGGTCATCTTTTTTGCTTCTGCATAGTCAGAGATACGAACACTTGCAATCTGACGTTCATCAAAATCAGCTTGATGAATTTTATCTAAATTGTACTGACTTAGTTTTTCTTGTTTCCCTATATCTACCGTGCCTAACACTGGTTCTTCTTCCATCAAAAAGTAGCCATATAGTGCAACTCCTAAAACAATAATCATTGAAATAAAAAGTAATGCAAATAGAGTTTTTGTAACAAAAAAAAGGCGTTTTAAATGTTTTGCCGCATTTTTTGCTACGTTTTCATCATTTGAACGAAAGCGTAGCACGTAATATTGGTAGAGTCCCATTAACAGAATGAAGATCAAAGAATTGATCGCCAACGTTGTAAGAACTACATTTGTATAATTCAGTCGATTTCTCTTTTCAACCTTCATCTCTATCGCTTCTTCATACGGGATTCTTTTTCCATTGACTAACAAACGAAAGGTGTTGATTCCTGGAGGCGTACAAGTTAACAAGGTTACTTCATCCTTTCCAGAGCGAATATTAACTTTTTCGACTTCTGACGGTAAGACTTCCTCTAAAGAATGGATCATATATGCCAACCGTTCTCCCAAAATATTAATAAAAAAGATATCACCTTCTTTTAGCGTTAATACATCTGTAAAAAGCACTTGGTTTTGTACGCCACTATGCCCTGTTATTACCGAGCGAGTATTCTCTCCCCCAATTGGAATTGAAGTCGTTTCAAAATGACCTAGCCCTTTATTTAAAGTCTGATAATCTGTTCCTTGATAAAAAGGCATTTCTTTAATATCTATTGCTGGAATATCAATTGTTCCCATCACCTCATTCAACCGCAGAACATCCTTATACTCTATACTGTGAGTCTCTATCCCCTGCTGTCTTTTGAAAACATACTCATTATATTTTTTTGCCAATTCAAGTTGCTGTTTTTTTTCTACTTCAGAAATATTTTTCATTGTATTCGAATAATTGCTGACTGCTTCACTACGTTCTCTATTGGCTACGTAGTTTGCAACAATTGGATATAATAAAATAATAACTCCTCCAAAAATCATGAAAATGGCAAAATACTTTAATAGGGAATTCCGTTTTCTTTTTTTCATTTTGATTCCTCTTTCATCATTATTCGAGTCAATTCAAATTAAAGATAGAAGAAACGGATGAATTTCCATCCGTTTCTTCTCATTTTTTAATCAAGCCTCTGTATTCTTACGAAAAATTACATACATACCTAGCGAACCCATAAAAAAGACAAAAGCTAACGACCAAGCAATCGGATAAAACTTCCCAATATTACCACTTGTTTGTGGAATTTTGATGGGCTTCTTTCCCGGTTGAATATGAGAAGAGTCGTTTTCCTCACCGTCCTTCTTAGGAATTTCTCCAGGGACAATACTTGATTTTGGATACAAATACACATCTTTTAGAGAATCTCCGTTTGTTTGCGGCAAAGGCAACTCAAGAATAACCGGCTTCATAACAGTTTGTATCTGTTCATTTTCTTTTTCAGTAACTCGATACATGCCTTGAGGAAGTTCTATGAAATGTGCAACTCCATCTTCATCTGTAACAAGCTCTTGTTTCAGCGCGTCTGCTCCTTCTATCACTTCAAATCCATCAGCCCCATTACTTGGAGTCACTCTTTCGATAACATAAGTCACTCTAGGTAAAGCTTTTAACTCATTTCCTTCATGGTCTTTCACAACATCTATTTTCGTGCCATCTAAAGGAAACGGATTACTTTCCAACACATCTTTTGTCATTTGAACTTTCACAACGGTAATACTATAATTTTCCTCTGCTGCAAAAGTCGGTGTTACCGTTTGTCCGATCCAGAGGATAGCTAGCAAGAAACTACCGAGTATTTTCAAATGTATTTTCATACTAAACTCCTCCTTTTCTTCTCGGATAGAATAAATAAGCGGAGGCAAACATGCCTGATAACATCAAGAAAGTAAAAACAATCAAGATTTGCTCTATCGGACGATTACTTCCTGTAAAAGGTAGCTCCGTTTGCTCACGATTGCCAATGTAAATCCAAAGATCAGAATCCATCTCTGTATCCACATTCTTAAGTATTATTGGTTCTTTCGCGAGTTCAAACCCTTCAGGTGCTTTAACTTCGACAAGGACATAGTCTCCGCTCAGTTTTCCATCAAAAGAAGACTTACCATCAGCACCAGTTACGATTTGAATAGCTTGGCCGTCTTCATCTTTCAACTGCTTCGCAGGATCAACAACATCTCCCTCATAAATCTCAAAGACAGCTCCGGATAAAGGAGTCCCTTGACGACGATCTGCGTCATCAATTTCCCCATTCCCGTTTGTGTCCGTTAAAGTCGATTCATCATATTTATATAGATAAATTGGACGCGTTGGTTTGTAGAATCCTGCGTTCCGAATGGCCAACGGGTTCGTTGGATTTAATGGAAAAGATTTAGATTGATACGTAGCTTCCTCTTCATCAAAAATTTCGTAATAAATATTTGATTGGGTTTCTCCATCTTTTGGTGTAGTTAACACATAACTTTCCGGAGGTAAAACACGAATACGATACATTCCTTGACGAAAAATATCCATTTCATATTTTCCTTCTGTATCAGTTAGAGCAGTAATCGGTTGTCCTTCTAAATTCAAGACGGGTTGGCCCTCTTCATCAATTAAGACAACTAAGTGTTTGTCAAACCTCGGTTCTACCATCAGGTCTCCAATCGTACTGTCTAAATTCTTGTCATGGAAGACCGTGCCCTTGACTTTGTAACGAACAATTTCAATCGCTGCATTATTCGATTCAAAGTACCGATGGCTGGTTGAACCAAATGGATCGGTAGATACCCCAAAGGAGTTGTTTGCTTTTTGTCCTGTGGTTAGCTCATAATCTTTCGCAGCATTAATTGGAACCGTTACTTGTAAGCGATCTCCCCGATAAAATGTATCTTCCTCATTCAGTACAACTTTAAAAGCCCGAACAAGACTAAAGTCAAGGACGGTTTCTTGCCATGTTGCCGTTTCATAAAAAGCGCCATAATCATCTTGGGTAGGAGAGTCCATACTGTAATATGCCTTATAATTGAGCGGCACTTGGATTGGTCCACTTAGAGTGACTGGAAACTCCGATTCTCGATTGTAGGGATTTCCTTGATCATCTTTTCCGACAGTCTTATCCCCTACAAAAGGCAAGACATCTAAGATTTCTACATGCTGAGCATCGTGTAGTGAATTATTTAAGACTCTCAAACGATAAAAACCACTAGAGGCTATTTCTGTCTTTCCTGACTGAGGATTAAAAACGTATCCATTATCCAAGTTTCCCTGAACCTCTTTTGTAGCAATTAACTCGATTGGTGAACGATAATCAACGGTTTTACTATCTGCTGCAATCTTATCTGTCCGATCGCCATTTTCATTGACGTCATAAATATCTGTCGTCCCTCCTGAGGCAGTACTTGATGCACGAATCTCATTATTATTATCCCAACCTAGGTAAGCGTTATTAGTATTACTACCTTCTTGCGCAAGCTCTGTCACTTGAGTTTGATAGGTAATTCGATAAGGAATAGCATAAGACGAACCAATTGTACTTTGATTCGAATAATAGCTTGATAATCGCCAACGTAAAGCGGTTCGACCAGTCCCTTCAAAATCAGGAATAATTTCTGGTTCTTTATTGCTTGGAATCGATTCGTCGTAAATATAACGCGTACCACTTGGCCGAGTTATGTTCGCCGACCCTGGAATATAATTGAATCCTACAGGGAGTAAATCCAACAAGACGGGTGATTCTACCCGTTGGTTTGGTACGTCATTAAAATGTCTCATGTCTAAGGTGTAGTTGTGCATATCATAAACAAAGGTTGGACTTGGACCATTTCGTGACTTAATTAAAGCAATATAGGGATTAATTGGTTTCAAAGTATGATAACCATTACCAGAACCTGTCCATTGATGCCCACCATTCACATAATTTCCAGAGAATTGGGCATAATTTCGCATAGTACCTCTTACCGTTGGATCTTTCAAAGTCGTTTTTTCAGGATCTCGGTACACACTGTTAATCATAAGGTTTACGGATCCACCTGGTGCCAATGTCCCCCCCTTATTCGACGTCATGAGGATTTCTTTGGTATCTGCTGGAATGGTTAACCAAGGAGAAGAATACGATTGAGTTGTTCCAGAATACATTGGCACATAGTCCTCTGTAAGAAGAACCATCGATCCATCTTCTAACAAGGCCGTCAAGGTAACAGTTCCTTGATAATGGTAGTTTTCAGGCTTCGTTAAGTTCTCACTATTACTAGATATAGAACTACTCCAGACTCGAACTTCCTTAAAGGCCAGTTGATTGTCTTGATTATAATCTCGAATCACTAAATTCTCCATGGCCTCTGGACTCACTGTCGTATTAGATGGATTGTAAATATAACTTTGCCAAGAAACAATATATTTTTCCTTTTCCTCCAATACATCGTAAACAGATCCCCCCCCCATTTTAGAGACGATGTAACCTGTCGGACGCTTCAATTCTACGACTGTATGATAGATATCATCAGTCTTTACTATTTTTTCTTCGTAATCAGGTTTTTGATAAGGAGTAAAAGTTGCTGATCCCGTGTTGGTAAAACGTTGGTCCAACTTAGCTTCAGGATAGTATAGTTTTAGTTCCGGACTATAATTATTCAGAAGTGCACCTGTCGTAGAAAAAGTTAAGTCCCCACGATAAGTAACTTCTCTTGTATCAGGATTATAACTCCATTCTGGATTATCCTCTGTTCGAAATAGAGCGCCTTCAGGTAATTTATCGATGATTTCCCAATATTCAAACGTTCGTCTACCGGTCGTCGTAGTCTTCAATCCATCATTTAGAAAATGGAAACGATAAGAAACAGGTGTCAAAAGATCTAACTGATCTTTTCCTGGAAAATAGTCCGGATTGTCAGGATCTTTAGAACCAATTGTAATTGCTTCGCCGTTAATAGAAGTCCAAGAACCTGTATCGGATTTTACATATTTTGTCAATGTTGGATCATTGGTTGTGTACGGAACTTTTGTTTCTGCCTTTGCTTGCTCTACTTCATTAGCATCCTTGATGACTGCGGTAATCGGTAGCTTGTATCCTTTTGGTGTCATACCTGCAGAAACCTTAAAACTAAAAGGTATTTGCCCTTCATAACCTGCTTCAATAATCGGTACTTGATAACGAATAATGTAATCATCCGGATCTGTTTCATCCAGTTCAACATTACTTGCTAAAGCGAAACTTGACCCTCTAGGTTTCTCTGCAATAAAAGTTTTTGGGATGCGAATTTCAATTACCGCATCTTTTAAGTTTCCTGTCCCTTGGTTCATCGTTAACGCAACATATCCCACCGCTTGTTCGCCAACTAGATAGGTGTCTTTATCTGTAAAAATTTCAAAACGTGACAAGGCACTTTGATCGTCTTGTTGAGAAGAAGCATCTCCCGTTTCTTGTGTCTGTTCTTTATCTGGCAACGAGGTAACTGGTTCCTTTTTAAAAGAAGATTCTGACAAGTCCCCCTCCGTTTCTACTGTCACAGACGCAGAAGCTTCTTTTTCATCTTCTATTTCTAATAAACGTTGAGATTCTCCTACTAACCCTCGATAAGAATAGAGCGTTTGTTGTAAACTTTCTCCCTTTTCTTCTCTAAAAGGAACATTTTGAATGTTGATGGATATGTCTTTTTCCTCTAAGTGTTTCACGAGAAAACTTTGGGTTTCTCCTCGTTCTAGATAAAAGTAAAGTGCACCGGTAGTTCCCTTTTCATCTAGGGTAAAGACAGGTGGCAAAACTTCAGGTTTCAAATCATCCGATGACTTACTTTTGTTTTCTACTGTTGAAAAGCCTGTTGAATCTCCTACTTCTTCCATTGAATCATTTACTTGTTCTACTTCAGTTTGTGCTTCAAAAAATGAAGCCTGCCAATCATCCACGTCAAAAGTACTTTCTAAATAATACGCAGGATCAGATAAGGGTTCTGGTCTCTCATATGATAGGACTGGTGTCACCTGAATCTTTGGGGTAATCGGAAGTTGATAAAAACCACTCTTTTCTCCGGTCACTGAAACTAGGACTTGCTTCTCCCGAGTCCATGCATTTTCTTTAGCCACTTCTTCTCCATCTAAAGCCACCTTAACAAGAGACTGGTCTTTTTCAGAAGCTTTTAGTGGCAAGAACTGAGGCAACGAGAAAAGTTGCCCCAGTAAGATCGTACCTAAAAGGAGAACAGAGACAAACAAGCGTGAACTTTTTTTATGCATTGTCAGTCCTTCCTTTCTTCTTCAATTATACGTGACGACGTTTTTTGTCAATCAAGATTGCTACTGTACCAATTGTGATTGCTCCTAAAGCGATTGTCACTAAAAGCGTTGCCCCTTCACCACCTGTGAATGGCAAGTCTGTTTTCGGCTTATTAACAACTTCTAGTTCAATTGTTTCGTCTTCATGAGTACTTAAATCAACAATAACTTCTTTCGCTTCTTTCAGTAACTCAAACCCAGCAGGTGCCTTTGTTTCAACTACCCAATAAGACCGTTTAATATCTTCTTTCTTATCTGCAACATCTAACTCCAAACCATTAAATTCCGCTAATCCGTTTTCATCAGAAATAGATTTCAAGAATGTCACACCTGTTGGCAGCTCCGCATCAAATGCATAAGACTTTCCATCACTTGCTAAAAATACTTTTGCATCTGCATTTTCTTTTGAGCTTGCAATATGAAATTCTGCTCCTGCTAAAACTGCTCTTTCTTCTTCTGTTCCCTCTTTTGTTTTCAAAATATCAAATCCACCAGTATATACTTTTGGATAAGACGGGTCTTCTGGATCTGGATTCTCTGGATCTTCTGGATCTGGGGTTTCTGTTTCAACCGGCTTGAGCCCAGGTGAAAGGAAATTTACTTTAAAGTTATTAGCAATCACGCCGTTATAATCTTTATCCACATGCGTTGTGTAAACTACGCGAATTTGTGGTAGTGTAGTAATTGTTGCAGCTACTTTTTTCATACCTGCTTGAGTTAAGTTCACAACTACTTCTTTATCCTCTGTTGTTGCACTTGTAATTGGATGCGTCGTTTGAGACTCTCCATCAACTGTTACCGTATAATCTGTACCTAAAACTAGATCTACCCAACTGTCAGCATCGTCTTTGTCACCAATTTGTAATTTTACATCGTCAAGTAACAATTGTTTATTTAATGTGTCTGACATTGTAAAATAATCCGCGTAAACATCTTCACCTTCTTTGACTTCAATATCTTCAATTTGAAGACCATCCTTATCATAAACAGGTGTAATCACCATATCTTGTGCGGGTACTTGGTGCAGACCGACAGGAATATTTGCTGCTGCTTCCCAATCAAACTGCTCACCAGCCTTAATTGAATAAGCTTTTTCACCTTCAATCGTTTTATCTGGTTCTAATAAAGACTCTAAAATATTTTTTGGTTGTACTTCAACATCATAAATTAATTTTCCTGTATCTTCACGATGAGTTTGTGGAATATATACAAAAAACGGGTCTGCTGGTTTTGCAATTTTCGGTCCATCTCCCGGGCGGTCATCTGCTAATTCTGTTACTAAATACACACCATCTCCAGCTGTTCCCGTACCAAACGAATGCTTAACACTTCCATCCTCACCTGTTATAACTGTAACAGCCTCACCAACTGGAGTATAAGTATCCTTCAACGGATTTTTTAAATTTGTTCCTGTTACTTTTTGAATTGAAAACTTAATTCCTGGGAGTGGAGTTTTATCAACAACTTGTTCTAGTCCTTCTCCACGATCTCCCAACTCTGAAGAATCTTTTACTTGATACTTCCAAATTGTTAAGGTTCTTTCTGTTGTTTCATCTGCGATTGGATTTGAGCTGATTGTCTGTTCTGCGTGTACTACATTGGTCGCAAGTAAGCTAATCGGAGCAGAAGCCAATAGCGCTGTACAAATCGTAATGTTTGCCAACAATTTTTTCTTATTCATAATTATTCTCCCTTTCAAACTTTTTTAATTAATAACGAAAAAGCAATAATGATACCATCTTTTAATGATTAAAGGATTAGAATTATTTCTATACTTACTTGAATCATTTTTGAATTCTAAGAAGCTATTTTCAAACTATAGTCTGATTAAAGCAGCTCATTTTTAACATAGTAAAGAAGAATTGTGTCTGTTAGAATCGAGGTTAAAAATTATCAATTAATGTTAATTTTCCCCTTTCTTTAGAATAAAACATTTTCTATAATGATTTGGTCTATAACAATTAAATAGGTAAATAAAAAAAGTCTATTCTAACTGATAATAAGTATCCTCTTCATATTCAGAGTTTCTAACCCTCCTTTAAAAAACGGTGTCCATTTATCGAAGTTTCAATCATTAATATATGGATAATATTAGCATGGATCTAACCTTTAACTCATGACCTCATTTTTACTTAATCAATACTGAAATCTGAACAAATTATTTTTTCAGTAAATTTAAGCTTTGACTAAACTTCCATATCACCAGATTTTCCGAACATTAGTTCCTTTTTCTTTTTATAAATAGCGAATACCTAAAATAATAGAATTATTAGAAAATACCTAGCAGTGAATCACAATCATGAATCATTTTTTATATCAATTCCTTTCCTCTATTTCGTTGCAAAAAAGAATAACGTCTCACTTTACTAAACGTTCTAGTAAAGTGAGACGTTATTCTTATATACTTAAAATCTGTTCAACTGCTTGTTGCATCGCCGAGACTTCCACGACCTTATGATGTAAAACCGGTAATGCCGGTAATTCTTTTACTGCTTGGGGTAAAGTCAGACCCGTTAATTTTTCAAGTTGATAAACCAACGTAAAGTCATCTACTTGCGAGGTCTTCCCTGTGATAGACTCCACAACGGTTCTTGGAAATTTATAAGGACTCGCAGTAGATACAATCACCGTTTTCGTTAAATCAGCTGTCTTCGCAGTCAATTGGTCCGCTACATTTTTCGCAACAGCTGTATGAGGGTCAATCACATAGTCTTGCGACTGAAAAACCTCTCGAATCGTTGCATTAACTGCTTCTTCCGTTGCAAAAGCACCATAAAATTCAGCCAACTCTGCATGCATTTCTTTAGTGATTTCGTAACGCCCCTCTGTCGTTAACGCGTCCATCCAAGTTTTTGTTTGCTTCGCATCCTCACCTGACAGATGATAAATCAAACGTTCTAAGTTGCTTGAAACGAGAATATCCATTGAAGGGGAGGTCGTTAAATGAAACGGTCGTTTACGATTGTATTCCCCCGAAGCAAAGAAATCTGTTAAAACATTGTTTGTGTTTGAAGCGCAGAGTAATCGGTTAATTGGTACACCGATGCGTTTGGCATAGTAGGCAGCTAGAATGTTTCCAAAATTGCCTGTTGGAACCGAAACATTGATTGCTTCTCCGACCATTATTTCACCTGATTTCACTAATTGCGCATAAGTGTATACATAGTAAACAATTTGTGGCAATAACCGACCAATATTCATTGAATTTGCCGAAGAAAATTGTTGCTGATTCTCGGCCAGAGCTTCATTTAAAGACGGGTTGTTAAACATTTCTTTCACAGCCGTCTGTGCGTCATCAAAGTTTCCTTTCACTGCAACCACATGAGTGTTGGCTCCTTTTTGTGTGACCATTTGTGTCTCTTGAATCTTACTCACACCTTTTTCAGGATAAAAAACAATGATACGGGTCCCCGGAACATCCGCAAAACCTGCCATCGCTGCTTTTCCAGTGTCCCCTGAGGTTGCTGTTAGAATGACAATTTCTTTGTTGACGTTATTTTTCTTTGCTGCAGTCGTCATTAAATACGGTAAAATAGATAACGCCAAATCTTTAAACGCAAAAGTCGAACCGTGGAACAGCTCTAAGTAATAGTCCTTGCCCTTTTTTACTAGCGGTGCTATGCTCGTATCCGTAAATTTTTCATCGTAAGCACCAGTCACACAAGCTTGAATTTCTTCGGGTGTAAAATCAGGTAGAAAAGCTTGTAAAATCAACACGGCCACTTCCTGATAACTCTGTCCTGCCAGTTTTTCAAAATCTAAATGAATCGCAGGTAATTGTGTTGGGACGTAAAGCCCCCCATCGGTTGCAAGTCCTTGCAAAATTGCCTGTGAAGCCGTCACAATGTTTTTTTCATCTCTCGTACTTTGATATAATAGGGGCATTCCCTCAACTCCTTAGAATTTTTCTTATTAATTTCATCATTCTATCATTTTTCATTCTAAAGAACTAGTGAAAGAACGTTTTTAATCTTCAATTTTACGTAGCAAGTATTTATCTAGCGCTTCTTTCATCTTTTCAGGCATCTTTCTTGGGATCGGGAAAACCTCCGCTTCAATGACACGCGTAGCAAAAGCAATAATGAAGTCAACGGTTTGATTGAAGCTTTCGACACTAATAAAATCAATGACATCTTTCTTCGAATGAATCTCCGCTCCACCACCTGCTGCACCACGCGCAAACGTGATAGCTGGAATGCCACCATCTGCAAAAGGTGTGGAATCACTTGGGTAGACGCCAGTTGATGTCTTAATTGCAAAGTTTAACTCTTTAGCGACAAAATCAATGTAGTGCGTCACGGCCTCTTCCCCCGTTACACAAGCAATGTCTTTACCTAACACGACACCCAACATATCGAGATTAATATTTAGTTTATAGTCTTCAAGCTTTTCTTCATGTGCTTTGACATAAGCGGTCGCTCCCAACAAGCCACGTTCTTCTGTCCCACACCAAATAAATTTAAGTGTCCGCTTCGGTTTCGTTTGGCTAAAATGTTTTAAGAAATCCAAAATCGCTACCGCACCAGTCGCATTGTCGTAGACCCCATTTGAGTGACGAACAGAATCGTAATGTCCCGAAAAACAAATGATTTCATCTTCTATTTCACCAGGTAAGGTTACAACTAGATTATGAGAAGTACGCGTACATTCTTTTCCATGAACGGTAAGTTTTACTTTTTCTGGTTTTAAACGCACAAGCGCTTCTGCGTCATGAATACTCATCGTTACGCCAGGCAACTTCCCTAACTCCTGCAATTTCGGTCGCAAAAAGCGCTCTTCTAAATCAACCGTCTCATCATAGAGACTTCCGTTAAATGTCACAAAACCAACTGCCCCTGCAGCAACAATTTTTTTGTAGGCGGCATAACGTAACCCACCATTAAAAAGCACAATTTTCCCCTTCATTTGGCTTAAACTGATATCATCTAAATCATCACCGTAAAAAAAGTCTGCTTCTAAGCCATCGGTTACGCCCGCCATGCCGACTCCTGTTACCGTAAAGCTTTGTTTTACTGGCTGGGTCACTTCAAAAGTTGCAGTAACTTCTTCAGGAAACTCAATTTCAAAAGGTTCGAGTTCTGCTGTTAGACCTAACTTTTCAATTTCTTCTTTCATAATCATGGCTGCACGATATTCTTCTTTTGATCCTGCCACTCGTTCAAAAGATAATTTTTCTAAAAGTGCTAAGTTTTCCAATCGTTTGACACTCCCTTTTTCGTTATTACTATTTAGTATACCGTTCTTAAAGACTAGAAACAAATCAAATTCTTATGTTATAGTATGAAAGAGAAAAAAGAAATAGGAGGTCCCTTCTTGATTACACTGAAAGAAAAAATTATTGCAAAAAGTCAGGAACTCGGTATTGATAAAATCGGTTTTACAACCGCGGAACCTTTTGACCACTTGAAGGGCTCTTTAATTGAACAAAAAGAAAAAGGGTTTACTTCCGGATTTGAACATCAAAATATTGATGAACGTTTATATCCTGAACTTACTTTTGACAAGCCTCAAAGTATTATTGCTATCGCTCTTGCTTACCCCACCAAATTCCACGGTGAAGTGCCGCGCGATGTCAAACGTGGACAATTCGCACGTGCCTCTTGGGGAGAAGATTATCATTTTATTTTACAAGATCGCTTGAAGAAGTTAATTGCCTATATTCAAAGTGAAGCAAAATCTGAAGAAGAGAAAAATGATTGGCGCTTTGCTCCACAAGTCGATACTGGAGAATACATTGATGTAGCTGTCGCCCAGCGCGCAGGTCTTGGATTTATCGGACGAAATGGCCTGCTAATTACGAAAGAGTTCGGTTCTTTTGTTTATCTCGGTGAAATTACGACGAATATTCAATTTGAGCCAGATACTCCCGTCGAAAATGGTTGTGGTGACTGCACGCGTTGTATCACAGCCTGTCCGACAGGTGCCCTTCTTGGTGATGGCCGAATGAACGCAAAACAATGTTTATCCTATCAAACCCAAACCAAAGGCATGATGCCGCGAGAATTTCGAAAAAAAACGCGAAATGTCGTTTATGGTTGTGACATTTGCCAACTTGTTTGTCCCTATAATCAAGGCGTCGACTTCCACTTCCATAAGGAGATGGAACCCGTTATCGATGAAGTGTTTCCTAAATTGGAACCGATTTTGACACTTTCCAATCGAGCATTTAAGGAACAATTCGGACGACTTGCAGGTTCCTGGCGCGGCAAAAAACCGCTTCAACGCAATGCGCTGATTGCACTAGCCAATCTTGGTGGACGTGAAGCATTGCCAACGATTATCCAGTGTCTGGAGGATCCTCGTCCGGTCATTCGCGGGACTGCTGTTTGGGCCATCGCTGAGTTAACCAAGCGACAACCAGATGAGACGATTGCTCTCTTTCAAAAACTGAAAGAAAAAGAAACCGATGAAGAAGTCTTACATGAAATTGAAGAAGCTTTTGAAACGTTTAAAAATCCGCGTCGCAAATAAGGTGTTTGAAAAAATAATTCCAAATAAAAAAAGATAACCGCCTGCCGAAAAATGGGTTATCTTTTTTTATTTTAATCTTTTAAATCATTCGTATAGCCTTCGTTCAAAAAATCAGGCTTTTTCCAATGACTCTGCTTGAAAAAGTCGCTTAAAAATAGGATAGAGGATGAGATAAAATCCAGCGTTTCCCACCGCGTGTAATGTATCAAATGAGATCCCAGCAAAGTAATATACCCAAAAATTCGTCAAGCCATAAATCTGAGTATCAATGATTGCCATGAGGAAACCATACAAATACCCTGCCAGCAGGCTATAGAAAACTTGAAGACCGACGGCGCGCTTGAACAAGGAGATGTGGGTCAATAGGCCAAAGAGAAGAATAATGACACTAAATGAAAGTATTTGAGAAATCGTCCAAACGCCCATCCCTAAATAAAAGTTCGTAATGAGCAAGGATAATACGTTCACAATCAAGCCACGAGAAATCCCGTATTGTAAGGTAACTATTAAAAATAAAACCGTCATCGGTTGTACATTTGGAATAAATTGAAACATCAGCCGCCCTACAACACAGGCTGCTGTTAAAAGTGATAAAAAAGCAATTTCTTGCGTAGTAAATGTCTTTGTCTTTTTTCGAAACATTTTTTGTGCTCCTTTCCCTTTCAAAAAGATACCATACATCGTCAAAAAATCAATCCTTCGTTCCCCTCCTTTTTTTGAAAGGCTTTTCATTAGAAAAATGAAAGATTTCTTGGTAGAATGGAACTGTAGAGTAATTTCAGTCCATTCTATCAATTCTTAAAGGAGGCAAACTCATGAATGATCCAATTGATCGCTTAAGTGAATTAGCAAAAGAAGAAAAAGAACGACGTCCCTTTGCAAAACTAGACCAGATGGAAAAAGAATTAAACTTAGATGATGCGCCTGATACGGAAAAAGAAGACTCTAACGTTGTTCCAACTGACGCCAAAGAGAAACAACTTTTGGATGAGCAAGGGATTATCGAGCTTGCTGCTTCAAAACAAGCAAAATTTAACAATCAAGCACCACAATAATAACCTTTGACGCTCTTAGTCAAAATAAAAAATACCTTCCCGATTCTATCAACTTGGGAAGGTATTTCTGCTATTTTTTCGCTAAAACCTTAAATAAAGCCTAGACTTTTCCTTTTTTTTGAATCATACTGAGAATCATCGATACACAGTAAGAACGTT
Source organism: Enterococcus sp. LJL98 (assembly GCF_054871745.1). Lineage (NCBI taxonomy): Bacteria > Bacillati > Bacillota > Bacilli > Lactobacillales > Enterococcaceae > Enterococcus > Enterococcus sp. LJL98. The sequence goes on along the minus strand of NZ_JBTXLU010000001.1, from coordinate 145,786 downwards.
TTTTTACCTTATTTTCTTAAATTTTAAAAATAGTGACCGATAGATTTGACAAAGCTAATACGCTTAACATACTAATCAATATCATATTAAAGGTGGTTATATTACTTGTTTCGAATTACGAAAGACGTGTGGTTAAAAAGAGATATTCTTGAAGTCTTGGATAATCAATCTAAGCCCATCTATTTTTATGAACTCCTGGTTGATTTCCCCCAAATTAGCCTGTCCACGCTCCAAAAAAAATGTCATGAACTTCAACAAGAAGTCAAGGAATGCTACCCACAAGGGGATGTCGCGATTTTAATCGATAAAAGACGTGGGATTCAACTGGTCCGAGAAACAAACAACCTACAAAAAATCATCGAATCGTTGATAAAAAAAGAGCTACCCTATATCACTGTCAAACATTTCATTTTTACTGAAACGATTGACACTGCTGCTTTGTGTGATCAATTAAGTATCAGTAATTCAAAATTACGTAGACAGTTGGCACAGATGAATCGAATTATCAATGGCTACGATTTACATATGACGGTTTCTCATCAAATCAAAATATTTGGTAGTGAAGCGATGCGACGGTCGCTCACGATTTTAATGCTGTCGCTAGCCCATCGACAATTCTCAAATATTGACTGGGTTGATAACCAGGAATTTTATCTCAAGCAAGCCATGAAAATTGCCAATTACCTTAAACTACCAACGAATCATAGCTACATTGAGAGTATTGCGCTTACTTCATTTGTGAATGAACAAGCAATTCGTCGAGGACGGGCAGTTTTCTTTCAGAATGAATCCCAAGCGCTCATTGAGCAAATCGATTTTCCGAAAAAGCCCTTTTTCTTGGCCCACTGGGATGAAAATGACTGGATTTATTTTTTCTTAACCATCTACAGCACTGCATTTTCTTCTCTTGATCTAAAAATCAAAAAATCTTTCAGAGAAACTTTTTTCAAGTCCCCACTTTATTTGGACTGGCTTCAGCTGTTTGAAAAACACTTTACACCATTAAAATCAGAGCAGAAAAAACAAGTTTCTCAAAATTTATTACGAGAACACTTAACTCTTAGCGTCCTAAAAATCAACTATGTTTTTTTTAGTGCCTATACGATTAAAACCTTACATCACCTTGAAATCGCTCACCCACGCTATTATCATATTTTTTCTGATTTTTGGGAAGCATATACACAGCTTCATCCAGATTTTGAGTTACAGCAAACAAAGATGAATAACTTATTTATCTGTCAATCACTCATTCCAATTGATCATTATTTACCAAAAATCAAATTATTTATGGATACAAATTTAATGTATGCTTTAGAAAAACTAATGGAACAAAAAATCAGCGATGCGCTAGCAAATAAGTATGTGCTGACATTCACTGAAAAAGTAGAAGAAGCAGACTTTATTTTAACAACCTACACGCCTTCCTTATTGATTGACATACCGGAGGGAAAAATGATCCTACTGGAACCTAGCCTTTCATCAAATGATTTCTATGCAATGGAAAAAAGATTCGACAACTACTATCAGTAGGCTGTCGAATCTTTTTTAGATTCTTTTTTGCAATTCCTTTAATAAGTCTGCTTGACTCGAAAGAATTTTTCCATTTAATTTAATTAATCCCGTCGTATACAAATTCAAATAATGGAATTGATTTTCGGCAATCTCCGTTAAAGCAGCAATTTTTTTTGGATGTTCGCCACCTTGTTGACGACTATCTGTATACAAGCCTAATATTGGAATACCTTTGGCGTAAGCCACACCTATTTCTGAAGCCACTCCGGGATCAATCGATAGCCCGTCGAGGACTGCGATCATCAAGTGGCTAGCTAGCACTTTTTCCGTATCGGCTAAAGCAATCATCTCACTATTGGCATAAGCTGTTTTATCATTAATCGCTAAATTTTCTTGCGGCAAATAGATGTTCAATGTCGGGAACTCTTGACGGATTGATTGAACCAACACTTCATTATAGAAACGCTCGCTTTGTGCAAACATTGGCGCTGCAAAATAAATATTCATTTTTCTTCTCTTCTCCTCTTCCATCAGAAATAGTCGCTAAAATAAGCGGCATTATCCGGAATAATTTCTTCTAAAATCCGCAAAGTCTCTTTTGTCGTTTGAATGCGTTCGACTAACGACAAATAGGCTGCACGACGATAATTCATTAATAAACAAGTCAATGTCTGAATGTCCAAGTGTACGGCTTCTCCGATTGCCTCTCGTGAGACGATTACTTGTTTTGTGTCTGTGTCCCATTGTAAACCAAAAATGCCGCGATTCCAATCCGCAAGAGGATCAGAAAGCACAAAATGAAAAGGTTTTTTAAAAGACTTAAAAGGAAACTCTTTTAAGAATGCTTCCGCGTCCACAATTCTTGCCATATAGTACGGTGAAATTCTTTCTTTTATTTTGCTATCTTCCAAAAGAAAAGCTAAAGGTTCATTTTTATAAATATCGCCTTCAATTTGATAAACCATCGAAAAATGCGCACCGATAAAATTCCAAAGCCCATTTCGTGCTTCTTGATTTAAGTAAAACATCTCTTTTACGTGAAAGATTTCTTCCGCAACCCAGTAAAAAAGAACTCCTTGCGCCTTTCCATCCGCATCATAATAAATCGCGGCAGTTCGCTCTTCCTCATTTTCATAGCGCCAATATTCTTCCCAATGAAAGTCCGTTCGCTTTAACGCACCGTGGTTCATTTGCGCAAAACGCTGATAGACCTCTAGCACGTCTTCATGTTCGACTGAATGACGCTCGACACTACCAGCAACTTCCACATGTTTTGGCAATTGGGTGCCTCGAATGTTAAAAGAAAGTTTATCTGACATGATTTCCCAGCCTTTTTCCCGATAATACGGAATATTATAGGGATATAAATAAGAAATCGTTTGGCCATCTGCTCGCATGTTTTCAAGTGCCACTTTAATCAGCTCCAACATGAGCCCTTGTCTCGCATACTCTGGATAGGTCCCAACTCCTGTCACCCCACCCATTTTATATTGTTTCCCATGAATATTTACTTCACAAGGATAAATGGCAATTTGTGAAACGAGCTGATCTTGATCGAACCAACCGAAAACTTTGGAATAGACTAAAATTGGACGTTTTGATCGAATCATTTCTCGTTTGTCCGCATAGCCACTTTCTTCAATATCCGCTTCTGTTATTTGAAATACATAACTTAACAACTCATTAAACTGCTTTAAATCATTTTCGTCTAGCAGTCGGATTTCAAATCCTTTCGCAAACTTTTGTTCCATTTGTTCGCACTCCATTCATCCTTTTTTTATAGTATAACAAATCTCACTCACCTTTGTTTGTCTTTTTCACTGTGTTGTTGACACAAAAGGCTTTTAATCTCTTTCTTTCGTTGGTATAATAGATGAGCTGACTAATAGAAATGAGGAATAAATGAATGCATACATTAGATGAAATGAAAAAACGCCAGCAGTTGATTCGAAATTTTTCGATTATTGCTCATATTGACCATGGAAAATCCACTTTAGCAGACCGGATTTTGGAAAAAACGGAAACCGTCACTTCCCGAGAAATGCAAGCGCAACTGCTTGACTCCATGGATTTAGAAAGAGAACGTGGCATTACTATCAAACTAAACGCAGTAGAATTAACGTATACCGCCAAAGATGGCGAAACGTATACCTTCCACTTAATCGATACACCAGGACACGTGGACTTTACTTATGAGGTTTCTCGTAGTCTGGCTGCTTGTGAGGGTGCAATTTTAGTGGTAGATGCGGCGCAAGGGATTGAAGCACAAACATTAGCAAACGTGTATTTGGCTTTAGATAACGACTTAGAAATCTTACCAGTTATTAATAAGATTGACTTACCTGCGGCTGATCCTGAACGTGTACGAAAAGAAATTGAAGATGTGATTGGACTGGATGCTAGCGAGGCGGTTCCAGCAAGTGCGAAAGCTGGCATTGGCATCGAAGAAATCTTAGAACAAATTGTCGAAAAAGTCCCTGCACCTGCGGGTGATTTGGAAGCACCTCTGAAAGCTTTAATTTTTGATTCGGTCTATGATCCTTATCGTGGCGTTGTTTTAAACATTCGGATTATTGATGGGGTTGTTCGTCCTGGGGATACCATTCAGCTGATGAGCAACGGAAAAACTTTCGATGTGATTGAGGTTGGCGTCTTCTCACCTAAGGCGGTCGATCGTGACTACTTGATGGTTGGCGATGTTGGTTATATTACTGCTGCAATTAAAACGATTCAAGACACGCAAGTTGGGGATACAATTACGCTAGCAAATAATCCTGCAAAAGAAGCTTTGGATGGCTACCGTAAAATGACCCCGATGGTCTTTTGTGGCCTTTACCCAATTGATACTTCTCGTTACAATGATTTGCGTGAAGCTTTAGAAAAACTTCAACTAAACGATGCTGCCTTACAGTTCGAACCAGAAACTTCTCAAGCACTTGGTTTTGGTTTCCGTTGTGGTTTCCTCGGCTTGTTGCACATGGATGTTATCCAAGAACGTTTAGAGCGCGAATTTAACTTAGATATGATTACTACTGCTCCTTCCGTTATCTATCATGTCAACCAAACAGATGGTTCAATGGTCGTGGTTGATAACCCTGCAGAATTCCCAGATCCTGTAAAGATTGAGAACGTAGAAGAACCCTATGTCAAAGCACAAATCATGGTTCCTAACGATTATGTCGGCGCTGTGATGGAATTAGCGCAAAGAAAACGTGGCGATTTTGTGACAATGGATTATTTGGATGATTATCGTGTCAACGTGATTTATGATATTCCGCTATCAGAGATTGTCTACGACTTCTTCGATAAATTAAAATCAAGTACCAAAGGTTATGCTTCTTTAGACTACGAAATTTCCGGCTACCGTCCAAGTAACTTAGTGAAAATGGATATTTTATTAAACTCTGAAAAAGTCGATGCACTCAGCTTTATTGTTCACCGCAATTTCTCTTTTGAACGCGGAAAAGCGATTGTTGAAAAATTAAGAAAATTAATCCCTCGCCAACAATTTGAAGTGCCTGTTCAAGCAGCCATCGGACAAAAAATTGTGGCTCGTTCTGACATCAAGGCCCTACGTAAAAATGTTCTTGCCAAATGTTACGGCGGCGATGTTTCTCGTAAACGCAAACTCTTAGAGAAACAAAAAGAAGGAAAAAAACGGATGAAACAGATTGGTTCTGTGGAAGTCCCTCAAGACGCCTTCATGGCCGTTCTGAAGATGGACGACGAGTAAAGATTGCTACATCAAGGTTCTAGTTGAAAGACTAGGACCTTTTTTGTGTTTCTTCCCCCATTTATCCCCCATAAAATAAAATGGGGGATAAAAAATCGTTTAAAACCATTTCTATAATTGCGTGATCCGACGCGCTTTCAACATGTTTTTTTATTCCCTCTCATTTTTTATCTTCTGTTCCCCTTCACAAACAGAACAAATGTTCGTATAATAGAGTCAGAAATCGAACGAAAGGAGACAAAGTCATGTACTTTGATTATGACGCGGAACCACATGGTGATTATCTTTGCATCGATTGCCGCTCTTTTTATGCAAGTTGTGAAGCCGTCATGCGTGGATTAAATCCGTTAGAAACGATGCTCGTCGTTATGAGTGGTGGCGACCGACCGAGCGGATTAATTTTATCCGCTTCACCAAAAGCCAAGGAAGTATTAGGCATTTCGAACGTGACTCGGCGTTTTGAATTACCAGACCATCCCGACTTAATTATCGCCCCACCTCAAATGCAAAAATACATTGAAATCAATTTAAAAATTATTGAAACGATAAAAAACTATGTACCAATCGAAGACATCCATATTTATTCCATTGACGAATTATTTATTCGTTATGACAATGTTAAACGTTTATATAAAAATGTTGATGTTAAATTATTTGCGTTAGCTATGATGCGGAAGATTCAAGAAGCAACTGGGATCTATACTGCTACTGGAGTTGGAGATAATATGCTACTTGCAAAGTTAGCTTTAGACAATGCGGCAAAACAGAGTGAACATTCCATTGCAGAATGGCGCTATGAGGATGTCACTCAAACACTTTGGCAAATAGAAAATCTAAGCGACTTTTGGGGAATTGGTAGTCGTATGGAAAAGAGACTACAAGAAAAAGGAATCCGTACGGTCAAAGAATTAGCAAACTATGATCCTTACTCGCTTAAAAATTCGCTGGGAGTGATTGGTGCTCAACTACACGCCCATGCCAATGGGATTGACCGTAGCCAAATTGGTGACAACTATCAACCAACAGAAAAAAGCATTAGTAACTCGCAAATTCTACCAAAAGACTACAACAATGAGCGTGACATCCAAGTCATTATTAAAGAAATGAGTGATCTTGTTGCTTCACGGTTAAGAAAACTCCAAGCGCAAACAGCCTGTGTCCGTCTATCGATTGGTTATTCTAAAAGTGAAAGTGAAACAGGGTTTTCAAGGCAACTAAAAATCGCTGAGACCAATAGTACCAAGTTGATTGCCAATTCCCTCTTACAAATCTTCGAGACGCATTATCAACCTGGGAAACACGTGCGACAAGTCGGCGTTACTTGCTCAAAGTTGGTTTATAATACCAGTATTCAATTAGACTTATTTTCTGATCCCGACAATCAAATAAATCAAGAAAAACTCAATGATTTACGAGATAAAATTAGAGATAAATACGGCTTTCATTCCTTGATTCACGCCAGTTCGCTTTTAGATCATGCAACTGCGATTGATCGTTCAGTTAAAATTGGCGGTCATTAATTTTTTAGGAGGGATTTTATGGGATATGGGAAAGAGTATATTGATCGGGGGATCGTCAAATGGAATGGCATGTATCTATCGGAACATCTACGTCAATTACAAACCGTCATGAATGACTCTGTTCATCAACCGAAACAAAAAAGGAAAATGACCGTTAATGAAAGAAATGATGTTTTATCTAAAGCACAATTGAAAGGACTTTCTGTCGCGATTCAAAAAGAAGCACGCAATCTTGAGGGAAATTATCTCGCAGAGGTCGTTGGCAAAATCGAAGGCTTTGATCACAGTGGCTTATTTATCGATGGTGAAAAAATCATTTTTGATGCCATCAGACATGTTGAAATTCGTGACCATCCGAAATGGTCCCGTATCGATTAAAGTCCGATGCGAGAATGAAGCAAAATTACACAAGAAGTTTTTGACAATCCCCCCTTAGCTGCTGAAAGGAAAACGATATGAGGTCGATTGTAAGCAGGACAAAAAGGATTTTTTTTGATCTGGAAAAAATCAATAGGTTCCATAAAAACAGAGAAGTACTCCAGTTAACATGGTGAAGTGCCTCTGTTTTATCCTTCTGTCCGCTTCTTCGGCATTTTTTGTATTCATTCCATCTTTTTTCAAGTATAATAAGAAATGGAATCATTTATTAACGATATGGAGGTACGTCTTTTGAAAAGAATCAAAGTCAATTGGAATGAATGGATTATTCGTTTCGTTTTTTTAATGCTTGTCATTATTGGTTACCGTCTGGTTTCAAATTATCAAGCCATTTTCACATCAATCAAAAGTTTTATAAAAGTCCTTTCCCCTTTTATTATGGGATTTGCGTTGGCATATCTTTTAAATGGTGCGCAAGGACGAATCAAGTCCCTTTTAGGAAAAACCAAAAATACATTCATTCAAAAAAACAAACATGGTTTGAGCGTCTTAATTTTGTATTGCCTTTTAATTTTAGCGATCTTTTTATTATTAAATTTCATTGTTCCTTTGCTGATTCGAAATATGATTGAATTGCTGAAACTCTTTCCAACCTTTATTAATTATTTAATGGGTGTGGCAGCAAAAATTGAAGATAATGGTTTTTCAGAGTTTTTCTCAATTGAAGATATTGTGGCGTCTTTAGTCGGTGCCTTTTCGTTTGAAAAGCTTTTAAATCAATGGTCGCATTCGCTCGCTTCCATTGGCCAACTTTCAATGGGGGTTTCTTCATTTGTTCTAAATACTTTTCTAACTTTAGTCATCTCTATTTATGTTTTAGTCTTTAAAGAGTCTTTACTTGATTTTACCAATCGCTTTTTTGGAAAACTACTACCAGAAAAAACCTTTACCAGCAGTAAGTACTGGCTGCAAACAACGAACAAAGTTTTTTATAAGTTTATTACCTCTCAGTTTCTCGATGCTTGTATTATTGCACTGCTTTCTACGATTATCTTAAGCGTCTTAAGAGTTCCTTTTGCTATTACGCTCGCTTTACTTTTAGGCGTCGCAAATATGATCCCTTACTTTGGTTCGATTTTTGCTTCAGTCTTTGTTGCCGTTGTGACTCTGTTTACAACAGGACCGAGTTTGGCATTAATCACCTTAATCGCTTTAACCATCTTACAACAAATTGATGGCAACATCATCGGGCCACGAATTATGGCAGGTTCCTTGAATCTGAACCCCATCGTGATTATTATCTCCATTACAATTGGGGGCGCTTATTTTGGTGTGCTAGGAATGTTTTTAGCCGTACCAGTAGCTGCAATTATTAAAATTGTGACAATGAATTGGCTTGATCGTGACAAAACTTCAGAAACAAAAGAAGCCTTGCCTTCCTTGCCGATTGATCCAACAGAAGAATAAGAAAAAACAGGACAGTGATAAAAATCATCGTCCTGTTTTTTCGTTTTTTTGGAATCATTAATTCAGGTCCTTCGAACGTTTCTTTGCTTCTGCCACAAAAACCGTCATCTCTTTTCTAAGCGCTTCTCTCAGCTCATTGACATCCACGTGGACTAGTTTCTTTTCGCGCACGAGTTGCTGCCCATTTACCCAGACTGCTGAAACATTGCTACTATTCGCTGAATAAACTAAAGCAGAATAAGCATCATAAATTGGAAACATATTGACGGATTGTGTTTCGACTAAAGTTAAATCCGCTTGTTTCCCTTTTTCAATTGTCCCTACGAGGTGTCCCAGGCCTAAAACGTCACTGCCACCTTTTGTTGCTAGATGAACAATTTCTTTTGCTGGAAATAAACCACGATCGGCGTTATCAGTCTTTTGAAAATTTGCAAACATTCGCATTTGAGTGAATAAGTCCAGTGTATTTCCACTACTTGGTCCATCTGTTCCCAAACCAACATGCAAGCCTTCCGCGAGCATTCGTTTCACTGGTGCAACACCTTTGGCTGATTTGGTATTCGCTCCAATACAATGAGCAATCCCAAGCTTCTCCTGATGTTGACGTAACAAAGACCAATCACCTTCTTCAATAAACAAACAATGAGCCATAATCAGGCGTTCATCGAAAAAACCGAATTCATTTAAAAAAGCAATCGGTGTTTGCTGGTACTTTTCTTGAAATTCCGTCATTTCATAAGTCATCTCGGCGACATGCATTGAAATAGGTACTTGATACTTACTAGCTAATGCCACAATCGCTTTAAAATCTTCTTTTGTATTCGTATTCGTCGCGTGAGGAGCAATCATTGGCGTAATTAAGGGATGCTCTAGCCAGCGTTGAATAAACCCTTCTGTCCATTCTAAAGCTGCTTTAGGTGTTGGAAAGTCACAAGTTGCCATATCAATAATCGTCTCACCTACAAGACCACGCATTTGCATTTCCACCGCAGCTTCAGCCACTTCTTCTTCAAAATAATACATATCACAAAAGGTCGTAACTCCGGCTAAGAGCATCTCAGCCATGGCGTACTTACTTGATGCCTTGACCAATGCTGGAGTCATAAACTGTTCGAGCGGAAAAAGAAAGCGACGTAAACGATCGGGGACGTCATCGCCTAGCGAACGAAAGGGAACCATCCCTGCATGCGTATGCGTATTAATCATACCAGGCATTAAAATGCCACCTTGACCATCAATGACGATTTCTGCCTTAGGTAGTTCCTCTGTCATTTCACCAAAACGTGCAATTTTCTCTTTTTCGATTAAGACAAAAGCGTGCGGGATTTCTGTCATCTTTTCATCCATCGTTAATAAATGAACATTTTTAATTAGCTGTTTCATTTAACAACACCCCATCTTCTGGAAAAACAAGTGGATAGAAGATTTGTGATTTTGTATCCATCATCCCTTTATCTGTTACTTTAATCGCTGGTGAGACAGGTAACGACAACGTAGAAAAAGACATGATTTCATTGCCATTTTCATAACCTAGTTTTTTCATTTCTTGTCGAACTTTTTTTAATGCATGTCCAAGCTCCTCAATTGGTGCTTGCGAAAGAATACCGCCGATTGGTAACGGACAAGTAGCGACCACTTTCCCATCAGCCACAACAACATAACCACCTTGCATCTCTAACAATGTCTCCTGAGCCAAAACAATCGATTCGGGGTCATTTCCCATTAACATCACATTATGATGATCATGAGCCCAGGTTGTGCCAATCGCCCCAACACCACTTAAGGGATCATCCATTAGCGCATGTGCCACGTTGCCGTTTTTCCCGTAACGTTCCATGACGATTAACTGTGCCAGTCCTGCCTCTTGCCACTGCAGTTGCCCATTTGTGACAGGCACTTCTTTCGTAATTCGTTCAGTAAAGGTGCCAACTACTTGTTTTTGAATCACATTACAACGAACAACTGCTTGTTTCGTCGCAATTCGTAAATCTAAATCTGCTTTTGTTAATTTTTTACAATCAATCGTTTGATAATAATTTTTCGGGAAAGATTCCACTTTTTCTGGATACTTAAAAGGTTGCCCCTTGCTAAAAACTTTTTCGCCACTTTTATAGACTGTTTCAATTTCAAAAGCTTTTAAATTTTTGATTAACATAAAATCTGCCACTTTTCCTGGAGCAATCATGCCTCGATCGAGCAAACTCATCCGACGAGCCGGGGTATAGGTTGTCATATAGATTGCTTCTTCTACCGGCAAACCACAAGCCACTGCCTTCATTAAATTTTTATTGAGATGCCCCTCTAAAAAATCATCAACCATAATGTCATCGGTAATGAAGCAAGCAAAATCAAATAGGGCATTGTCGCGAATTACCGCCATATTTTCCGGTGTAATCGATTTGTCTTGAAATTGAATGAAGAGCCCTGCTTGGATTTTCTCTAGTAAGTGTTCTGGAAACTGGTGGGTATGATCAGAAGAAATCCCACTTAATAAAAAGTCCGCTAATTCTTCTTCATAAATTTTCGGGATATGCCCTTCTAAAGGCATCGTTGGTCGTTCTTTTTTACAAAGATCAATAATTTGACGAATCAAGGAATTTGGTTCGTAGGCAATTCCTTTGAAGTTCATCGCCTCTCCTAAACAGATGACTTTCGGATTTTTTAAGAGTTCTTTGACCTCTTCTAAGCCAATCACACCACCCGTTGTTTCTAAATCAACCCTTGTCGATGGCACGGAAGATGGGATTGCATGAAAAATATCCATCTTCGTTTCTGCTGCCATAAAATGCTTCAAGCCGTCGAGCCCAAAGACATTCCCCATTTCATGAGCATCAGCCACTACAGTCGTTACGCCATAGCCTAAGGCCGTTTCTGAAAAAATAGCCGGTGTCGTCATCGAACTTTCAATATGCAAATGAATATCAATTAAGCCGGGGATCATGTACTGACCCTCGGCTTCAATCGTTTCCATTGCATTGAGATGTTCCATGTCGGCAGGGCTAAGATAATAAAACTTCCCTTGTGCGATTGCGACATTCTTTTTCGCAAAATTTCGGGTCGGTGTTTGATAGACCCACGCATTTTTGATTAACAAATCTGCCTTCATCTTCCATTCTCCTTGCTTTTTAGTTGTTCATTGTGCGATTCCATTGATCGACCCAATTTGCCATATTTTCATTGATCATTGCAAAATCAACTGGTTTTGCGCGGTCGGCCACAGCACCATAGGTTTTCTCCCCAATTTCAGCTTCTGAAAGGACGACCTCTTGATTCACGGGGCCTTCATTTAACGAGAGAGCTTTAACTTTTTGTGATTCTGCACTAATGCGGTAGTTAACAAAAGCATAAGCTAAGTCTTTGTTTTCCGTGGTTGCTGGAATATTCACCGTATTAAAATTCGCGTACGTTCCGCTTTCTGGAACCATATACGTCACTGCCTCGGTTGCACCTTTAATAATATCAACAGCAAAATCGGCGACAACCGCTACGCTAATTTCCCCTGATTGGAACATATTAGCTAAATCTGAAGATTTCGAATAAGTTTTAACGACATTTGGTTTTAACGCTTTTAGTGCCTCAAAGGCTTTGGCTCCTTGATCGACTGCAATCTCTTGTCCAGCATAATCACTTGCCACGTGCAACATCAGTGGCCCGGCAGTGACTGTAATATCTGGAATAGAGATTTGACCTTTTAAATCTTCATTCCATAAGTCATCCCAAGAAGTAATTTCATAGCCTACTTTTGATTGATCATAAACAATACCGATACTATTCACAGCAATTGGCACCCCTGCGCCACTTTCAAAAACTGCTTTGGCACTGTCGGTTAATTGAGCTAAATTTGGTACTTCTGCTTCTGTAATGGTTAGGAATAAGTCTTCTTGATTCCCCTCAGTTGAATGGTTTTGTGCCAACTCAATAATATCAATCCCCGCTTTAGGATTGTTTTTTAATTTCGTAAAACGATCGGCACTATTCCCTAATTCTAAGGTTATTTTTGCCTCTTCTTCTTTTTCAAAAGGAACCATAATGTCTTCACGAACAATATCTTCACTTAATCCAAAAGTGGAAACGACTAAATTCTTACTGCCTTTCGCCTTATCTGATCCACTATTTCCTGAACCTCCTGGTGCTTCACTATTCCCACAAGCACCTAATGTCAAAGCTGTGATCAATAATAAACCTGTTAAGTATTTTTTCTTCATAAATATTCTCACCTTTCTAATAATACGACTTTTTCAGCTGGGAAAACTAAGCCTAACGATTCGCCGACTTCAAAGAATTGCTGGTCATTCCCATTCACTAAGAATTTCCCTAATTCTGTTTCAACTTCATATTGATGGCTTTTCCCTAGGAACGTACGAACAAGTACTTTTCCTCGGAGTTGACCTTCTTTTTCAATCACAATGTCTTCTGGACGAATGGTTGCCGTCCCTTCAGCAACTGTTAATTGTGAAATACTCGAATGAATCTCAATCCCATTCGCAGTCACTAACTGTCCTTGCCCGTTACGTTTCACAGAAAAGAAGTTTTCAAAGCCAATAAATTGTGCCACGAATTTTGAAATTGGTAAACGATAAATTTGCTCTGGTGTATCGTATTGTTCGATGACTCCTGCATTCATAATCGCGACTTTATCAGAAATCGAAAAGCACTCTTCTTGGTCATGGGTGACAAACACGGTCGTAATTCCTAGCTTTTGTTGGAGGCGTTTAATTTCGATGCGCATCGCTACGCGTAATTTGGCATCCAAGTTTGATAAGGGCTCATCTAGTAACAAGAGTTTTGGTTCGATTACCAAGGCGCGTGCCAACGCAACCCGTTGACGCTGCCCACCGGACAACTGTTTGGGATAACGCGCACCAAAATTTTCTAGCCCACAAATTGCCAACATTTCAGCTACTTTGGTTTCAATGACTTCTTTTTTCTCTTTACGAAGTTTCAAGCCAAAAGCCACATTTTCAGCAATCGTCATATGCGGAAAGAGGGCATAACTTTGAAAAACCATACCAAAGTTTCGTTTGTGAACTGGCACCTTTGTTAAGGCCTCCTGTTCGAGTAAGAATTCTCCTTCTCGTGGCTCGATTAAACCTGCAATGACTCGTAAGGTTGTCGTCTTTCCACAACCACTTGGTCCTAACAATGAGACAAGTTCACCTTTTTCCATTGAAAGATTTAATTCTTCTAATATATTCGTTTTCCCATCATAACTGACACGGATATCTTTTAATTCGACAAATGACATTTTTTTCTCCTTTACGCAATCGCTGCTAAACCTAGTGTTTTTTCAATTAAATACATCAAGCCCATCGTTAGTAACATTAGCATGACTGAAATGGCCGATACGGTCGGGTCATAGTTGTATTCCATGTAACTTAGTAAATTTGTTGGTAACATCGTGACTCCTGGTCCTGATAAGAACATGGAAACCGGTACATTATTAAAAGAATTGACAAATGCAAGCATAAAAGCTGCAAAAATCCCCGATGAAACATTGGGTAAGACAATTTTTATAAATGCACGAAACCGAGTGCAACCTAACGTCCAAGCAGCTTCCTCCATTGAATAATCCAACTGATCCATACTTGAGCCTACTACACGAATGATATAAGGTAGGCTAATCAAAAAGTGACCGATTAATAATCCTTGAAACACCGGTAAACCTAGCGCGACCACAATAAACTGAAATAAAGTATAACCAACAACAATTCCTGGGATCACAGTTGGCGATAAAAAGAAACTTTTAATCATCTGATTTCCTTTTACCGAGTAACGTGCGAGCGCGTATGAGGCAGGCACACCAACAAGCAATGCCAAAACGGTTGCTAAAATCCCCACCGTTAAACTTAATTTAAAGCTATCCATCATTGTACTCAAGCTTAAAGCATTGGCGTACCAATCGAAAGTAAAGCCTTTAATAGGAAATTGAATCGCAGCAGCTGTACCAAAAGAAGTTACGACAATTAAGATTAAAGGTAAAAACAAGAAAGCAAAAACGAAAATTGCAATGACACTCATGAGTTTTTGTTTACGCATGATCTATTTCTCTCCGATCCATTTTTTTCGAAATAAAGTTCAAGCCTTGCATGACAACGAGGGTGACAAGAATCATAATAAAAGCTAAAACGGAGACGCCATTCCAATCACCAAGTGTTGAAGCTTTCTGATATAAGAAGGTTGAGAGCAACATTTTTTGATTTCCACCGAGTAACAATGGCGTTGTATAGGCGGTCAATGTCCCAGTAAAAACTAAAATGCTCCCAACAATGGCACCCGGAATCGACAAGGGCAAGACAATTTTGAGAAACGCTTTTAAAGGTGGTGCCCCTAGGGTTTCTGCTGCCTCAAGCATTTCCCCCTCAATATTTTCCATGACACCGACCAAAGTCATAATCATAGTTGGCAAGAAAAGATAAACGGAGCCAATAATGATGGCAAATTCGGTATATAAAAGGCCTAGTGGTTGTTCAATCAATCCAAGACTCATTAGGGCATTATTAATGACGCCATTTTTCCCTAAAATGTTAATCCAAGCAAAGCTTCGAATCACCGAATTGGTTAATAAGGGAAACAAGGTCATCGCCATTAAAATCCCACGCCATTTTTTTTGTAATCCCGCAATAAAGTAAGCAGTCGGAATCCCTAAAAAGAGTGAGACAATTGTAACAATACTTGAAATACGAATGGTTCGCCAAAAGATGCCTCGATTATAGTCATCTTGGAAAAAGTCAATGTAATTTCCAATCCCCCCATTTATGGGTAAAAATGTTGGAAAAATATTCGTAACCAAAGGGATCATTAAGAAAAAAACTAACAGAATGATGCCAGGTGTTAGAATCAAATACGGTATATTTCTTTTCATGAGTACACTCCTTGTTCGTTTTTGACACAATTGATAGTATAGTCTCTGGCTCTGACAAATTCAACAAAACATGAAAAATAATTCCTGAAAAAACACCGAACGTTCGCTTTATAACGAATAATCATTGTTATAAATCAGTTTTTTCCAATCTACCGTTCGAGTATCCGCTTTCTTTTCTTCATAACGATAAACACCATTACACCTTTCTTTCTTACTAACCTGAGTATAGCAAGTGATTTAGAAAAAGACTAGGAAAGTACTTGGCTGCTTAAATACAAAGATACAAAAAACGAAGAAAGCATGAGTCCTCCTCTGCATTCCTTCGTTTTTCATTCTGTTCCTATTCTTATGCTAGCATCCAAGCAAAAAAATCCTTTATTCCGTCACTTTTTCGTTTCTAAAAACTAAATGATCATTCAACAAATCAATCACTACTTTTGTTTTAGGCATTACACGGCCAGAAACAATTTCTCTAGCCAGAGGGGTTTCAACCTCTTTTGTAATAAAACGACGAAGTGGACGTGCGCCATATGCAGGTTCATATGAATTTTCCGCTAACCAGGTTTTCGCTTCATCAGAAATCATTAAGTCAATTTCTTGGTGGGCTAAACGTTTTGCTAAGTGTGCAATAATCTTGTCAACAATCCCTTTGACATTTTCTAAGCTTAACGGCGTAAATAAAATGGTATCGTCAATTCGGTTGAGAAATTCTGGTTTAAAATGGCCACGTAAAGCATTCAGCACTTGTTCTTGTACCTCTTCTGGAATATGCCCTTCTGCCGTTACACCTGAAAGTAAGGTTTGTGAACCAATGTTACTAGTCATAATTAGCACCGTATTTTTAAAGTCAACGACACGTCCTTTGGAATCCGTTAAGCGACCGTCGTCTAATACTTGTAATAAAAGGTTAAAAACATCTGGGTGCGCCTTCTCAATTTCATCCAGTAAAACGATCGTATACGGATTCCGACGAACCGCTTCTGTCAATTGACCGCCTTCTTCGTAACCGATATAGCCTGGAGGGGCACCCACTAAACGAGAAACGGCATGTTTTTCCATGTATTCACTCATATCAATTCGGACCATATGATTTTCCGCATCAAATAAGTTTTCAGCTAAGGCTTTGGCGAGTTCTGTTTTCCCGACTCCTGTAGGCCCTAAGAATAAGAAGGAACCAAGTGGTCGATTCGGGTCTTGCAACCCTGCTCGTGAACGAATGACTGCATCGCTCACTGCATTGACCGCTTCTTCTTGACCAATTACTCGTTGGTGAAGGGTTTCGTTGAGTTTCAAGAGTTTTTCGCGTTCCCCTTCCACCAGTTTTGTCACTGGAATGCCAGTTAAACGCCCTACGACCACTGCAATTTCATTTTCTGTTACCGCCTCTTGAACCATCTTTCCTTGAGCCGCATCATTTTTAGCTTCAAGTTCTTTTAATTCCTTTTCGAGTTGTGGAATCGTTCCATGACGTAAAACAGCTGCTCTTTCTAAATCATAGTTACTCTCGGCATTTTCTAGTTCGTGTTTGGCTTGATCAATCTCCGAACGTTTATTTGACAAGGCATTTACTTCTTCTTTTTCTGTTTCCCATTGCATTTTCATTTGATTGGCTTCTTCGCGAAGTTCCGCCAATTCTTCTTGTAAAATACCCAATCTTTTTTTCGATGCATCATCCGATTCTTTTTTCAAGGCTGCTTCTTCAATTTCAAGTTGCATTAAGCGGCGAGTCACTTGGTCAAGTTCTGTCGGCATGGAGTTCATTTCTACTCGTATGGTCGCTGAAGCTTCATCCATTAAGTCGATTGCCTTATCTGGTAAAAAGCGATCCGTAATATAACGATCGGATAAAACTGCAGCAGCAACAAGTGCATTATCATGGATATTTACTCCATGGTGAATTTCAAAACGTTCTTTTAATCCACGTAAAATGGAAATCGTATCTTCAACCGTAGGCTCTTTTACCAAGACTTTTTGAAAACGACGCTCTAAGGCCTTATCCGTCTCCATGTATTCTCGATATTCATCCAATGTTGTCGCACCGATGGTATGGAGTTCTCCTCGAGCAAGCATTGGTTTCAAAATGTTTCCAGCATCCATGCTGCCTTCTGTTTTTCCGGCCCCAACAATCGTATGAATTTCGTCAATAAATAAAATAATTCGGCCATCTGATTTTTTTACTTCTTGTAATACCGCTTTTAAGCGTTCTTCAAACTCTCCACGGAACTTAGCTCCTGCAATGAGTGCGCCCATATCGAGTGAAAAAATCGTTTTGTCTTTTAAGTTTTCTGGGACATCCTTACGAACAATCCGCTGAGCCAAGCCTTCGACAATCGCCGTTTTACCGACCCCTGGTTCTCCGATTAAAACGGGATTATTTTTCGTTTTTCTAGTTAAAATCCGAATGACATCTCGAATTTCTTCGTCCCGTCCAATAATTGGGTCCATTTTTCCGTTTTTCACCATTTGAACCAAATCGACACCATATTTTTCAAGTGCCTCATAGTTTTCTTCTTGATTTTGGGAAGTCACACGATCGCCTCCTCGAATTTCTTCAATATTTTGACGTAATTCTTTTTCAGTGATTCCTTGTTGTTTTAAGTATTTGGTTAACACGTAATTTTTTAATTTCATTAAAGCAAGTAAAACAATTTCTGTTGATAGAAACTCATCTTCAAACGTATTTTTTAATTGTTCTGCTTCATTAAATAGTTGAAATAAATTTTGACTCATCGCTTGCCCATATTGAACATTTCCTCCTGAAACGCTTGGACGGCGATCAAGTTCTAGATCAATCTCCCTTTCAAAAGCAGCAACATTGACTCCTGCATCGGTATAAAAATTTCGAGCAAATTGATTGGGTTGCAAAAAGATTTTCCATAGATGGACAATATCAATTTCTTGATGGTGACGAGTGATTGCAACCTGTTGTGCTTCGGATAAGGCGCTTTGTAACGTGGTCGTCATTTTCTCAATATTCATTCTTTGTTCCTCCCATCTTGAAGCTTTCACTTCACTCTTAATTGTACTCCCTTGGTCAATCTTGGTCAAATAAAAACCATTTTCTCTTATGCGGTATTTTTGACCTTTTTGCCGACAAAAAAAAGAGGCTGTGAATGCTTCACAACCTTTTTTTCATCTAACAAATCTGAAATTATTCACTTTCTTTCTGGCGAAACAAACGGCTCGTTGCAACGACGTACAAAAGGCCTATCAAAAAAGGCATTAAAAAAGTAGTAAAACGATACAGTAAAAGAGAAGATGCCGCATCCACCGTTCCGACAAGGGGGCGGAACATGATCAAGTAAACAAATTCAAAGGAGCCTATTCCTGCAGGCGTTGGAATCACTCCTGAAATGACCGTAACAAAGCTGATTAAGGCAACCGCCAAAAGCGGATGCAAGTCCGGATGATTATCCACGAGACAAACGTAAGGAATGATAAACCAAATAAGTGCTTTCGCAATACTCCAAAAATAAATTTCAAATAAGACCCTACGACTTGCCATGATTTTATGTAACATCCGTCTCAAGGCATTGATTTGAATATTTCCTCGATCCACAAGCGCGCGATATTTTTCTTTTTTTATTAGACGATGGCACAAAGTAACGACGCCAACTTGTAAAGGCAAACTCAAAGCCGCTGAAAGTAAAATTCCAGACAAACCGGCATTAATGAAGATACAAATAATCAGCACCCAAACAAATTTAGGGGATAATTGGTAGAGGTCGTTGAAACTATACACCAAAGCGATGAGTGCAACACTTAGTGAAGACACTTTAAACAAAATAAAGCGCAAAATTGCCGCGCCCACACTCTCAGAAATCGTTAATTTTTTTCGATGATAAAAATTAATTTCTGCAAAAATTGTGCCAGCACCAAATGTAACGACACGATAGAAAGCGGAATAAGCAGCTGCCATCGCCCCATCAAAAGTTGTGAATGTTTTTGAAAAAGGTTTGATGGTGCCCTTGACCATTTTCCCCTCGAGGTATTGATAAAAAAAACCTAAAACAATCAAAGATAAAAATAACCAAGGACTTGTTTGACCTAATTCAGTAAAAATGTCTCCAAATGAAGCACGCAAGTAATAACCTAAAATACCAAGTAAACCAACTAATAGACAGCCTTTTGCAAGCACCTTCAGTAAGTTCTTATTTTTTTCTTTTAAAACAGACATCTCTTTATCTCACCAACTTCCATAGACTCCCTCGTATCATACCACTTTTCAAGTAGAAATACTGAAAAAACTCTCGATTCTTATCAAATCACCGAGAGTTTTTTCTTTCAGTTTTATTGTGCGTTTAATTCCGCAATTTTCACAATGATTTCTGTCGCTTTTTCCATTGATTCTAATGCCACAAATTCAAAACGACCGTGCATATTTTCCCCACCTGCAAAAATATTTGGTGTTGGGATTCCCATAAAGGAAATTTTCGATCCGTCTGTTCCACCTCGAACGGGTTCAATGATTGGAGTAATCCCGAGTGCTAACATCGCATTTTTAGCTAATTCAACAATGCTCATGTCTTTTTCGATAATTTCTTTCATATTGTAGTAATTATCTTCCAAGCGCATTTGTACACGCGCTTCTTCAAAACGTGCATTGATTTTTGCTTGAATGTCTTGCACGAGTTGCTTACGTGCTTCAAATTTTTCACGGTCATGGTCACGAATAATGATCGATAAGCGCGCTTCTTCTGGATTGCCTTCAAAGCTCATGAGATGGAAGAATCCTTCTGAACCTTCTGTTTTTTCGGGAACTTCATCTGCAGGTAGTGATTCATTAAACTCAATACCTAATAAAACCGCATTGATTAACGTGTCCTTTGCGGTACCTGGATGCACGTTTTTTCCATAAATGGTAATATCGGCTTGTGCAGCGTTAAAGGTTTCATATTGTAGCTCCCCTACCGGCCCGCCATCCATTGTATAGGCAAAATCAACGCCAAATTCTTCGACATCAAAATGGTTAGCCCCAACGCCAATTTCTTCATCTGGTCCAAAAGCCACTTTAATTGTTCCATGTTTGATTTCAGGGTGTGCTAATAAAATTTCCATCGCTGTCATAATCTCAGCAATTCCTGATTTATCATCTGCGCCCAGTAAGGTTGAACCATCCGTCGTGATTAGCGTTTGCCCTTGATAGTTTTTTAGATTAGGGAAATCTTTGACATTTAATGTATATTTTCCTTCTTTATCTAATGGAATCACCGATTGTCCATCATAGTTTTCAATGATTTGTGGCTTCACATTCTTCGCATTAAAATCAGCAGTATCTAAGTGAGCAATAAAGCCAATTGAAGGTACTTCTTTCTCAACATTCGATGGTAAAGTCGCCATCACAAAGCCATTTTTCGTGTTGTACTTCACATCACTCATACCGAGTGCTTCAAGTTCTTCTTTTAAAATTAAGGCAAATTCAATTTGAGACTCTGTTGAAGGAATCGTTGTGCTGGTCGGATCGGATTGTGTTTCAATTTTCACGTAGCGCAAAAAACGCGGTAATAAATTTTCATATTTTGTCATTTTCTTAGCTCCTTATTTCGATTGGAAAGGATTGGTACTCGTCGTCGAAGCGATAATATCAACCGTCCATCCTCGTGTTTGTTTCCAACTTTCCATTTTCTCAACTAATTTCGTTATACAAAGTACTTCGATGTGATGACCTGGGTCAATCACGGTTAAACCAGCTGCTTGCATATCATGTGCAGTATGATAGTAAACATCGCCTGTTATAAAAACATCTGCCCCTTGCTTTAAGGCATCCGGATAAAACTTCTCTCCAGAACCACCGCAAATCGCAATTCGTTGGACTTTCTTGCTTGCATGAAGAGGTTCGATTAACCGCAAAGAATCTAAAGAGAAGGCCTGTTTCACTTTTTGGACGAGGGTCTCAACTGAGATAGCTTCCTCTAGTTGACCAATTCGGCCAAGGCCATACGTCTTAGGTGGGTTTGTAAGTGGTAGAATGTCATAAGCCGGCTCTTCATAGGGATGAGCGGCACGCATTGCTTGCAAGATTTGGGCTTCTAGTGTTTCAAGATAGATAACTTCAATTCGTTCTTCCATCACCTCTTCTTCTTGATCTGCTCGACCAATCGCCGGGTTGGCAGCTGCTGTTGGCGTAAAGCGACCGATGCCTGTCATTGTATAACTCGTATGATGATAGGCACCTTGCTCCCCTGCTCCTGCATCACCTAGCGCTTGACGCATTGTTTGACCATGTTCCACTGGGGTATAAACTACTAATTTTTTCCATGACACCGCATGGGTTTGCGTCACGTAATTGTCCACTTCAATTCCGAGTGCCTCACAAAACCAATCATTTAAGCCGTCTTCCATAATATCCATGTTTGTGTGTGCCGCATAGACGGCAATTTCATGTTTAACCAAATCCAAATACATCTTATTTTGCGGATTGTCTGGAGTCAGTCGCTTGATTGGTCGAAAAATCGGTGGATGTTTCGCAATAATTAAGTCCACTTTTTTTTCAATTGCTTCTGCAACGACTTCCGGACGGACATCCAGAGTCACCATCACGCGCTGAATCTCGCGATGAAGATCACCAATATGTAACCCGACTGGATCACCTTCTTCTGCTAACCAAAGTGGACAGAAATTTTCAAATGTTCGAATCAATTCCAAACCACAAACCATTAAGCAATTACCTCCCTTATCCAAGATAGTTGTTCTTTCACTTCCTCTACCTTTTCCAAGGGCACTTCTTGCGCCTTCATTAATTCGCGTAACACACGTTCTTTACTCGCGAGTTCCTTTTGCCATTTTTTTAAAAAAATCGGCTGACGGTCTTGTAATAACTTTGGTCCAAAAAATAATTCTTGTGCGGTATATGAAACATTTTCGCTTAATTGCGCAACTATAATTTCATAAATTTTATGGTTCTCTTCTAAAATTTCTTCGTGAACAATCGCATATTGATTTTCAACTAGCCAACGACGTAAAGTTGCTTCTCCGACATTGGGTTGCAAGATTAATACTTCCTTCCCAGTTAATTGCCCTTGCGTTTTGCCATTTTCTAAAATCGTCCGAATCAGGGCACCACCCATACCGGCAATTGTAATCGCATCAATTTGATCTTCCGGTCGAACAGCTGCGAGTCCATCTGCTAAACGAACAACAAGCTTGTCCTCCAATCGATTTTTCGCTACTTGTTTTTTAGCGGATTCATAGGGACCTCGCACCACTTCACCTGCTACGGCAAACGAAATTTTTTCTTTCAGCATTAAATAAGTCGGTAAATAGGCATGATCCGATCCAATGTCTGCTAAACGAGCACCTTGAGGGACGTACTTTCCAACTTCCATTAACCTTGATGATAACACTTGTTCATTCACGAAAGAACAACCTCCAAAATAAAATGATAAGAAAGGACGATGACAATTGTCACGGTCCCTTCGACTGACATAATGTGATTGAGTGGCATAGCCAAAATCTTCTATTTCTTAAAAAAGAACCCCTTGATTTTTTATCCATGCAACTTTTCAATGGTTTATTTGACTTGTTCCACTGCTATAATTGAATTTCCTGGAATTTGTGGCGGGATAGACATCGTCATGATTGCTAAACGGTCTAAGGTCACTTTCACCTGGTCGCCTTCTTTTACGTCAAAATCTAGGAGTTCAGGAGAGACGTTCAATGCCACTCCCTCTTGAAAGGAAGGAGTCACTTCATCTGGATCTTCCACTGACTGGACATCTTTTAATAAAATTTGTGTCGTTTCATTTTTGTCGTCCAAATTCGTAACCAATTCAACCGTCGCTGTAAAAATCGTCCTCACCTCTTCTTCTGTTGTCGAAATCGGTGTTGTCGACGCATCCGATTTCGTTTCCTTTGATGTTGAGCAAGCCCCTAAAAGGCTCACTGCAAAGACTAAGATACTTACTTGAAAGATTTTTTTCATTTGTCGCTCCTCCTCGTTTCATTTTTTTGAACTTCAAACTATCCTTGATTCCGTCGATTTTCGCCAATCATTTCAACTTCTTTTGTTAAATAGCGAATACGCTCCATAATTCTTTTCGCCTTTAACGGCTCTTCCTCGCCTCTTTGCGTAACAGACAAGTGCTGCTCTAGTTCGAGCATTGAAAAATTCGAAGTAAAGAACGTTGGCAATTGCTCTTGCATTCGATGCTGTAAAATGACCCCGAACACTTCATCTCGAATCCAACTACTCATCGCATCGGCTCCGATGTCATCTAACATTAGAATTGGCGCATTTTTGATGGCATTTAATTTTTCGCCTACCAAATCTTTCCCAATTGCTTGTTTCATTTCGACGGCAAAAGTTGGAAAATGCAAGAGTGTGGTCGAATAACCAGCTTCGGCTAAATCGCGTGCAATCGCTCCAAGTAGATAGGTTTTTCCGATACCAAAGCTTCCCACAAGATACAAGCCTTTGTGAAAACTCTTCGGGTCTCTGACAAATTCTTCGATAAAATCAAGACTTTCCATAAAAGCGGCCACCCGACCCGGAGTATGATCGTAATGACTGATTCGAGCCTCTTGGATATCTTTTGGCATGTTCACTGCTCGAATGCGATTTCGAACTTCTTCTTGATGGCGTCGAGCCAATAAATCTTGCGTAGGAACATACGTCACATCAATGGAATGATAATTCAAAACGAGTTGGGGTTCATAGCCGGGCGCAATCATGTTTTTGTCTTGCGCTTCAAATTTCCGCTTCTCTTGTACAAATTCATAGAGTTTTGCATAACTTTTTTCAATATCGGTTTCTGTTAAGTAATCACTGTTTTCAGCAATGAATTGTTTCACTTCAGGATTGGATAAGACTTCTGCCATCATCTCTTCAAAACGCATACGATAATTGCGTTGGTCCAGCATGCGATTTAATTCTTTCCCCACATTTTCCATTATTTTTCACCTTCTTTACGTTTTAGATAGGCCGCTAGTCGGCGATTCAATTCTGCTTGTTTTTCAGGATTTTCTTCTACGACTTTCGGTTTGGTCACCCAATCGGGTAAGGCTTCTTTTCGAATCGGTGCTTTGGAATAACTCGTTTTCCGATTGGTTTTCGCCTGTTCTCGAACGGCTTGTTTTTCTTTTGATTCCCTGACATATTCACGTACGTATTGAATGGCTGTTTCTGGACTTTGGAAGCCTTTTTCAGACCAATTTGTCGCAATTGAGTGGACAAAATTCGTTTGTAAGGTACTGTTTTTTTGAATCACTAACACGTAGTGAAGCAAGATATTAATTACCGCATTCGGTAAGGGGCTCCGTTCAACGAGTGATTTTAATAGCCATTTTTCACTGTCCGTCACGTAACTATTCTTCTCTGTTTTAATCGCTTCTAAGAAATCAAATGGCGCCGTCGTTTCGCTTGTCCGAATCAAAGCGACATCTTTTTCTGAATACCCCGTCTGACGTAACAGCGCGTAACGTTGTTCTTCTGCTTCGTGATTTTTTGCTTTCACACTTGAATCTTGGAATCTGGTTTGGTGTTTTCGTTCAACAAATTGTTTTAACTTTTTCGGGTCAATCAACCCCGTATCTAGCGCAACGACTTGCGCTAAAACATCATCAACCAATTCTAATTCAGTGTAACCATACAAATTGGCGTAGACACTTAATTGTGTCTTAAACGCCTCCGTAAAATTTTCTTTGACAATAAACTTTTTACTCGCTAAGGCCATTAAAAAGTGCCAGTCCAGACTTTCTGTAGCTACTTTTAAACGTGCTGCTTTAGGAGCTGCATATTCTTGCGCTGTCTTTTCTAATTGTTTTGAAGCAACTGAAAATAAGTTCAGGTCAAGATTGCCATAAACAGTCGTAAAATTCGCTGTAACTTCACGATAGGCTGAAACGTCTCTCGTTTTCGGACGAAAGCGCGCGGCTAGTTGTTTAAACTTCCGCTCCCCTACCGCTTGTGTCAATAAAAAACTATAGGTCACATCTTCCATGAATGCTTTAGGAGCAAGCGGTTCTTCTAATTGATAAAGATAGATCTTCCCGAATTCAGCCTCTTCTTTTTCATAAACGGTTAGCAAACCCATTCCTTCTAAACGTTTGCGTGCTTCCAAAAAAGCGGGGAGCCCGACATTTAAAGCATTCAAACAATCCAGATGAATAAATTCATTTTCTTGTCGGTCGCTTTCATCTCCAATAAAATGCAAGTAGAGCGCCAAAGCTTGAGCGCCAATAATCGGTTGGTATAAATAAAGGAGCCCGTCTTTTCCTTCTTGTGTAAGTGGCAGGGCTTTAAACACTTGATAAATAGTATTTGGCGTGATTTTTTCCCAAGTACTATCCATTAAAACCCCTCCTTCTTCTATTCTTTTTCTTTTGCTTTTTCCACGATATCCTGTAATTCTTTTAAGAAAACAGACATATCTTTAAATTGACGATAGACACTTGCAAAGCGAATATACGCGATTTCATCAAGATCCACTAAATACTCCATCACATACTCACCGATTAATTGTGTTGGGATTTCACTTTCCCCTGATTCACGAATTTTTCGTTCCACTTGATCCACAATTCGCTCCATCTGCTCCATCGTTACTGGACGTTTTTCCGCTGAACGTACAAGTCCACGTAAAACTTTTTCTCGGTTAAATTCTTCTCGGGTACCATTTTTCTTAATCACTAGTAAAGGCGTTTCTTCTATTCGTTCAAAAGTGGTAAATCGGAACCCACAATTTTCGCATTCTCGACGACGACGAATCGTCCGCCCATCATCTGCTTGACGACTATCAACAACTTTTGAACTGCTGTGGTGACATTTTGGACATTGCATTTTCCCACCTCATTTTTCTTTTTCATTTAAATGTTTCTATTTTAAGTATATTATAACATGATTTCTTTCGATAACTGCTATATAATCACAAAAAAACTCTAGATTTTCTAGAGTTTTACTGTTTTTTAAGTTCTATCTGGCATAAAGAGAATAACGAGACTTACGATTTCACTCCTGCAAGAGATATTTTTGTGCCTTTAGCCAGGAAGTAATTTGTGCTTTTAAAGAATCAATGCTTCCTTGATTATCAAAAAGGATATCTGCCTGCTGCTTTTTTTCTTCAATTGACATTTGGCTCTCAATTCTCTGCCAAGCTTCTTCTTTAGTCAATTGGTCGCGTGTCATCAAGCGTTCGATTTGAAGCGTTTGAGGCAGATAAACAACGGCCACTTGATCGACCATGGATTGATAGCCCCCTTCATAAAGTAAGGGGATATCCGCAATCACTAGGGGCGCGGTTTGTTTTGCGGCTTCGATTGCTTGGTAAATCGCCTGGCGTAAAAAAGGTTCCAGCAAATGATCGAGTCTTTTGCGTTGGCTTGGTTGCGAAAAAATCAAACGACCTAAGGCTTGGCGATCAAGCGCACCATCTGCTAGAAGAATTTGCGGGCCAAACTGTTGGACAATCGCCGCTAAAGCCGGTCGCCCAGGTTCTACAATAGCCCGTGCGATGAGATCCCCATCAACTACAGGAAAGCCGTAGGAAGAAAACACCCCGACTGCCGTGCTTTTTCCAGTTGCAATCCCACCAGTCACACCTAAAACAACTGCCATCACATTCCCTCTTTTCGCACTTGACACTTGGGACAAAAATGGGTACCTCTTTGCGCGACCTTGATTTTTTCAATCGGCGTGTGACAATTTGGACAAGGCGCACCTGTTTGTCCATAAACGTTTAATGCCACTTGAAAAGTCCCTGCTTCGCCCAGGGCATTGGCGTAAGAGCGAATCGTCGTTCCTCCCGCTTCAACCGCCTTTCCCAAGACAAAAACAATGCCTTCATACAGTAACGCCACTTCTTCTTTTATTAGCGTGTTTGCAGGGCGTTCAGGATGAATCTTGGCAAACCACAGCGCTTCATCTACGTAGATATTGCCTAAACCGACCACCACTTTTTGATTTAACAACAGCGGCTTGATGGCCATTGTTTTCTTTTGTAATGCGAATTGAAATGGCAGTAATTGAAAATCTTTGGTCAGTGGCTCAGGACCAAGCTGTTTGATCCCCTTATACTCAGAACTTTGGTTTTTGGGCACCAAGGCCATCCGACCAAATTTTCGTACGTCATGATATTGTAACTCACTTCCGTCGACCATCTGAAAAACAACATGGGTATGCTTTTCTCGATGCGTGGACTCATTTTTTGAGAAATACTCATACTTGCCTTCCATTCTCAAATGCGAAACCAAGTCAAAATCGGTTAATTTCAAAATTAGGAACTTCCCGCGGCGCGCAATGGCTAGGATTTCTTGCCCCACTAAAGCCTCTTGAAATTCTGGCACTGTTGGACTTTCAATAATTCGCGGCCAAAAAACTTCCACTGCATGTATTTTTTGACCTACAACTAGCCGCTCTAAGCCTTTGCGGACCGTTTCAACTTCTGGTAATTCCGGCATTAAACAACACTCCCTTTATTTTGCTCCATACCATGTTTTTCCCCAACTACTGTCCGTTACTAATGGTACATGGAGTTGGACAGCTTGTTCCATCACTTCTTTGACAAGCGCGTCTAATTGCTGTAATTCTTTTTCAGGAACCTCAAAAACCAATTCATCATGCACTTGTAAGAGCATTTTCGCACTTAGTTTTTCTTCTTTTAGACGACGCGCTAGTTGAATCATGGCAATTTTAATAATATCTGCAGCACTTCCTTGAATCGGCGAATTAATCGCAGTTCTTTCCGCAAAGGAACGAAGATTAAAGTTCCGTGAATTGATATCTGGTAAATAACGACGACGATGGAAAAGCGTCTCTACATAGCCTTTTTCTTTGGCCTCACGAACGATGGTTTCCATGAAGGTTTTCACTCCAGGATAACGTTCGAAATAAGTATCAATATAATTTTGTGCTTCTTTACGAGAAATACCAAGATTTTGAGACAAGCCGTAATCAGAAATTCCATAAACAATACCAAAATTCACTGCTTTTGCTTGACGACGCATATTACTGGTGACTTCTTCTGCTTTTTCAATCCCAAAAACACGCATCGCAGTGCTTGTATGGATATCTTGTCCTTCAACAAAGGCTTGCTTTAAGTGCTCATCATCCGAAATATGGGCTAAAACACGTAATTCAATTTGCGAGTAGTCCGAAGAATAAATCAACCAATCTTCTTTCCCCGGTACAAATGCTTCTCGAATTTTCCGCCCCTCTTCTAAACGTATCGGAATGTTTTGGAGGTTTGGATCCACGGAACTTAATCGACCGGTTTGCGTTAACGTCTGCACATAACGCGTATGCACTCGTCCGTCTGTTTGAATCATTTTTAATAACCCTTCAATATAAGTCGATTGAATTTTTGAAATCTGACGATAAACTAAAATATCCTCCACTATCGGGGCTTGTTCTCTTAACTGTTCTAACACATCGACGGCCGTAGAATAGCCTGTTTTCGTCTTCTTAATCACGGGCAGACCCATTTTTTCAAAAAGAATCACGCCTAGTTGTTTAGGAGAATTGAGATTAAACGTTTCTCCTGCCAGTTCAAAGATTTTCGCTTCAATTTCTTTTAAACGTTCTGAAAATTCCACGCGCATTTGATTTAAACGTTCACTGTCTACTTTAATTCCAGTAATTTCCATTTCTGCAAGGACCTCGGATAAAGGCAATTCCATTTCATTGAAGAGTTTCGCTTGATCTTTTTCAACAAGCAGTTCTTTTAATTGGGGGGTTAGCGTTTTAATGGCTTTAATTTTTCTTGCTAAATGCTCAAATAAGATAGCCTCTTCAGGCACTGCAATCTTGGCACCTTTTCCGTAAATGGTCACATCGGACTGAATTTCTGTATAGCCATAATGTTGTGCCACTGCGGCCATATCAGTACCTAGGTCATTGGTATCCAGTAAATATGCGCCAAGCAACATATCAAAACTTACGCCTTTTAATCGTGTACCATACTTAGCAAGAGAGACAATGGTGCGCTTGGCATCGTAAACTTCTTTTTTCATTGTTTCATCTTCCAACCATTTCTTCATGATTGGATCTTCTAACAACGACATTTTCGTCGATACATAGACTTTCTCGCTTGTACCCCAAGCAATCGCAATCGAATCGATGACATGGTAATTATCCCCTAGCATCTCGAGATAAAGTGCTGCATCTTGTGGAAACATTTCTTCAGTGACTGTATCAACCACTTCAAAATGAATCGCTTCAAACACTTCCATTTCTTCGACAAGATTTAACTTTTCTAAAAACGTATTAAAGTTCATTTCTTTATAAAAAGGAACGAGTTTTTCGAAATCTTTTCCTTCATATTTTAAATGATCAATCTGCACATCAATTGGCGAATCCACCTTGATTGTTGCCAGTTTTTTCGAAAGAAAAGCTTGTTCTTTGTCATTGATTAAGTTCTCTTTCATTTTACTTTTCTTCATGCTTTCGATATTTTCATAGATGCCTTCAACCGAACCATATTCTTTTAACAACTTGATCGCTGTTTTTTCACCAATTTTTGTCACTCCAGGGATGTTATCAGAAGCATCTCCGGCTAACCCCTTCATATCAATGATTTGACTCGGTGTGAGGCCGTCGTATTTTTCAGCAATAAAAGCAGGAGTATATGAATCAAGTTCGCTGACCCCTTTCACCGTAATATCTACCGTCACATGCTCGGTTGCCAGTTGCGTCAAGTCACGGTCACCTGTTAAAATCACCACATCAAAGAGGTCTTTATCGACTTGAGTTGCCAAGGTTCCAATAATATCGTCGGCTTCATAGTTATCTAGTTCATAGTATTGAACGCCTAAGGCATTAATCAACTCACGAATATAAGGCATTTGTTCTTTAAATTCACCTGGTGTTTTTGAACGCCCCTCTTTGTAAGCATCATACCACTCATGGCGGAAGGTTGTTTTTCCTGCATCAAAAGCGACTAACACATGGGTTGGTTTTTCTTTTGCCATCACGTTATCAAACATTGTATGAAAGGCATAGATGGCATTTGTATGCAAGCCATTGTTATTTTTAAAACGGCTCAGCGAATTGTGTAGGGCAAAAAATGCACGGAAAGCAACACTATTGCCATCAATTAAAAGTAATTTGTTTTTCATTGAATTAAACTCCTTCTTGTTTCGTCCTTACTTATTCTAACAAAGAAAAGGCATTTAAGCATTAAAAAGACTACAGTTGGACCCTTGCAAAGGAAAGAAAAAAGAATCACGCGTGCGAGATTTCTTACCTATCGATTGAATGAAGCGCTTCGATACATTTTTTTCGCTGGATTCTTTTATTTAAGCATTTTTTAACGAGTGCAAATGATAAAAAAACTGATGATTGAAATTTGATTCTTTCAATCGTCAGTTTTTTATGATTCCGCTTAGTCTCTACCACCAAAGATTCTTAAGATTGATAAGAATAAGTTGATAAAGTTTAAATACAACTGTAAGGCCATGAATGCTGCAAAACCTGTGTTGTCTTGTCCTTGCGTTCCGTAATAAACACTACGAATGCGTTGATTGTCATAAGCCGTTAAGCCTACAAAGATAATGACCGTCACATATGATAAGAAATAGTTCACGGCGCTACTTGCTAAAAACAAATTAATTAAAGTCGCGATAATCACGCCCCATAATAATCCAATTGCTGCACGACCCATCCCTGATAAATCACGTTTCGTTGTAATACCATAAATTGACATCCCAACAAAGGTACCTGCTGCTACTACAAAGGCCACTGCGACGTCTGCTGAAGAGTAGGCTGCGAGTGTAATGGATAAGAGCAACCCCATTAATAAGGAATAGACAACAAAGCCCGCGATTGTTAACGATGGATTGTTTTTCGCTTTGGCACTTAGCAAGACGACAAGTCCAATTTGAATGAGCCAAATTCCGGTCATTCCTAATGGGAAGTTGATTACAAAGCGAATCACTTCTTCAAAAAAGAAATTCATAGATAAATAAGCAGAAATTGCGGTAATCGCTAAACCTAAACTGAAAATTCCGTAAACTTTCCCGTAAAACTGATTTAATCCTTTTGTTTCAATTGCTGTTGAATTCATTTGTTTCCTCACTTTCTTAAATCATCTATCCTTTCGATAGATATTATCTATTATTTTATCAAACTCATTTAAAAGTGCAAGGAAGAAAACTTGAAAAAAGAGAGAAAGAACAATGATTTTTTGCTCCTTCTCTCGATTGCTTTCTTATAAAACGTTTCTGGTTACTGTACCCAATAGGTTTTCATATGCTCTTTCAAACTTTTGAACGTCCCCGGCCCCCATAAAAATCATGACTGCGTCTTGATGTTCCAGTAAAGGCGAAACATTCTCTTCTTGAATAACTTGTCCACCTTTGCTGATTTTATTACTTAAATCTTCAATTTTCACGGAGCCTTGCGTTTCACGCGCCGAACCAAAGATATCACAGAGATAGACATGATCCGCTAAATCAAGGGCTGCACTAAATTCATCCATTAAAGCAATGGTACGTGTAAAGGTATGCGGTTGAAACACGGCGATAATTTCTTTGTTTGGATACTTCTGACGTGCACCATCAATTGTCGCAATAATTTCTGCTGGGTGATGGGCATAGTCATCGACGATAATCATATCGGCCATCGCTTTTTCACTAAAGCGGCGTTTAACCCCTTTAAAAGTCAACATTTCACGTGCCACTTCTTCCATTGGGAGGCCCTCTAAGTAACAAATGGCAATCACACTTAGCGCATTATTAATATTGTGTTGGCCAAAAGCGGGTGATACAAAATGACCAATCTTTTCTCCACGGAAATACACATCAAAAGCTGAACCCTTTGTTGTGCGTTGAATATTTTTCCCTTGAAAATCGTCGTTGTCTTCCACACCATAATAATAGACAGGAACATCGACTGTTAACTGACGTAGATAAGCGTCATCACCAAAAGCTACAATCCCTTTTTTCACCTTTTTCGCCATTGCGTGAAAGGCAGAATATACATCTTCAATGCTCTTATAATAATCCGGATGGTCGAAGTCGATATTTAACATGACTGCATAATCAGGAGAATAAGCTAAGAAGTGACGACGATATTCACAAGCTTCAAAAGCAAAAAATTCGGCGTCTTCGATCCCACGACCAGTCCCATCACCAATCAAATAACTCGTTGGGCGAATCCCAGACAACACATGAGCCAATAACCCTGTGGTACTTGTTTTCCCATGAGAACCTGTGACGGCGATACTTGTATAATTTTGCGTCAACTGACCTAAAAAGTCGTGGTAACGGATGACTTCTAAGCCGCATTCACGTGCTCGCACAATTTCTTCATGGCTATCAGGAAACGCATTTCCGGCAATAATGGTTAAGCCTTCAGTGATATTTTCAGCCGTAAAGGGTCGTAAAGGAATGCCTGCTTGTTCTAACTCACGCTGTGTAAAAAGGTATTCTTCTACATCTGATCCTTGAACATTGAACCCCTTCCCATGTAAAACAAGAGCGAGCGCGCTCATGCCAGAGCCTTTAATTCCTATAAAATGATACGTTGTATTTTCATGATTAAACATTTGATTTACTTCCTCTTTTCCAGGCATTTCATTCTTGACAATTTTTTCTATGAACGATAATGATTATCTAACAAACCGATTGAAATAGCAATCAATTTGCTAAAATCATACCAGTGAAAAAGCTTTTCTTTACTCTTTTTTTGGCGCAAGCATCGTTAAACTAATACGCCCTTTGGCTATGTCGACCTTATCCACCCAAACCGTCACAATATCACCAACCGCAACGACATCTTTTGGATGTTTCACGAAACGTTGGCTCAATTTTGATAAATGAACCAGACCATCTTGCTTCACGCCAATATCAACAAAAGCCCCAAAATCAATGACGTTACGAATTGTTCCTTTTAATTCCATTCCAACTTGCAAGTCTTCCATCGATAAGACATCCGTTCTTAATAAGGGAGCTGGCATTGAATCACGCATATCACGCCCCGGTTGAAGTAAGGCACTAATAATATCCCTGATGGTTTCCTCGCCAACACCTGTTTCTTGCGCGAGTGTTTTCGGATTTAGCGTTCTTAATTTCTCATTCGTGGTTTCTTTCCCTAAATCTTTTAAACCAATTCCCGTCTTTTCTAAAATATCATTAGTCACCGCGTAACTCTCCGGGTGAATCCCTGTATTATCTAAAATGTTTTTCCCACCAGGAATACGTAAAAAACCAATCGCTTGTTCATAGGCTTTTGGACCTAAGCGTGGAACTTTTTTCAACTGATTTCTTTGAACGAAGGCCCCATTTTCTTCACGGTAAGCAAAAATATTTTGCGCAGTTGTTTTATTTAACCCTGCCACGTGAACCAATAATTGCGGACTCGCTGTATTGACATCGACACCCACTTGGTTTACCACGGTTTCAACCACAAAATCTAATTGTTCATTCAAGCGTTTTTGTGCAACATCATGTTGATACTGACCGACACCAACGGCTTTTGGTTCAATTTTCACCAATTCTGCTAAAGGGTCTTGCAAACGACGACCGATACTAATCGCACTACGCTCCTCGACTTGCAACTGTGGGAACTCTTGGCGAGCCACATCACTGGCAGAATAAACCGAAGCGCCTGCCTCATTAACGATTACAAAGAAAATTTCACGTTTGATTTTCTTTAATTGTTCTGCTACAAAAAGCTCGGACTCACGACTTGCTGTCCCATTGCCAATTGCCACCATATCCACCTTGTATTTTTCTAACAATTGGATAAAGATTTCTTGCGATTCTTTATGACGTTTTTCTGAAGAAGCATGTGGGTAGATAACCGTTGTATTAAGCAATTTCCCTGTATCATCCATCACCGCTAACTTACAACCTGTACGATAGGCTGGGTCAAAACCTAAAACAATCTTCCCTTTTAAAGGGGATTGTAACAATAAATGACGCAAATTTTCACCAAAGATAGCAATGGCTTGTTCATCAGCTTCTTCCGTTAATGAATGACGAATTTCTCGTTCCACAGAAGGTGCAATAAAGCGTTTGTAGGCATCTTGATAAGCAGCAACCACTAAAGCTGCTGTTTCAGACGCTTCATTTTTTACCAATTGGCGATGGAAGTATTTCTCAATCAAGGTTTCATCTATAGCGAAACGTATTTTTAAAATACCTTCTTTTTCCCCGCGATTGGTTGCTAAAATACGGTGAGACACCATTTTTGTAATAGGTTCAGAAAAATCATAATACATTTCATAGACTTTCTTCTCGTCTTTTTCCGCATCTTTGACTTCACTCACATAATGACCTTTTTTAAAGGTATACTCACGAATCCACGTACGGAACTGAGCCGAATCACTTATTTGTTCCGCCAAAATTTCATGCACACCAGCGAGTACTTCCTCTGTGGTCGGCAAATCTTCTGTAATGAATTTTTCTAACTCGTTTTGGATTTTCTCTGTTGGAAAAGTCATTAACCAATTCGCTAAAGGCTCCAGTCCTCGTTCTTTGGCAATCGTTGCTTTTGTCCGTCTCTTTTGCTTGTAGGGACGGTATAAGTCTTCGATTTCTTGTAATTTACTGGCTTTTTTAATACTTGCTGCTAGCTCTTTGGTTAATTTTCCTTGCTCATCAATTATTCTTAGAACTTCTTCTTTTCTTTTTTCCAAGTTTTCTAAGTATTGATAGCGCTCTTCAATTTCACGAATTTGTACTTCATCGAGCGCATTCGTCATTTCTTTGCGATAACGAGCAATAAAAGGCACGGTATTGCCCTCTTTTAATAATCCCAAAACCTTCGTGATTTGGGCAAGATGATACTGGGGTAATTCCTTTGCTACTAATTCAATAATTGGATCAACAGTTACTGTCGCCATAAAATCACTCTTTCTCCTTAAAAATCCGGCTTCCACGGACCTTTCATATTTTGATATTCAATGTCTTGCACGATGCCATTCGAATCAAAAATCACGCCATGGACCGATCCCCCATAAATGGCTCCTCCATCAATGCCAATTTTATCATCAGAAAACCACAAATCCGTCGTTTCCATATCTCCATGTAGGCTCGGTGTAATCGTGTGCCCAAAGACAATCACTTTTCCTGTCTTATTTAAGCCATGATGGAAAGGTTCACGTATCCAAATAAAATCACGCAAACTTGTTTGATGCCAATCCGCTAGCGTCAAATCGACACCTGCGTGAACAAACAGAAATTTTTCCCATTCATAGTAAAAAGGTAAATCCATTAAAAAAGTGATTAACTCTGGGTAACGGGAACGAATCATCATCGCCATTTCTGTTGGCGAGTACTCCTCTGTTGCTCCAGGATGAAGCAAACTATTCACCGTCTCTTTCCCACCATTTAGCCAATACTTCGGCCCAATTTCTTCGGGTTCTTCTAAGAATCGTAAAAAATATTCTTCGTGATTGCCACGTAAGTAAATACAACCGTATTTTTCAACGAGCGCTTTTCCTCGTAGAAAACAGTCTTTACTCTTGGGGCCACGGTCATTTAAGTCTCCAATCAAAACCAGCTGATGTTGGTTGGGGTCAAAATCAAGTAACAACTGCTCGAATAAATCAATTTGGCCATGAATGTCACTAATGACATAGACGTAAGGTTTCATGATTGACTCCTTTCCATTAAAAAATAAAAATTCACCCTACTCGCATTGAATAAGATGAATTTCCTCGTTATTCAGTTACGATGCCTGAAACCGCAAAATAGTTCCCATCCAGATCGGCAAAGTTAAAAACGTACTTATCTGATAATTGGATGAGTTCGCCCAACTGAACTCCTTGTGCTTCCATTTTTTTATATAATACAAAAATATCCTCTGCGAAAAACATTAAAGACGGTGAATTTGTCGCAACTTCCGGCGAATGTTGTTCAATAAATTCACGATCATACAAGACAAAGTGGACGCCAGAAGTCTGATTCAACGCCATTTCCACAACCAAAGTCCCGTCCATCTCTTGTTCTTCAATTAAAACAAAATCAAGCTTAAGCCAAAAATCACGTGCTTTAGCCACATCATCGACATAAATCATTAGTTGAATGTTATTTGAAAACATGCGAGACTCCTATTCTGCTTCCTGATTAAAATTTAAATTAATCCCAGGTTGATCAGTCACTATTTCTGTCACTTCATAAGTTAAGCGTTGTAACATGTCAAATAAAGGTGCCACAAGTTCGTTTGCTTCTTCTTGTGTTAAATCTTCTTGCTTTGTCACTTTGCGATTAATAAAATGGTTAATTTGGCCAATCGCACCGCTAACGATGAAATCGGGAAAAACCACTTCAAATTGTAACCGTCCAGCTAAAATACTATTTTCTTTTGGGTAATTCTCGTCTGGTGCAGGAAACGGTGCAAATCCCACGTTAATTTTTGTTTCAACTTCTTTGTTCGGGTCGCGCATATCAAAGTGATACGCTTCAACGATTGGTTGCTGTCTTTTAAGTTCCAATTTATTCACACTCCTCAAAAGAAATTATACCATAAAAAAACACTTTGAAAACGGAAAAATCAAAGTGTTTCTGGTTACTCCTTTTTCATTCGTCACATCGCTATCTTATTGTCAGCTTATTTTTAAAAGATCGACGAAGCCTTTGGATAAATTCATGATTAAAAGACACGTCAATCGAACCATGAAACGAAAGCTTCAACCTCCTTACTCTCTCTCCGAACGTAATACGCTATAAAAGGCCATATCCACCACTCCTTGATTATTGATCCCCGACTGACGTAAAACCCCTTCGAAAGTCATTCCCGCTTTTTCCATGACTCTACCTGACCCTGGATTTGCCACATCATGGGCCGCTTCGACCCGGTTCACATCAGTTGTTTCAAATAAATGAGCAATCACCGCTGTTAATGCTTCACTCATATACCCTTGACTCCAAAACTGCTCTCCTAAGACATAGCCTAGCGTTTTGGTTTTTGTTGCAGACTTTTCTTCCACAACGGAAATATTCCCCATCAATTGATTCGTTTCTTTTAAAACAATTCCCCATTCGTGACTCTGGTTTTGCTCTTGGTACAAAAACCAAGCTCTCGTAACTTCCACTGTTTCATGAGGTTCCCAAGTGAGGTACTTCGTTGCCTGTTTTGAATTTGTCCAATGGTTAAAAGCCTCGGTAGCATCCTCGGTCGTTATCTTTCTTAGGATTAAGCGCTGTGTTTCAAGTGTTTCTATCATATCATTTCCACTCCTTTATGTTGATACTTTGTCATCGAACTTTTTCGATAAAGTCAGACTGTACCAACCATTTTAACATAAAGAGACAATCTTCGATGGCACCTTCTTACTTGATTTTTAATCACAGAAATACTTGGAATTCACTAGCGAAAACACAAATCAATTAATTGATGAGAAACACCTTCGCCATCACAAGACGACTTATTGCGTAATTTTTTTGTTCAACACGCAAACCTAAAAAATGCTACTACTCACTCTCTATAAACTAGCGCAATCGTTTTCGTCCATAACTTCATCCATTTTAGATCACTCCATGATTCAATTATCACACGATGCATTTAAAGTGCTAATATCATCAATAATTATAATAGCTATTGATTCCGCAATCGGTTGCGTGTATGATAGCAGTATAACATACCTATCCAAAGGAGGATTTTCAAATGAAACACTTAAAACGGTTATTCAACATTGATCCATGGAAACTAACAACGACGACTTTACATCATGAGAATTTTCGACTACAAGAATCTCTAACGAGTATTGGAAACGGTTATATGGGGATGCGCGGAAATTTCGAAGAAGATTATAGCGGTGATCACCACCAAGGGAACTACTTAGCAGGTATTTGGTATCCAGATAAAACAAGGGTTGGTTGGTGGAAAAATGGTTATCCTGAATATTTTGGAAAAGTCATCAACGGTATGAACTTTATCGCAATGGACCTTTTTATAAACGAGAAAAAAATTGATTTAGCCACCATGCCGGTAGAAGATTTTTATCAAGAACTGAACCTAAGAGACGGTATCCTCTCGCGGAATTTCACTGTAACGATGGATGACCTTACCCTCTTTTGTTCCTTCTCGCGTTTTTTAAGTCTCACAACAAAAGAGTTAGGTGTGATTCAATTTTCTGCAAAAGTGCTACAGGGACAAGGAACGCTCCGCCTCGTTTCTAAACTAGACAACGACGTACACAACGAAGACAGTAACTACGATGAGCGCTTTTGGCAAGAAGCCCATTTCTCAACGAACGATGATTCTCTCTATGTTCATGCACAAACCGTACCAAATAACTTTGGAATCGAACAATTTGTCGTAACAGGATTAATGGAAAATCAGACCAACCATCCGACTCATCGAACCATTGAAAAGTCCCCCTTGGCAATTACTGAGACTTTTTCTTTTGATGTAAAAACAGCAGACACCATCACACTTGACAAAAAGGTCATCATTGTTACAAGTCGTGACGTAAGTCCTAAGGAACAATTAACGCACGCGAAAAAGTTAATGTCTGAAACAAATCAATCTTCCATCTCCGAATTGAGAAAACAACACCAACAAGCTTGGGCCAAGCGTTGGGAACTCGCCGACGTAATTATTGAAGGCGATGACGCCGCCCAACAAGGCATCCGCTTCAACCTCTTCCAGTTATTTGCGACTTATTATGGTGAAGATGAACGTTTAAATATCGGTCCGAAAGGTTTTACTGGAGAAAAATACGGGGGAGCCACTTACTGGGATACGGAAGCCTATGCCGTTCCTTTATACCTTGCTCTTGCAGATCCAAAAGTAACAAAAAACTTATTAAAATACCGGCACAATCAATTGCCACAAGCCAAACACAACGCTCGACAACAAGGACTCGCTGGCGCTTTGTATCCAATGGTGACGTTTACTGGGGTCGAATGTCATAACGAGTGGGAAATTACTTTTGAAGAGATCCACCGAAATGGTGCGATTGCCTATGCGATTTATAAT
The DNA here is from genome assembly GCF_054871745.1 of Enterococcus sp. LJL98. Classification (NCBI taxonomy): domain Bacteria; kingdom Bacillati; phylum Bacillota; class Bacilli; order Lactobacillales; family Enterococcaceae; genus Enterococcus; species Enterococcus sp. LJL98. The sequence continues at coordinate 106,457 of NZ_JBTXLU010000001.1, read as the reverse complement.
TATACTAATTACACAGGGGACACTTCCTATCTAAAAAAAGAAGGATTAGAAGTATTAACCGAGATTTCACGTTTTTGGGCAGACCGCGTACATTATTCAAAACGAAATCATTCTTATATGATACATGGGGTCACTGGGCCAAATGAATACGAGAATAATGTAAACAATAACTGGTATACCAACTATATCGCCAGATGGGTCTTAAAATATACGCTAGAAAATTATCGGAAATTCCAATCGGAAACCACCGTAGACATCGACGAGAAAGAAATAGCGAAATGGCAAGACATTATTGACAAGATGTACTTACCAACCAATCAGGAGATGGGCATCTTTGTCCAACATGATACTTTCTTGGATAAAGAACTGTTGCCAACGACGGCCCTTGCATCATCTGATGTGCCATTAAGTCAGAATTGGTCGTGGGACCGAATTTTACGTTCTTGCTTTATTAAACAAGCAGATGTCCTACAAGGGATTTATTTCTTTGGCGACCAATTTACCCGAGAAGAAAAACAACGAAATTTTGATTTTTATGAACCGATGACTGTTCATGAATCTTCCCTGTCGCCTTCGATTCATGCGGTACTCGCTGCAGAACTCGGCATGGAAGAAAAAGCAGTCGAAATGTACCAGCGGACCGCACGTTTAGACTTAGATAATTACAACAATGATACCGAAGACGGCCTACATATTACTTCAATGACTGGTAGCTGGTTAGGGATCGTTCAAGGATTCGCCCAAATGAAAACTTTTAACGAACAATTGCACTTTGCGCCTTTCTTACCAAATTCATGGGAGAAATACGCTTTTCATATTAATTACCGTCATCGTCAACTACATATCGAAATCGACTCTGCTTTTGTCACCCTCACATTAAAATCAGGGGAACCAATTGACCTAGCTATTTACGATACGCCCCATCAGTTAACGGACGTTTTAAGACTGCCAATTAAAAAATAAAAGAAAAAAGGGAGAGCATTCTGACTTTCCCTCTTTTAGAAAGGATGGTACAAATGTTTAAAGGGGTATTATTTGATTTAGATGGCGTCATCACCGATACAGCAGAATATCATTATCTCGCTTGGAAACAGCTGGCAGACGAACTTGGGATTTCGATTGATCGCACCTTTAATGAATTACTAAAGGGGGTCAGTCGTGAGGATTCTCTACGCCTTATCTTGAAACATGGCAATCAATTAGAGGGAACCACACCAGAAACTTTTAAAAAACTCGCACATCAAAAAAATGAGCATTATGTGCAATTGATTCAAAATGTCTCTCCTTCCGATGTTTATCCAGGTATTTTAGACTTATTAAAAACGTTAAGAAAACAGAATATCAAAATCGCCCTTGCTTCTGCAAGTAAAAATGGACCTGTCTTATTAGATAAAATGGGGATAACAGATTTCTTTGACGGGATTGCGAATCCAGCTTCTGTAAAAAACGGAAAGCCCGCTCCCGATATTTTCTTGGAAGCCGCACGATTAATTGATACGCCAATTACACAATGCCTTGGTATTGAAGATGCCCTTGCTGGTATTCAGGCGATTCAAGCAAGCCGAGCGATTCCAATCGGTGTTGGAAAAGCAGTCGATTTAGGTGAAAATATTCCTCTCGTCGCCTCCACCCAGGAGCTGACCTTTTCCTTCCTAAAAAATGTTTGGGAAGAAAAAACAAAGAATGGTTCTTAATTCGCGCTTAAAAGCACAAAAAAGCACCCCCTCTCAACCAAATTCATTTGAGAGGGAGTGCTTTTTTTGCCATCTTATCAGATTATTATTTCTGGTTTTCTAAATAGTCAATGGCATCTTTAACTGTTTTCACCGGCACTAGCTGCATGTCTGTCTCCAAGGTTTCAAGTACTTGCTTTGCTTCTTCGTAGTTGGAGACAATACCAGGGAAATCTTTTGCCATTTCAGGAGTAATTTCATCATCAGGCGCAAAGAAAATATCGATTCCGGCAGCTACTGCTCCCGCAATTTTCTTATCAATGCCACCAATTCGACCAATTTTCCCATCAAAGTCCATGGTCCCTGTCCCAGCAATTTCTCTTCCTTGACGAAGGTTGTTCCCCGTCAGTTGGTCATAAATTTGTAAAGTAAACATCAACCCCGCAGAAGGGCCCCCAATATTTTCAACATGGAAATCAATTTTTTCTTCTGAAGAGATGGCGGTGTGATCAATTAAAGAAATTCCAATTCCAGCTTTTTGATTGCTTGGTAATTTGATTAACGCTCCTTTTGCCTCTTGTTCTTCATCATGATGTAAGAAAGTAATAGTTACTTCTTCTCCCACTTTTTTTCCTTGAACATCATCCATGAATGCTTGTGAACTTTTAAAAGACTTTCCATCCACCTTGGTCACAGTATCTCCCACACTGATTTGATTGTAAAAATTAGAAGCAGGATCTACGTGCATGACATAAACCCCTTTAAATTCAAATTCAAAAGGTTTGTTCGCCAAGGTTAGCGCTTGCTCAATCGCACTATTTTGGGAAGAGGTCATATAATATTGCTGCATTTGGGTATACTCTTCACCTGTCGCTTCGCCAAAAAGTTCTTTTTCACTGATGATGTCAGAAAAAGGTTCAAATTTCGCACGAATTGCTCGAACAAGTGTCGCTTGATAGATAGCAACCGAGGTTAAAGAATAGGACCCCGGAGCTTCATCTTTTTGACCGTTCACCGTAATCAGTTGATTGAGGTGGGTGGGAACACCCGGGCGTTCAATGTAATAAGGGATGGGTAATACAAAACTTGCGACCAAGCCAATGGCGCAAAGTAAAAGGAATAGGTATTTAATCGTTTTATTCTTCTTCATTCTTCTCACGCTTCTTTTCCAACATCGCTTGATAAACATTTTCCGGCAAATATGCTTGAACGTCGCCATCAAACAACATTACTTCTTTGATTAAACTGGAACTAATATGACTATATTTTGAGGTTGCCAGCAGAAAAATCGTTTCAATCTCTGGAGCCAAATGTTGGTTCATTTCCATGATTTCTCTTTCGTACTCATAATCTTTAATGCTACGAATTCCTCTTAACAAAAATTGCGCATTCAAACGTTTTGCCGCTGCCACGGTTAATTCTGTTTCTTGAAAGACCACTCGAACATTTGCTAAGTCGGAAACCGCTTCTTCAATGAGCCGTACTTTTTCTTCTGTCGTAAACATTGACTGCTTTTGACTATTTACAAAAACTCCGACAATCAAGTCGTCAAATAACGCCGCTCCTCGACGAATGGTTTCGATATGCCCCATCGTTAAAGGGTCAAAGCTGCCTGGAAATAAAGCCGTTTTTCTCACGCGTCTCCCTCGTTTCTATAAATCGTAATCGTTGCCAGTCCGTAAGTTTGTTGTCTCGTCTGTTGTAGTGTACCAATTTTTTCAGGTAAGCTAAATTTTTTATCGGTCTCACAAACGACACAAGCGTCTTTTGCCAACAATTGTAAGGCTTGCATGCTTTCAAGTTGCTCCACAATGGCTTGTTGCGCGTAAGGAGGATCTAACAAGATTAGATCAAAGGCTTTTTTTTCCGACGCGAGCCGCAACAAGATCTTCTTGGCGTCCCCTTTGATGACTTCGAATTTTTCAGGTTCTTTCGTAATGGCAATGTTGTCTCGAATGATTTGAATCGCTTGATAATTTCGATCCACACAAACAGCAAAGTCCATCCCCCGTGAAATAGCTTCAATCGCTAAGCTACCACTTCCTGAAAACAAATCAAGTACTTGCCCTCCCTCAAAGTAAGGGCCAATCATATTAAAAATGGATTCTTTCACCTTATCACTGGTTGGTCGTGTGTGATCTCCAGCTAAACTTTTTAAGCGTCTGCCTCGATATTCTCCTGATATGACACGCATTTTTCTCACTCCTATACAAAAAAGAATGCCGCCTTGTCTTCCCACCAAACTGCTTTTTCGATACCGATTTGCACGCATCGAAAAGCAATTTCTAAAGGACAAAGCGGCATTTGTTTATTTTTTTATTTCATCAATCATAGATGTTCCGCTAGACGAATTTCGGGTACTTGATTCTCATGTTCAAAATCCGGCTCGTCGCTTTCTTGAAACGCAGCCTTCGTCCCAATTTTTTCGCCAAAGTTCATCTCAATGTCTGGACGATAAGAAACCTCCACCGCTCGAACAAAATGTAAGCGTTCAATCTTTTCTAAGGTGTCTGCTACCTTTTCTTCATTGATATAAAGAACGACATACTTCATTTTATTTGAAACAAAATGAATCAAACCGAAGCGACGCAAATTTTTTAATTGCCTCAAACTATAGACCCAAACAATTAATCCTCTTCTTTTTTGAATGGCAAACTCATCCATGATGGCATCCTCCTCCACAACTCGATTTCGATTCAAAAAATGGATTGCCTGTGTCGACAATCACGTCTTCTGAAAAGCTGGCCGCAATTTTTAATATTATTTCATCTAAAATTCCTTGAAGATGCGTTTCGCTTAATCGGAATTCAGCTACTTTCGGATGCAAGTCAAGTACACGTTTGACCTTACGTAAAGCTCGTTGCTTTTCTCGATAATCTGGTGCATGCCGCCCATACTCAGCAATCCGATCAAAAGCTTCTTTTTTTTCTGTAAATTCTTGACGAATCTCAGCTAATTCTTGATCTTGATACATCTCTATTTTATTTATCAGATAATTTTGAAAAGAGGGACTCTTTAGTAATTGATCAACCACGCGTTGAACTTGGTCCTCAATAGCAAAAAAATGATCATTGTAAATCAAGGCGCTTCACTGCTCTCTGTCATATTTTCTAGTGCTTGGAATAAGACTAACATATTTTCTTTTGAGAAGGCAATCCCCAACGCTTCTGAATCTTCATTAAATAAATGAGAAACGAGGTAGGGATTGCTAGACCATGATAAGACCGTCAATATTGGATCATAAACCGGCATTTCAAAGTGGGCAAAGGTAAGATTCGTTGTTTCTTCGCCAATCAACGTTTGAATCTCTTTGTTGTTTAACACCCAATTTTGATTCATTGCTTTTTGCTGAATCCGACGAAAAGATTGCAAGCGTTCAGTTGATAGATAGTCTTCTGAGTTTTGGAGAAAGTCTGATAGTCGTTCCTCTGTTTCTTGCTGAAGTTTCATTTGTGACTCATACGGTGGCAGATCGTCCATTTGGCGTAAAACAGCTAATGCGGCGCGACTTTTTTCACTTTTTTGAATATTAATACTCGCCCAGTTGGCTGTCTCCTTTTCTTCAAAGAAGATAGGGTTTCCAGAGATTAAAATATAAGGCGCTAATTTTAACAATGTCTCTTGATCCAAATACATCAAGCTATACAATGCATTCTCTTTTTTATGATGATTAAAAAATAAAATCGCATACGTATCATTGTCAAAAGCGACGAGAGGACGATAATTCATATCGTCCTCCATCAACTCCAAACGATAGGTTTCCCCATGATAATCAAAGCTCACAATTGGAGAAATCGTTGTTTGCTGCATTAATTCATCGAGGTTTTGATTGTAATGAAAAGGAGAAATATCAAATTCTCCGTCACCTAAGACCTTAATACTCGTCACTCGATTTTCCATCGTGGTCACTTCCATCAAACTTCCTGATTTCACTGCATAACGATGATTTTGAAACCCAAAACCAGAGTCCGTTACTTCCATCGCTTGGCCATATAAGCCTTCAAAAGCTTTCATTGGCTGACCAACCCACTGAGCGAGCCCTTGAGTCGGTAACGGCTCCACATTTAATGAAGTAAGTGGGGGAGTTTGCAGATGCGTTCCCTGGACCGGTGCCGGTGTCGCGCGATAAGAAAACACCGGCTGTAAATATACAACGACTAAACTAAGTATAAAAAGGCCACTAAAAAGGATACTTCTTCGTCCCAAAACACTCCCTACCTCCTGTGCTCTTTTACTTTTCTTTCACTTCCATCAATAAGTCTCCTGAGGCAATCGGCTCACCTGGCTCGACATGAATTCGTTCAACGACACCATCAAAGCGGGCTTCAATTGCTGTTTCCATTTTCATCGCTTCAGTGACAAGTAAGGTATCTCCACGCTTAAAGTGTTCACCTTTTTTGACAAGGACTTCCAAGACCGAACCGGACATTGTCGCACCTAATTGTTCTTTATTCGTTGGTTCTGCCTTACGTTTCGTTTGAACCTGACTCTTAATCGAACTATCTTTTACAACCACTTCGCGGCGTTGTCCATTTAAGTTAAAGAAGAGTGTCCGATTCCCTTCAACGTCTGGTTCTCCAATTTCATCTAATCGGATAATCAGAACTTTGCCTTTTTCAATCTCGACATCGATTCGTTCACCTAGACGCATTCCATAAAAGAAGGTTGGGGTATCCAACACCTTGACATCGGCAAAATTGTCATACGCTTTACGATAAGTTAAGAAGACTTCCGGATACATTAAGTAGCTCAAGACTTCTTCTTGTTTCGGTTCATAACCAATCAAAGTGGTTAGCTCTGCTTTTACTTCTGAAAAATCAACCGGTTTCGCTAGAGAGCCCGGGCGAACCGTCATAGCTTCGCGATCTTTCAAAATAATTTTTTGCAAGCGTTCCGGAAAGCCGCCAACTGGCTGACCTAAGTCTCCTCTAAAGAAGCTAACAACAGAATCCGGGAAGTTCATTTCAGATCCGCGTTCATAAATATCTTCTTCTGTTACATCGTTTTGGACCATGAATAAGGCCATGTCGCCCACGACTTTTGAAGAAGGAGTTACTTTTACAATGTCGCCAAACATCATATTCACCGTGCGATAAACTTTTTTAATTTCATCCCAACGCTCACCCAAACCAACTGCTTTGGCTTGTTGCTGTAAGTTCGAATATTGACCGCCTGGCATTTCATGGAGATATACTTCTGTCTGTGGCGCATTTAAGCCATTTTCAAATGGTTTGTAATAAGGACGAATATCCTCCCAATAATGGTTGATTTTTTGCACTTCTGAAATATCCACATCTGGTACTCGATTACCATTGACTAAGGCAAAGTATAAACTACTTAAACTTGGTTGGCTTGTGTGACTGCTCATGGCACTCATCGCCACGTCAACGATATCGACTCCCGCCGTCACTGCTGCTGAATAAGTGATAATTCCGTTACCACTTGTGTCATGTGTATGCAAATGAATTGGAATATCAATCGCCGCTTTTAGTTCACTAATCAAACGATACGAGGCTTGTGGCATTAGAAGACCAGCCATGTCTTTAATCGCGATTGTATTCGCTCCTAGTGCTTGTAACTCTTTGGCCATGTCAATATAATATTGAACATTGTATTTCGCGCGACTTGGATCATTAATATCTCCTGTATAACAAATCGCTGCTTCGGCAATTTTTCCTGTATCGCGCACTGCTTGAATACTTTTTTCCATTTGAGGAATCCAGTTTAGACTATCAAAAATTCGGAAAACATCGATTCCTTGCGCAGCAGCTTCATTGATAAATTCGACAATAACATTGTCAGGATAATTGGAATACCCTACCGCATTTGAACCACGAAATAGCATTTGCAACAGTGTATTTGGCATTCGTTTACGCAAGGTACGAAGACGTTCCCACGGATCTTCCGTTAAGAAACGATACGAGACATCAAAAGTCGCGCCTCCCCACATTTCACTTGAATAAAGTTGCGGGATTGCTTGTTCCGTTTGTGTGGCGATTTTTGCTAAATCGGTTGTTCGTACCCGAGTAGCCAACAAACTTTGGTGGGCGTCTCTAAAAGTCGTATCCGTCAACAGCACATTTTTTTGCTCTTTAATCCATTCGGTTACCGCATCGGCACCTTTTGTATCTAAGATATTTTTTGCTGTCACGATTTCTTTTGGTAAAGCCGCTAATTTTTTAGGAATTCTCGGAGTATCAAAGTGTTTTTTTCTTTGTTTTTCAATCCCCGGAAAACCATTTACTGTAATTTCAGCAATGTATTTCATCGTTTTGTTCCCGCGGTCTCTTGTCCGTGGAAACTCAAATAATTCTGGTGTTGTATCAATAAAGGTTGTCTGTGCATCACCCGTCCGAAATACAGAATGTTTCACGACATTACGCATAAAGGGAATATTCGTCTCAACCCCACGAATACGGAATTCTTTTAAACAACGCTCCATTTTCCCAATTGCTTGCTCGAACGTTGCACCATGCGTACAAACTTTTACAAGCAATGAATCAAAATAAGGTGTTACGACTGCACCTGCATAGGCATTCCCAACGTCCAATCGAACACCAAAACCACCCGGAGAACGATACGTATCAATTTTCCCTGTATCAGGCATAAACCCATTTAAGGGATCTTCCGTTGTAATCCGACATTGGATAGCCGACCCCTCAAAGGTGATTTTATCTTGTGTCGGAATGCCAATCTCTTTGTGTAAATCTTTGCCTTCTGCAATCAAAATTTGACTTGTCACAATGTCAACATCCGTGATCATCTCGGTAATCGTATGTTCCACCTGCACACGAGGATTGACTTCAATGAAGTAGAATTGATCCCCTTCTACTAAAAACTCAACGGTTCCTGCGTTGACATAACCAACATGTTTCATTAATTGAACCGCCGCCTGACAAATCTCTTCGCGTTGTTCATCAGACATTGAGATACAAGGAGCAACTTCAACCACTTTTTGATGGCGACGCTGCACGGAACAATCACGTTCAAAGAGGTGGACGACGTTTCCATGTTTATCCCCTAAAATTTGTACTTCAATGTGTTTTGGCTGACTAATGTATTTCTCAACATACACTTCATCATTTCCAAAGGCTGCTTTGGCTTCGCTTTTCGCACGCTCATAACCATCACGTGCTTCTGCTTCATTATGCGCCACACGCATCCCACGACCGCCCCCACCAAGAGCAGCTTTAATCATGATTGGATAACCCGATTCATTTGCAAACGCTAGAACATCCTCCACGTTTTCAATCGGATCTTCAGAACCAGGAATCGACTGAATACCAGCTGCAATTGCGGCTTCTTTGGCTTTGATTTTATCTCCAAAAATTTCTAAATGGTAAGGATTTGGTCCAATGAATATTAAGCCTTCTTCTTCACAACGTTTCGCAAATGCCAGATTTTCTGATAAAAAGCCATAACCTGGATGAATCCCTTCCGCACCCGATTCTTTGGCAATACGAATAATGTCTTCAATGTCTAAGTAAGCCTCAATTGGACGCTTGCCTTTTCCAACGACATACGCTTCATCGGCTTTAAAACGGTGGACAGAGTACTCATCTTCTACCGCATAAATCCCCACTGTTTTAATTTTTAATTCTGAACAAGCACGAAAGACACGTGTTGCAATTTCTCCTCGGTTTGCGACTAATATTTTTTTCATCTAACCACTCCTCTTTTTTTTAAATTGCTTGATACTGTTTTCGACGTTCATCGGCACTAATATTTAGCACAAAGCCAATACAAATGGAAAACATTAACAAGCTGGATCCTCCTTGACTAATAAAGGGAAAGGTAATTCCAGTTAATGGAATAATTCCTGTAATCCCTCCTAGATTAATAAACACAGAAATTAAAAATAAAATCCCAATTCCAAGACTCATTATACCGTTAAAGGGATCATTGGTTCGTATGCCGATTAAAAGAATTCTAGCAATGAGATAAAATAAAATACCTAGAATTAACACAGCAATTATCAGACCCAGTTCTTCCACAACGACTGCAAAGGCAAAATCCGTATGGGCAAACTTCAAAAAACCATTCTTTTGAATGCTATTTCCTAGTCCTCGACCAAAAAGACCCCCATTAAACATCGCATAATATCCTTGAATCATATGATGCCCTTTATCAAACTCATCAAAAAATGGGTCTTTAAAAACGGCAAAGCGTGAAGCCACATGATAAGGGATGAACTTGTTCCCGATTCCATTAACAAACCAAACCGCAACGAGACTACCCACCACAGATAATCCGCCGACAAGAAGTGTAAATCGGAAATTAATGCCACTCGTTAATAGAACGGCCATAACCAACATAACGATAATCGCTGCATTCCCAAAATCGGGATACAGGCTTAAAATGATTACTTGAAAAAGTAAAGCAAACAAGGAGCCCTTGATTGACCCCAGTAACTGACTAGGCAATAAGCCATCCATTTCTTTTTGTGTCTCTGTCAGCATAACTGCTAAAAACCAAATGACAATCACCTTTAAAAACTCCACGGGTTGAATTGTTCCAACACCTGGAATTGGAATCCAACCCCAACTGCCATTCACTTTTTGAAAGAAAAAGGCCAGTATAAGTAAGCCCGTCACTACAAACATTGCAAAAACGACCAAGTTCTTTTGCTTTAAGAAATCAAGTTTCATTTTATAAATAATCGCAATGACAACGAGGCTTAAGAGCCAAAAGGCCAATTGAGTAATCGCCAGTTTTGCTGGGTTTTTTCCTTCAATTAATTGCACATAAGAACTGGAACTATAGACCATCATGAGCCCAATCACACTTAAAACCAGATAAGGAATGAGAATTCCAAAGTCTAATAAATGACGCTTTTTTATTTTTTTTGGCAAGACCTAGACCTCCTTGCCTGTTTCGTTTTCTTTTCTTTCTGAAAAGACTTCATGGTACATGCGATTTAAATCTCTTTCTAAATCGCTCAACAGTTGTTGCCCTTCTGTATTTGTAATGGCTCCTAGTGAAATTGCAAAGGCTATTTGACGAGAGAGTCCATACATTTGAGTGTCGACGACTTCCTCAAACGCTTTACAATGCGCAATACAAAGACTATTTTTTTGATTTTTTATCAAAAGACGAATACGATTCGCTTCTTCCTCGAGCAGCGTCCTCGCCTTTTCCTCGGAAGATGATGCCATGTTAGTCCCCTCCTTCTATCTATTCGTTTCATTATTATAGCATAAACTTTCCGTTTATTCTTTGGAACTTTTCAAGAAAAAGCGTTTTTTACATTTTGTGGAACATCATAAAAATATGAAACATTTTCTTGCGTAATTACAGGGTTCGTTTTTGATAAAGCTCTTGTTATCAACCTTTTTACTGAGGATAAATGAAAGTTACCCACAATTTTGTCGGTTTCCACGACTACTTTCCACACAAAATTCTTATCGTTTCTGACGTATAGAAAAAAGAGAAGAAGCCCAATGCCTCTTCTCTCAATCCTTTTTATTCTGCTTTTTTCTTTTTCTTCGCCGCTTTTTCACGCTCGGCTTTGTTTAAGATCCGTTTGCGTAAACGAATGCTTTCTGGAGTCACTTCACAATACTCATCATCATTCAAGAATTCCAATGACTCTTCCAATGTTAGGTGACGTGGTTTTTTAATCACAGACGTTTGGTCTTTATTTGCGGAACGAACGTTTGTCATTTGTTTTGCTCGTGTAATATTAACGGTTAAATCATTGTCACGTGCATTTTCACCAACAATCATTCCTTCGTAAACTTCTGTGGTTGGCTCAACAAAAATGGTTCCACGCTCTTCAATACTCATGATGGAGTACGTAGTCGCCTTACCCGTATCAATCGATACAAGCGCACCGTGATGACGTCCGCCGATTTGTTGCTGAATCATCGGTAGGTATTGATCGAATGTATGGTGGAAGATTCCATACCCGCGAGTTAAAGATAAGAATTCTGTGGTGTAGCCAATCAAACCACGAGCTGGTGCTAAGAAAATCACACGCACTTGCCCATTCCCAGTATTAATCATATCTTGCATCTCCGCTTTTCGGTGGCCTAAAGATTCAATAACTGAACCTAAGTATTCTTCTGGCGTGTCGATTTGGACGCGTTCAAAAGGTTCACATTTCACACCGTCAATTTCGCGTTCAATCACTTCTGGGCGTGAAACTTGTAATTCATAGCCCTCACGACGCATGTTTTCAATTAAAATTGATAAATGTAATTCCCCACGTCCCGAAACGGTCCATGAGTCTGGTCCAATTGCATCGACACGTAAAGAAACATCGGTTTGCAATTCAGACATGAGACGCTCTTCAATTTTACGAGCAGTCACATATTTTCCTTCACGCCCAGCAAATGGCGAATTGTTCACGAGGAACGTCATTTGCAAGGTGGGTTCATCAATATACAAGATTGGTAATGCTTCTTGATGATCCGCTGGCGTCACAGTTTCACCAACGAAGATGTCTTCCATACCAGAAACAGCGATTAAATCGCCGGCTTTCGCTTCTTCAATTTCTACTCGATCAAAGCCTAAGAAGCCTAATAATTTTGTTACTCGGAAGTTTTTCGCAGAACCATCAAGTTTCATTAATGAAACTTGATCGCCGACACGGATCGTTCCACGGAAAACGCGGCCGATCCCAATACGACCAACATAATCGTTATAATCAAGTAAAGAAACTTGGAATTGTAAAGGTTCTTCACTATTATCAACTGGAGCAGGAATGTGTTCAAGAATGGTATCAAAGACGGGATCCATTGTATTCATTTGATCAGCAGGATCGTCTGATAAACTTGAAGTACCATTTAAAGCGGATGCATAGATGACTGGGAAGTCCAATTGGTCGTCTTCTGCACCTAATTCGATGAATAACTCAAGTACTTCATCCACAACATGCGCAGGGCGCGCAGAGGGCTTGTCAATCTTGTTAATAACAACAATTGGTGTCACTCCTTGTTCCAACGCTTTTTTCAAAACGAAACGCGTTTGGGGCATAGTCCCTTCGTAAGAATCGACAACCAAGATGACGCCATCAACCATTTTCATAATACGTTCCACTTCACCACCGAAGTCCGCGTGTCCTGGGGTATCTAGAATATTGATACGAGTATCTTTGTAATCAACCGCAGTATTTTTTGCTAAAATTGTAATTCCACGTTCTTGTTCAATTGCATTTGAATCCATTGATTTTGTTTCACCACGTTTGCTTGTTGCATCCGATTGGTTTAAAAGTTCATCCACAAGCGTTGTTTTCCCGTGGTCAACGTGGGCGATAATCGCAACGTTGCGAAGATTATTTCTGTATTTCAATTTGATTGCTCCTTTTTTCTTTTGGCATTACCTCGACGAGTCATTATAACAAAAAAACTTTCTGAAATATAGTGAAAAGTTTTCAAATTCGAAAAAAAGATTGATTTACCCCCAAGGCAAATCAATCGAAAGCCCTTCTGCGAAGTTTTTAAAGGCAGTTCTTTCAGCTAATCGATGTTCGCGACGGGCCTCATATCCTGCACAAACCATCTTTTCTTCTTCCGTTTCAGGTACCACTTGCGGTAAAACAAAGGATGTTTCTTCATTCATATGTGACGCAACCGCGACGAAAGTCATAAAACTAGTCGCAGCTAAATAACGCTCACCTGTCACTAAATTTTCTCCAATGACTTTCACGAACACTTCCATTGATTTGTGATGAACCCCTGAAATATAAGTTTCGATGCAAACGGAATGGTTTGCGTGTAACGGTTTTAAGAAGTTTAACTGATCCAAGGCCGCCGTTACGGCCCCCCGTCGACAATGACGGCTAACAGAGATTGATGCCGCATCATCAATCAAGGTCATGAGTTTTCCACCAAATAAAAAACCAAAAGGATTTAAATCAAAGGGAAAAATTCGATGGGTTTGAATTACTTTTGATACGCGACAAAAATTTGCTTTTCCCATTTCAGCACATCCCCTCAAGTCAATTGTTTTCATCGTTCCTTTTCATGATAAGCACTAAAAAAACAGTAGTCAAGAAGAAAGTATGCCTTTGTCTTGACTACTGTAATCATTAAAATTTCCTAAAGCGTTGATATCTCGCTTCTAAGAGTTCTGGTAACTCCTTGGCAGATAATTCTTTTAATTTATAGATCAATTCCGATTTTAATCGCTTGAGAATCGCCGCTTGTGTTAAGGGTTCTCCTCGAAACGTCTCTGGAATCACACGCTCGATCACGTCTAACTCCTTTAGTTCACGTGCGGTAATCTTCATTAACTCCGCTGCTTCTTTTGCCCGACTTCCGTCTTTCCATAATATTGAAGCAAAACCTTCTGGAGACAAGATGGCATAAATAGAATGCTCTAACATCCAGACTTCATCGCCTAAAGCCAAACCTAATGCACCACCACTGCCGCCTTCTCCAATAATAATGGCGATAATCGGCACTTTTAAATCAGACATTTCCAGTAAGTTTCGCGCGATTGCTTCTCCTTCGCCGCGTTCTTCCGCACCAATGCCACAAAAAGCCCCTGCGGTATTGATAAAAGTAATCACTGGACGATTGAATTTTTCCGCTTGCTTCATTAAACGCAAGGCTTTGCGATATCCTTCTGGATGCGGAGAACCAAAGTTCCGTCTTAGGTTTTCTGGTAAGTTCCGTCCTTTTTGAATGCCAATCACTGTGACAGGTTTTTCATCCAGCAAGGCAATCCCACCTACAACGGCTTCATCATCTGAATAAAGCCGATCGCCATGAAACTCTTGGTAATGATCAAAAATGGTTTCAAAATAATCCAGGGCGGTTAAGCGATCTTTTGATCGTGCGATTTGAACAATCTCATGTGCCGTTCTAGTCATGACTTCCCCACCCTTTCATTGTATGCATTTGAACCAAATCAAAAATTCGTTGACGCAGTTCCATCCGAGGAACAATTTGATCCACAAAGCCATGTTCCAGTAAAAATTCCGCTTTTTGAAAATCTTCTGGAAGCTCTTGTTTCAGGGTCTCTTCAATGACACGTCTGCCAGCAAAGCCAATGAGTGCTTGCGGTTCTGCCAAGATGATATCCCCTGACATTGCAAAACTCGCTGTGACTCCTCCGGTAGTTGGATCGGTCAAAATCGTTAAGTAAAAGAGCCCTGCATTATGATGCCGTTTTACAGCTGCAGATATTTTTGCCATTTGCATTAATGACAAAATTCCTTCTTGCATACGCGCACCACCAGAAGCAGTAAAAATTACAACTGGCAAACGTTTTTCAATCGCTTTTTCAAATAAACGCGTAATTTTTTCTCCAACAACGGTGCCCATACTTCCCATAATAAAATGAGAGTCCATAATCCCCAAAGCCACGGTTTTTCCTTTAATCTTTGCTTCACCAGTCAAAACGGCTTCATGTAAAGCTGTTTTTTCTTGCATTCCTTGTAATTTGTCTTGATAGCCAGGGAATTCCAAGGGATCTTTTGTAAAAACATCCGTATCCCATTCTTGAAAACTGTCATCATCAACAGTTAACAGTAAACGCTCTTGTGCCGTAATACGAAAATTATATCCACAGTTGGGGCAAATTTTTTCGACACCCATTTCCTTGGTATACAGCGTATGTTTACAGCTCGGGCATTTTGCCCACATGTCATCAGGGACAAAGGGCGCATTTTTCTCTGTTGCGGCAATACGATTCGGACGAATTCGGATATAGTTCTTTTTTTTCTTAAATAAAGCCATCACGACCTCCTCCTAGTTCTCAGGTATCCAGTTGGGTAAAAATTCCTCTTGTAAGAAAGCAGTCGTGTAATCGCCTGCTACCACTTTAGGATGACTAATCAAATCCATCTGGAATTCAACGTTTGTTGTCACACCTTCTGTGACAAATTCACCTAAAGCTCGTTGCATTTTCATTAGCGCTTCAAAACGCGTTTCTCCATGCACGATAACTTTTGCAATCATTGAATCATAAAATGGTGGAATGGTATAGCCTGAATACATGGCGCTATCTACCCGTAACCCCATTCCTCCACCTGGTAAGAATAGATTTTTGATTTTTCCAGGCGATGGTGCGAAATGAAACGCAGGGTTTTCGGCATTGATCCGACATTCAATTGCATGTCCCGTAAAGTGAACATCCGCTTGAGTCAATTCTAAAGGTTCACCACTGGCAATTTCCAGCTGCTTTTTAACGAGGTCAATTCCGGTCACCATTTCCGTAATCGGATGTTCCACTTGAATCCGGGTATTCATTTCCATAAAGTAAAAAGCGCCTGCTTCGTCCATTAAAAATTCAATTGTACCAGCATTTTGATATTGGACTGCTTTGGCTGCTCGCACAGCTGCGGCACCAATTGCAGATCTTTTCTCTTCATCAATTGCGACAGACGGTGCTTCTTCAAGTACTTTTTGATTGTTTCTTTGAAGAGAACAGTCACGCTCACCTAAATGAATGACATTTCCAAAATGATCGCCTAAAATTTGTACTTCAATGTGACGTGCGGGATAAATGATTTTTTCAATGTACATCTCATCGTTGCCAAAAGCGGCCTTTGCTTCTTGTTGAGCAGAAGCAAAGTGTTGTGGAAGTTCTTCTTTATTGTTTACTTTACGAATCCCTTTTCCACCACCACCAGCAGCAGCTTTTAACATCACCGGGTAGCCAATTTTTTCGGCAATTGCTAAAGCTTCTTCAACCGTTGATAAGGCGCCATCACTTCCAGGTATAACGGGTACACCTGCTTCAATCATGAGACGACGGGCGTTAATCTTATTCCCCATCTCATCAATCGTTTGACTTTTTGGTCCAATAAAGACAAGATTACATTCCTCACACATGGAAGCAAAACGGCTATTTTCAGATAAAAATCCAAACCCTGGATGAATCGCCTGCGCGTTCGTTACAATGGCCGCACTTAAAATTTGTTGGACATCTAAATAGGAATCTGCTGCTTTCGCAGGTCCAATGCAAATCGCTTCATCTGCCAATTCTGTATGAAGCGCATCTTTGTCCGCTTCGGAATAGACAGCAACAGTTTGAACGCCTAATTCGCGACAAGCTCGAATAATTCTAACCGCAATCTCTCCGCGGTTTGCTATTAAAATTTTTGAAAACATAAGTCACCTATCCAATCATGAACGTTAATTCTGCTTCGGCAACTTTTTTGCCATCCACACGTGCAACTCCTTTGCCGATTCCAGCTGAAGCTTTCACTTTAATAATTTCCACCTCTAAGATTAGTGTATCACCAGGTGTGACTTTTTGACGGAATTTTGCTTTATCAATGCCACCAAAATAAGCCGTCTGCCCTTTAAATTGCTCAAGAGAAAGTAAAGCCACTGCTCCAGCTTGAGCCATCGCTTCGACAATTAAGACTCCTGGCATCACTGGTTCATGTGGGAAGTGGCCTTGAAAGAATGGCTCGTTAATTGTAACATTTTTCTTTGCAATTACTTTTTCGCCATCCACAAGCTCCTCAACACGATCAATCAATAACATCGGGTAACGATGTGGAATAATTTCTTTAATTTGCTGAATATTTAATTGGGTCATTTTACGATCCTTCCTTTACACGAAATAGCGGCTGATTGAATTCAACAACTTGTTCATTTTCAACAAGTACCGCAACAATTTCACCAGTGACATCACTTGTAATCTCATTCATCACTTTCATCGCTTCGACGATACACACCACTTCACCTTTTGTTACTTGATCCCCAACTTGTTTAAAGTTTGGTTTATCTGGAGCTGCTTGCAAATAAGCCACCCCAACTAAGGGGGAGACGATATCTGTTCCAGCAACGACGGTTGGTTCTGTTTCAACCACCGGAGTAACCGAAATCGGCGCTGGTGACGTTGCAACTGGCGCTACCGTTACTGGGGTTGTTTCAACCAGCGTTTCCGATGTTTGATTAACGACAGCTGTCTGCCCTTTTGATAACGTATTTTTATTTAGATAAAGTTCAAATTGGCCATCTTTTAAATGAAACTCCATTAAGTTTGATTGTCCAACTAAATTCAATAATTCAATAAGTTCTTTTTGTTCCATTGATGACTTAAGCCTCCCAGCGTTTCATTAAGATCACTGCATTGTGACCGCCAAAACCTAACGAATTACTCATTGCATAAGTTAAGTTTGCGTCAATGCTTTTATTTTTTACAACATTTAAATCGATTTCCGGATCTTGTTCCGTCACGTTAATGGTCGGAGGAACAAATTGGTGTTGCAATGCTAGTAGTGAAGCAATTGCTTCAATTCCTCCAGCTGCACCTAATAAATGTCCAGTCATTGATTTTGTGCTACTTACGTAAGCTTGACGATAGGCATCCCCAAGTCCATATTGAATCGAAGTTCCTTCCGCACTGTCATTGGCTGGTGTACTTGTTCCATGCGCGTTGATATAACCAATTTCACTCGGTTCCACACCCGCTTCAGCCATTGCAAGTTTCATCGCCTTACCTGCTCCAGAACCATCTGGATTTGGCGCCGTCATATGGTATGCATCACAGTTGGCTCCATAGCCGACAAGCTCCCCTAAAATATTTGCGCCACGCGCTAACGCATGATCCAATGATTCTAAGACAAAAATACCGGCACCTTCCCCCATCACAAAACCGCTACGATTTTTATCAAAAGGCACGGATGCTTTCTCTGGATCGGTTTCTGTCGTCAGAGCTGTTAAGGCTGCAAAGCCGGCAATGCCAATTTCACAAATTGTCGCTTCCGAACCTCCAGCTAAAATCACATCTGAATAGCCATGTTTAATATTACGGAAAGCTTCCCCAATCGAATGTGTTCCTGAAGCACATGCAGTCACAATCGTTGAACTAATCCCTTTTGCCCCAATACGTAAGGCAATATTTCCTGAAACCATATTCACGATTGACATTGGGACAAACATTGGCGATACGCGATCTGCTCCACGCTCATTCATTCGGGTCACTTGTTCTTGAATCGTTGGCAACCCTCCGATTCCAGATCCTACAATTACTCCTAAACGATCTGCATCCATTTGTTCAGCCGATAAATTCGCCATTTCTAAAGCCTCTAGTGCGGCGTATATACCGTAAATAGAAAACATATCCATTCGTTTGGTGTCTTTTTTCTTAAAGTATTTTTCTAAAGGAAAATCTTTCACTTCACCTGCGACAGAAATTCCTGTTGCTTTTGCGTCAAATTTTGTAATCGGACCAATTCCATTTTTTCCTTCTTTTAGGCTTGTTAAAAATTCTTCTGGCGTGTTCCCAATTGGAGAGGTCACACCATAACCTGTAATTACTACGCGATTCATTCTTTTTTCCCCTTTCTTAACCGTGCATGACAAGACCGCCATCAACATTGACGACCTGACCCGTAATATATGGACTTTTGGCTAAGAAAATAGCCGTTTGTGCAACATCAGCAACTTGACCAAAACGTTGTAATGGAATACTCTGCGTGACTTGCTCTTTTACTTTTTCTGATAATACTTCCGTCATGTCTGTTTGGATAAACCCTGGAGCAATCGCATTACACGTAATCCCACGCGGCGCCACTTCCCGAGCAACTGATTTTGTAAAACCAACAACACCGGCCTTGCTTGCTGCATAGTTGGCTTGTCCCACGTTCCCCATTAAACCAGAAACACTGGATAAATTAATAATCGCTCCTTCACGTTGCTTTAACATTTTTTTCAAGACCTGTTGCGTCATATTGAACGTACCAACTAAGTTAATTTTTAAGACATCCTCAAATTCTTCAGGTTTCATTCTCAACATCAACTTGTCATTCGTAATTCCTGCATTATTGACTAAAATTGTCACAGGACCTAATTTCTCTTCGGTTTCAGCAATCATTTTACCGGCCGATGCAAAGTCAGAAATATCGCCAGATACGCCAATACATTTCACACCATATGCTTCGATCTCAGCAATTTGGGCATCTGAAATGACACTCCGCCCATTTAAGACAATATTCGCTCCTTCATTTGCAAAAGCCTTTGCGATTTCTAACCCAATCCCGCGCGTACTACCTGTCACAAATACCACTTTATCTTTTAAGTCCATAATAGCCTCCTATGCCAAAACCGCTAGCGTCTCAGCCAGTGTTTGACTGTCTTCTACACGCGTCGTTTTTATCGTTTTATCAATTTTCTTAATAAATCCCGTAAGCACCTTTCCTGGTCCAATCTCTACGATTTGTTCAATGCCCAGCTCTTTTAGTGTTGTGATACTATCATAAAACCGTACAGGAGACATCACTTGTTTTTCAAGTAAGGTTTTCACCTGTCCTTCTTCCATGACTTGAGCCGTTGTATTGCTAATGACTGGTACCGTCATTGGCTGAAAGTCAATCGTATCAAGTACTTCTTTCAACTTGCTTGCTGCTGGTTGTAATAAAGCGGTATGAAAAGGTCCACTCACATTTAAAGGGATCATTCGTTTCGCTCCAGCCTCCGTTAAATAAGCAACTGCTTGATCGACCGCCGCCACTTCTCCACCAATCACAATTTGCTTTGGTGTATTATAATTGGCTGCAGAAACAATGCCCTCGGTACTTGCTTTCTCACATGCTGCTTCAATGACTTCAATCGGTGTATTCATAACCGCTACCATCTTCCCTGTTCCTTCAGGAGCGGCATTGGCCATCAAAGCACCGCGCTTAGCAACTAACTGAACCGCCGTTTGAAAGTCTAGTGCACCACTAGCTACGAGTGCTGTATACTCACCTAAACTTAATCCCGCCACGGCGGATGCTTGAAACCCCTTTGCTTCCAACAAGCGCCAAAAAGCTACACTCACGGTTAAAATCGCCGGCTGTGTATATTCGGTTTGATTTAAACGTTCATTTTCTGTAAAACATAATTCTGCAAGGTCATAGCCTAGAGCTTGACTTGCTTCGTCAAATGTTGCGCGCACGATTGGTTCTTGTTCATAGAGTTCTTGTCCCATGCCAACATATTGCGCACCTTGACCACTAAATAAAAAAGCTGTTTTCATTTCATTCTCCTTTAGGATTCATGAAGCTTTCGTTGATTTTTTGGGGAAGCGTATTCGAATCATTTCAACGTTTCTTCTTTTATTCTTGATAAAAGGAAAGGCCAGGCTTTTGGCCTAGCCTTTCTCATCAATTATGCTTGTAGTTTTTCTACGTATTTCACTAAGTCTTCAACTGTCGTGATTCCATCTTCTGTTTCGATTTTTACATCAAATTCATCTTCGATTTCATTGATAATTTGGAATAAATCTAAGCTATCTGCTTCTAAATCTTCTTGGATGTTTGTAGTTAATTTTACTTCCTCAACTTCTTTACCTAACTCTTCTGCAATAATTTCTTGAATTTTTTCGAATACCATGTATAATTCCTCCAATATAATTGTTCTTTATTTTTCTAATTTATATGTCCACAGATTTAAAGCGTCAACAACATAGATGCCCACGTTAGTCCGCCGCCAAAACCTGATAGAACCACTGTTTGGTTGGTACCTAGTTTTAATGTACCTGCTTCAACTGCTTCATTCAATAAGATTGGAATGGTCGCAGCGGAAGTATTGCCATACTTTTCGACGTTTTGTAAAAATTTGTGACGCTCCACTTGTAACTTTCTTGATATTTTATCAAGAATTCGTGAGTTCGCTTGATGAAGTAGAAAATAATCAATCGCTTCTTTATCTTCTTCAACCAATTCCGCCAAACTTTGAACAACGTCTCTTGTCGCAAAATCAAAAATGTCACGTCCAACCATCGACAGACAAGCATTTTTGGGTGCTTGTTCGACACGATAAGGATTGTTGTGCCCATTAACGTAGCCAGATGTCAAGGACATGGCGCGTGAACCGTCTGCATGAATGCTTTCTTTTATTAGATGTTGAGTGTCTGAAGGTTCTAATAAAACCCCTCCGGCACCATCACCGAATAAAACAGCTGTTGAACGGTCTTGCCAATCTAACACTTTCGAAATGACTTCGCCGCCAATGATTAAGCCTTTACCCGACCCCGTTCGAATCAGTTTTTCACCCATTGACAAAGCATAAACAAAGCCTGCACAAGCTGCACTTAAATCAAAAGCAAGCGCATTTACTGCCCCAATCGCCCCTTGAACCAAGCACGCAACGGAAGGCGAGTTGTAATCCGGAGACATCGTTGCAACTAGGATGAAATCAATTTCTTCTGGCCTGGTTTGACTCTTATCTAGTAAGTCTTTTGCCACTTGAATACATAAATCCGACGTATTCTCATCCGTTGCAATATGCCGTTCTTTGATGCCCGTGCGTGAATAAATCCATTCATCGCTAGTATCCATAATTTCCGATAACTGCTCATTGGTTACGATCTTTTCTGGAACATAACTCGCAGTCATTGCAATTTTCCCAAATTTCATCATTCATCTACGCTCACTTATACTCTTGTAAGAAATGATGAAGATTCCCTAGTGCCTTTAATAAAGCAGCGGCTTCATCTTTCTCCATATCCACAAGAATGGCTTCAATCATTTGACGATGAAAGCTTTGATGGACACGATACAATAGTTTTCCTTTTTTCGTCAAAGACAATTTAACCACTCGTCGGTCATCTTCACTTCGAATCCGTTCGACATAATCTTTTTTAACTAATCGATTAATTGCAGTCGTTAATGTGCCTACAGTAATTGAAAGTTCTTTTGCAACTTCAGAAGTGGTCTTCTTACGATACATGCCAACAGCTTCAATCGTATGCATTTCAGTAATCGTTAAATCGTTAAAACGGGATTTTCTTAGTTCTGATTCTTCAATCACTAAAATATCATTAAAAACATCCACTAATAAATCGTTGATTCTTTCAAAATCAGGTCGCATTTTTTTACCATCACCATCCAATTAGTTTGATAGTCAAATCGTTTGACAATCAAACTATAATTTAAATTCATCATAAAAGCAAGAGCTTTTTCCTTTTTCTTTCATTTTTTCATTGTTTTTTTACCTATTTAAGCTTTTTTACTTTGATTCACAAAGTATTTCCCCTCTATTGACGACGCTATTTTGCATCTTTTGAAAAGTAGTCAAGGACAACGTTGGTGAGAGTTCCATCGTTTTTTGTTGTTCAAAACCATGTTTTAAATAGAATTTGACCGCAGGTTGATTTTGAGTTCCCGTCATCACGATGATTTTTTCATGTGCTTCCTGCTCAACTCTCATAAGCAGCGCCTTTGCCAAGCCTTTTCTAAAATACTGCGGTGAAACAAACAAACGATGTAGATCCAAGACAGCGGCTTCTTGCTTAAACGAAAGGACTCCGACGATTTTACCTTCTATTATATAGACTAAAAAGCGTTCTTCACAATGTTGCAAAGCTTCGATTGATTCTTTTAAAGGCGGAAGATCACTGGTTCCCAACCATTCCGCTTCTTTTGAATACGCAATTTGTTGCAAATCCCAGATTTCTTGGGCTCGTTTTTTTTCACGAATGTTGATTTCTCTAATCATCTGACTCCTTCCCCCTTCATTCAAAAAAAACTGAAAAGAAATAAAACGAAATTATTTCTTCTCAGCTCTTCTTATTGGATTAAATCATAAATTTCAATAGCTACCATGTCAATATTATCGAACTGATAGGGTTGCTTGCTTTGACTTTCTGTTAATTCGAATGTTTCAGTTGAATGATCATAACTAACGATACATTGTTCTACGCCATCCTTTTCAAAACGTCGAATCTGTACCTCGTTATCTTGTGCTTCAATCATCGCTTCTAAGCGTTTAATGATTGCTACTAGCTGAGAATGTTTCATCACTAGACCTCCTTTTCTCACTTCTGTTATATTGTATCAAAAGTAGAGGTTTCTTGCATAGATTTTTGTCGATTTTTCTTCTTTTTTTTAGTTAATCTTCATTTTTACTTAGAATTCATCGCCGCTAGCCCAATCATTCAACCGTCTCTTGCCACCATAGCTTAATCAAAGCTTGTGTGCCGTCATCTTGCGCACCTCTTCCCGCTAACTTTTCGTATAACTCTTTTGCTAATTGTGTTCCTGGCAAGTGCACACCCAACTTGGCTGCTTCATCCAAGGCGATTTTTAAATCTTTAATAAAATGCTTAACGAAAAATCCTGGACTGTAATCTTCTTTTAATATACGAGGACCGTAATGAATCATCGACCAGTTGGAGGCCGCACCTCCCGAGAGCGTCGCAATCACTTTTTCTAGATTGAGACCACTCGCTTTGGAATATGCCAGCATTTCAGTCATCCCTGTCATCGTCCCAGCAATCATAATTTGATTGGCCATTTTCGTATGCTGTCCTTTTCCAGCACCCCCATGTAACATCGAAGTCTGACTAAACAATTGAAAGATTGGAAGAACCTCTTGATAAACAGCCGTCTCTCCTCCAACCATTACCGTTAAAGTCCCATTTTTAGCACCTAAATCACCACCTGAAACAGGTGCATCCAGACTCTGACCGCCTTTTTGCTTGACAGCTTGGTGAATTTTTTCTGCTAGCGAAGGCGTACTCGTTGTTAAGTCAACCAATATCTTATTGGTTACATCTGCCGCTAACAAGCCTGTCTGTTCACTAAAATACGTCTGTTCGACATCACTTGGGTAACCCACCATCGTAAAGATGATCTGACTGGCTTCCGCTACTTCTCTTGGCGTTTCGCGCCAATCCGCACCTTGTTCGATTAAGTCGAGCGCTTTTCTTTTGGTACGCGTAAAAAGCGTTAAATCATGTCCTGCAGCCAATAAATGTGAGACAATTGAGTGTCCCATGACACCAATCCCAATGAATCCAATTTTCATTAATCATTCCTCCTCAGTATGCAGCGCTTCTTTTTTATTTGACAAGTATTTTAAACGACTCTAACCGATTTTTTATTTTCCCTTCAAGCGCGCCTTTTTTCTTCTTCTCGGCTTGCACTTCGGTATAATGAAGACGCATTTCTTCGTAAAATTCAAGCATCGATTGCCCAAAATATTCCGCTGAAATTTCATGCATCTTTTTCTCTAATTTTTCTTCATCCATTGCAATGTTCGATTCGATGTAATCGAGTAAACAAGGAGCAAAATCATTTTCTTCTTGATAAGTGACTCCTAGAGAAGGATCGCTTAATAAATGGTCCAGGTAGGCATTGCCTGCGACAACCATCTGGAGCTTGGCAGCCATTGCTTCGGTATACGTTAATCCTTGCGTTTCGGAAGTCGAAGCACTCACAAAGTAATCAGCCGCATAATAGTAACAGGCTACCTCGTCACTTGCCACTTCTCCAATAAAATACACGAAAGCTCCTAACTCTTGTTTTTCCACAATTGCTCGTAATTCTTCCTCATATGGTCCCCCACCAACAATCATTAAACGAACTTCTGGGCGTTTCTCAATAATTGTAGGTAGAGCTTGTAAGATCACGTGAATTTTTTTCTCATAAGATAAACGACTTAAAGAAAGCAAGAGCGTATGCTCATCCGTTATTCCCCATTTTTCACGAAATGCTCGTACCTTTTCAGGAGTAATCTCCGGTCGATTGAATTTCTCCAATTTAATCCCGGTTGGAATGACACGCATTAAAGCCGTTGCACCATACCCTCGTAGCGTTTCAACAACTCTTTGGCTCGGACAAACGACACCGGTTGAATGGTCAACGAATTGACGTGACAAATATTTAACGTAAGAGGGACGAAGTACTTTCCCTTTAGCAATATAATGAATATAGTCTTCATACATCGTGTGATAGGTGTGGATAACTGGTATTTCTAATTTTTTCCCTACCCATTTTCCCAACAAGCCTGCACCAAACTCTGTATGCGTATGAATCAAGTCTAGATTCAATTCTTTGGCTGTTTGATAAGCAAACCACATCCCTCGGACAACAATCCGACGTTCTTTAAATGAAATAAATGGAACGCTTGGCATGCGGATGATATTCGGTTCGTCTTTCGGTGCTTTTGGATCAGTCGTTGTAAAAATATAAACTTCATGTCCATGTCTTTCCAATTGTTCTTTTAACGTTTGAATCGATGTCGCTACGCCACTTACTTGGGGGAAGTAGGTGTCTGTAAAAAAACCAATTTTCATTTCTTTTCATCCCTTTACTTTTGACTTAACGTTTTTTCATAGACGCTTTTCAATTGCTGCCCGACGGCTGCAATGCTTTTCGCTTCTGCTACTTTTCGGCCTGCTTCTCGAAGATCAGGTAATTGATTCGCCATTATTTTTTCAATATAATTACCAAATTCATGATTCGATGTCGCCATATAGCAATTTTTATGGTTTTCTAACCATCCTTCATAAACAGGAATATCGCGTAACAAGACGTGTTGACGACTAGCTAATGCTTCTAAGACCACAATGCCTTCTGTTTCTTCATAAGAGGGAAAGAAAAATAAATCCGCTCCCGTATAGGCTCCTTCAATAATATCACCTTTAATGTATCCGGGAAAGATAACATTTGTCGGATGTTCTCCTTGGACAATTTTCCGGATTTTTTTAGGAATTGTGTACAGCGGCGTATGACCAAACCAAATAAAGGTATATTCTGGAAAGCGTTTGGCTACCTCGATAAAATCAATTAATCCTTTTCTTTCGAAATACAGGCCTACTGAGATGATGACTTTATCTTGAGGTTTTAATTGAAAATATTCACGAAAACGGGATTCTTTTTCAGCAGATGACTGAAATTTCCCCAATTCAATTCCGTTAGAAACAACACTTGTTGGGACCTTGATCCCGTACTGTTCAATAATTTTTTTTGAATATAAAGTCGGCGTAATCAATTGATCCGCTGAAGAATACAGGTGAATCAAATATTTTTTATAAATAGGTGAAATTTGATTCGAACCAATGAATGAATTTCGAAAATCTTCCTCGGTTGAATGGGCATGATAGATCACTTTTTTATCCGCTTTTTTTGCACGTCGAACCATACGTTGGCTATTTAAACCATAAGTATTAATATGGAGGATATCATAATCCGTTTCGTTTTCTTTAAAGCTATAGGCGATGCCGGCAGATTCTAACGCTTTTTTTTGATGATCAAATGCTCGCCCAATCCCAGACTTAGATAAGAGGTCTTGTCCCTCAAAATAAATTAGGACTTTCATGAAAAATCCCTCCCTTTCTTCTTTACCTCTTTAGTATAGCATAGCATTTTTATTAAAAAACCATACTATAGTCCGATTTTCAAAAGAGATGATTGTAACCAGAGGGAAATTCGAACCATTGGCTTTTTCAATTGCTCGAATTTCGCGAAGTTTCCGAAAGGGCAGGCTTTTGTGTCCTATTTATCCACCAAAAATCTCTTACACAGTTAAAAGCGATTATCTTCGGCACTTAAACAAAAAAATAGGTTTGAACCGATTTCTTTTCAGATTTCGGTTCAAACCTATCTTGTTTTTAGTAAAATTAACCAATGTATGCTTTCATTAATTCAAGGACTTCTTCCATCGTATCGCACTCAGTCAATGCACGATCTGCTAATTCTTTCATTTTACTTGTATCTAATGTTTTCATTAAGCTACGAGTTTTTAGAATAGAAGTGGCACTCATTGAGAACTCATCTAGGCCGATTCCCATCAATAGCGGCACTGCTGTTTGATCGCCTGCCATTTCTCCACACATACCTGCCCATTTCCCTTCAGCGTGTGCTGCATCTACAACGTTTTTAATTAAACGTAAGATCGATGGGTTGTAAGGTTGGTATAAATAAGAAACTTGCTCGTTCATACGGTCAGCTGCCATTGTATATTGAATTAAATCATTCGTTCCAATACTGAAGAAGTCAACTTCTTTGGCAAAGCGATCTGCCAAGATAGCTGCTGCAGGGATTTCAATCATGATTCCCACTTGGATGGTCTCTGAAACCGCCACCCCTTCAGTCATTAATTTTGCTTTTTCTTCGTCATACATTTTCTTAGCGGCACGGAATTCTTTTAATGTTGCCACCATTGGGAACATAATTCGTAAATTACCATAAACCGATGCACGTAATAAAGCGCGCAATTGCGTACGGAACATCTCTTCTCCCAAAGTAGAAAGACTAATTCGTAACGCACGGTATCCTAAGAATGGATTCATTTCATGTGGCAGTGTTAGATAAGGTAATTCTTTATCTCCACCGATATCCATCGTACGTACAACAACTGGCTTCCCATCCATGCCTTCTAGTACTGCTTTATAAGCTTCAAATTGATCATCTTCCGTTGGGAAATCTGGAGAGTCCATATATAAGAACTCAGTCCGGTATAAACCAACGCCTTCGCCGCCGTTATTGTGAACACCCTCTAAATCTTTTGGTGTTCCAATGTTTGCTGCGAGTTCAAAATGTTTGCCGTCAGCTGTCACTGTCTCTGCATGTTTGAGTTTTTCCCATTCTGCTTTTTGAGCCGCATAAGCTTCGCCAGCTTGAATAAATGTTGCTTTTTGTTCCTCAGTTGGATGAATAATAACATCCCCTTCAATTCCGTTTACAGCTAAAATATCTCCCGCTTTCACTTTGGCAGTGATTTCGCCTGTTCCAACAATCGCTGGAATTTCTAGAGAACGAGCCATAATTGCAGAATGTGAAGTACGTCCACCAATATCCGTTACAAAAGCTTTAACGAAATTACGGTCTAATTGGGCAGTATCACTTGGAGTTAAATCGTGAGCAACCACAATTACTTCTTCGTTAATCATTGCTGGGTTAGGTAAGGTTACTTGCAATAAATGAGCTAAAACGCGTTTTGCTACGTCACGGATATCCGCTGCTCTTTCTTGCATGTAGGCATTATCTTCCATCGCTTCGAACATACCAATATACATGTCAGTTACTTCTTTCAATGCGTGTTCTGCATTGACTTTATTATCTGAAATGTTTTGTTTAATTTGACCGATCATTTCTGGATCGCTTAAAACCATTAAGTGCGCATCAAATACTTGTGCCTCTTCTTCTCCTAAGCTCTGAGCTGCCTTGTCACGAATTTGTTGTAATTCGTTTGATGATTGGCTTAATGCCTCATCTAGACGTGCCTCTTCAGCAGAAATGTCTTCAATTGTTACTTTTGTAAAGGATAGGTCAGGTTGGACTAATAGATAGGCTTTTGCGACAGCGACACCATCACTTGCAGCAATCCCTTTTAGCATTTCAACCATTAATTAGACAATCCTTCCTTTTTCATTGTTTCTGCGATTGCAACGATTGCATCTGCTTCGTCAGTACCTTCAGCTGTAATTGTTACGTCAGAACCTTGACCAACACCTAAAGACATTACGCCCATGATTGATTTAAGGTTTACTGATTTACCTTTGTACTCTAAGTTAATATCAGAGTTAAATTTGCTCGCTGTTTGAACTAATAATGTTGCAGGACGCGCGTGGATTCCTGTCTCTGCAATTACATGAAAATCTTTCTTTTCCATATGTATCATTCTCCTTCATCATTTGGGTTATTTTTTGAGGGCGATTTTTTTAAATCAAGCTTTTGAACTTAAGATAAATTTACCCTTTCAGTTGTTAAGGTTACCATTTTTTCAGTGCTTAGACAACTACTTTTGTAACAAT
The DNA here is from genome assembly GCF_054871745.1 of Enterococcus sp. LJL98. NCBI lineage: Bacteria > Bacillati > Bacillota > Bacilli > Lactobacillales > Enterococcaceae > Enterococcus > Enterococcus sp. LJL98. Next base: position 77,355 of record NZ_JBTXLU010000001.1, on the reverse strand, counting down.
TACTAAGAATTCATGACTTTATTTGTTCAACTTGACAAATCGGTAAGTAATTTGGCCATTTAAGCCGGCTTCACCGACAATTTCTGTCCGATTCTCTGTTTGTAACCAAGCATTACGAAATTCAATAAAATCTTCACGATTCACAACGATTTCCTTGAGATCTCCTTGTTTTAATGCTTGAATCTCTTCTATGTAACGATTTTCTTCCATCTTTTCTCACCTTTTCGTACGCATATTCAGTCGCTTGACTTCTCTTTTAGCATACCTTGCTTTATTTTTAGTTGCAAATAGTAGTTTCAAGATATGAACAAAATACTTGCAGATTTTCCGATAAATTGTATAATGAAATCATTAAGGTCAACAATGGTCAAAGTTGTTGTTTCCTTTTTAATTTCTATGAAAGAAAGGTCGTGTACAATCATGCGCTGTCAAAATTGTAATCAAAACGAAGCAACCATTCATTTGTACGCTAACGTCGGTGGACAAAGAAAACAAATCGATTATTGTCAAAATTGTTACCAACAAATGAAAAATCAGCTGTCCGCTGCCACAACAAATGGTGCCAAAGATCCTTTTGGTTTTAATAACTTAGATGAACTATTTAAACAACTGTCACAAAAAATGCAACAAGAATCTTCACAGCAAGGACAAACACCTCCGACTCAAACAGGTGGCGGAAACTTTGGAGGGATGCCACCGCAACAATCAACTGGTAGCCTCTTAAACGAGTTTGGAATAAATATCACTCAGCAAGCTCGCGATGGAAAAATCGATCCCGTTATCGGGCGCGACGCGGAAGTCACTCGTCTAATTGAAATCTTAAATCGCCGAACAAAAAACAACCCAGTCTTGATTGGGGAACCCGGTGTCGGCAAAACTGCTGTCGTTGAAGGCTTCGCCCAACAAATCGTCGATGGCACGGTTCCACAAAAACTAAAAAATAAAGAAGTCATTCGTTTAGATGTCGCTTCACTTGTTCAAGGTACCGGTATTCGTGGCCAGTTTGAGGAGCGAATGCAAAAATTGATTGAAGAAGTAAAAGCAGCTGACAATATTATCTTGTTTATTGATGAAATTCACGAAATTGTCGGTGCAGGAAATGCAGGCGATGGCAACCTAGATGCCGGAAATATTTTAAAACCTGCCTTAGCACGTGGAGAATTGCAGCTGGTTGGCGCAACCACTTTAAATGAGTACCGAATTATCGAAAAAGACCCGGCACTTGAACGTCGCATGCAACCTGTCCGCGTCGATGAACCTTCAGTAGAAGAAACTATTGCCATTTTAAAAGGTTTGCAATCGCGTTATGAGGACTATCATCATGTGAAGTATACAGAAGAAGCCATTGAAGCCGCTGCACGCTTATCCTATCGTTACATTCAAGATCGTTTCTTACCGGATAAAGCAATTGACTTACTCGATGAGTCTGGATCAAAGAAAAACTTAACCATTCAGACGATTGATCCGCAAGCTATTGCTGATCGATTGGCCAATGCGGAAAAAGAAAAAACCAAAGCCTCACAAGAAGAAGATTTTGAAAAAGCTGCCTACTACCGTGATCAAATTGTTAAGTTGGAAAAAATGAAAAAACATCAAATTACCGATGAGGAAACACCGGTGATTACCGAACAAACAATGGAAGAAATTGTTGAAATTCGCACAGGTATTCCTGTTGGCGAGTTGAAAGAAAAAGAGCAAACCCAACTCAAAAATCTGGCAATCGATTTAAAACAACATGTGATTGGTCAAGAAGAAGCCATTGATAAAGTTGCAAAAGCGATTCGACGAAATCGTGTTGGTTTAGGAAAACCAAATCGTCCGATTGGTTCCTTCCTCTTTGTCGGTCCGACAGGTGTAGGGAAAACAGAACTTGCTAAGCAATTAGCAGATGAAATGTTTGGTTCCGCTGATGCGATGATTCGTTTTGATATGTCTGAATATATGGAGAAACACAGTACTGCCAAATTAATTGGTTCTCCTCCGGGCTATGTTGGGTACGAAGAAGCTGGTCAATTGACTGAGCAGGTTCGTCGCAATCCATATAGTCTCATCTTATTAGATGAAGTTGAAAAAGCACATCCAGATGTCTTGCATCTCTTCTTACAGATTCTAGAAGACGGCCGATTAACTGACGCGAAAGGTCGAACAGTGAGTTTTAAAGATACTTTATTTATTATGACGAGTAACGCAGGCACACGAAACGTTGAAGCGAATGTTGGCTTTGCAGCAAGTCGCGCAGGAACAACTCGTTCCATCTTAAATCAACTACATCACTATTTTGCGCCGGAATTCTTGAACCGTTTTGATGGAATCATTGAATTCCAAGCACTTTCAAAAGAAAACTTACTTTCGATTGTTTCCTTAATGATTGAAGAAGTCAATCAACAAATCAAACAACAAGAACTTTCGATTGAAGTCCCACAAACGGTCTTAGAGAAATTGGTGGAGCTAGGGTATGATCCTGCCATGGGGGCACGACCGTTACGCCGTACAATTCAAGAACAAATTGAAGATGGCATCGCCGACTTCTTCCTGGACCATCCAGGAGAACATCAACTTTACGCAAATCTAGATGAACATGGAAAAATTGTTATCTTGCCACATGAACTAGCAAAAACATCCATTGAGATGAACGCTTAAAAAAAAACCTTTATTCTATTATTTTTTTAGAATAAAGGTTTTTTTTATCAAAATGTAAAGAAATGTCATCTTTTTTCTTTTTTTAGACGTTTTTCCTTTCAATCTACTGCAAAGATATTTATACTTAGATATAAATAGAGAAAATCGAGGTGATTCAAATGCGACTGATCAATGTTACAAATAGTTATTCTAGACTAGTCCTCCAGCAATTAGAAAATACCGATGCGGAACTCGTCAAAGTTTATACGTCAGGTAGTATTACTGTCATTTATACCGAGGCCCCTTTACATAATGAGGTAGTTATCGTCAATAAAAAACGTCCGCTTGAACTGGCAGAAATCCAAGAAATCAAGAAATACTTCCTAAACAAACTCACTACTGACGAATATGCAAAAGATCAAGTATCGACCATCGAGAGTCCAGGTCTCGTTGAAATTTCCATCCCAAAATTTCCAAAAGAAAAAAAACACCGAGCATTCGGTTAACTCAAACAGATTGAAAAAAGATGGAATGTTTTCGCCGACCTCGAGAATGTCCCATCTTTTTTCAATGAAGGAACGCATAGCTGAACCCATCACTTTAAAAGGAGGTGTATTTCAATGAATAAGAAAAAAAACTGGGTCACTTTAAGTATCTTAGCTAGTATGCTTTTGGTAGTTGTCGGTTGCAGTTCCCCTAGCGAACAAGTCCCGCAAGTGAACAGTCAAAACCTTGTACCAAGTACTCACACAACAAATGAAGAAGCGACCAGTAACGACAGTAGCCATCCAGCAGATTCTCAAAAAATACTTTCGTTGGAAGCGGTGATTCAAATCTATCAAGACGAATATCCCAAAGCTGCGATTACATCGCTTGACTACGATACTTCTTTCAATCAATGGTATTTTAAAATTGAAGGAATGGATGATACGAAAGAGTACGAGTTAAAAATCGATCCGATAACAGGTGCCATCCACCAAAGAGAAGAAGAAATGCTCGATTCAGAAGAACGAACTGCGGCTTATCGTGAACGTAAAACACTTGATTTAACAAATCTTGCGCCCTTTACAGAAATCCAGACGGTAGCAGTCTCAAAAATCGGTTCCGGTCAAGCAACCGAAATGGAGCTTGAGAAAAAAGGAGACATCACCTACTGGCAAGTAACCGTTGAAGACGGAAAAAAGGAACATGAAGTCAAAGTTGATGCGAAGACCAAGGCCGTCCTCGAAGTTGATTGGGACGACTAACAAAATCAAAGCCCTGACAAATCCTCGAACATCCTTGTTTCAGGTGCTGCAGAGGCTTTGATTTTCTTTTTTTAGGAATTCAATCGAGTTGTGACTAAGCCTGGACTTGTTTCATAAATGATTGGGACTTCTTGATTTAATACCTCTTCCGTCAATTCCACTTCAAACAAACGATTGGAATCTAGATTATTCAAATAATACTTTCTTTCGGTCGTATTCATGATTGAACGATATTGCGTGAAATCATCGCTCCCATCTGCATTCAGATTGATTCCGCGTGGGATGGTCACATTTTCTAATATTCGAAAAATATGTTGCATCCCTTCTTCTGCCGTTTCCGCTGGCTTTGTTCGTTGGCAAAGAAAAGCTGCACGAACAAAACGTTCCGCCGAAGTATAGCCCCCTGGCAGCCCGAACGTACCTGAACCTTGACCGATTGGCTTTGCTGGCCACTCACCAAAAAGTTTGGGGCTAAAATTCTCTGACTGCAAACCAATATAATGATGCAAATTTTTCAGATGCCATTCGAGTTCAGGACTGTTCGTCAATACATGTACGGGATTATTCTTGATTCTTAAACCTTGTCCATCCGGTTCAATCACCATTGTTTTTCCGCTTGGATCTGTCAAAATATAATGGAGGGGTAAAACATTTCCTAACAAGTCATTTTCTTTAGCGACAATTGAAATTTCAGACAACCTGGTTTCTAGTTCTGCTAGATGGCTTATTTCACCTAATAGCCAAGACAACACCTCATGCGGAGCCAAGTTGAGTTTTGCTTGCCTGGGTTCGCTGGCATACTTTGCTTCATTCGGAAAATACAACTCTGCGCCAGACAAACCCTTTTCATTCAACCCATCAGCAAAAAAATAACTCGCCAGCTTACGACCAGTTCCAACATAGCCAAAGCGAGAAGAAATCGGCTGTCCAAAAGCAGTCGTCCACTGATGGTTTCTAGGAATAACTATCGGTTGGGCTTCAAGCTTCACATAAAAATCCATTGTTCTTGCTAGAAAATTTATGCCATTTTTCGTTTGATAACCAATACTCGTACACATGAAATCCACTCCTTTTTTTCTCTTTTGAGTCACATCACTTTTTTACCGGTATAGAACATTTTTAAAACGCTTTCTTTTTCGTTCATTATACCAAACAGCATAAAAAAAGTTGGCAATTCCGTTTGGAAAATACCAACTTTTTTATTATGCAACTTTTTTTGCATACCTTTCAACATTTTGTTTGATGCGACTGATGGTCGTCAAATCATGTAGGCCAGTTACATCAGTGATGACTTCATCCATGTTTTTTTGACGAAGTAACAGCTGTAACTCCCGACTCTGTTCATCTTGGGGGTCATTGTAATTAAAAATGATCCCTACCATAGCAATTAAATGCGGTGAAGCTAACGCATAATTATTCATTTCTCGAATCGGTCGAATAAAACGCTCCTCTGCACCTAATTTTCTTAATGGTGTTCTTGCAACGCGTGTAATGGCATCCGAAATGTGCTTGTTTTGGAAACGTTGAATAATTTTTTGAATGTAGCTTTGATGTTCCTTCGAATCAAATCCCCACTTTGCAATTAGCAGTTCACCTGTTTCTTCTAAAACGGATTTTAATTGGGCGACGACAAGTGCGTCTTCCATCGCTTCGTCAATTGTTTGATAGCCGAGTAATGCTCCTGTGTATGCTACGGTTGCGTGCCCTGTATTTACACTAAATAACTTCCGTTCAATGTATGGTTCTAAATTGGCGACGTAATGGACGCCTGCTAACCGAACCTCTGGATTTTTTAATTGGTTTTCGTTAATTACCCATTCTGAAAAAGGTTCAACCTCCACATATAAAACATCTTCATGTGATTGCTCTGGAACAATTCGATCCACCGCCGCATCGGGAAATCCGAAGAATTCTTTAAAATACGCATTATTTTCTGTGTGTTTTAAGACTTCACTTTTTAAACAAGTTGAACCACCAATCATATTCTCGCAAGCAATCAGATCAAGCGGCTGGTTAAGCCCCATTGCTTCTCGGGCTTGTAACCCTTTTGCGATGAGTTCTGCGATGAATGGTAAAACCGTTGGTCCAATCGCTGTTGTGACCAAATCGGCTTCACAAATCGCTTGAATGACTGCAGCTGGATTCTCTTGATTATTTATACCAGTGACCCGATCGATTTGAATCTGTTCTTTTGAAGCATCCGCTAAGCCAATCGTGTAGCTTCTGCGTTCTTGTAATGCTTGAATGATTTGCTGGTTCACGTCAACAAAAGTGATTTCAAAATGATTTTTATGTAGAACTTCACCAATAAATCCGCGTCCAATATTTCCCGCGCCAAAATGGACTGCTTTCCTTATTTTCATCTTTTTCATCTCCTATGCAATGAGTAATTGCTCTGTTATTTCTTTTTTCTCTAAAGCATCTGCTAAATAGACCACATGATTCATATCGCTACAATAAAGAGCAATTTGTTGAATGATTTGTAAATGTTCCTCTCCTACCCCTGCAATGCCAAACAGCACCGTTACAATTTGGGGTTCCTCTTTGGTTCCAAAATTCACCCCTTCTGGAACTTGAACGATGCAAATCCCAGATTTTTTTACAAATTTCTTCGCCTCCTCCGTCCCATGAGGAATTGCAATAAAATTCCCCATATAAACGGAAAGCATACGATCTCTTTCAATCATGGCTTCTATGTAATCTTCTTCGACACAACCGGCATCCACCAGTTTTTGACCACAAAAACGAATCGCCTCTTCCTTTGTTTCAAAATGTTGATTCAACTCAATCATATCGATTGATAAAAAATTCGTTTGCATTTTGTTTTCCTCCTTCTGATTCAAGCTGCTTTCTTCAATTGCTCAACTACCGCTTCATATTGTTTCGCCTGAATGAGACTTTTCACTTCTAAGTACTGCGCATTTGGTGCTTGTTTCAAGACTTCTTCTTTTAAATCTTCACGGTAAACAACCAAACTGCCTTCATTCGTCGTTAAAGTTTCCAGCTTGACTTTTTTTACTGGAATCTCTAAATTATTTTTCGCAAGAATTTCTTCAATCATCCGAAGGCCCATCGTTGCGGACCCCACGCGTGCATCGTGTGCCAAGTATATTTCAGTCACGCCTTCAAAAAGTGGTACTTGTCTTTGCGACAAACTTTTTGAAGCCTTTGAGGATGATGGTTGAGCCGTTTCACCCAGTAGTTGTCCGATAATTTCATCATAACGAGGTGAGTTCAAGAAATTTTCAACGGCAATAAAAGTTGCGCTTGGTGCTTTTTGTTTTGCCCGCTCTTGTAATTCGCTTTGTGTTACAATCAATGTCTTCGAATCATCAACCAAACGGCTAATCGCACTGTTTGTTACCGACTGAGTTAATCCCGCATCCTTGACTTTTTTTCGTAAAATAGAAGCACCCATCGCACTAGACCCCATTCCTGCATCACAAGCAAATACGATCTTTTGAATGGCTGTGATCGCTCCAAGTTCCCCTGCTTTTTCGAGTCCTTTGGCTTGAGCCTTCGCTTGTTGGGAAGCCGTTACATTCTTTTCAAAATCTTCATCCGTTTCTTTCACGTCTGCTTTTAAGATTACTGTAGCCACGGCAAATGAAGTCACTGTTGCGACCAAGACTCCTGCTAAAACCGCTGCATGTCCGCCTTGGGGAGCCATGGCTAGGATTGCAATAATTGACCCTGGAGAAGCCGGAGCTTTTAGTCCCGCACCTAAGGCTTGTAAAGTGAAGGTTCCTGTGATTCCTCCAGCAATCGCTGCTAAAAATAATAGCGGTTTCATCATCACGTAAGGAAAATAGATTTCATGAATGCCGCCAAAGAAATGAATTAAAATTGCGCCAGGAGAAGATGATTTTGCAGCACCTCGGCCAAAGAACATAAAGGCAAGAAGGATACCTAAGCCTGGGCCAGGATTCGCTTCTAATAAAAATAAAATTGAGCGACCCGTTTCCATTGCTTGCTCTGTTCCAAGTGGTGTTAGGATGCCATGATTAATTGCATTATTTAAAAACAAAACTTTGGCTGGCTCGATAAAGACATTGGCTAATGGAATGAGGTGGGCATTCAAAATCCAATCGACACCTGTAGCCATCACTTGCGTTAAACTATCTACAACTGGACCGACTACTAAAAATCCTAAAATTGCTAGAGCAAAACCAATCAATCCAGCAGAGAAATTATTGACTAACATTTCAAATCCGGTACGAATTCGATGTTGAAAGAAACGATCAAATTGCTTCATGCAAAAACCAGCAAACGGCCCCATCATCATCGCACCAAGCATCATTGGTACGTTGGTTCCAACAATCACTCCCATCGTCGCAATTGCTCCAACAACTGCTCCCCGTTCACCAGCCACTACTCGCCCCCCGGTAAAACCAATTAGAATTGGAATTAAATAAGTTAAGATGGGACCGACCATTTCTGCTAAGCGCGCATTTGGAAAATAACCGTCTGGAATGAATAATGCCGTAAGTACTCCCCAGGCAATTAAGGCACCGATATTGGGCATAATCATACTTGAAAGTGTACTGCCTAACTTTTGAACGCTTGCTTTTAGTGAACTTTTCTCCCTGATTTGTCTTTCCATTTTTGTTCCTCCTCATTTTGTGTTTCTTGACACCTTTAGTGTATCCGCTTTCCTCAATGGGAAATAGTCGTACTTTGGCACAATCTTTTGTGCCAAAACAAAACCAGCCACCAAATCAAAGGAATTTCCCTTGATTTGGTGGCTGGTTGCTTGTATGAAACTTATTGTTTTGATTGTTCACCAAAATAATCAGTTAGTATCGCTAAGAAGCTGCTTTTCTCTGTTGCATCGCTTAATTTTTGGACATTTTTTATATCTGAAAAAAACAATGCCAATTCTTGTAAAATTATCAATTGGCTCTTCATTGATAAAGCGACAGCAACAATCAAAGTGGCTACTTGTCGCTTCTCAGCTGTACCGAAATTCACGCCATCTGGGACTTGAATCATAAAAACTCCTTCTTTTAAAAGCATTTCTTCCGGCATTTCAGCATGTGGAAGCGCCACAAAATTTCCAATATAGACACTCACTTTTTGTTGGCGTTCTTGCATTAATTGCGTGTAATCGGGTGTCACGTAGCCCAAATTGACTAGTTGCTGCCCGGCATATGCGATCGCCTCTTCCGCCGTTTCAAAGGATTGATCGAGTACCACTTGTTTCGATGTGATTGTTAGCATTTTTCCCACCCCTTACGATTGCATTTTTTCCATAAGTAAAGAAGACAATAACTGGTACACAATTGCTTCATTGCCCGAATGAAAAATTTCCGTATATAAGTCGTTCATAATGATTGCACCACTTATTTTTCCTAGTAATTGGCTTTCGATTGGTTCAATTTTTTCAGGAGCAAGCATGAATAAAATACGTTTTAATGGCATCTGGGTTTGATCCATACCGGTAATAACGGCGGTCGTTTCCAAGTCAACGATACAAAAAAGAGGGGCTTTGATCCCTGATGTTGCCGCGTGAAAAAGTGCCATGGTTGTTCCAGGAATACCCACAGGCGCCTGCTTTAAACGACGAAGTAATTGAACGGCTACTGCCGCCGCATCGATTACTAGATTTTCTGGAATGGTTGCAATTGCTGCATCAACGATTCCAGAAAGTTCCATTGGATTCTTAATCTTCCCAATAAAAAAACGTTCTAAAAGACCATTCACTTCTTCAATAAAATGCAAAACTTCTTCATAGCTAGGCGTTGTTTTTTCTATGTGTTTCCTTTTTCGTTTTGGTTTCGTTTGTTGTTTGCCAATTTCTTTAAAACGTTCTTTTAACTGTTTGACTTCATCTTCTAACAACAAGGGAGAAACTAATTGATACGAGCCACTATACCCAGGCAATAAGGCGGTGGAAACAATCAGATCATAGTGTGCCATTAAATCGATTGCGCCTAATTGTGACACACTAAAAAAATGAATTTGATCGATAAAAGGAAAGTTTTTTCTTAAACGCATTTCTAACATCCTTGTTGAAGCAAGGCCACTGGGTGAAAAGCCTGCAATATCGACTTCGATAATTTTTGGACTCCGTTCTAAAGCGTTAGCGAAATGTAAAACCATATACGCAATTTCCTCTTCCGATAAAACTTTACCGGGAAAAACAAGCGGTAACGTCTGGCGAATGCCTCGAACAACATCTGTGTATTGTTCCATAATTCGTTCTAAAATCGGGTTCGTTAATGTCTCTTCTTGTAAAATTACACGTGAAAAAACACCGGATAAATGGGTCAATAACATTTTATACAAATCGGAATCTTCAAAAAAATCAACTTCTGTTTCACGACTGACGCCCTCAATTAAACGTTTAACGTCGTAGGCCATTTCGGTATCAAAGTTTTCCTCAAAGAAATCTTCTTCAAAGGAGTTGGCAAAATCACTCAGTAAACTTGCATAAAAAACAATCTCGTTGACTGGATACAGTTGCTTGGTTTCAACTGCTAACTTGGCAAATATTCGTTTACTACTATTAAGCATTTCTTTATTTAGTTGTTCCATGTACGTTTCTTCTATAATGAGATGTCCTGCATGTACCCGTTCAATGGTCAACATCAAAACAAAGATAAGATGAACAAGCTTACGATCACTCAAATTGGGGAGACTTTCATTCAGTTCGGTAAGAACCAATTCTTTGGTAAAGGATAGATCACCCGTGTTTAAAAATTGAAAGAAAAAATGATTCGACCCCTCAATCGGTTCATAATGAAAAAATTGATATTCATTGATTTCTGCTTGCAAAACATTGGCCATCAATAAACGTCGATATTTTTCTGAACCGATAATTTCATAGCCTTGGTTACGAATAATTTGAAGGGGGGATTTTGCTAAACGTGCTTCCAATTGTTTTATATCTGCATAAAAAGTTGTATTACTTATTTGATACTTGTCTAAAAACATTTGCAGCGAAAGGGGGATTTCCGTTCGTAATAATTCAATAAGGATCGCTCGTTGCCGCTCACTTGTCGAAAGTTCAATGAGTGGCGTACTTGCGAGATGTTTTTGAATTGTTTGACGGACATCTTCTTTCGCAATTAACTGATAATGTCCACGCGAAACTTTTTTTAAAGCTGCGCCAATTGTCAACAAAGACGTCTCCAAGTTTTCTAACTCACGATAAACGGTCCGACGGCTAACCTTTAACAAGCTCATCATTTGAGGAATCGAAAGTCCTTCACGTTGGTTGAACAATTCAATCAGTAATTCCTTTTCTCTTGGTGATAAGAACATCGTCTTCACTCTCCTTTAGCCACCTCTCAAATTCTGACATTTTCAATAAATCTTGTACAACCAAAATCTGATATTTTTGCCGGTCAATTGGATTTTTCGCAAGCATTTCGGATGATATGACATATAGCGTTTCTTGATTCCAATGGCAAGCTTCGATACTCGCCTTTGAAAAAAATAAATCGTGCCCTTGTCTTTGCGCTTTTTGCCGCATCATCTCAATTGCCATCGTTTGCGTCCCTCTTTGGTTTTTTTCATATAATAAAACAACTTTTGAACCGACTGGCCTTGCCAAAGACATTTCGAGTACAGGAGGATTGATTGGCGAATTCTGCGCCAAATACTGTTGAATTTTAAGCACGTTTTCCTCAACTGCTAAAAAGTTATCAATGTACAAAATTGCAGACTTTGGCGCGATTCGTTTGGCTTGCTCACTAAGTTGCGGATGAAGGAGGACTAACTGATCCGCTTTGTTTTCTAATTGGTAAACGGATTGGTGGCGGATTGGAATTTCTCGTCCTTTTTCTTTTAAATGCCTTTGAATTAAACTCGCCCCCATCGCGCTAGACCCAATTCCTGCATCACAGGCGACGATAATTTCTTGAATGAAGCAAGCGGGTTTTTGCCCCAGCATTTGAGGGGATGTTTCGTTGAGCATCGTTTTTCCTTCCTTTCTATTTTTTAACATCGCATAACTCATTAAAAAGGAACTCAAGGTACTAACTGAGATTCCAAATAACAAGCTAAAAACGTGTTCGGCAGGGGTATGGTTCAAAATCAAGAGGAGTGACCCCGGAGAAACCGGACTCGTTAGCCCGACTTCTAACCATTCAAAGATCGCTGTCCCTGATACTCCACCTAAAATAACAGCAAAAAAAAGCTTCGGCTCCATTAAAACATAAGGGAAGTAGACTTCCTGAATCCCCCCAATCAAATGAACCAGTAACGCTGTCCCTGTTTTCCTTTTTTCGTCAGCGGACAAATGACTGCTTAGATAAGCGAGTAAAACGCCTAAACCTGGCCCTGGATTGGTTTCAAGTAAAAAAAGGTAGGATTGACCTGTCTGTGTGATGAAAGACAAGCCAAGAGGTGTTAAGACTCCATGATTGATTGTATTATTAAAGAAAAAGACTTTTAAAGGTTCAATTAATACGCTTACAAGTGGTAATAAATGAAAATGAATCAAAGTGTAAACCGCCTTCACAATTTCCTGATTCAACCGATTCACAATCGGTGCAAAAAAGGAAAGACTCACCACACACCAAAAGCTCCCAATAAAACCTGCCAGCATATTCTTTATTAACATTTCGTAGCCCTGTTTTAAGTTGGATAAAAAAAGTTTTTCAAAGAATAAAAAACTCCAAACGGCTAATGGCGCAATCAACATGCTACCAATAATTTGTGGTGAATCGGTTGCTACAATTAAACCAATTGTCGCAATGGCTCCAATCGCTCCCCCTCGTTGTTCTTCTAATTGCTTCCCACCAGTGTAGCCGATTAACAAAGGAAGTAAAAAAGAAAGTAATGCTTCTTCCATTTTTCCAAGAAGCAAATGAAGGTCACTGGCTGGGTTACTTGCAATCAAATTGATAAAGCCCCAGGCAATAAAAATACTTAAATGCGGCATCATAAGTTGACTCAGTAAATAACCGAATCGACGAATTTGAAAGAAAGGTAAGGCTGCTTTCTCTGTTTTCCACCTCATTTCTTCCACCTCCTTTTTTATCTCTTCGATCATAGCATAGTTTTCTTGTTCAGTGTTAGAAAGACAGATTGAATTGAGAGGAAAAGCGACAACCAACTATAGCCATTTTAAGAGAATCGCAAATCCTAAAAGAAGAAAAACAAGTGGCAATAAAAAGAGTTCATATTTTTCAATTTTTGCTTTGATTAAGGGGTTATTCCCCATCTTTTCACCTAAATGACACCAAATTGGAACGAGTAAAATAAAAACCATAAGGACCAACAACCAGTCGGCTAAAGCGTAGTGAGAAAATAACGAAGCATACACACCAATATTATCCGCACCACCAGAAACAATTAATAACATCACTGGTAAAACGCCCCATGTTCTGGGTGCTTTCATCGAACTGGCCTCTGCTGAAGATGCTTTTACTAAATCAGCAGTTTCCGATGCAATCTGTCGTTGATCCCACCATAGTTTCAAGCCAATCATCATTGGAATAATTCCTAAAAGGTGTACATAATCCACGAGGAGCGCTCCGATACCATAACTGAAGCAAAAACTAAATAAGGTAAGACTACCTAGACCAAGATACTGTCCCCATAAGATGTCTCGTTTTTTAAAACGAGGTCCAACTTGGGAAAATAAAAACATTAATAAAAAAAGATCGTCTATATTCGTCGAGACAAAGCCAATGATTGCTGTAAGGATGACTTGAATCAAACGTTTCCCTCTCCTTTATTGTATTTTCCAATTCGAAAAAAGTTCAGTCTTTCCCCTAAGGAAAAGACCAAACTTTTATTTTTTACATCAAACTCTTTAATTCAACACCTGGGTACTTATCCGCAAACCAACGTTCCGCAAATTGGTTTTCAAATAAGAACAAGGGTTGATCGAAACGGTCCCGAGCCAAAATATTTCGACTCGAACTCATTTTTTCATCTAAGTCTTTGGGATCAATCCAGCGAGCGATTTTAGAGCCCATTGGTGTCATCACAACTTCAGAATGATATTCGTTTAACATGCGATGTTGAAAGACTTCAAACTGTAGTTGACCCACAGCACCTAAAATATATTCTTCTGTTAAATAGGTTTTATATAATTGAATGGCTCCTTCTTGAACCAACTGATAAATCCCTTTGTGAAATGATTTTTGTTTCATGACGTTTTTAGCAGATACTTTCATAAATAACTCTGGTGTAAAGGATGGGAGTTCTTCAAAGGCGACATTTAGTTTTCCTTCATAGATGGTATCCCCAATTTGATAATTTCCCGTATCATAAATTCCGATAATGTCTCCTGCAACCGCCTCTTGCACGTTTTCACGCGCATCTGCCATAAATTGAGTCACGTTACTTAATTTCATTTTTTTCTTGGTTCGTTCAAGTGTCACATCCATCCCTCGTTCAAAGGTACCTGAGCAAACGCGAACAAAAGCAATGCGGTCGCGATGAGCCGGATTCATATTTGCTTGAATTTTAAAGACAAAACCTGAAAATTCCTCTTCCTCAGGACTTAAGGTCCGGCCATCTGCAAGCTCATGAGCATAAGGAGCATGGGCAAACTGTAAGAAAGTTTCTAAGAAGGTTTGGACACCAAAATTCGTTAGGGCAGACCCAAAAAAGACTGGCGTTTGCTCGCCGCGATCAACTTTTTCAGGGTCAAACGAATCGCCCGCTTCCGTTAATAACTCAACTTCCTCTAAGACTTGACTGTAGATGCTATTTTGTCGGAGTGGGTGGTCACTTGGGATTTCGCCATTTTCATCTAGGGGGACAAAGGCTTCGCCGCCATAATTGTCTGGACGATAAAATTCCACGCGTTTATTATAAATATCGTATAAGCCCTCCAAACCTTTTCCCATCCCCAATGGCCAGTTCATTGGATACGATTCAATATCTAACACTTCTTCAAGTTCTTCTAATAAATCGAGGGGGTCACGACCATCTCGATCTAACTTATTAATAAAAGTAAAAATTGGAATGCCTCGACGTTTTACGACTTGAAACAATTTCTTCGTTTGCGCTTCGATCCCTTTGGCACTATCAATTACCATCACGGCACTATCAACGGCCATTAAGGTACGGTACGTATCCTCAGAAAAATCCTCATGCCCCGGGGTATCTAAAATATTCACTCGTTTCCCCTCATAATCAAATTGCATGACTGAACTCGTTACCGAGATTCCCCGCTGTTTCTCAATTTCCATCCAGTCGGACGTCGCAAAGTTTCCTGTTTTCTTTCCTTTCACAGTCCCTGCTTGACGGATTGCACCACCAAAATATAATAGTTTTTCTGTAATCGTTGTTTTTCCCGCATCCGGGTGAGAAATAATCGCAAAGGTGCGACGACTATCCACTTGTTGTTTTAAATTCGGATTTTTCATTGATTTATTCGTTTTCCTTTCTTTCTAAAAAATCAGTCATTCAAAAGCCTGCAATCATAGTGACCGGCTCTTTCGCCTCAACTAGTTTAACATGAAAAGGTTTCTCGAAAAAGAGTTTGTACTTAAATAAAAAGGAATTGCTCGCTTTTGCGCCACAATTCCTTTTGTTACTTTCAGTTAAATTATTTTTTTGAGTCTTCTTCTTCAGTGTCTTTACGGAAAAATCGTCGTTCTTCTTCAACTTTGTCTTCCACTGCTTCAGGTTCTTTAAAGATGACCCGAATTTTAAGTACACGTGACCCTTCAATCTCTTCAGAAATTAAAGTAATGTTGCCTTTGTCTAAAGTAAGCTGGGTTTCTTCTTCTGGAATCGCTCCTAAAGCAGTGATGAAGTAACCAGCCATTGTATCGACGTCCGGCATTTCTAAATGCTCATCAAAGGCATCGTTAAATTCTTCGATTTGCATACGCCCTTGAATAATATATTCGTGCTCGCTTATCTTTTCATATAAGGTTTCGACTTCATCGGATTCATCGTCAATTTCACCAACGATTTCTTCCAATAAATCCTCAAGAGTCAAGAGACCAACCACACCACCATATTCATCCAGCAAAATAGCCATATGATTTTGGGTTTTCTTCAACTCATACATTAAATCATCAATAAAAACAGTTTCGGGTACAAATAAGGGCTCTTGCATTAAAGACTGTAAATTTAATTCACTAAAGCCGACCTCATATGCCGCTTTTAATAGTGTTTTCGTGTGTAAGACGCCAATTACTTTGTCTTTGTCTTCATTATAGACTGGGATACGAGAAAAATTCGTATCTAAGATGCGACGCAAAATGTCTGTGACATCGCCATTAATATCGACCATAAAAGCATCTGTTCTAGGGACCATAACCTCACGGGCTACTTTTGTATCTAAAGCAAAAATTCCTTGGAGCATTTCAAGCTCGTCTTCTTCTAAAACGCCTTCGTTTTCCAACATATAACGCATTTCATCGCGTGTCATCTTCGAATTTTCATCATCAAAGGTCATTGGCGTTAAGCGTGATAATAAATTCGTTGACGCAGATAACAACCAAACAAAGGGTTTCGTGATGACACCTAAAATACGAATGACGCCTGAAGTATACATTGCCACTTCCTCGGACTTATTCATCGCAATTCGTTTCGGATAGAGTTCACCAAAAACAATTGAGACATACGTTAAAATTGCAAGTACAATAAATGTTGCGATGCTTCGAGCCGCTGCACCGGTTCCAATAAAAGGTGCCAGACGAACAGCTAAACTGTCAGCTAAAGAGGCCCCTGATAAAATATTCACCAAGGTTATACCTACTTGAATCGTAGATAAAAAGTTCGTTGGATTTTCTAGTATTTTTAAGATTTTTTGTGATTTCCGATCGCCTTCTTCGGCTTTTTGCTCGACGCGATTTTTATTAATTGACACGACTGCAATTTCTGATGCAGCTAAAAAAGCATTAATTAACGTTAAGACGACGAGTAATATTATTTGCGCTAGTAGCGACTGACTGTCGGGGTCAGAATTCATAGTTGTTTCTCTCCTTGTTTTTGCATAATTGGTAAAAAAAAGCGTGGACTTATCCACGAGAGAATCGTATCATAAAGCGCGTTTCTTTGCAATAAAAAAACGAAAACTCTTTCAAGATTCGAGTAAGGAATCATCTTTTCCTTTTCCCTTTTCTCTTTTCAGGTTATACTCCTTTTAGAGGGAGGGAAAACAATGATTATCAGAGAAACAAAAGATACAATGAGTCAAACCTATCTGGACGCTTTACGTATACGTCAAGATGTTTTTGTAAAAGAACAACAGGTACCTCTTGAACTAGAAATTGATCGAGATGAAGCTTATGCGATTCATTTTGTCCTTTATGAAGATGAGAAGGCCCTAGCGACTCTAAGATTACTACCGATCAGTGATTCCAAAATAAAATTACAGCGAATGGCTGTCGTTAAAGAAGCTAGGAAAAAACAATTAGGCAAACAGCTAATCTTATTTGCTGAGAAATTTGCAAAACAACAAGGATTTGAACTTGTCTCTCTAGGTGCACAAGAAGCGGCCATCCCATTTTATAAAAAATTAGGTTATCATCCTGAGGGAGAACCTTTTATGGATGCAGGTATCTCCCATCGTATGATGACAAAAAAATTACCAAACCTATAAACGATAAGGGAAAGGAAGAAAAAGCAGTCAACCGTCCCAAGGAAGCGGCTACGTTTATTTTCTCCATATAACAAAAAAGAAGAGGCCTTTTCAGCCTCCTCTTTTTTGTTATTTTTGCGACAATTGCTTGTAGCGCTCATACCATATATCGATATATCCTTGGGAAAAGGGACCCTTTCCGTTGTTAATCCAGTCTACTAAAATTTTGACATTTTCTTTCAAAATATAATCAATGTCTTCCGGATAGCCCATGATTTTGCTGTGCAACTCATATTCATCCACATCTAAAAGACGTTTTTCACCATCAGGAAAAACCTTGATATCTAGATCGTAGTCAATATACTTTAGTGCTTCTTCATCCAATAGATAGGGTGAAGCCAGATTACAATAGTAAGAAACACCCTTTTCTCGAATCATTGCAATGACGTTGAACCAATATTTTTTATGAAAATACACAATCGCTGGTTCTCGAGTAACCCAACGTCTGCCATCCGATTCCGTCACTAATGTGTGGTCATTCACGCCAATCATCGAATATTCACTGGTTTTCAATACCATGGTATCACGCCACGTGCGATGCAAATTGCCATCATGTTTGTAGCTTTGGATGCTAACAAACTCTCCTTCTTTTGGAACGCGCATAGCAACCCTTCCCTCAGCGAATTCTCGCATTTGTTTGGGTGTTCATCACACCAACCTCGTAAACATTATAGCAATAAAAATGCTTCTTGCCTACAAATCTTTCTGAACTTTATGATTTTGGGTCCATTGTTTCACCAATTTTTGTTGAATGGTCGGAAAAACGAGTGTTTCAAAATCCGCTTCTCTTACCCAGCGACTCGTTTCAACGGTCAAAGGCGCATGTGTTCTCCCATAAAAGAGCAGGACATGCCAGCGTAAATGGCTAAAAACATGCTTGACTTCTTTCAAGTGTCGTTTTTGCCAGGTTACGGGATAGTTTTCAAAAATATCAAATGGCGCGTCCTCTGCAACGAAATCCAGTGTTCCTTGGACTGCTTCTTTTGAATATTGGGTCTGATAAGCAAGAAAACGTTCTTTAGACACTTCCTCTAAAGGAAAATGCCACATCTTCGCCAGCAACCCTTTTTCTGGGCGTTGTATGATTAAAAATTCTTTTTCCTGGTTCTCGATAACCCCTGCAACGTAATAGACATCTTTTGGTGGTTGTTTTTTTGTCTTAACAGGATAGTTGACTTGCGTCTTGGTTTGATACGCGTAACAAAAGTCTTTTAAAGGACAGTTTGCACAATCTGGACTCGTTGGCGTACAAATACTTGAGCCCAAATCCATAAAGGCTTGGTTCATATCGCCAGGTAAATCCGTTGATAAGATTTCTCGAAATCCAGCGTCAAAAACTTTACGGCTACTCGCCTTTGCAATATCTGCATCAATTCCTAGCAAACGGCTGCCAACACGCATTAAATTGCCATCAATCGCAGGTTCTGGCAATCCAAAAGCAATGCTCGCAATCGCACCTGATGTGTAGGGCCCTATCCCTTTTAATGTTTGAATGTCAGCTAACGTTTGTGGAAAGTGGCCTTCAAAATTTGCCATCACTTGCTGTGCAGCTACTTTTAGATTACGTGCCCGAGAATAATAACCGAGTCCTTCCCAGACTTTTAAAAGTTCTTGTTCATCCGCTTGAGCCAAAGCTTCAATCGTTGGGTATTTCTCAATAAAACGATAATAATAACCAATTACCGTCTCCACTCTCGTTTGCTGGAGCATGATTTCAGAAATCCAAATAAAATAAGGATTTTTTGTTCCACGCCAAGGTAAATGCCGTTGGTGTTGATAGTACCAAGCAAGAAACCGCTCATTAAAATCATCGACTTCTGCTGCCTGCCACTGTTTTAATTGTTCACTCTTCATCTATAACTTCCTCGTCAATAAATTGTTGAATTTGATCAATGCTAAATCCTTTTTGATACAATTGATTTTTAATTTTTTGCACACGAGTAGGATAGGGAAATCGCTGCTGTCGACGCAAAGCCTTTTGACCTTCTTTCATTAAGTTCTCCCATTCAGCTGTCTCATCTTTTTCTTGCGGCAATTGACTAAGGGCAAACTGAATAACCTCCTGATGAAACCCTTTTTGTATTAAATGGCTTCGCACTCGACTAAGCCCCTCTCGATGACTGCGATTCTGGTTTTTTTTCCAGTTCTTTTCAGCCGTTTTTACGGCAACCTCTCGTTGCGCCTCATCGGTATATAAATCAATGGCTGTTCCAATGATATTTTCTGCAATCCCCTTTTTCTTTAGTTGTTGACTCAAATAAAAGGGGCCTTTATCTCCTAAACGCATTTGCGTGCGAATATAACTTTCAGCATAAACCAAATCGTCAATTAATTTGAGCTCTTTCAATCGTTCGATAATTTTTTTTCGATCAGGACTCGAAACGTCTTTCTTTTTTAAATATTGCAACATTTCCAGTTCACTACGCAATTGGTAACTTACATAGTTATAGGCCAGTTGCAATCCAAGTGCAAAACCCGCACTCGCCTTTAATTCTTCAAATAATGTTTGTGAAACTTCCTCTCCTTTTAACAATCGGTGTTTTACTAATAAGTCCTCTGAGACTTTGACCTTTTCGCCTCCTTCAAAGCTTAGAAGGTAAAAATGATTTTTCTCTAATGTAATTTGCTTAATAATCAATCCGCTCACTCCTTAAATAGCCATCTATTAGTCTAACATACTTTTACAAAAGGGTAGAAAACTATGTTAAAATAAATCTAAAAAAGACTCGAGGCTGATCAATGACTTCCGTACAATTAAAAGAAAATCAAACGGTACAAATAAAAATCAAACGTTTAGGGATTAACGGTGAAGGTATCGGCTATTATAAAGGGCTCATTGTTTTTGTCCCGCGTGCGTTACCTGGTGAGGAAGTACGTGCCAAAATCACAAAGCCAGCTGAAACATTTGCTGAAGCAACACTGATTCAAATTATTAAAGCCAGTCCCGATCGAATAAGCCCTCCATGTGCGGTCTATGATCGCTGTGGTGGTTGTCAATTGCAACATTTAAAGTATGCCAAGCAATTAGATTTCAAAAAAGACTTATTGAAACAGGCTTTAAAGAAATTTAAACCGGCTAATTATGAAAAATTCAAACTCAAGCCAACGATTGGCATGGACGACCCTTGGCATTATCGGAATAAAGCACAATTTCAACTACAGCTGAATCCAACAACCGGACAAGCAGAAGCCGGGCTCTATGAAATGAACTCCCATCGGCTCGTTGCCATTGATGACTGCCTCGTTCAAGAGAAAACCACACAAAGAGTTATCAATACGGTGATCGAGTTGGTCAATCAATACCAAACACCCATCTATCATGAACAAAGAAACAGCGGTATTTTGCGCACCCTGATGGTCCGGATTGGAATTGAAACCGGTGAAGTCCAACTTGTCTTTATTACGACGACGCCAAAATTTCCTAAAAAAGCAGCGATTATTCGCGAAATTAATGAACGCCTGCCTGAAGTAGTCTCGATTATGCAAAATATCCAAAATAAGAAAACATCGCTTGTTATGGGTGATGAAACCATTCACCTTTGGGGAAAAGAAGCCATTGAAGAAAAAATCAATGACTTAACATTTGATTTATCTGCCAGAGCCTTCTTCCAATTAAATCCAAAGCAAACCAAAGTTTTATACGATGAAGCTCGCAAGGCACTTGACTTAAAACCTAATGAAACTCTAGTCGATGCTTACTGCGGAGTTGGCACGATTGGCTTGAGTCTCGCGCACTTAGCCAAAGAAGTTCGCGGCATGGACATCATTCCACAAGCGATCAACGATGCCCAAGCCAATGCACGACGAAAAGGCTTCAAGCACACGCGTTACGAAGTTGGAACAGCAGAAGAACTACTCCCTAAATGGCTAAAGGCTGGTTTTACACCCGATGCAATTGTTGTCGACCCACCAAGAACGGGCTTAGGCGAACCTTTATTAAAAGCACTTACCCGTTTTCCAGCAAAAAAACTCGTTTATGTGTCTTGCAATGTCTCCACACTCGCGCGCGATTTAAAAAGTTTAACCAAAACCTACCAGGTGGATTATTTACAATCCGTTGATATGTTTCCGCAAACTGCGCGTTGTGAAGTGGTCGTAAAATTAACAAAAAAATAAATGCAAGAAGGTGTGACAAAAGTCGTTTTGCTCTGAGAAACTGGAGGGAAATTCGAACAATCAGCTTTTTCAATTGTGCGATTTTCGTGAAATTTCCGAAAGCGCAGCCTTTTGTTGCCCCTTTATCCGCCAACCCTTCAAAAAACGCTAAGGGGGCTGTGACATCTGTCATAGCCCCTTAGCGTTTTTCTGTTTTCTTTTTAGAACATATCAAACAATGACAACTGGTTTTCATCGGGTAAATCTTTCAAAACACCATTTTCAGTCATATATTCAATAACCGTTTTTGAAACCTTGCCACGATTGGCCAGATCCTCTTTCGATAGGTAGGGACCATCTTTTCGTGATTCTACAATTTGATTGGCCACGTTGGCACCCAAACTTGGAACGGCACGAAAAGGTGCAATTAATTTATTCCCTTCAATCACAAAATTTTCAGCATCGGATTTGTATAAATCAATCATGCCAAATTCATAGCCACGTTCCAGCATTTCATTGGCAATTTCTAAGACGGTTAATAGATTTTTCTCCTTCATTGAAGCATCCATCCCCTTATGATTGATTTCATCAATTGCATCTTTGACTGCCTCTTTTCCTTTAGACATTGCGACCAAATCGAAATCTGACGCCCGCACTGAGAAGTACGCACAGTAATAGAGAATCGGAAAATAGACTTTAAAATAAGCCACTCGTAAGGCCATTAAGACGTAGGCGGCCGCATGGGCTTTTGGAAACATATACTTAATCTTTAAACAAGAATCGATATACCATTCCGGCACATTTTGTTTCCGCATCTCCGCTTGCCAATCATCTGGAATTCCTTTTCCTTTTCGTACTCCTTCCATAATGTTAAACGCTATCCCGTCATCAAGACCGGCATGCATTAAATAAACCATAATATCATCCCGACAGCCAATAACATTGGCTAAATCCGCAACCCCATTTCGAATGAGTTCTTCTGCATTTCCTAACCACACATCAGTACCATGGGATAGGCCCGAAATTTGTAATAACTCGGCAAAGGTTGAAGGGTGGGTTTGATCTAACATGCCCCGTACAAAGCGCGTACCGAACTCTGGAATCCCTAAGGTACCTGTTTTAGAATAAATTTGTTCTGGTGTCACGCCTAGAACATCCGTGCCTTCAAAGATTCGCATAACCTCAGGATCATCAGTCGGAATGGTGATTGGATCAATCCCCGATAAATCTTGCAACATCCGAATCACCGTCGGATCATCATGGCCTAAAATATCAAGTTTTAAAATATTGTCATGAATCGAATGGAAATCAAAGTGGGTCGTCTTCCATTCAGAATTCAAATCGTCTGCTGGATATTGAATCGGGGTAAAATCAAACACGTCCATATAATCAGGAATAACAATAATCCCCCCCGGGTGTTGACCTGTCGTTCGTCTGACACCCGTTGACCCTTTGGCTAATCGATCAATTTCTGCCGTACGTAAGTGGAGATTGTGGTCGCGTTCATAGCCTTTTACGTAACCAAAGGCCGTTTTATCTGCAACGGTACCAATCGTTCCCGCTCGAAAAACATAGTCCTCCCCAAACAATTCTTTTGTATAATTATGGGCTTGAGGTTGATATTCACCCGAAAAGTTTAAATCGATATCGGGGACCTTATCTCCATGGAAACCTAAGAACGTCTCAAATGGAATATCATGCCCATCTTTTTTCAAGCGCGTTTCACACTTCGGACAAGCTTTTTCTGGCATATCAAACCCGGAACCATAGGAACCATCTTCATAAAATTCCGAGTATTGACAATTGGGACAGTAATAATGAGGAGCTAAAGGGTTCACTTCCGTAATCCCTGTCATCGTCGCAACAAAACTTGACCCGACCGAACCACGAGAACCAACAAGATACCCATCCGCATTACTTTTATGAACCAATTTTTGAGAAATCAAATAAATCACGGCAAAACCATTACCGATAATTGAGTCTAATTCTTTTTTCAAACGTTTTTCAACTATGTCTGGCAAAGGGTTACCATAAAGTTCCTGCGCTCGTTGATAACTTAAATCCGTAATTTCTTGTTCGGATCCTGGAATTTTTGGCGTGTAGAGGTCATCCTTCACCGGAACGACTTCCTCACAACGTTCCGCCAGCGCATTCGGATTCGTCACAACGATTTCTTCAGCCACTTCATTGCCTAAAAATTGAAATTCCGTCAACATCTCATCGGTTGTACGGAAGTGAACCTTCGGCAACGTTTGGCGATTTAATGGATTGGCATGCCCCATTGAATGAATAAGTATTTTTCGATAGATTGCGTCTTCCTCATTCAAATAATGCACATTTCCTGTCGCAACGACTGGTTTTCCTAATTCTTGGCCAATCCTCACTAAGTTGCCAATAATCTCTTCTAGATCTTTTTCGCTATCAACCAATTCTTGTTCAATCAGGTGAGCGTAAACTGCCTTGGGCATGACTTCAATATAATCATAAAAAGCCGCTTTTTCCTTTGCCTCTTCGTAACCTTTTTGCATCATTGCAACAAAGACTTCTCCCTTATCACAAGCTGTACCAATTAACAGCCCTTCTTTTAGCTTTACCAATTCCGTTCGTGGAATTCTTGGGACTTTTCCATGAAAATAAGTAATATTTGAAAGAGAGATCAACTTAAACAAGTTTTTTAAACCCGCTTGCGTTTCTGCTAAAATCGTCGCGTGAAACGGACGAGCTGCCTTAATGGAATTGGCACTGCCCACATGTCGGTTTAAATCTTCATGTAAGAGCATTTGATGTTTCTCCATGGCTTCTTTTACAAAAATCCATGCTAAGTGGCCCGTCGCTTCCGCATCATAAATTGCACGGTGATGTTGGGTTAAGGCAACGCCAAAACGTTTGGATAAGACACCTAGGCCGAAACGTTTGTATTCAGGATAGAGATAACGCGCCAACTCCAATGTATCAATGACTGGATTGTCTGCTTCAGGCATTCCATGACGTTTATAAGCCATATTAATAAAACCCATGTCAAAGGACGCATTATGTGCCACTAAAATACAATCTTTTGAAAACTCACGAAAGGCACGCATCACTTCTTCTTCACTTTTCGATCCTCGAACCATTTCATCGGTAATCCCTGTTAATTCAATCGTTGTTTTTGATAATGGATGACCGGGATCCAGAAACTCTTCAAAAGTTTGTTCAACGTTCCCTTTATTCATTTTAACCGCTGCTAACTCGATGATTTGATTATAAACAGCAGAAAGGCCGGTCGTCTCCACGTCAAAAACAACATAATTTGCATCGGTTAAGGGTACTGGCTGAGCATTGTATGCCACTTCCACCCCATCATCTACAATATTGGCTTCAATCCCATAAATGACTTTCACTCCTGCCTTTTTCCCTGCATGGTACGCATCTGGAAAAGCTTGAGCCCCCCCATGGTCGGTAATCGCAATCGCCTGATGACCCCACTTTCCAGCTTGAGCAACGAGATCGCTAATACTATTCGTTGCATCCATCGTGCTCATGTTTGAATGTAAATGCAACTCAACCCTTTTTTTATCGGCCGGGGCGTAATCTTTACGACTTTCGTGTGCCACTTCCATTAAGTCCTGGGCATTCATGACTAAATCGCGCATAAAAGTGTCCTCTTGAACGCTCCCTCGTACCTTTAGCCACATCCCTTTTTTAATGGCTTCAAAAACTTGCTCATCTCTTTCACCATTTGAAAATTTCTTAATGATAAAAGAAGAAGTGTAATCGGTCATTTTAACAATCAGAATCTTACGTTTTGAGCGCAGTTCTCGAACTTCAACATCAAAAACATAGCCTTGGATGGTCACCCGACGCTCTTCTTCTAAAATATTGGACATCGGAAGAATCATTTCATCTGTAGGGATATTACGTCCTAAGACAATCGGTCCTTCTACTGGGCCTGCTTCTTTTTTGCGTTTCTCATTTGATGCAATTGCTTGTGCAGCTTGCTCCATAAACATTGCTTGCTGCTTTTCTTGCCGTTCTGCCAAATCTTTTAAATCCGCTTCAACTTGTGCTTGGTTGACTTGCGGGATAATTTTAAAGCGTTTAAAACCAAAACTTTGATATTGTTCCTCCAAAAAAGGCAAATACTGCTGTTGCAAGATACTAATCACTGCTTCATTCGTCACAGGTAAATGCACTTTCGTCCCCACAAGAGTCGGCAATTGACTTTTTAGGACTTGTTTAACAAAAGGGGTTTCACAATCTGGATGATCCAAGGCTAAGAACCAGTAGTCTTGTAGAATCGATTCTTCTAATACGTCATTTTTCGTTTGAATCTTCATTGAAATCTCCGCGATATCCTTAAACGCCAGTATAAGATGTTGTTTGAAATTTTGATACAAAGCTACTGGTAAAACGTCAGCAAATTGAAAATGAAATGCCCAAGACTTCGTTTGTTTATGGACAAAAACTTGCATAATTTCACCGGTTTGAATTAAAGGATGTTTTTTCACATCAGAACTTACATTCATTTGCTCTAATAATAGATTGAATTTTTCTTTATTTGTCGACAAGCTTTTCACCCTTTTCCTCTCAATAGTACTAGTATACGATTTTTCTCACGAAAAAGTCTAGGAAACCTTTCAGAGGTTCCCCAGACTTCTTGGTTATTCTGCCGAATGGTAAAGAATGGTCAATGTATCTGCCAGTTCTTCTTTACGAACTTCCACCACCGCTTGTGTTTCTCGAATTCTTACTTCAAGAATTCCTTCTACTGCTTTTTCACCAATGCGAATTTCCACCGGACAACCGATTAAAGCTGCTTCTCGCTGTTTTTGCGCTAACTCACATTCGCGATCGTCAATCAATACCTGATAATCTTGCGCTTCCATCATTGCCTCAACCTCAGTCACTAACTCTTCTTGATACTTATCCGCTAGATTTGTTGGAAGTACATGTAGATCAAAAGGTGCCACTTCCTCTGGCCAAATGATTCCAGATTCATGACTGTGCTGCTGAGCAATCATTAAAAAGAGTCGACTTAAGTCCAATTGGTAATGACCGATGTTAAAAGAAAAAGAAGTTGCTTTTTTTTCAGGTTGTTTTTTATAGAGTTGTCCAATTTTTACTCCTGTTTTCAAATAGAGTTCGCCTACACCATCGGGTGAAGGATCTCCTTCTTGTACAAAGCTAAAATCGGAAAATTGGCCTGACGGAAAATCTCTTAATGGATTAATATTCTCAAAATATGTCTTACTACCGTCTAAAGCTTCCATCTTAAGATTTGTTAAAAATTCAACTTCTACATCACCCAAATATTGAACTTCTGGGGATAAATGCCAGACATCCAATTGTTCCAGTCGTTGACCAAAATATTTTTCAAAGTCTTTACTTTTTACTTCAACGACTTTCTTCTTCATAAATTGACTCACTTTTGCTAAGTTTAGCTGCTCTTCTTTTAATAAAAATAAAAGAATTGGTTGCTTACTTGCCCGTAAAAAATAGGGTTGTAGCCATTCTCTAGCTGCAAAAGCAAGTTTTTCTACTTTGATTTCTTTTTTCATTAATGGTAAGAACGAAGCGTGTGATTTTTTTGACGTTAATAAACGGGTAGCAATCCCGATTTTCCCTCGATAATCACTTGCACTTGATGCAAAGTACTGCTCCGTTCCTGTTAAACTATCCGCAATAATTTCTTTGGTTTCTTCTTGCTGTGAGCTTTGATTAAAAGCGATCACACTTTGATAGCTTACTTCACAACGGTCCAGTATTCGATGAAACAATTGTTCGTAACGATGATAGTTTTCACTAAGTTCAACACTCGTTTCATGAAAAGAAAAAATATCTAAGTAAGTCGATTCTAACTTAGCCAACAAGTGATCATTTTTTTTCCCTTGTGTATTTAACGCCGTTTGGATTTGATAAAGCTGCATCGCTTTTGGCCGTTGTTTATTTTTTTGTTCGGTTAATAAAAGTTCTGTTAAATAATCTTCTGCATGTAAAGCCGATTGAACCGGCAATTGAAATTCGACAACAGATAATTGTTCCAGTTCATCTGTCACAATTTGTTTGATTTTTTCAATCACTCGCATCGCCAAAGGTAAAAAGACATACTGGTCCTCTTGAAACGAGCCCAAAAATCCCGCTTCTAAGAGGAACCTCTGACTCGGGTCATCAACCTCTTCCTTTGCAATTATTTGAAAATCTGGTATTAACAGGTTTGACTGTTTCATTTTTCTCTCCTTTACCAACTATTTGTTACTTTTAAAAGAAAAAGCGCTGAATGTCATTCCAAGTAACAAACACCATCAACAACATTAAAAAGCCAAAACCAATAATAGAAATCAGGCCTTCTTTTTCTTGACTTAAAGGCTCCCCCCGAATGCCTTCAATCAAATTTAATAATAATTTTCCCCCATCCAATCCTGGAATCGGTAATAAATTGAAGATGCCAAGGTTCATTGAAATCATTGCCATTAGTGCAATCACCGTCATGATTCCTTGTTTTGCCGCTTGGGAAGACAGTTCATAAATAGCTACTGGCCCTCCCAATTGATTCACATCAAAGTGAAAAATAATATTCCTCAATGCTGCTAGTATTTGAGTAAAACTCGCAATGCTTTCCTTAAAGGCTCCCGCGACTTTATCAAAAAAGCCTGTTTTCATTGGCGCAAATATTCCAAGTTGGGCATATTTTTGGCCTTCCACTTCAGTAAACTTTGGCTTCATCTTAAAAATCTTTTCTTGACCATCTCGTTGCACGACAAGGGTCAAATCCTCTTCGGCATATTCTTGGATCAATGTCCGCACACTCGTCCAACTCGTCACTTTCTGATCGTTAATTGTTAAAATTTGATCCCCTGCTACCATACCTGCCACAGCTGCTGGCGCATTTGGCTCCACTCCTGATATAACTGTCGATTGAGGATCAACAACGCCTCCTCGAGCAAAGACAATGACTAGGAACAAAACAAAAGCTAAAATAAAGTTATTCATTGGCCCCGCAAAATTAGTCAAGGCACGCTGCCACAACTTCGCGGACTGAAATTGCTTCTCTCTTGGAGCAATTCGGACCTCCGTCCCATCTTCTTCGATTATAAAAGCATCAGGATTCACTGAATACGTGATTGTTTGGCTTTCATCACCATTCATAAAACCAGAAATCGTCAGGTCATCTACAAGATCATGACGGACAACTTCGAAAGGGACACCATTTGTTAGCTGCACTTTTTTACTCGTGTTGATTTTTGTCACAATCCCCTTTTCATCAAATAAAAGAGTAATCGGTGTTCCTGGCTTCATTTCTTCCTCTTCTTCATAACCAGCCATTCGGACATAACCACCCATCGGTAACCCGCGAATCGTGTAAGCTGTTCCGTCTTTTCCTTGATGACTAAATAGCTTAGGACCCATACCAATCGCGAACTCGCGAACAAGTATGCCTGCTTTTTTTGCAAAATAAAAGTGCCCTAATTCATGGATAACGACGACTACCGAAAAGACAATTAGAAATGTCAAAATCGTCTTCATATATCTTCCTCACTTTCAATACTGTCTTATTTTTATTTTCACTCAGTCCACAAGTATCTTCACCATTTTATCATATCTAAGTATTTTCACAATTGTTCTCGTATTTTGTAACGAGAACGTAACGTTTGCATCTGGATAGAGCAGCGCTTAGCTTTCTTAAAAGAATCACTTTTTAAGTGAGAATGGTATACAAATATCAATCGACCCCAAACAGTTCGCTTTTCCTTTAGCTGTTTGGGGTCGACTTTCTATCATCGCCTATTTTCTATGTTGAAATACGGTTTTATTTTTCGTTTCTTCGTTCAATTTCTTCTCTTAAATGTCGAATTTCCTTTTGATATTGTTGGTTTAACTTAACTAGTTGATCGTTTTTTTGCTGTAACGCTTGCTTCTCCTCTTTTTCTTGCACCAGTAATTGTTCCAGATTGGAGGCTTTTTCCTTTGTTGCATGGTGTGCGAGTGCCCGATTGAGTCTTTGGTTTTCTTCTTTAATTTTCATCATATGCGTGTTCTCCTTTTTCTTTTTCAAATTCAGTTTCTACCGTCCCCTATACACTACTAAGTAACGATTCGTTAGACCGCCGAGAATGTTCACTTGCTAGCACGGTCGTTCTCAACTACTGAACTTATCATACCATCTCTAGAAAAAAAAAAGGGTCAAAAATTATCAAATGCTTGATAATTTTTGACCGACTACCATAAAATCCTAAAATACACGCCTTTGCGCCTCGCTCGATAAAGTTTTTTTCATTTTTTTACAATAATCAATCCGGACCGTTACAATAGGCGATGACAGATGCCACCGCCCATTGAAATTCAGAAACGCTTCACTGCTAAAGGAGAAACAACAGGCTACTCTTTGAAAACTTCACGAAATGCAATCACACAAAAAAGCCAATGGTTCGCATTTCTCCAGTTTTTCAAAGGAAAATGACTTTGCTTCTCTTCTTTGCAATTTTTAAAAAAGACCAAACAAATGCATAACTGGAAACACAAAAAGTAAACTATCGAAACGATCGAGAATCCCTCCGTGTCCTGGCAAAATCGTCCCTGAGTCTTTCACACCATAATGACGTTTAAATGCGGACTCCACAAGATCACCAAACTGACCCAACATCGAAAAGAGGACGGTCATTAAAATCAAGGGCATGGAAGAATAGCCAAAGAAGGTTTTTCCTGGAAATGCAATTAAATAAATAATTGCAACAATCACCGCACATAAAATGCCACCAACAGCACCTTCAATCGTTTTATTGGGCGAAATCTCTGGCCATAGCTTATGACGTCCATATTCTCGACCGACCATGTATGCACCGATATCTGTTGCCCAAACGATTAATAAACCAAAGAACAAAACAACGAGACCTTCTGAACGAGCGCTAGCAATGCTGCCAAAGCCCATTCCTACATATAAGCTAGCAATAACAGGAAAAGCCGCTTCATCAATAGTATACATGTTTTTGGAAATCACAGAAATTCCCAATAATACTAAAACTACAAAATAATAAAGTGCAAATGGATTGGTTTTTTCTGGCAAAAACTTAAACCAAGGGTCTTTTGGTAATGCAAGAACAACCGCCCCAATAATCGCCAAAATCCCTTCAAAGCTTACGACAGCTAAGCCTTTCATTCGAAATAACTCATAAACACCCACACCTGCGAAAGCAGCTGCCAGCAGACCAACAGAAACACCCCCAAAATCAAAATAAATAATGGGTATAAATAATACCAGGGCAACAATGGCTGTAATCACTCGTTGTCTCATTTTGCACTCTCCTTTTCATTAATTCCACCAAAGCGTCGATCGCGATTTTGATAACTAGCAAGTGCATCTTCAAATGCTGCCGGGTCAAAGTCCGGCCATAAAGCTTTTGTAAAAAAAAGCTCGCTATAAGCAATTTGCCAAAGTAAGAAGTTGCTGATTCGTTCTTCCCCACTGGTTCGAATCACCAGTTCAGGGTCTCTTAAGCTTTCAGGTAAAATACTAGTCATCAAATGCTTCTCAAACATCGATTCTTCCAGTGCATCAACGGATATCTTTTTTTCATCCATTTCAAGATACAAAGCTTTCATCGCACTGAACATTTCTGCTCGACTCCCATAGTTTAAGGCAAAGTTTAAAATTAATCCTGTGTTCTCTTTGGTTTCTAACATCGCTCGTTTAACGGCTTCTTGTGTATGAATTGGTAAATACTCTTGGTAGCCCATGACTTCAACTCGTACATTTTCTTTCTTTAGTTCAGGTACGAAGGAGTCAAAAAAATCAACTGGTAACTGCATTAAAAAGTCTACTTCCTCTGTCGGACGTTTCCAATTCTCAGTTGAAAATGCATAGAGTGTCAACACCTTCACACCTAATTTTGATGCATGTTTCGTAATTTTTTTCACTGTCTCCATGCCTTCTTTGTGCCCAGCAATTCGTGGCAAGCGTCGATTTTGTGCCCAACGGCCATTTCCATCCATAATAATCGCTACATGTTGAGGGACAGGTAACTCTGCTGAAAAAGAATACGCACTTTCCTCAGGAACATATTTATTTTTTTGCGGTAAAAAACGCAGCATATTAGCCCTCCTTTTTTCATACTTTCAGAAAGTCATCTCTGTTATTATAGCAATAATTAGAAACATTTCCTACGAAAAAAAGAAACTTCGTATTTTTTTAAAGATTGTACGATTTCACAAAAGTTTTCCGTCTTTCCTGCGTCAATTCAAAAAAACCTCTATCTGTAAAATCAAGCGATTCAACGATAGAGGTTTAGAATTTAAGCCCACTCTTTTTACCTATTAAATTTTATTGACTCACATCCTCAAACGAAATACGTGAATTGATAAGCGCTTGGACTTCATTCTCAATATTTTTGTAGTTACTTAAAATTAACTGTTTTGACTCTTCCACATCAAAGATGATTTCTCGTGCTTTTTCTTGAATCCGTTCAACTTGTGATTCCGCATTAAGAATCATCTCGGTTGCTTCCACTTTTGCCTCTTCTAATTTACGGTTCGCTTGTTTTCTAGTAAAGACTAAAATGGCACCCATCTCTTCTTGCAACTCACTATTTTCAGTTTTTAAGTACTCGTTTTTGTCTTTTAATTCTTGAATTTCGCCTTTCAATTGCTCAATTACCGTTTGGTTTTCCGGCATATTTTCTAGTTGGCCCATCAAATCAGTTAATGTCTCTTCTTTTTTACTTATTTGCTCCGTTAACTGTTGTAATTCTTCATTCCACTGTTTCTTTTCCTCTTCTTTCGCTTGTTTCAAGGCTTCTTGTTCAACTGTCAATTGACTAAAGTTTTCTTCAGTTTGTGCCACTTGTACTTCTAACTCAGCCAAACGAGCTTTTAGTTCTTCATTTTCTTTGACTTGCTCTTTTAATTGGGTTAATTCTTTTTCTAACGCCTCTTTTTCAAGAATTACTTGCGCGAGTTCTTGTGTCTCACTTTCAGATAAGTGTTTGCTCACTAATTCATGTAATTCTTTATTTTCTCGTTTTAATTCAGCCATTTTTTCTACCGTTCCTTCCAGTTCACTTAATTTTTCGGTTAATTCATCAATTGCTTGGTTCTTTTCTACTAGGTCTTGATCAAGGTTCGTATCAAATAATTGAATCTGTTGTTTCGCTGCTTCCAATTGTGTTTGATAAGTTTTTACTTCTATTTTCCATCTTTCAAATTCTTCTGTATAACGAATCTGGAGTGTTTCTCTTTCTTCTTTGACTTTCTGTAACTCGAGCTTCATTTGTTCAAGGGCCGGATCATTATTTCCTTGCCACTTTTCAAACTCTTCCTCATAGCGTACTTGAATGGCTTTTTTCTCTTGTTTTTCCGCCTGTAGTTCTTGTTTAATTTGATCTAGAAAAAGAACGTTTTCTTGCCATTTTTCTTCCCATTCTTTTAACTCGGCTAATTCAGCATTCGAATTTTCTAAATCATTGTTTAATTGCGCATTCTGTGTTCTTAGTCTTTGATTTTCAATCGCCAATGCTTCTTCCTGTTCAGAAGTTGAATCATTGTCATTCTGATCAAAAAAACGTTCCTCTTGTTCAGAAAGTTGGCGATGAAGTTGTTTTTTCTCCACTTTTAGGCTTTCAATTTTATATTGTGCTCGTTCTAATTCTTCTTTTAGCGTTTCGACCTGCGAAGACCCTTTTGTCGTACTTGAATTTCCAGTTTCCAAATCATTTTCTGCTAACATTTCTTCATCCGTTACTTCATTGACTGCATTTAAAATACTGCGATTAAAGAACCAATTGCTTTTTTGTTTACTCATTCGTTCTCACGGCTCCTTTTGATTATTTCTTT
This sequence comes from Enterococcus sp. LJL98, assembly GCF_054871745.1. Lineage (NCBI taxonomy): Bacteria > Bacillati > Bacillota > Bacilli > Lactobacillales > Enterococcaceae > Enterococcus > Enterococcus sp. LJL98. The sequence continues at coordinate 44,028 of NZ_JBTXLU010000001.1, read as the reverse complement.
TTTATTCTTGCGAAGCCTTTAGTTGTTTAAATGGCTCCTGCACATTCGAACGAATATAAAATTCGTTTTGTTCCAATGCTTTGCTTTCTAGATTTTTCATTTGAATATTCACTTGATTGATTGACTCGATTCCTTCCAACTCTTGGATAAGTTCAGGAAGGTTTTTTAAAGCTTTCTCTTGTTTTTCATTGCTTGATAAATCAAAAATAAAATTCATATGCAATGTTTGTGTCGGTGTATTAAATACAACGATTGCATTGGTTACACCGAAATAAGGCATCAAGCTTTGAGCGATTCCAATCTCTACTTCTAATTGCTTTTCTTTGTTCTTTCCTTCTATGATGGCTTCCCAATCATAATTCTTTAATCCAATTCCTGTTGTTGGATAAGGACTGACTGGTAAATTGTATACCAGATCCACTTTCTCTTGTTCGATTTCTTTAAATGACTTCTCTAACTTTCCTTGTTGCTTTTGTAATAAATCAAATTGCTCCTTCATTTGATGTGAACCAATGAGCCCTATAATAAGACTCATGGTTAAAAGGAGACTCACTAGCATCAAAACGACCATATGAGTGTAATATTGTTTTTGTTTGACAAAAGCTAGTTTTTTCTTAAAAACAAGATCTGTTGGCCCCTTTTTTTTTACTTGTTGCAGTTGAAATTCTTTCATTAATCGAAAGACCAAGATACCTAAACTAATTAAGAGAACAATCAAACTGAACATCGTCCATTCGAACACATTTTCACTCCTTACTAAACTTTCTTACTTTCATTGAAATGAAACCACGCCTTCAATTTGTTTTTCATCCACGAGTCCGATTGAACGGCTATCTTTTGAAACAGCCACCGCATCACCAATCACAAAATATTTCCCTTTGGGTAGCTTATTTTTTCCAATCAATTCATTGACTGCATCTTTTGATAAAGTAAAAGAATAAGTCACCTGATAGGAAGTTTCTGTACCGATATTAAGCACCAATCGGTTCCCAACTAAAATAAATGCATCACCTGGGAGACCAATAATCCGTTTAATATACATGTTTGACTCTTCCGGGTGAGTAAAACTAATGACCTGATACCTTTCAAGTTTCTTTTTGCGATTTACAAGGACCCACTGACCATCATGAAATGTATTTTCCATTGAACTTCCTGTAATTTGATGAATTCGATAGGTGATTAAAAAATAACCCATCAAAAAAACCATCAAAAGAGTATAAATAGGAAAGAGATTTCTTTTTTTTTCCTTTTTTTCCATTTTCAATCCCTAGTTTTTCGGAGTGACATAAGAAACAAGAGCAGAATAAGCCAGTTCATTATCGATAACGCGATAAGAAATCGTATCTCCTCCGTAGACATTCCCCTCTGAAATTAAGATACCATTTGGACCAACTGCTTCAACAAAAGCAACATGGCCGTAACGAGGGCTTGATCCTGCTGTTCCCGGCGTGAATGAAATCAACGTTCCCGCTTTAGGTACACTTGAGATTTCATAACCCAAACGGCGACCCGTACTTGCCCATTCGCCACCATTTCCCATAAAATCATCGACCTTCATTCCTAATTGACTCACACGATTAAAGGCGTACCAAGTACATTGACCTACAGGATAAGAGCCGCTCGTATTATAGTCTTTGCCGTCATAAACTGGATAAATCATCAATTGCTTGTATTCTTTTGGTACATTTTCTAATCCTTCAATAAAGAGGCCTGTCTCGCTAATTTTAGCCTGATCATAAGTAGTTAGGTGATAGGCTGCGATAATCGAATTTAATTTTTTATGATAATACGTATCTGTTGCGTATTTCCCTGTTAATTCATGAGTCGCACGCAAGTAGTTTTTGGCACTTGAGCGCCAAGAATCTTCATAAAAATCTGCATTTCCAGCAATGCCTCCTCGAATCAACTGAACGTAGTCACTTAAAGAAGAACTTTGATTAGGATACGCTCGAAAGGCAGACTTAATTTCGAATAATTGACCGTTCCCCATATCTTCGCTCGTCGAAAAAGTAACAGAGTTCCCTCTGTACTGTCCTTTCATACCAAATAAATTGTAATAAGGCGCACTTGCTAAGGCACTTGTTCCGCCACCACTTTCTAAAATCGCTTGAGCAATCATCACTGAGGCAAAGACATCATATTTTAACCCTAAATCTCGTGCATCTTCTCCGATGGTATCAATGAGACGTTGCGTGACAAGGTTTGGTTGAAAATCAAAAGAAGCAGGGTAATCAGCTAAAACTTCTTTCCCATACTTGGTCAATTTTGTTTGGTCGGCTCTTATAACTTGAACTTTTTCCTCTTCACTTAAATAGACTTTTTTCACTTTTGCAGCATACTCAAGCTCTTTCTTATCTTTACCGACTTTTTCCTCATCAATCGACACATAAAAAGCATCCCCTAAATACAGTCCTAACAATTGATACTTTCCATCAATTTCAACATATAAAACATCACCTGCTAAGAGTTTCTTTGTATCAATCGTTTCTGCTTTTAAATCAGCCACTTTTTGATTGATAAGTTTTTCAAAGAGTTGTTCAATAAACGTTGCAGTATCTATTTTTTCTTGTTTTTCACTAATGTTTTTTATCGCTTCATAAACCAATACCCCTTGGTGTGGATGACGATAACTACTTAGTAAGGGTAATTCAAAACCAGCTAGTGAGTCTTTTGCAATTTGATTCGTCTTTAGATTCTCTGGCAGGTATTGAGCCCCTGGTGCATCATCAGGTATTAGATCAGAAATCGATGGTAAGCTAACTGGTGGCTGAATTACTAAATTTTCTGAATGATTTGGTTTTTCTTGTGTACTCTCTGTGTCCTTCTCTGTAGAAACTTCTTTGGTTGAAGAGGTCGACGTATTTTCTGTTGGTGCTGAGGAATGGATCGTCGTACTTGTTTCTGATGAGTGGCTACTTGAACTTGACTCAAGTGTACTCTCCGAAGTTTGGTCTTCAGAACTGAAAGTTGAATTTTCGGTTGACTCCGCTGTTTCTGTTTCAGTCTCTGTTTGAGTGGCTGATTCGCCACTTGTACTTTCTGGCAATTCACTACTTGTGGTGCTCAAGTCAGTTGTTGAGGTTTCCTCTTGGCTTTCTTTCCCACCTGAATGATCAGATTCGGAGTGCTCTTTGGAATTGGTGTCACTCGTTTGGCTATTTCCGCTATTTTCGCTATTTTCACTGTTACTAATATTTGCATGAAGGTTTGGTCCTGTTGTGAGAGATAGCACTGCTACTCCAACGCCCAAAACACCTAATCCAATCATTGATTTTTTTACCATGTTCACTTATCTCCTTCTTATCTTTTTTACCTACTCAAAATAACGTTTTTCGCCTTTTTAAAAGATTGCTTTTGATTCATTTTCCTACGCTTCTTCGCTACTCTTTTCACAACACTTTTTAGCCGCTTGATACGTCATGGCTCGATTTGAATTGTAATCAAAAAAAAAAGCAATTTTATACAAGGCAAAATAGCAAAAATTGGCACACCCTTTTCAACTATTGATTATTTTCCCTATAATTACACCCTTATTTTCGAGTGTTCCTTCAATTAATCCTTCCGATTAAAAAACAACACTCTTTTTGCTAACTTGATTCTAACAAAGTAAAAAGACCTCTTTTCTAACTTTTTTTGCAAAAAAATCAAATTTTCTTATAACTTTGAATTCTTTTACAGAAAATAATAAATACACAAAAAAAACAACCGCTATCTTTTCATTAGATAACGGTTGCTCTTTCGATTGTTCGTTTTCATATTTTTTTAAAATAATGAACTCAATTCAATTTCATTTTCTCGTTCACCATATAAAACAGTTCCTGCTAAGACTGAAACCATTTGAACCAAGGTAGGAATCTCGGTCGGTGCATCTCCTCCACCAGCGAAAGGGTCAGAAGGTAATATCAGCTCTTCCTCTTCATCAAACAGTTCATCTGTTAAATAAAGTGCTTTTGACTTTGTTGTTTTTTTCTCTTTTTTTATAGCCTTTGGTTGTTCTTTCTGTACTTCTTCAGTTGTTTCTATTGTTTCGGTTGTTTCTAGTGTCTCGGTTGTTTCGGTTGTCTCTATTGTTTCTCCAATTGTGGTTGTTTCTAGTGTTTCTTGATCAATCACTTCTTCAACAACAATCGATTCACCGGGATTGAGTGGATTAAAAAGAGGAACATCAGCAAACACGATATACGGTGTAAAGAACAATTGAAAACTCACACCTATAACCATTGTATATTTGGGTATCTCTTTCTTTTTCACAACCTCACCCCATTCGTTTTTTATTTTCATTCTGATACTCAGCATTAAGCGATTAAAGATGAGTAAACATTGTCTCATTGAAAGGATAAACAAATCTCATTGTTCTTTTCATAAGAAAAATATCATTAAAATGTATGGCTTGCTACCAATTAATAATGTTCAAAAATACAATACAACATCCATTCAATTATAACTTAACTGTTTTATGAGGTCAATGAAATAAGCTCTCTTCAAGAAACAAAAAAAGGAAGAATGTAATAAGCCATTCCTTCCTTTTACCACAACTTTAAATGTTGCGTTTTTTCTTCCATTTTTTCTTGCCTTTTATTAACAATTAATTGGGCAAAATTTTCCCAGTCAATTGGCCTCGGTGGAGAAAGCCAAATCACATATTCTTTTCCAGAATTCAAGGCCAAATCTCGACTGTTGGTTAAAACGATGTCTGCTTCTTCTGCTGAAGCGACTCTTAATGCTCCTGTTTGTTCAAAAAAACGAATATTCTCTAAAATAAATTGGTTATAGAGCTTGCCTAACGTGAAATTAATGTGAATCAATAGGGTCTCCATAATTGCTTCTTTTGGAAAAGTATTCAGTATTAATAGTAAGTAATTAAATAATAGATATTTTCGATCGCGATAAAGCTCAGGCATTTTCTTATTTAAAAACAAAATATAGTTTCGACAAAAAGAAAACAAATCTGGATAGGACTCCTTGAAGTAACCGAGATCAATCGACGTAACGAAGCTATCATGACACTTTCCAACTCCGAGTAGATAAATATGCATTTCTAAAATACTTCTTTCAAACTGTGCCAATTCTGCTTCATATTGAGTAATCATTGGAAATTGATTACACAATTGTTCGATTAATAGTCTTGTTCCTTCATAAATATAGGGATAGCCATTCGCTAGCAATTCCAAGGCAGCTTCTGCATAGTAACTTAAATAAAACAATTTCAACGCAGATGTTTCTTGGATAAGAACTGCATCTTCGAGATTAAAGCGGCGAAAGAAAAGATTGATTAAAGGTTCAAATTGTTCAATCGATTCAAGTAAAACTTTTTTACTCACTTTTCGATTATTTTTTATCAGCTGTTGTTGCCGTATCCGAAATTCAGTAATAAATAAATAATGGGACATTTTCTCAACTTGAAACGTTGTTTTCTTCGTTAAATCCAAGCCCCGTAGTTGCTCTTTAATAAAAAAATCATCCTGAATATCATAAAATTCGTAATTGCTTTTTTCAATTCGATAAAAAAGCTCCGTTAAAAATAAGCGTAACTCTAATTCGTCCGCTCCTTCAATTTGAAACTTCTTATTAATCGTGATCCCAAAGTCCTCTAAAAAACGATTTAGTTCTCTTAAACTTCTGTGAACAATTGGATAGCTAATCGAATTGTATAATGAAAACTCATTTAAAGATTTAAATTCCTGAAAAAAAGAAGATTTCAATAATTGGTAACGATTGGAATCTTGGATGTATTTCTCCAATAAAATATCCGAACTGACGGTCCCATCCGTTTCTAAAATAATTTCATAATTTTCAACAATAATATTCATTGATTCAAACAATTCAAAACGAGCCAGGTCAATCAAGATAGAGTCAATTAGACGTGATAAGACAAAGTTAGAAACTTCGAGTTTTTCTAAGAGTTCTTCTTTAAAGATTGATACATGCGGACTTCTCTCCAGCAAATAAATAATTGTAAATTTTTTTCGTTCTTCTTTTTCAAGAAATTCTTGCAGCAACACATCCACCTCTTACTATCTAAATTTAAGTTTCAACCTCTCATTAAGATTAATCAAGGTATTATTATTATAATTATTTTAAACCCATATCCAAAATATATTATAAATCAAATCAAAAATATTGCTATGATATTGATAAGGTATTCACAATATTTTAACACATCCTTAAAACCTAGGGTAACCAACTATCACACCGAACTTTTCGAACAAAAGAACATCTTTTTTCAGTGCCTATTTAATCATAGCATAGACGATAAAAAAAAACATCTGTGTTTTACGCACTAGAAAATTCTTTTTTTCTATAGAATACTCCCTATGTTTACTTTTTTATGAAATTTTGGAAGGAATGAAGAACTATGCATCGAATTACAAAAAACATTTGGATAAAAAAAGAAATTTTGAATTACTTGGATCAACAAAATAATTACATCTCAACAAGTGAGCTTTCGGAGGCTTTAAAACATACAGAGCTAAGTGTTTCAACTTTATATAAACTATGTAACGAGTTAAAAGAAGAAATTCAAAACCTCTACCCTGCAGATCAAATGGCACTCGATATTAGCCTTCGTCATGGCTTGTACTTAAAAAGAAAAAATGCGAGCTTTCAAGCAATTATCGAAAACCTATTTATGAAAGATCCTTTTTATCTTATCTTAAATGAAGTTTTTCAAAATAGACAGTTTAAAACTGCTCATTTTTGTATTAAGTTTCATATGAGTGAGTCGCAACTTCGCCGTCGAGTCAAGCAAATTAATCAATTGTTAAATCACCACCATCTACACATTAGTGTTTCTAAAAACGTCACGCTTCGAGGTGAGGAACATCGTTGTCGCTATTTTTATTTTCAAATTTTATTATTTGTTCACCAGGAATTCGGAAATATCTCCTGGGTTGATCGCCCACACCACTACTTAGAGACACTCGATGACGTTCTCGATAAATTAGCTTTATCGTTACCGGAAGAAGAACAAGAAATCTTAGCAATTTGGTTTTATGTGAACGATTGTTCAAATCAACGAATTCATTTAAATAGTGATACGAAAGAATTGATTTCGATTTTCCCTTCGATTAGTCGCCCAAGTTTTATGTATCATTGGGGCGATGATGACTGGTTATTCTTTACGTTCTTTTTATACTCTTCTACTTTGTTTGGTTTGAATCTTCCGTTTGATGAACAAACCCCACACTATCAGAGTATGAAGCCCTCCATTCATTTGTGGATTCTCGTTTTTTCAACGCACTATCACGTACCAACGGAGGATTACATCGAGGTTGCGTCTCATTTAATTTATAAACATTTTCTGTATACAAAATTATTTGCATCCGAATCTTGGATTTTCTCCGAACCAGATGATGTTTTCTTCTCGCTCGTTCAAGATAATTTTCCAAACTATTATCGGATTTTCAGTCAATTTTATGACCAATATGAACAAAATGATTTTACGAAACTGGAAAAATTAAGTAGACGAGAAAGTTTAATGGTTTGTACGAATTTAATCGAAATCGATGCTTACCTGCCAGACATCCATGTTTATCTTTATTCTGGGCATGATCCAATCATGCATTCGTTAATTAAAAATAAAATTCAAGCCTATTTTAGTAATCGTGTCACCTTAAAATTTGATTCTCGCTTAGAGGAGTCTGACTTATTAATTACGACTTCGAATTGTCATTCCGATACGATTGAAACGGTAGTAATTGACCAAGATATTACAAAAAATGATATTTTATCAATTGAACACAAAATCAATGATTTTATTTATTCGAATTATGCATAAAAAATCGGTTGTATAATATTTAGTGTTGATGGAAAATCTCGTTAAGATTTTTCTTCAACACTTCTTTCATTTTTAACGACAAAAAGAGGACTCAAACTGATAAAATGTCGTCGACAAAAACAGACATCAATCAGGAGTGAGCCCTCATGGCTAATAATACGAAAAAATGCTTGGCTTAACAGGTAAAAATAGCAGTCTTTCTGAAGATTGCTTAGAAGAAGTTGAAAGAAATGAACATAAAGCGTACTTAAGCAAAGGAGAACTTACTTATATCCCACTTGCTTGCAAGAAGTGCGGGATTAAAAACCAGGGAGCGATTGTCAAAAATGGAATAAAGACAACTCAAACACAAATCCCCTCATTTAAGAGCACCTTAACTTCCCTCGAACTGAAAGGTTTGCGGTTTCTTTATCGCACTTGTCGAAGTACAATCGTTGCACAAACAACGATTGTTGCGCGTTTTGATCCCCTTCGCGACCGTGTTTATATAACCAAGGATTTATTTATCAATAAAAAACAAAAATCGGCAGAGATTTCTCCACCGATTTCTATGATAGATTTGATTCATTTTAAGTCCATCAACACTTTTTGACTCTGATTTTTTCATTAAATATCGAGTAATTCTTGTTCTTTTTCGGCAGCAATGGCGTCTAATTTTTTCACAAAATCATCGGTCAATGTTTGAACTTCTTTTTCATGCACTTTTAATTGGTCTTCTGAAATTTCGCTTGATTTTTCTTGTTTCTTAAAAGCGTCAATGGCATCACGACGAGCGCTACGCACACCAATTTTTGCATTTTCCGCAATTTTTTTCACTTCTTTCGCCAATTCTTTCCGGCGTTCCTCCGTTAATTGAGGTAAAACTAAACGAATGACGGTACCATCATTTGTTGGCGTAATTCCAAGATCAGAGGCTAACAACGCTTTTTCAATGTCACCCAGAATTGTTTTATCAAATGGTGTAATCATCAAGACGCGAGCTTCTGGAATGGTAATGGAAGCCATTTGGTTTAATGGTGTTGGTGCACCGTAGTAAACAACTGAAATGCGATCTAAAAGACTGGCATTTGCACGCCCTGCACGAATCTGACCTAATTCACGTTGTAAACTATCCGCTGACTTTTGCATTTTTTCTTTTGCTTCATTTAAAATTGTACTTGCCATGATTATTTCCCCCTTACGGTTGTTCCAATGTTTTCACCCATAATTGCACGTTGGATATTTCCAGGCTCGTTCAAGTTAAAGACAACTAAAGGAATATCATTATCCATACTTAATGAACTTGCTGTCGAATCCATTACTTGTAGCCCTTTTGCAATCACATCTAAGTGGGTTAACTCTTCAAATTTGATTGCATTTTGATCCAGTTTTGGATCCGCAGAATAGACGCCATCCACATTGTTTTTTGCCATTAAAATGACATCTGCATTAATTTCAGCTGCACGAAGCGCGGCTGTTGTATCTGTTGAGAAATACGGATTCCCTGTTCCGCCAGCAAAAATCACCACACGCCCCTTTTCAAGGTGACGTTCTGCACGACGACGAATATAAGGTTCAGCAATTTGACGCATTTCAATCGACGTTTGGACACGCGTTGGAACCCCTGCATTTTCTAAAGTATCTTGTAATGCCAAAGCATTCATGACGGTTGCTAACATTCCCATATAATCTGCTTGTGCACGTTCCATGCCCATTTGCGCACCGATTTGTCCACGCCAGATATTTCCTCCACCGACAACAATTGCCAGTTCCACTCCTAAATCATGAACTGCTTTTAATTCAGTCACAAATTCTTGAATCGTTGGTGGGTTGATGCCAAAGCCTTCATTTCCAGCTAGAGCTTCACCGCTTAATTTTAGAATAACGCGTTGATATTTTGGTTTTGACATAATAATTCCTCCGTAAATTCTCTATTCCTATTGTAGCATAATCCCTATTAGATATCAGTTATTTTGTAATTTTCCCTAAAAAAAGGGAGCGCATAAAAATGCGTTCCCATCCTATTCAAAAATCAAATAGAATTATTTTTTAATTTGGCTCATTACTTCTTCCGCAAAGTTTTCTTCACGTTTTTCGATTCCTTCGCCGACTTCGAAACGAACAAATGATTTTACAGTTGCACCTTTTGAAGCAACGTATTTTGCCACTGTTGTATCTGGGTCTTTAACGAATGGTTGATCCACTAATGAGATTTCTGCTTTAAATTTATTTAGGCGGCCCACAACCATTTTATCAACGATATTTGCTGGTTTGCCTTCGTTTAATGCTTGTTCTGTTAAAATATTTTTCTCATGCTCTAATTCAGCAGCAGGAATTTGTGATTCGTCCACGTAACGAGGGTTGATTGCAGCAACGTGCATTGCCACATCTTTCGCTACCTCTTCATCGTTTGTTCCTTCTAAGACAGTTAAAACAGCAATGCGTCCGCCCATGTGTAAGTATCCACCAAATGCGTCGGCATCTGTTTTTTCGATTACTTCAAAACGACGGAAATCAATACGCTCACCAATTACTTGGTTTGCTTCGATTAATGTTTCTGAAACGGTCCCTTTTGATGCTGGTAAAGCCATTGCCGCTTCCATATCAGCAGGATTGTGTGTTGCCATTAATGTTGCAAGTTCTTGAACTAAATCTTGGAACATTTCGTTTTTTGCTACAAAGTCTGTTTCTGAGTTAACTTCAACGATTGCTGCTTTGTTACCGATTGTTGCAACAGCTGCTAATCCTTCAGCTGCGATACGGTCGCTCTTGCTGCCTGCTTTTGCCATTCCTTTTTCACGTAAAAAGTCGATTGCTTTGTCCATATCGCCTTCTACTTCTACTAATGCTTTTTTCGCGTCCATCATACCAACGCCAGTTTTATCGCGTAATTCTTTTACTAATTTAGCTGAAATCTTAGTCATGTTTTATTTCCTCCTGATAATTCCACTGTATTTTTTCTTTTAAAAAAGCTGTTTCAAAGGGTTTTAAAGGCTGGCGCCTAGCCTCTGAAACAGCTCACTTCGTTAAAAATTACTCAGCTGAAGCGTTGTTTCCTTCAACTACGTCAACAATTTCTTCAATTGAAGTTGCAGTTTCAACAGTTGCTTCCGTTACAAAATCTTCTTCAACGACTTCGTCTTGGCCTTGGTTTGCTTCGATAAACGCGTCAGCCATTTTAGCAGTAATTAATTTCACCGCACGAATTGCATCATCGTTTGAAGGGATTACAACATCAATCTCATCTGGATCACAGTTTGTATCAACCATTGCTACGATTGGAATATTTAATTTACGAGCTTCTTGGATTGCAATACGCTCTTTACGAGGATCTACTACGTACATTACATCTGGAATACGAGGCATATCAGCGATTCCACCTAAGAATTTCTCTAAACGTTCGCGCTCTTTCATTAAGCCTGAAACTTCTTTTTTAGGTAACACTTCAAAAGTGCCATCTTCTTCCATTTTGTTGATTGCTTTTAAGCGAGTGATACGTTTTTGGATTGTTTCCCAGTTTGTTAACGTTCCACCTAACCAACGGTGATTCACATAGTATTGACCTGAACGAATTGCTTCTTCTTTGATCGCTTCTTGTGCTTGTTTTTTTGTACCTACGAATAGCGCAATTCCGCCTTCGTCTGCAACGTTTTTCATGTATTCGTAAGCTGCATCAACTAATTTAACCGTTTTTTGTAAATCGATGATGTAGATTCCATTTCTTTCTGTGAAGATGTATTTCTTCATTTTTGGGTTCCAACGGCGTGTTTGGTGACCGAAGTGAACACCTGCTTCTAGTAATTGTTTCATTGAAATTACTGACATGTTTGTTTCCTCCAATTTGGTTTTTGTATTTCCCTCTCAACCATATCCTCTCTTAATAGAACTAAAAGATTAGCACCACTATTAAAATCATGGTTGATGTGGATTCGTATGCATCAGGTTTCATCCTAACGCACCTAAGATATTGTATAACAAATTAGGCTTGATTGCAACTGATTCATGTGTTTTTTTGAAAAATAAAAATACTTTATTAGTACAACTTACCTTAAACGATTACTGTGGACCCATGAATAAAACAATTCTTTTCTAGGCTTCCTATAACTATAATCTATCTTCGTTTGATATTTTTCAATTTGATCGACGGCTTCTTTTAATACTTGTTCCGGTGTCTTACTAGATATATCTAGTAAGATCTCATTGATTAATAATGGGCGATTAGTTACTTTCTCCGACATCTTTTGTAATAGTTCAAAATCTATTAAGCCATTTTCCCTATTTTTCATTTGTTGATAATGTTGTTCAAACTCGCTGCAGACAAGTTTCAAGGTGATGTAATCATAGCCTTGAAAGGCAATCGGAATATCGGCTGTCCTTAAATCATCCAAATCGCTACAGACGATATTTTTTATCCCAAACTCGTTAAATTTTTTTAATTGAGATTTGACACTTTCCCAACAAACAGCTTCTTCAAAAAAACCAGGGTCTTCATTTTCTGGAATCCCAAATTCTGGAATCATGTGCATCTCAACGTATGCTCCATTATAGTATTTGAACAACCCCTTAGAAAGAGTGGTCTTACCAACGCCACTAGCACCAATAATAAAAATAAAGTCTTTCGGCATATTCTACCTCCAATTTCGCTACACTTCTAGTAAATAAACTTCAATAAAACGATAATAACAAACAAATAACTTAAAATGGAATAGACCAAACTACTCGTAGCAAAGCCCTCGTCTGCGCCATAACCTTTTGCTAGTATAGGCATTGAGTTTTGGACGGGCATCGCCGATTGTAAAATAAACACATTGAGCATCAAAGAAGGCACCGCGATCCACTGCGCAAGGAGTACAACAATGAGTGGACTAATCACATATCGTCCCAGCAAGACTCCCAGTGTGTCTTTGTCTAATTTCAAATTTTTCACACCTGTTTGATAGATGATAATACCAATGACAAAAAGAGACAAAGGGGTCGTCAATTGACTTAAATATTTGGAAAAATCTCTCAAAGGTGCCGCTAATGGGATTTCCAAAAGCATCCAGCATAAACCTATAAAAAAACCTAATAAGGCGGGCGATAATAATTTTCTGATTAAAAAACGAAAACTGAAAGTCGTTCGAACGTCTTCTATTTTCAAGTTATCTTTTTGAATTAAATAAATACCCAAGGTAAAAAAGAAGGTCGTATTACAAATATAATACAGCAAGGCGTATGGGATCGCCTTTTCTCCAAAAACTGCAATATTCACTGGTAACCCCATAAAAATCGTGTTCGAGGCTGTAAACATCACACGAAACGTTCCAATTCGCCCGACTGGAACTTTCGTTATTTTTGCATAAAGCACACTAATTCCGTACGTAATGACAATTGATAAGGCCGGTAATAAAATCCCTTTTGCCAAACCAAGAAATTCTGCTTTTGTGAACTTCTCAGTCATATTTAAAAACATGTTTAAAGGTAAGGCAATGTTTAATACGAGTTTTGAAAAAACATCTGCTACCTGATTATCAAACCACTTTTTCCAAGTTAAAACATAGCCCACCATCATCACGGCAAAAATAACTAAAATATTTAAATATGCTTCTAACAAATCGACACTCCTGACATCCAATCATTTTTTCTCTTCCTATTCTACATGCTTTCGCAAAAGAAATCGAACCTTTTTACAAATCCTGTTTAAGCCTTGGTTTTCTCTATGAAATGTTATTCATTTTTGATATGATGAGAAAGAAGATTATACGAGGAGGAACATGTTTGAAAAAAAGTGAGCGTCATGCCATTATCGAAAAATTAATTCATACTCACGTCATTCGTACACAAGAAGAATTGTTGGGATTATTAAAAGCGCAAGGAGTCACAGCGACCCAGGCTACGATTTCTCGTGACATTCGTGAATTAAAAATCGTTAAATCAACGGATACTTCCGGACGAACTGCTTTTCAACAATTTCATGAAGAACCCAGTGAAGAGCCAGGCGAAACTCAACATTTAAACCAATTAACGCAAGATGTCGTAACCAAAGTAGATCGTGTCCAGTTCATGACGATTCTCCACACGATTCCAAATAACGCCCCCATTTTAGCTGCCGCCATTGATGAAATTACAATGAAAGAAAAGGTTTGTACGCTAGCTGGATTTGACACCGTTGCAGTCATTTCGCCCGATGAAGCGTCCGCAATTTTTTTAGAGGATTTCTTTCGAAAAAATATTCGATGAATCCCTACATAAAAACAAAGCATGCCATCTGACTGTTTGCAGTGCAGTCAGATGGCATGCTTTTATCTCGCTTAGTAACTGAAATCCGCAACGACGATTTCATTTTTTAAAATTTGGCTTGTTCGAATCTGTCGATAGTCCGTTGCATAGAGTAGCGCCTCTCGATACGTTTTAAAATGTTTCTTTTTTGTTTCTTTTGTAGACGTGACAGCAATAACTGAATAAATCATCTCATTACTCCCTTTCTTAATCTCTCACTACCTCATAACATTTGTTCGACCCTTCACTTATACTATCGACCAAAACAAAGACGATTTTAAGTCCTTATTCAAGGAACCAAAAAAATGAAGAAAAGCCCCTACACTTCCCCAACCATGGCCAGGTTGGGGAAGTGTAAGAACTTATCCATGTAAGTTACATTTTATCTGGTGCGTGTAAACCTAATAAACGTAAATCTTCTTTTAGTAAGACGGTAACTGCATAGACCAATGCGAGACGTGCTTCTTTTTCTGCATCGTCTACTAAAATTTTCGTGTTCGCATAGTATTTATTAAAGACTTGCGCTAATTTAATCGCGTGTTTTGCAATAACTGAAGGTTCGTATTTTTCTGCGGCATATAAAATGACTTCTGGATAGCGTTGAATATGCTTCAAGACTTCCCAACTCGCTTCATCCGCAAGACGATACGCTTTGTTTTCATCAATTTCAAAATTCGCTTTTTCTAGAATACTCATTGCGCGTGCATGTGCGTATTGGACATAAGGGCCTGTCTCTCCTTCAAAGCGTACCACTTCTTCTAGGGTAAAGTCAAAACTATTTAAACGATCATTTTTTAAGTCATGGAAAATAACCGCGCCGACACCCACTTGTTTTGCGACTTCTTCTTTATTTTCTAAATCAGGATTTTTTTCGCTGATTTGCTGATGCGCTAAATCAATGGCTTCATTTAATACTTCTTCTAATAAGACAATTTTCCCTTGACGAGTCGATAACTTTTTCCCATCTTTCGTAATTAAACCAAACGGAATATGATGCATCGCTTCAGACCAATCAAAGCCCATTTCCAATAAGACTGCTTTTAGTTGTTTGAAATGATAGCTTTGTTCGTTCCCCACAACATAAAGTGATTTGGCAAACGCATAATGACGCTTACGGTAAAGCGCCGCAGCCATGTCACGTGTGATATAAAGTGTCGCACCATCGGATTTTCGAATTAAGGCTGGATTTAGGTCATAGCTCGTCAAATCAACAATTTCAGCGCCTTGGCTTTCAGTTAATAAATGTTTTTCTTCTAACAATTCAACAACTTCAAGCATTTTATCGTTATAAAAGGCTTCGCCGTTTAATGAATCAAACGAAACTTCGAGCATCTCATAAATTTTATTAAATTCTTTCATTGACTCATCGCGGAACCACTTCCACAGACGCATCGCTTCTGCTTCGCCTTCTTCTAATTGTTTAAACCAAGCACGCGCTTCATCATTCAGCGCTTCGTTTCTCTCCGCTTCTTCGTGGAATTTCACATACAATCTTAAAAGTTCTGTAATCGGCTCGGCTTTTAAGGCTTCTTCGTTTCCCCAAGTTTTATAGGCCACAATCAACTTGCCAAACTGTGTTCCCCAATCGCCTAAATGATTAATACGTATTGGTTTGTAGCCGATTTTTTCTAAAATAAAACCAATTGAATTCCCAATGACGGTTGAACGCAGATGCCCCATAGAAATCGGTTTGGCAATATTCGGTGAGGACATGTCAATTGGAACACTTCCTTGATTGCCAATCGATGCGTCTCCATAATGATTTTTTTCTCTAGCTACTTGCGCCAAGACTGCTTCAGTCACTGCACCTTTATTCATAAAGAAATTTAAATAGGGCCCAACGACTTCAATCTTTTCAAAATTCGCGTCAGCTATTTTCTCTGCTAATTCTTGAGCGATTTGTTGTGGGGCTTTACGATAAGCTTTTGCTAGACTAAAAGCCGGAAAGGCAACGTCCCCATGATCAGCCGATTTTGGGTTTTCTAAAAGTGTCATCACTTGTTCTAAGGTTAAATCTTCTTTGACAACAGCATGAATCGCTTTTGCCACAATGTTTTGGTTATTCATCTTTTTTCTTCCTCCTAAAAAATCATCATCAATCAAAAAAGTCCCTAGTGTTAAAAACACTAGAGACGAGATTTCCCGCGGTACCACTCTGATTGTTCGACATACGAACCCACTTTATCTGATAACGGTAGATGCCGTTTGCCAATAAGCAAATTTTTCTCAAGTGCGCTTCACTTTTCCCTCTTTACTCGGCTTCCACCTTCCCGAACTCGCTAAAAAATAATGAAAAGTTACTCTTCTTGATCCTAAAATCATTCATTTAATTTTTTTATCAGATGAATTATAACAAATCTCCCGCTAATTAGCTAGTAATTCTCACTTAATCCTCTGATTTCTTTGGAAAAACCAAACTTGGATTTGCATTTAAATCCATTCCTGCCAAGTGGTTTTTCTTAAAAGCAACATGGGCAGCCGCACCAATCATGGCTGCATTGTCGCCACACAGTGCAAGCGGTGGGAAGAGTAAGTCCACGCCTGGCAACTCTTTTTCCACTTGTACTTTTAACGCAGCCCTTAAGCCTTGATTTGCTGCGACACCACCTGCAACGACCAATTGCTTTACTGGATACTTTTGACACGCCCGAATCGTCTTTTCAACTAAGACATCAATGACGCTTGCTTGAAAGCTGGCTGCTAAATCTTCTAAGACTAACGCTTCGCCACGCTGCTCTGCATTATGGACGAAATTAATAAAGGCACTTTTTACTCCACTAAAACTAAAATCGAAGTTTGATTCACGAATCATGGCCCGAGGAAAATGATACGTATCCGTTCCTTGGTGGGCCAGTTCATCAATTTCTTTCCCGCTAGGATAAGATAGCCCCAACACTCGCCCGACTTTATCATAGGCTTCTCCTACCGCGTCGTCTCGTGTTTCACCAATAATTTCAAAAGAGCCATCTTCAACCATATAAACCAATTCGGTGTGTCCACCACTTACAAGTAAGGCCATTAATGGAAATTCAAGTGGTGCCACCAAACGGGCAGCATAAATATGTCCTGCCATATGATTCACCGGAATTAGAGGCAGTTGATGCGCCCAAGCAAAGGCTTTGGCTGCAGCAACGCCAATTAATAAGGCCCCGACCAGCCCTGGACCTTGCGTTACTCCCACTGCCGATAATTCATCGACGGTCACTCCTGCTTCTTCTAAAGCTTCTTCGATACAAATCGTGATTTCTTCTACATGATGACGACTGGCGACTTCAGGTACGATACCACCGAAACGTTGATGACTTTTGATTTGCGAAGCGACGATATTACTGCGTATTACTTGTCCATTTTCAACCACTGCCACGCTGGTTTCGTCGCAACTACTTTCAATTGCTAAAATTAACTCTCTCATTTCTCTTTTTCGTCCCTCACTTCTTTCACCATCACCCATGCATCTTCGATCGGTGCATGGTAATAGCCCTTGCGTTTCGCTATTTTTTTGAAACCTTGTTTTTGATACAGGGCTTGTGCCGGTAGGTTCGACGCCCGTACTTCCAAAAAGATTTTTCTTTGTTTTTGTTGTCGCATCTTTTCAAATAGGGTTTGCATAAGGAGTTGACCAATTCCTTGTCCTTGCTTGCTTGCAGCAACGACCACATGATTGATTTCACTCTCATCAAAAATTTGATGATAATTGACAAAGCCGACAATTTCTCCGTCCATCTCGTACAAAAGATACTGACTATGAGCACTGGTAAAATCAGCTAAAAACTGCTGGTGATTCCAAGGAGAACCGTAAGCGTAGCTTGATTCACACAAAAAAACGAGCCTCGTAGCTAAAGTGTCCCATGGGTAATCTTCTTTGTGTTTCATCATAAGTATTTCACCATATCAAGTCCATCTTCTTGATTTTCATCATAATAATTGGGCAAGACCTTTCTTGAAACAAAACCTAGGCGACGATAAAATCGTTGGGCATCGGTGTTCCCCATCCGAACTTCTAATGACATCGTTTGGCAGGTTTGGCTACGAGAAAAACTTTCCGCCTCAGCCATTAAAAAAGAACCGATTCCCTTTCCTTGAAACGAAGGCACGATCGCAATGTTCGTAATATGGCCATCTTCTAAAAAAACACGGACACCCATAAAACCGATCATCTTTTCTTCGGACAAGACCCCTAAATACAAATGCGTATAACGTGAATAAAGCTCAGATAAGAAGCCACTCCGATTCCATGGCGTCTGCCCTTCATAGGTTAAGCGTTGAACATCAAGCAGTGCCTTGACATCACTATAGGTCAGTTCACGAACGAAAAACACTTGTCCTTGATGGATAAATTGACGTTCCTTGTATTGTTTTTTTCGATATTTAAAAAAAGAAAATCGTAAGAAATTATATTTTTTCCACATAATTTTCGGCACCTGCTTCATGCGTTTCTAGCCATTTCTCTTCTGCTTCTACCAATTTTAAATAAGCGGGTAAAAAATGATGTATCGCTTCCACTCCCACACCTTTTCGTCCTAATTGAGCTAAAACCACGCCATTTGGATAGTCCCACTCTGGAATCGAATTCACTTGAGCCTCTGGCAAAGTTTCGGTGATTTCTTCCGCAAAGGCTTCAACATCCTCGCCCACAAAGTAAACGGCTTGCCCACGTAACTTCTCAAGCAATTCACTCAAGGAAAGGTGTTGGTCAGGTATCACTGATACAAGTGTTTCTCCTTGCCACTGATAAACTCCCGCATAAACATTTTTTCGGCGAGCATTGAATAATGGAACAATCCATTCCTTTCGACCATAACAATTTGCCGCAATCGTCTTTAAGCTTGAAACACCGACCAACTCACATTTCAAGGTTGCTGCTAATGTTTTCGCTGTCGTCACACCGATGCGCAAGCCAGTATAAGACCCTGGACCTTCAGCGACGACAATTCGTTCAAAGTCGCTGGGTTTCAACCCTACTTGTGCAACTAGCTGCGTGAGGGCGGGCATGAGGGTGACACTATGATTTTTATTAATGGTTGTTTGGAGCTGTCCTAATACTTTTTTTCCTTCAATCATCCCAATCGCTAAAGTTTGATTGGATGTATCTAGTGCTAATATTTTCATTTCATCGATTCCCTACCTTTACAGATTCCTACCCATTTTACCATAAAATAAAAAAGAGCAACAGTGAATCATTTGTTGTTTTCAAATCCCATCCGGTTCAGTTATCATGATCCTTTCAAGATAAGGGTCTTTTCTTGCGGCAAAAATCAGCTTTATGATAAAATAAACTTGTACGAAAGAACACACTGTCCCGTCACATTTGTTTTGTTTAAAGGAGATGAAGACATGGGTTTCTTATGGTCATTAATTGTCGGAGGTGTCATTGGCGCCATCGCAGGTGCTCTCACTAAAAAAGGCGACTCGATGGGTATTTTTGCAAACATTATTGCCGGACTCGTGGGTTCTTCCATCGGTCAAGCCTTGTTTGGCACATGGGGATGGACGGTCGCCGGCATGGCAGTGATTCCTTCCATTCTAGGAGCTGTGATTGTTGTCGCAGTCGTTTCCTTCTTTTTTGGAAAAAAATAAACATTTTCAACAAGTAAGGGCCTGCAACTTTTGTCGCAGGCCCTTTCGTTTGGTCTTTTTTTATAAACGCTCACCTCACGCGATCACTCAGCGTTGTTTCTTCGATAAGTCCGTTGAATCTCTTAAAACCAGTTCCGTCCCAACTGTAATTTTCCTTGGTACGGGTGCCGCTTCCTGAATGAGCTCCAACATCGTCGATACAGCCAACTCTCCCATCCACTCCGTATAGACTTTTACAGTAGTGAGTGCAGGGGTCACATATTTTGCGACACTGACATCATTAAACCCAATGATTGCGATGTCTTCTGGGATTCTCAACCCTCTTTCCTGAATGGCACGCATGGCGCCAATCGCTAAAGCGTCACTAGATGCAAAAAAAGCACTTGGGTAATCTGGTGTCTCCGCCAAGTAGTCTTGCATCGCTGCAAAACCACCATCAATGGTGAAAGTCCCTTGCAAATGGTTCGTCTCATCATACATTTTTAAGCGTGTTAAGTAGTCACGCAAGACCAAGAAACGCGGGTCCTCAATTTCATACTGGCTTTCTTTTGTGTACTCTACACCAGATAAGATTCCAATTCGTTGATGTTTTTCTTTTACTAATTGATCGACAACTTGTTGAATCGCTTGAGAGAAATCAACAACTAACGAGTTATAGCCTTGTCCTAAGGCATCAAAGTCAACAAAAAGTAATTCACCGGTCAATTGACCAAGCACTTTGGTTTGTTTTTGATCAAACTTCCCCAAAGCAATTGTTCCTTGCACTTCAATGCTAGACAGCTCAGACATTTGTTCTTTCACCAAACGAACATTGCGTTCTTCTGCCTTTTTTTCAATCCCTAAACGAATCGCTAAATAATACAAATCAGCGAGTTCTTCTTCGCTATCATACCACTGAACCAAACGTAAAACAGCGGATTCACGTCGTTTATTTTTATGTTTTGTATAGTTCAAAGCTTCTGCGATCTCAAAAACTTTTTTTTCTGTCTCTTTGCTAACAGAAAGTTCCGGATCGTAATTCAGCACACGGGAAACGGTCGCAGGAGAAACGCCTGCTTTTTTTGCAATATCTTTAATCGTCGCCATTTGTTTCTCCTCCTTTATCTATAAATTCGTTACAAAATCTTGAAAAGCAGCTTGTCCTTTGGCATCTCGTTTAAAAACTCCAGCATCTTCAAGAACGCGGGCAAAGATGAGACCGACTTCCTCTTGCACTATTTTCGTGACATTTTCGAGTGTGAAGTGATGTTTTTCTTTCATTTTATCCGCCCAAGGTACATGGTAGTCGGCAATTTCATTGACTTCGTCGAGTACATATTTTTCCACTTCTACTAACTCTTTCGCTAACCGCGGTGGTAAAACAGCCAAGCCCATGACTTCAATCAGACCGATGTTTTCTTTTTTAATATGTTGGACATCTTGGTGCGGATGAAAAATACCATCTGGATGCGCTTCAGAAACATTATTATCACGTAACACGAGATCAAGTTCAAATAATTCTCCTCGACGTCGAGCAATCGGTGTCACCGTATGATGAGGCGTACCATCTGCACTATGGGCGATAATTTCTAATTCCGGCGCTGAGTAATTTTGCCACTTCGCCAAAATCATTTCTGCCGCATCAACCAAATCTTTTGGTCGGAGACTTTGCAAACGAATAACTGACATCGGCCACTTCACAATACCTGCTTGAACGCCAGAAAACCCACGAATCTCAAAAGGCGTCTCGATTGGCGCTTTGGCCATCGCAAACTCATAGCGTCCGCCTTGATAATGATCATGCGATAAAATTGAACCCCCGACGATTGGTAAATCTGCGTTTGAACCCGCAAAATAGTGCGGAAGTACGTCTACAATTTTCACCAGTCGCTCAAAAGTGCTACGTTCAATTTTCATTGGTCGATGCGCTTCAGATAATAAAATACAATGTTCGTTATAATAAGCATAAGGGGAATATTGAAACCCCCAAGATTCTCCATCAAGATTCATTCGAATAATGCGATGATTGGTTCGCGCCGGATAATCTATACGACCCAAATACCCTTCATTTTCCATACAAAGCATGCATTTGGGATAATCGACGGTATGACTATTTTTTTGTGCAGCAATTTCTTTCGGATCTTTTTCTGGTTTTGAAAGATTAATCGTAATATCTAGTTTTCCATACTCTGTTTCGATTGGAAAAACAATATTTTTTGCTATACTTCGCGTTTTGATATAATCATTTCGCTGACAAAGTTGAAAGAAATAATCTGTTGCTGCAGTTGGATTTTTTTCATAATGTTGCGCAAAAAAAGCATTTACGACGGAAGGTGGTGGCGTCAGAAAATCCATTAATTGACCTTCCAAAATCTCTCTTTCTGCGAACGTTTCCCCAATCACTTGATTGACTTTGGCTTGCGCCACCAAGGCGTCCATCAATTCAATCGGTTCCACCGTTACAGGACGTACGGTTGCCTCCTCCAATGCAACTTCACCAATTAGACCTAGCACTCGATTTTGCAAATAGAGGCGATCCAGTTCCATCCAACCACCGGATGCAATGGCACAGGTTGTAAAATCAACAATAATTTGACTTAAGTTCATGAATAAAACTCCTAATCTTGGTAACCATTTGGATGGCTCACGTGCCAATTCCATGCAGTTTCTATTATTTTTTTGACATCCGTATAAACGGGTTGCCAACCTAAAATCTCCCTCGCTTTGGCACTCGATGCGACTAATGAACCCGGATCGCCTGCTCGTCTAGGTGCGACACAGGCAGGAATCTCTTTGCCGGTCACTTCTCGTGCGGCATCTAGCATTTCTTTGACCGAGTACCCATTATTGCTCCCTAGGTTAAAGACATTACTTTCGTTGCCGGCTTTTAAGTATTCAAGTGCTAAAATATGCGCAGCAATTAAATCTTCCACGTGGACGTAATCACGAATACAGGTTCCATCAGGAGTTTCATAATCATCCCCAAAGATGGACAACGCTTCTCTTTTCCCAAGTGCAACTTCTAAAATAATTGGAACTAAGTGCGTCTCTGGTGTATGGTCTTCACCAATTGATGCATCGCTTTTGGCACCTGCTACGTTAAAATAGCGCAAAGCAACATACTTCATTCCGTATGCATTGTCACACCATTTCATCATTTTTTCCATCATCAATTTACTTTCCCCATAAGGGTTTTTCGGATTTGTCGGTGTTTCTTCCGTAATCGGGCTCACTTCTGGTTCGCCATAAGTCGCAGCCGTTGAAGAAAAGACAATATTTTTTACGCCATGCGCTTCCATTACTTCCAATAAAATCTGCATTCCATAAACATTATTATTGAAATACATCAATGGTTTTTCAACGGATTCACCAACTAACGAACTGGCAGCAAAATGAATGACCCCTTCAATCGTTTCTTTTGCAAAGACATCCGCTAAAAAGGAGCGATCCCTAATATCCCCTTCGTAAAAAGTGGCTTTTTCGTGAATCGCTGCTCGGTGCCCCGTCAATAAATTGTCAACAACGACCACCTCATATCCTTTATGAATCAATTGGTCGACTGCATGCGAGCCGATATAACCGGCTCCTCCTAAAACTAAAATTGACATCTCATTCATCCTTTCATCTGCTTCGATTAAATTTTTTTCGCACCATCACCGATGCTTGCTTGATAAATGGCTGTCGCATAGCCGATTTTTTCAAGGTATTCATTGGAAACCTTCGCAACAAAGTCCTCCCAGTCACTTGCTTTGACTAAAGCAATCGCACAACCGCCAAAGCCTGCGCCTGTCATCCTTGCGCCTAAAACACTTGGATGATTTTGTGCAGCGGTCACTAAGGTATCTAATTCAATTCCTGTCACTTCATAATCGTCTTTCAACGACAAGTGAGAGGCATCTAATAGTTGACCAAACGTCGTTAAATCTCCTGCTTGCAAGGCCGCTTTGGCTTTTAATGTTCGTTGATTTTCAGTTACCGCATGTTTTGCACGTTTGATGAGTATGTCATCGCCAATCAATGCCGTGTTGGCAAAGAACGTTTCTTCATCCAAAGCACCTAAAGAATCAATCGTTAATTCTACTTGCAAGCGACGCAGGGCTTCCTCACATTCGCTTCGACGTTCGTTGTATTTTGAGTCAGCGAGTTCACGACGTTTATTCGTGTTCATAATCGCGACCACGTATTCACCAAAGTCTGCTGGAACCACTTCATATTCTAGCGTATTCGTATCCAATAATAAAGCATGGTCTTTTTTTCCCATACCAATCGCAAATTGGTCCATAATTCCTGAGTTTACACCAATAAATTCATTCTCCACACGCTTCCCAATTTTCACCAAGTCAAGCATCTCAATGTCTAATTGGAACAAATCTTGTAAAATAACCCCCGTCAATAATTCAATCGAAGCAGATGAAGAAAGACCCGCTCCGTTTGGAATGGTACCGTAGTAGACAACCTCGAACCCAGAATCAATTGGATAGCCTGTTTCTTTTAGAAAACGAACCATTCCTTTGGGATAATTCGTCCAATGATGGGCTTCGTTGTAATCTAAATCATCTAATGAAAATTCGATCATACCTTTTTCTGGAAAATTCTCTGAATACAAGCGAATTTGCTGGTCCTCACGCTTTCTTGCCAAGCCAAACGTCCCGAGAGTAATACTTGCTGGAAAAACATACCCGCCATTATAATCCGTATGCTCTCCGATTAAGTTAATTCGCCCCGGTGCGAAATATTCGCCTGTTGCTTCCTCGTGAAATTGTTCCTTAAAAATACTTTGCAAATCTTTTTCCATCTTCTGAACCTCTTTTCTTTATTGTTAGTAAATTAATTATAAAACATTTAGTAAATATTTTCAATTGTTTTATTTTTTATAAAAGAAGAAAGTTTCACTTTCCAAATGCTACAGAATCAGTCATAATAAAGAGGTAGAAATGGGGTGACAAACAATGAAAAAATTCGTTACAGGGTTTGTAGTTGGTTCTTTAGTCACAACTGCAGCAACGGCCGGCTTAATTGCCACGATTAAAAAAACAGTCATCGATCCAATCGACGAAAAGGAAACAATGATTGATGAAAATCGTCGTAGAGCGAATCGAAAAAGCTTTGCACGCTAAAAAATAAGCCATGACCGAAAACCGGCATGGCTTATTTTTTGCTATTAAAATGTTTTTTTCTTCTTTGTTTTGCCAGACCATTCCTGGTAGCCTTTTTTCAAAATGAAAATATTCGTATATCCATTTTTACGCAGCTTATTTGCTGCACGCACACTAAGTGTAGTTGTATTATCATACAAATAGACAGGTAGGTCCTTGCGAATGCCCACGACAGACTGTGAGAAGGTAGTATAAGGAATATTACGTGCACCTAGAATATGTCCACCATCAAAGTCATTTTTCTCTCGAACGTCAATAACTTGTGCTTTTCGCATTCCTTCGCGAAATTCTTCTTCAGTGATGATTGTCGCCGAACGTTTTCCCATGAAATAATAAAACAACCAGTTCGCTCCAAATAAAAGTAAAATCGAAACCAAGATAACATTTAACCATAATAAAAATTTTCCCATTTAAAACTGACCGACCTTTCTAGTCTTGAAATTGTAAGGCAAGTGATGATGCACCGATGACACCTGCATCGTTCCCTAGTTGTGCCATTTTAATGACGGTACTTTCATTGACTTGCGGGAAAGTAAATTGGAAGAAGTATTTTTCTACGCGGCTACGTAAGAATTCCCCAGCTGCACTGACACCGCCACCTAAAATAATACTTGATGGATTCAACGTGTTACCTAAGTTCCCACAAGCCAATCCTAAGTAAAAACAAACTTTGTCCACAACGATTAAAGCAAATTTATCGCCTTTTTCAGCCAGCTCAAATACATCTTTACTCGTAATCGCTTGTCCATCATCCAGACGTGTTTTTAATTCCGATTCTCCAGCAAACGCCTCTGCCAAATGACGAGCAACACGGACGACGCCTGTTGCACTCGAAACCGTCTCAAGACAGCCAACTTTCCCACAAGTACATTCAAACCCTTCTGGATCAACCGTAATATGACCAATCTCTCCTGCACATCCTGCAGCACCGTGAAGCAACGTATTTTCCATGATAATACCACCGCCGACACCGGTACCGAGCGTAATAAAAATGACGTCAGGGTTATTGTCCCCTGCCCCTTTCCAACGCTCTCCAAGCGCAGCCACATTCGCATCATTGTCTAAAGCAAAACGGATTCCCGTTCCAGCTTCAATTTGTTCACGAATCGGTTGCAAGGTTCTCCAATTTAAATTGTAGGCACCAATCACCGTTCCTGCTTGTCGATCAACACTACCAGGTGTGCCCATGCCGATACCTATAAAATCTTCTGCCGACAAGCCATATAAATCAAGATGATGGTTAATTGAAGCAATAATGTCAGGGACAATATGCTTCCCATCCTCCAAAATGTTTGTTTCAATACTCCATTTTTGTTGCACTTCCCCCTCAACTGTTAAAATGGCAAACTTTGCTGTGGTCCCACCTAAATCAATTCCAATAACCTTCTTTGTTGACATTTACAAGTCCTCCTTGCTCAATTCAATTTGATGTTCTCTTTTTAAAATCGCCCATGCTTTTAAGTAGGTTTGTTGTTCAATGAGACGGCTTTCATATAATTGCTTGATTTCTTGCGACATCAATTCAATATCATAGAGTCGTTTCCCTACATAAATAATAATACCAAATCGTTTAAGTAACTGCTGAACGTCGTACAAACTCTCCAATTAAAAACACTTCCTATTATTATACTAATCTTTCACTTTTTTTCAATCTGTTTTAAGAAAATCGACCTTTTCACTAACAGATAAAACAAGTGATTTTTTTAAAGCACATGATACTTTCTTAGACCATAGATGAAACAAAAAACTAAGAAAAAAGCTAAGATCATCGCTGAGAGAATCCGTACATGTATGGAATATTTCTTCCCTACTTGGACAGGCAAAGCGACGAGGTTCCCCATCAAAATCCCACCAAGCAAGCCACCTATGTGCCCATACATATCAATGGTTTGGTCAAATAGGCCAAAGATTAGATTCAAACCAATAAACAAGGCAAATTGACGTACCATTCCCTGAATTGCTGGATTATTCTTAAAATGAAAACCTAAAACAACAAAAGCACCAAACATACCAAACAAGGACGTACTTGCTCCGGCGGCTTGAACATTTACCTGATTAAAGGCAAAGCCTAATAAATTCCCCATGATGCCACTAACTAAATAAATTGAAAGAAAACGCCAATGCCCGTAAATCGCCTCCACTTGTTGCCCCATGTAATAGAGAATAACTGAATTTACTGCAAAATGCATCAAACCATAGTGAATAAAAATCGGCGTAATCAAACGCCAATATTCATTGTTCAAAGCAATTGATGGACCGAACATCGATCCTCTAAACTCAATTAGCAAGCCTGGTAATAGATAAGCTAGCAAAAAAACAGCGGTTTGAATCGACAAAAAACCAATCGTAATAAATGGTTGATTTTTCATATTTCGTAACTTCATTTTCGTTCCTCCTCGACTTTCAACTGGTCCGTATAAATTTTTGCGACTGGAAGATCAAAAGGATCTTTTTTCCATGTATTATTTATTTGTTCCGAAAAAACCAAACTACACGTTTCTCCTTGGTACGTTGCAAGGTAACGATCGTAAAATCCACCACCAAAACCAATGCGATACCCTTTGGTCGAAAATACTAAACCTGGAACAATCAGCAAGTCAATTTCTTCTTGCGTGACAAACAAGTTGCTTTCAGGTTCTTCTACACCAAACTTCGTCTGATAATACTTCGTTTGAGTATCGACCTCATAAAAAGCCAAACGCCTTTCAGGTAATGATTTGGGTACGACCACTTTTTTCCCTTCAATAAAGGCTCTGTTCATCACTTTTTTTGTATCTAGTTCAAAATCAACCGGGCGAATTACCGCGATTGTCTTTGCTAGTTTCCATTGGCGAGAAGCAAAAAATAAGGCTAAAATTTGACTTTCTTTTTCGCTCTTCAACTGAGGGTTACTGGCCAATTGTTTTAATCTTTGAATTCCCTGTTGCCGTAATTCTTTCTTGCTCAAATGCTTCACACTCCTACTAGGAAATAGTACCGAAATTTCACATGAATAGCAAATTGATTTCTCAAAAAAGCACATTTTTTCTCTTCCTCCTTCGTCAAGTAGAACTACTTAACAAAAATAAGAAAAAGACTAGCTTTTTCCAGAGAGTCATGCTATGATATTTAAGTCTGAGAAATGTCTTAGAGGATTCTTTAAAGTATTGGAGGGAAAAAAGATGCGCGTAAACATCACTTTAGAATGTACTTCTTGTAAAGAACGTAACTACCTAACAAGCAAAAACAAACGTAACAATCCGGACCGTTTAGAAAAACAAAAATACTGTCCACGTGAAAGAAAAGTCACTTTACATCGTGAAACAAAATAAGCTTCGCTTACAGACGCCAAACCCCTTGGTAACATTGGGCTTGGCGTTTTTTTGTTTGCTTAAAAACACGATATCTTTAGAAATGTCTTTAGGTTCGTTTTTTAGACAAAAACAAAGGTTGCGTATTCTATCTTGTTTATTTTAGATATTTTGATGTTTCGTCAAGTAGAACTACTTTCGATTTTAAGGAGCTCTCTATAATAAGCCTCTTCCTGCACGAAGAACTACGCACGAATTCGAAAGCCTCATTCCTCTATGGATCCGGTGTACTTTACTCATAGACAGCGCAAAAAGTTGGTTCATACCAATCAACCAGCTTCTAAATAATGATTCTCAGCTGTTCAAAATGGGCACTGGGTACTGCTTAAAAAACTACACTTGATTAACGACTTCCTTGCTTCAATCGCTACCATCGATGTGTCTCTATTAAAAAAATGCACGAAAAAAACTACATTCAATAAGGCAGCACAAGAAACAAGAATTCCCCATCAATTAACAAGCCTCTACTTTTGAGTACATCGGTTTTGTGTCATGAAAGATGATTACCTGCATAGGTGACTAAGGGTACCCCGTTTTGATTACGAATTCACACAACTTTTTCTTTTCCATCAAAAATTGACGTAGCCTATTGCCCATCAAATTCATAATTGGGATGCCGCATTGTTTATTTTCCATGTTAACTGTTTTTGAATACGTATCAAAAATACTTTCATTTATAATCATGTCAACACGATTTTTCAATCAGTAAGAAGCAAGACCAGACAGATTCTTCTTCGAATCCTTAAGAAAATATTAACTTGCAAAAAGCCATTCTTTTCACTTTCTTCGCACCTTTTCTTCGATTCTCTGCTTTTCTCGTGTAAGATTTGACAAGTTTTTTTCTTTTGTGCTATACTTCATTTAGGGATTTCGTTATTGACCTCATGGTTGCCTTTCATCAACACTTAAAGAAAGGAGAATGTAAAATGACATTCTATAACAATACATTGGAATACCGTGTAA
Organism: Enterococcus sp. LJL98; assembly: GCF_054871745.1. Classification (NCBI taxonomy): domain Bacteria; kingdom Bacillati; phylum Bacillota; class Bacilli; order Lactobacillales; family Enterococcaceae; genus Enterococcus; species Enterococcus sp. LJL98. Next base: position 14,989 of record NZ_JBTXLU010000001.1, on the reverse strand, counting down.
CACTTGATACCGAATTAAACTTATTCATCGTCTTTGATAAAAATGACGAAAATCATTTTGCTACCGGTCGTACCATTGAACAAGCAGTACAAGAATTAGCAAAAACAGCATAAGGAGTGTAATTCTCTAATGGACGAAAATTCGAGTTCGTACTGATAGCATCTACTGAATCCAGACAGTAGATGCTTATTTTTTTGCCTTTTTTAGAAAAAGGCGTTTACCAAAGAGGAAGTAACTGTCTAAACAGACCAAGACCAGTGAGGGAAAATACACACTCAAAAATATTTTCAATGCCAGATAATACGAACCGATGAGAGCAAAAACAAGACCGATTGGCAGCGTTAACATTACAAGCCCATGAAAAACAAGGTGCACTCCAATTAAAACTTTCACCCATCGATTAAAATACACGCGCCGTCTAAGTATAAGTAAACAGATAAAAACCAATACCATCCCTATTAAATAAGCCAATTCTAGGGACAATAAGGATAGGCGATCGTATGTGAACAACCAATTCACTCCTAAAACCAGTGAATAACCAATTTTCTGATTGTAACTCGATGAAAACAATTAGATCCCCTCATTTTTTCTTCATTTGTCAATCTTTTTGCTTCCTATTCGTTGTATAATAAGGAAGAAGTTCTTTTTATTATAGCATAAATAGCATTGCTTAAGCTTTTTCTTAACAGATGAAGTTAGAAAATTCGAATGCCAAATTGATAGGAGGTTTTTTAATGGAAGAAATAAGCCTTTATACGCAAAGTGATTTTTTTTATATCGAAAGCCAAGAGACCGCTCTCACCAATTTACGTATCAGTAATCATTCCAAAGTCACTCCTTTTGAAAAGGTTTCGTCCTCTTGTTGGAGAATTTCTGCCGTCCATGTAGCAAAACTGTTGATTCCAGATCAAGAGTCACGAGTTTTTATTTATTACGGCGAAACGGATTTAGAGATTACAGCGGAACGATTCAACATTCAGTTAATGAACACGCTCCAACAAATTGTTGATAAACACGCAATTTATCTTTATTTTAGCCTGGATCAGAAACTTCGCTTTATGTGGCATCAAGTTCCAACAGCGAGGGCTTATTATCTTACGAGTAAAGGAGAATTTCTGAATGAATCCAAGCCAATCCTTAAATTGACGGTAAAAACAAAGAATATCCCTTTAAGTCAGATTACTTTAACGATGCGAGAGCGTGAGACAAACAACCATTTTTCAGTTCTCTTGCCGATTGAGGAATCCATTCAAACCGAATCAAATACGTATCAAAATACTTGCCATTACTTATTTGAGAACCAACTGCTCAATGACAACTTCCTTCACCATTTAAGAACCACAAGCTATCATTTAATGATTGTTGATTACTGGCTAACCATCGATAGCACCTTCTTCCCATTAACGCCCTACTCCTTTCGATTGGGTGCGGAAAATGATGGGATTATTGAAAGCACGTTATCTGATCAACAAACAAAAACTCTTTTTCTCCGTTCTTACAGTACGAGCTATGGGAATCTCTCCTCGCGAATGACTTTGTTGTCTTACGAAGCAGGTGAGGCCTATTTTCATTATGAGAAAAAAACAGACGTCTCTCCTGCAAAAAAACCTATCGTTCTAATTTTTGAATATCCACACAAAGCGCAAGAAAACGGCTTGGTATTTTTTAACTATTTAATGAAAAACGACCAACGATTTGATGTCTATTATGTCATTGAAAAAGAAGCCCCCGATGCCAAAAACTTGCAAGCTTATCAAGAAAAAGTCATTGACTACAAAAGTCCAGAACATGTCCATTTGTTTTTTCAAGCAAGTTATTTAATTTCCTCCCATACAATCAATTATGGGATTCCACTAATCACAAAAGCTACTGAGAAGCAACGAAAAAAATGTCATAACTTCTTTTTACAACACGGAATCACCGCTATAAAGAATGTCGATACTTTTTATGGCAAAAACGGCCAACCAGATTTAATCAACACCTTTATTGTTTCCTCAAAACGCGAAGCAGAACTAGTCGAAAAAGACATGCATTATCCGGCAGACGAAGTAAAAATTACTGGCCTGCCGCGCTTTGATCGCCTGTTAGAAGGGGCAAATCTTTGGAAGACCTATAATACACGCAAAAAAATCTTGATCATGCCTTCTTGGCGACGTGGACAAGATCATTTGTCAGATGCTGAGTTTATGAAGACCCCTTTTTACCTGGCATTCCAACGTTTACTTACAAATCCTAGACTCAAACAATTTGTTCATGAGCAACAGGTAACGATTTCTTTTTACCTGCACAACAACTTTCAAAAGTATCGTCACCTTTTTCAAGCAAAAGAAGTAAACATTCTAGATGCCAAAAATGAAAATGTACAAACACTAATGAAAACACATGGAATCATGATTACCGATTATTCAAGTGTCGGTCTCGACTTCGCTTTGCAAAAACGAACGGTCCTTTACTATCAATTTGACGAACCTGTTCCCGAAATTTCAGACACAAAAAAAGCGGATTTTTCCCTCCCCGGCCCCATCTTTCATCATCTCAGCGATGTTTTAGATGCCATCGAAAAGAAAATCAGATGGAATCGCCTTGAGAAAGTTTACCGGAAAGATTTAAAGAAAAATCTCTACTTTTATCTTGATACCAAAGCATGTGAACGGATTTATGTAGAATTAACTCGTGTTCAAGACAAAAAAATATCTTTTGGCATATAAAAAGCTGACATGGAATCTTTTTTAGAATTCCATGTCAGCTTTTCGCTTTTATCTAGTTTTCCTTCGCTTTTGCTTCACCGGTTTTATAATCAATAGCATACCCTTCTTGTACGTTATATAAGAAAACATTAAATGAAATGACATCATCTTCGACACATTTTGCTTCCATTTGAACGCCTCGAGCAACGAACTCATCCCCTTTAAAGTAGGGTGTCACTCGATAACGAACATAATGGTCCGTTTCTTTTAGGTGTTTTGCGACTTCTTGCTCATAACTTTTCATCGTCACTTGATTCATATACTGCGTGCCCGTCATTAGGTTTTTCCAGTTATCATTTTCACCAGAAAATTGATAGCCAATTAAATGCGATCGATTATAAAGCATGTCCCCTTGACTCATTTTCTTTTGTTTCCATCCAGTCGGATAAACTTTTGAGATGTCTCCCCGTTTTTCGGTAGGCATAAAGTCCCGATGAAGCATTGCATTTGCTTGACCTACGCGATTCAACGAATCTAGGTCCATAAAAGTTTGCCAATACCCTTGCGCAAGGGACAAGTCTGCTGGAGAAAAATTCGGTTGATTATGATTTATTTCTACCACCGTTTCCCCACCGTCAAAGTCGGGCAAGGCAGATAATGTTTCATAGTTCTCCTTTTTCGCAGGTGTCTCACGAAACACGTCGATAATCGTTGACCAATCGTTGGGGTCAAATTGATTGAGATCGATTTGACCTGCCGTAACAGTAAATACCAATAAGGCAAGGATGGCAAATGAAATGCCTGCTGTTTTTTTGCTTAAATGACCTTTTTTCTTTTTCATCTTTTCTCCATTCTATACAAAACAAAAACTGTCATTGTCGCCTATTCTTGAAGTTCGCCAAATCCGAGGAATCATTTTTTGCGTTTCACTATTACTCCCTGCAAAAAATAACTAAATCCTTGACTTTCACTCTTGAAGAATAGGAACTTTCGACAATCACAGTCCCTTAATTATTTATAAATTTAATCTCTTAAAAGAATTCGCCGTATACTTCATCTACCGTTTGTTCTGGATCAATCACAATATACAAGCTTTTTGTTTTTTCGCTGACACGAGTGGATTGGTACTCGTTGTCTAAGCCTTCTGTTGATTTGTCTTTGTATGGGAAGTAAACCAATTCAGGTGCTCCTGTTTGATAAATAATCTCCATACGTTCGATGTCTTCATACTTCAATGCTCGAGAGAACATTCCTAATTCAAGTCCACCAAGGTTAATATCATGTGTTTTCACATGATCTCCTTCTGCATAAATCTCAATCTTGAAACCCGCACATGGATGAATTTCAACAAATTCACTTCCTTTAATTCGACCAAAACTCGTTGTGATTTGTTTAATCCATAGGTCTCCAATGTAACGACGATCTACCGTCCATGTTTCTCCATTACGGAATAAAATTTTTAAAGCTTTCATTTCTCTTGCCATCTTGAACGCTCCTCACTTATTCTTTATCGATTTAATACATCTATAGTTTAACATAACCTCTCAAAGTCGTAAATAAAACAAATCTTATTACTAATTTTCACAAAGCAACCAAATCATTCTGTTCTTCTTTTAGGTAATCAAACAACGATTTTTTTTTGTTTTTTATTTGCCCTTCCACAACACTTTGTTCACATTTTTCTAGAGCTTCTTTCAACCATCGACCACCCGGTTTTTGAAATTCCGTCATCAGATCGTGTCCATTAATAGCTAAATCTGTTAATTTTTTAATTGGGAGTTTGTGATAGGCATTTCGTGCCTCTTCCTGCTGGCTGGCTAAACCGTAATAAGGCAACAGGCTTTCAACCGTGAGAATGGTCTCTTCTTTTAAATCGTACAATAACATTTTCGAATACATCGCCTTCTTCCGCCATTGCAAACCTTTAAAAGCTTGCTGAACCGACCGAATCATTTGATTGGAACACCGCCACGCCTTTAAAAACGGACGAACGTCTTCTGCAGTCAGTCCAAGTTGATCGATCAGTAACGTCCATGCTTGGACTTCGTTTTCAAGTTGTTTTTCTGGCAAAGAAGCAAATGCTTGCAAGGCTTTTGCTTGCCCACGTAACCCTGGACAATACTGATAGCAGTTGGTTTCGATTAACATGGAGATTCCTAATCGGCGATTTTGACCTAACAATAGCTTTACAAATTCAATTGTAATTCTTTCAATTGAAATTTTCGCCAATAACGCATGATTTTCATAAATGGATGCTTTTGTTTTTTCTTCCAAGGTAAAACCTAATTGACTGACAAACCGTAGGCCACGCATCATTCGCAAAGCATCTTCATGAAATCGTTCATAAGGGTTGCCCACCGCACGCAAGATACGATGATTCAAGTCCTCCAAACCACCAAATAAATCAATAATCGCACCATCTTCTTTTAACGCAAATGCATTAATCGTAAAATCACGACGTTTCAAATCTTCTTCTAACGAACGAACAAACTCAACGTGGTCCGGTCGGCGAAAATCTTGATAAGTGGATTCTGTTCGAAAAGTCGTAATTTCATAACCTTCTTCTTCCACCAAGACCAAAACCGTCCCATGGTCAATCCCTACGTCAATCGTGCGAGGAAAAATACTTTTAATCTCAGCTGGGAAAGCACTGGTCGCAATATCGACATCATGGATTGGTTGTCCTAATAAAACATCCCGAACACTCCCTCCGACAAAATAGCCCTCAAAACCCGCAGCTTCAATTTTTTTTAAAAGAGGCAGTGCTTTCTCGTATTCATATGGGAGTTTCTTTAGCTCCATCTACTCACTCCTCATTTCCCGTTTTTCCATCTGTTCGTTCAAAACGAAAACGATCCCGTTGGTTAAACTTTACCATATTTTTTTCGAAACTTTCTGTTAAATCAATCCCCAAAGCATTTGCCATAATCACAGTATTAATCAATACATCGCCCAATTCTTCCGCAACGCTATTTTCTGCTTCGGTTTCTTTTTTACGTTTTTCACCATAAGTATGATTGACTTCACGAGCCAACTCTCCCACTTCTTCTGTCAAACGCGCAAGCAAAGCCAATGGGGAGAAATAACCCGTTTTAAATTGTTGAATATACTCATCGACTTCTTGTTGCATTGACGCCAACGAACGTTCTCTTTCTTGCATACCTTTCACCTCCCTCCTATAATAGCAAAAGAAAATGAGAATTCCTAGAAGAAGTCAATTGTCCCTAGGCTTTTTTCGTGATACCATCAAAACAAAGAGATGATGTCTTATTGGAGGGTTCTATATGAAACAATGGTTTTCTTTAAAAATTTTACGTGATGTTTTCGTAATGATTGTCGGCACGGCCATCATTGGCTTTGCTGTGATTTTCCTCAACATCCCTAATCACTTAGCAGAAGGAGGAATCACTGGGATTACGCTGATTTTCCGCGCCCTTTTTGGGATCAATCCCGCCATCAGCACTCTCTTGCTAAACATCCCCTTAATCCTTATCGGTCGAAAATATTTGGGTCTTCGTTCTTTTTATTACACACTAATAGGAACTTTTGGCCTTTCCTTTTGGCTCGCTTTTTGGCAAAAAATTCCTTTTCAAATTGATTTACAAGAAGATATTTTAATCGCTGCTCTCCTCGCCGGATTGATTAGCGGGGTTGGAAGTGGCTTAGTCTATAAAGTTGGCGGGACAACGGGTGGCAGTGACATTTTTGCACTCATCATTGAAAAATATTTCGGGATATCTGTCGGTCGCTCGCTGTTAATTTTTGATAGCTTGGTTCTTAGTGCTTCCCTGACTTATATCAGTCTAAATCGCATGATGTACACGCTAATATTTGCTTATGTTTTTTCTAAAATTATTGATTCGATTTTAGATGGTGGATATGCCGCAAAAGGGATACTCGTCATGTCTGAGAAAAATGAAATCTTAGCTGAAATCCTCATGCACGAACTTGAACGAGGTGTGACCTATCTAAACGGTGAAGGAGGTTACTCAAAACACTCAAAAAAAATGCTTTATATGGTCATGACACCTCGGGAAATCACTTTAGCGAAGCGGCTCATTCACGAACAAGATCCCCAAGCATTTATTTCAATCATTAATGTACATGAGGTTCACGGCGAAGGGTTTAGTTACCTTCTTCCCAAAAGAAAACCCCTTTTTTCAATTAAAAAATAAAAGGAAAAGAAGCAACCTAAAGCTTAAGTTGCTTCTTCTTTTTGAATCATTAAATCCTTTACTTTTTCAGTTAATTGTCGAAAGAGCAATTGATCATCGTTTTCTAACGCCGTATCAATTTTTTGATAAAGTTCTTGGATTTGATTGTCAATCTCTGCTTGTCTAACAAAAGCGTCCACACGTTCAACCATCTCTTCATCTAGCGAGTCATTCCACTTATGATAGGGATTATCTTCTAAAACGGCTAAGTAAAAGGAATTGTCCCAAGACTCGGGGAAAATACACTCCAAGTATAAGGGCTCTTGCCAGTTAAAGCGTATTTCGTGAAAAATTTGGTCACTATCTTGGTAGGTGCGATCGTTCAAAAATAACGTAATTGACTGATCTGAAACGGTGGAGCTTTTCACACAGATACCACGTGGTGTACGTTTTGCTGATTCAACAAAATGCACTTGTTTTAAGATGGCATCATGCGTCACCAAATAGTTTAAAATCCATGAAACTTCTCGGCGGACAAAAAATTCATGCGTAATGAGCCATGTTAAAAATCGCTTCTTATCTTTGATATCGATGGTCATGATGGATGCCTACCTTTCTAATAGATCATCTAAGAGTGACTGCACTTCCAAATCTCCTGGTTCCAAACTCAAGTAATTCGCTAAGGTCGTTTTTGCCTCGCGCAAACGTCCTTCTTCACGTAAAAACAATCCGTATTCCTTTAAAAAGTCCGCTTCTTCACTTAATAAGAAACTCGCTTCATCATAATATTTCGCTGCCTTGGCATACTCTTCCAAATGATAATTGGCTTGAGCAAGATTCCATAGGGCATAGGGCTGGTCTGGATTTTCTAAACCAGCAATCGTTTCGATGACTTCTTCAAACATTTCTTCATTTAAATAGAAGTTACTTAAAATTAAACGTGTTTCATCGGTTTGTTCACCTGTCTCAAGTGCCCTTAATAAAAAGGATTCCGCTTTTTTGCTCTCATGTAGTCGATAACTATTCTCCGAAGCAAAATGATAAAAGGCCACTTCATAAGGGTTTTCAGCAATTCCAGCCTCAATGACTTCCTGTGCTTCTGCTAAACGTTCTTCTTTTTGTAAAGCTTGAGCCAAGTATAAATAGACTCCTTGATATTGTGGATCTAGCTGACGAATTTTTTCTAAAAACGGAATCGCTTTTTCCGTTTCATCTATTTGTAGGTAAACAAAAGCGAGTTGAAAAAGAGTCTCTGGGGTTTCTTTTTCAGTAATTGCAGCTTCCAAATAGGGAACGGCCTCTTCGAAATCCCCTTGCATGCTTAGCAATGTACCGATTCGCTCGATAATTAAAATGCCCAACATTTCTTCGATTCCCACTTCTAACAGTCGGTTATAATTGAGCAGTGCTTCTTGATATTGTTGATTTGAAAAATACAATTCTGCAAGAGCAAAATGAATCAGAGGCTCATTTGGAAGTAAGGCTTGCGCTTCCTTTAACTTGGCTTCACTTACTTCAGGAATCCCTAGAATTTGATAGATATCCGCCAAAATTAACAAGGATTGCGGATAATAAGGGCTTTCTTTTGAAATTTCTTCTAACATTTCAAAAGCTGCTTCCATTTCATTGTTTTCAATCGCAACTTCTGCTAAAGGCAATAGAAATGCCTCTCTTTCTGCCGGCAAGCGCCGTGAAAGGGCCTCATAAACCTCTTTCACTTCTTCTAAAAAGCCAATTGATAACAAAACTTCTCCCAATTCCATCAACGTCTCATTGTCATCACTTCGAATCGCTTGCGCGAATTCAATTTGGACTTGTACGAGATCTTCTTTTTGGATGGCATCCAACATTTTTTCACTATGTGTCATTGTTTTCCCTCTTTATTTCTCTACATATTTTTTGATAATTTTCAAAAGCATTAATTAAGCTTTGTTCGTTCACTTTTTTATCTGGTCCTTTCTCACCTACGCGTGTTAAACAAACGACCGTTCCCCCCTCAACAAGTTGCAAGACATTTTGAAAATATTCAGCCATTGAAATCTGTTCGGGAAAGAATATAGGAAAACCCAGATGATTCAACCAAAGCAAAAAGTTCTCAAGGTTAAATGTCCATGTTTCTTCGAATGCATTCCAAATGAAGTGCATCAAAAAACCTAAAAAACGTTTCATGTTCTCAGACAAGTGATGCCCACCCTCAGTCAAGTAAAAAGCTTCTTCAAAAACCTTCCCATATGATTCAATCGTCTTGACTGACATTTGATAATAGGAGGTTAGCTCCTCTATTAAAGCAGTAAAATTCGTTGCTTGCAATTGTTTTTGATTCGGATATTCCTTGAAAAGTCGTCGTAATAATTGATAATCGCAAACAACCGCCGTCCGAATAAATACTTGTAAATCAATTAGACGACCTTCTCTTTTTGGGCCGAGCATCGTTTGATCAAGAAAAATTTTTTCTGGTAAATTGATTTGTCTGAGTATGGGTCGACTCGGCTGACGATAAATCGTCTTTTCAGGTACTAAGGATTGTGTGTAGCTCTGAAAAGACACTGGGATAGCCCAAAACGTGCTGTCGAGCAGGCTAACCTTTTGTAAGAACCCAGCTAATTCAACGACGCCTGCATTCCCTATCGCTACCAATAAGTACGCTTTCTTACGCGAAAATTGTTCCAAGTAAGCTAACAGGCTCATCCATTCTTCCAACGTATTCGCATACAATTGGTTACGACAAACGTACCAATCCATCGCAACTGACGAAAAAACGCCTTGGATTTTTTCGAAAAAACGATCATAATACCGTTGATTCGTTAAGATAATGACATGTTTTCCCTGATACATCGTTGGTTGAATACTTGTTGTTAAGATTTCACCATAAGTAATGCTGGATTCCAGTGTCGCTTGTCGATAGTTCATTTGCACTCGCCTCACCACCCTTGTCTGCAGATGTTACTTTAATTATAACATAGCCCGTTTCAGAGACCAAAAAAAGTAAAAAAAAAAAGACGCCTTCGAGCAACCGAATGAAATTTCCAGCGCATCGAAGAAGTCTAATTAAACTAATAAGGTAAATAAAGAAGGGTGTTCATTTAACGATAGATAATTCGGATCGAATTCAAGCATGCGAGCAAATAAGCTTGGTAGGTCTTTTGTATCTTTCGATAAGACGCCAAGAATGACCGGACCTGTCCCCCGATTTATTTTTTTCGTATATTCAAAACGAGTGATATCATCCTCTGGCCCTAAGACGTCATTGACAAATTCCTTCAAAGCACCTGGTCTTTGTGGGAAATGAATGACAAAATAATTCATTAATCCTTGATAAATTAACGCTCGTTCTTCAATTTCAGCCATCCGACTACTGTCATTATTGCCACCACTAATGATACAAACAACTGTTTTTCCTTTGATTTCTTCACGCATCGTTTCCAATGCAGCAACGCTTAAAGCACCCGCTGGTTCTGCCACAATTGCCTGTTTACTATATAATTCTAAGATAGTCACACAAACTTGGCCCTCATCGACCGGCATTAAATGATCGACAAATGCACGTGCATGCGCATAAGTGAGATCCCCGACTTCTTTTACCGCAGCTCCATCGACAAACTTGTCAATATTTTCCAACGCGACCGGTTGATTTTGTGCAAAGGCAGCCTCCATCGATGCTGCTCCTTTTGGTTCAACTCCAATTACTTGGGTCGATGGACTCACTCCTTTGACATAGCTAGCCACGCCACTGACAAGACCACCGCCTCCAATGGCAGAAAAGATAAAATCAGGGACAACTGCGACTTTTTGAAGTTCTTCCATGATTTCAACCGCCACAGTCCCTTGTCCAGCAATAATTGCTGCATCGTTGAAAGGATCAATAAAAACCATTTTCCGACTGCTGGCATATTCTTTTGCTGCTTGTGCAGATAAATCGAAGTTATCTCCGACAAGTTGAATATCCACCCAATCACCACCAAAAAAGGCGACTTGTGAAACTTTCTGTTGAGGAGTCGTTGTTGGCATAAAAATCGTTGCTGGGATTTCTCGGCGACGACAAGTATATGCCACCCCTTGAGCATGGTTTCCAGCACTGGCACAAACAACCCCCCGACTTAACTCGGGGGCTGTTCGTTGTTGTATCGCGTGATAGGCACCTCGTAATTTAAAAGAGCGAACTTTTTGTAAATCCTCTCGCTTCAAATAAATATTGGCTTGGTATTTTTCTGATAAATAAGCATCGTGTTGCAAAGGAGTATGGATGACTGCTCCTTTTAAACTTTCATGGGCTGCTTGAATTTGTTCTTTTGTCACATACTCCAAAGGGTTCACCTCGCTATTTTTTACTCACCTGAATGAACAAATGGCATCATTTTACGTAATTCTTCACCAACCGTTTCAATTTGATGTGCTTTTCTTGTTTGACGCATTTCTTTAAAGTTTGTAAAGCCATTCGCGTTGTCATCAACAAAACCTTTTGCAAAGTTTCCATTTTGAATATCCGTTAAAACGTCTTTCATCCGCTCCTTCACATCAGCCGTAATCACGCGAGGCCCCGAAACATAGTCCCCATATTCCGCTGTATTTGAGATAGAATCACGCATTTTACCAAATCCACCTTCATAAATGAGGTCGATGATTAATTTTAATTCGTGACAGACTTCAAAGTAAGCCAGTTCTGGTTGATACCCACCTTCAACTAACGTTTCAAAACCAGCTTCGATTAAACTAGTTAAACCACCACATAATACGGCTTGTTCTCCAAATAAATCCGTTTCTGTTTCTTCTTTAAAAGTCGTTTCTAGCACGCCTACGCGAGTTGCACCAATCCCTTTTGCGTAAGCTAAAGCAGTTTCTTGTGCTTTGCCCGTTGCATCTTGATAAACAGCATACAAGGCTGGTACGGCAAAGCCTTCTGTAAACGTTCGACGAACTAAGTGACCAGGTCCTTTTGGTGCAACTAAGAAAACATCCACATCTTTTGGAGGCGTAATCACGTCAAAGTGAACGTTGAAGCCATGAGCAAAAACGAGAGAGTTTCCAGCTTCTAAACTTGGTGCAATTTCATTTTCATAAAGTGCACCTTGAATTTCATCTGGTGCCAAAATCATGATTAAGTCTGCTTTTGCAGCAGCTTCTTTCACTGGATAAACCTCAAATCCATCTTCTCTTGCTGCTTCTGCTGATTTTCCTTCACGTAAACCAATGATGACGCTGTGGCCGTTGTCACGTAAGTTTTGTGCATGCGCATGACCTTGCGAACCGTAACCAACGATTGCAATTGTCTTTCCTTTCAATTCGTCTGTTGCCACGTTCTCATCATAATATACTTTAACCATTACTAATTCCCCCAATATTTTTGTTTTTTATTTTTCATCTATCCTCGAACAAGTCCCGTTACTCCGGTACGAGCGAGTTGTTTTAACCCATAAGGGCGTAACACTTCAATACAGGCATCAATTTTCTCGTGGGTGCCCACCACTTGAATCATGATGCTTTTTTGCGCCACATCAACGATATCTGCTCGAAACGGCGCGATGACCGCTTGAATTTCAGATCGTATCGGTGTAGGGGCATTGACCTTAATTAAAGCCAATTCCCGTTCAATATGAGGGGTGCTTGTAATATCCAAGACCTTTAAAACCTCAATTTGTTTGTTGAGTTGCTTAATTACTTGCTCGGTTTCAGCTAAATCACTCACATTCACAACAATCGTCATGCGTGACAATTCGATTTGTTCCGTTGCTCCAACTGAGATACTTTCAATATTCACTTGGCGTCGGTTTAACACACTTGTAATCCGACTCAGCACTCCTGATTTATTGGCAACTAATGCGACAATTACTCTTCTCATTGCCCCTTCACTCCAATCATTTTATGATTTGGCATGCCTGATGGTATCATCGGTAACACATGTTCACTACTAGAAACGACCACTTCAATTAATTGTGGTCCTTGATAAGCAAAAGCCTCTTCTATTTCTTTTTCAAATGTTGTTGGATCGGTTAGTTTCGTTCCCTTAATCCCATAGGCCTCCGCTAACTTAATAAAGTCAGGTTGATTATTAAAAACCGAAGAAGACAAACGGTTGCCATGGAATTTCTCTTGCCATTGACGCACCATGCCTAGAGAAGCATTATTGATTAAAATAAATTTCACATTTAATTGAAATTCATTCAGCAGTGCCATCTCTTGATTGGTCATTTGGAAACCACCATCCCCGACAACAACTACGACTTCTTTTTCAGGGTGGGCAAACTGGGCGCCTATCCCTGCTGGAATTCCGTAACCCATCGTACCTAAACCACCGCTTGTAATTAATTGTTTTCCAAAGTTAAATGGATAGTACTGCGCGACCCACATTTGGTGTTGGCCAACATCTGTCGAGACATAGGCTTGCCCATTCGTTAATTCGCCAATTTTTTCAATTAAACGTTGCGGTTTAATCTCTTCTTTGTTGTCTTTATCATACGTATATGGATAATTTTTTTTGCGTTGTTGGCAAAGTTCTTGCCATAAGGTCATTTCAACTTTTTGATAGGGATAGTCGAGCAATTTTTGCAAAGCGACTTTTGCATCACCAACAATTGGAATATCGGTTTCAATCACTTTTCCAATTTCTGCTGGATCGATATCAATATGAGCAATCGTTGCATTGGGCGCAAACTCTGCTGGACAACTTGCCAAGCGGTCATCGAAACGACTACCAATATTAATTAAAAAGTCACATTCTGCTAAGGCCATATTTGCGGCATAGCTCCCATGCATTCCTCCCATCCCTAAAAATTCTGGTGTGTCATTAGGAAGGATCCCTAATCCCAGTAAGGTTGAAACCGTTGGAATCGCATATTTTTCGACGAATGTTCTCAAAAGCATCTCACCATCTGCTGCGGTTACCCCTGCACCAATTAGTAGAACTGGGCAGCTAGCCTTTTGTAACCCTGCCATCAATTTATTAATTTGCGTCTCAGAAGGATCCGTGTTTGGTTGATAGCTTTCAAGTTGAATCGTTACTGCTTTATCTGATACTTTCGTTGTTGCTAACGTCATATCTTTGGGTAAATCAATGACTACCGGACCTTTTCGACCCGTTGTAGCTATATGAAACGCCTCTGTTAAGGTTTTTTCTAAATCCTCGATGTTACGAACTTGATAATTATGCTTTGTGATCGGCAGTGTAATTCCCAAAATATCTGCCTCTTGAAAAGCGTCTTTACCAATAACCGGGCTTGCTACCTGACCAGTAATCACTACCAAAGGTGTTGAGTCCGCCATTGCATCTGCAATGCCAGTCACCACATTTGTAGCTCCCGGACCACTCGTCACAAGCACCACTCCTGGTTTTCCAGTGGCTTTTGCATACCCCTGAGCTGCATGAACCGCCCCTTGCTCATGACGCGTTAAGATATTTGGAATATCCGCATTGTATAAGGCATCATAAATTGGTAACACGGCTCCACCTGGATAACCAAAAATCATCTCCACTTCTTGCTGTTGCAAACAACGCAACAACAGATGAGCACCGGAGTACGATTGTTGGGTTTCGTCTTTTATTTGTCTATTCTCCATCAAAATTCCTCCTAATATCTTATGAGTCAGTTCTTTGTCTTTTGAGCAAGTCCAGTCAATCTACACCTTTTTCCTCTATATTACAGACAAATCATTCCATCATTTGTTTCTTATTTGGCCAATATTTGGTTCAAAAGTAGACTTCCCTACACTTTTATAATATATTTTTTACTATTATCTCCCTCCAAAGAATCGAATAAAAAAAGAGCATCCTTCTATTCAAGAGAATAGGATACTCTTTTGCGAGAATCCCATTTCGTAACACGAATAGGACTCAAACAAACGGATCATCTTGCTCCGGTGTTCTAAGTCCTCTACCTAATAATGACTAATAAAAATAGATTATTCGTGAATTGCATACGTATCGTCTCCTCTAAAATGAACTTTCTTTAATTTCTTTATAATATACAGTTAATTATATTAAAAGTCAATTAGTTTTGTCAGAATATTTCAAATTTAATTAGAAATAGAATCGAGTAGGAGAATAATCATTAAATGATTATTCGTCCTCTCACACCACCGTACGTACGGTTCCGTATACGGCGGTTCAACTTTACATCACGTGTACTTTTTGGTATTGTTTAACTGAAAAGAGTA